>NZ_JBHOQV010000093.1:0-101698 GCF_042408735.1 Thermogemmatispora sp.
CTCCTCCTCCGAAAACCTCTCCCTCGGCGTAGGCGCCTACCTCATCCACGTCTGGGATCCTTCCTCCGAACGCCTCCTGCACTGCTGGCGCGCCTTCTTCTCCGACTCCCTGGTCTGGTCTCCTGACGGCTCCCTGCTCGCTTTCAGCGGACCCCAATCCCTCGAGATCCGCTCCGTCCTCACCGGCCAGCTCCTCCTCCAGCTCCCTCTCGCCACTCCCTGTGCCTGGTCTCCCGACGGCTCCCTGCTCGTCTCCTCCTCCGACTTCTCTGTCGATCTCTGGCCTGTCGGTCGATTCCTGGCGGCCTGGCAGGCTTCTCCTACCTGATCATCAAGCCTCCTCGCAAGAGAGGAGAGGCTGGTGGAGAGCCTCCCTCCCTGACCTGGATCTCCCTCTCCACCAGCCCGCGTTCTCCCTTAAACTACTCAAGCTGTACAGGAAGAATGATCATTTCCATGGGACAGCCTCCAGCAGCTGAGCGAGATTCAGTCGAAACAGCTGCCCACCCGGGCCTCGCACCATGCCCCTGAGCATTAACCGGATTAGTTGCCAATCTTACCCCTCAACGAAGCACATAAAAAAGGCCGGAAGCCAGAAAGGCAAAATGCAACCATAAGAGCAGACCTTTAATCGCTCTCCTGGACAGAGAGAAGAGGAGTAATCAGATATAGCAACGGAGATTCAAGCAGAGCGGGTAGCCATTTGTTCTCACTGCCAGAGACAATCCTGCAAGTTGGAGAGACAAGTCAGGAAAAGCACTCCACAGCATCCCACCTGGCAACTATTTCATTTATCGATCTGCTATGCTAAACTCACCAGAAGATAGATCAATGAGAATATTACCAGCAACGTCTAGGGAGGAACTTATTGATCTACCTCAAAGCGACAATGGCAATGGTAGAAGAGCAACACACAGTCTGTCCTGTCCAGATACGGACAGCGCACAACTAGAGGACACATCCATGAGCGACCTGATCATCTTTGACCCGGCGAGCCTGCAGCAGGTCTCGCAGCATATCTCCTCGCAGACAGAGGCTCTCAAGCGGCAGACCCCCAGCCTGCTAGATCAGATCGATGCTGTCAGCCAGCAGCTGCCCCAGCCGCTCTACGATCAAGCCTTCTGGCAGATCAAGCGCATACAAGCCTTTCTGGACCGCTCAATGGAGATTCGCGATCGCCTGAGCACCTTCCTGCAGTTAGCTGCCAAGGCGGCCGAGCAGCTTGATCAAGAGATGGCCCAGACCTTCGGAGACCACCCCACCTCCGGCTAACCCTGATCAGATCTGCGGAAGGAGTGCAGGATGAGTCGCATCGAGTTTCAGAATCCGGTCATGCTCTTCGCCGAAGAGCTGGCCCGCCCGCTAGAGGAAGTGGCCCATCACTGGCGCGCACTTGCCAGCCAGCACGCCGAGGCTAATGACCTTCTTCTTCAACAGAGCCAATCGTTAACAAGTGTTCTGGGCAATCGCGCCTCCGTCGCGTTCGGAGGAACAGTCGTCAAGCAACACCAGTACACAAAAAACATTACGGACTCAATCAGGCAGTTAGCCGATCTCCACGAGCAAGGCGCACAGCTCGTGCGCGATGCTGCTCACCTGACCGACTCCCTCATTGGCCCCTATCTCACCCTGGTAAACCACATCATGGATCGACTCACGCCGGACCTGATCGTCCGCGAAGGGGAGTCACCCATTCACGCCGTCTGTGAGGATTTGCGCCGAACCGTTCACGAGATAGAGCGGACTGGAGGCCAATTCTTCAGTGATATCTTCCACCTCCACTTCAGCGCTGCCCTCACCGATGTCCAGCAGGAGGCGTCCGAGCTAGGCCACCTGGTTGGCGACGCACTGGCTGCTCTGGCAGCCGTCGAGCCGGTGCTGGCTCGCTGGGCCGCTCAGACCCAGGAAGAGGTTTTTCGCATCTTTAACCAGGGCGACCGGCTCCTCAATAGCATCATCGACCAGGTCTTTGGCATCAGTGACATCATGGGATCGGTGGCCATTCTCTGTGATCCCAATGCCTTACCCCAGGAGCGAGCGATGGCCATCGGCATGATTGCCCTGACGGCAGTCCTGGATATCACCATGTTCATCCCCGGTGCCGATATCGGCTCCCTGGCGATGAAGGGGGTCTTCAAACTGGCAGAGAAAACTCTCCTGAAGGACCTGTTGGAGACAGGGGTGAAGGACCTCCTCGAGAAAGGTCTACAAGAAGGCCTCTCGAAGCTACTAGGCAAGGCAGGCCCGGAGAGCGAGCACCTGCTCGACAGGCTCTTCAGCGGAGCCGAGGGCAAGGAAGCCACCAGGGTTGAGGAAGAGCTGATCAAAGATGATGCTAATGGTATAATTCACCTTGAGGGCGATGGCCCTCCGGGTAGGGGGAATGGCCTTCCCATCGGAAATGATGATAACCCCGGCTGGAAGTCCGCCCGGATGAACCCGCAGCAGATTCGCTATACACAGAGCACAATCAGGAGTCGGGGCCCGGGCTATACCGTCATGGATAATATCCAGGCAATTCGCCAAGGAACCTTGAATCCAGACGACTTACCTCCCATCCACGTCTTCCAGAAGACTCCAGAGATGAATAACTGGGGTCCTCTCCGGGGTCCTCATCCCCGCCGCGGTCCCTTCACAGGCAACCCAACTAACCTGGAAGATGGCCAGTGGTATACTCTCGATAATCGTCGTCTCTATACCTTCAAGGAGGCGAATGTAGAGGAGATCACTGTGCTCGTCCCCGATCTCGATACCAGTGATCAAGCCTTGAAAGACATACACGACCAGCGTTGGAAGTTCACCACTCCTAATAGAGGACAATCCGTCGATCTAAGATAAAACAAGAGGAGTGAAGCCTATCCTGACAGGCATGGGGAGGTACACTATGCTCGTGCTCGCCGAAAATCTCGTTCCTGTCCCCATCGAACTGGCCTCCTGGCTGGGCCTGCAGCGCTCGCAGGCTCAGGGCTGGCATTACTTAACCTTCGACCCGCCGCTCTACGACGCCTGGGATGTGCTCGGTTACCGCACCTTTGACGGCTCTTCCCCTCTTTTCATAGAGTTGCGCCTCTTGCATATCGATCTTGAGTGGCTCCCTTCCCCGGCGTCACTCTCTACTACCAGTGGCAGCCATCCCTCCTCTTTCCAGGCTGAGCAAGAGGCCGATGGGTATCTACGGCTGAATCCCCCACGCCTGGCTCTGCTGACTGGCTTTTTGGAGCGACTGCTCGCAGACGGGTCGACAGCCCAGGGTGAAGCCGACCTGACCAGCTTCTCTCCTCTTGGACGCGATGAGCTGCGCTTCTGGCACTTGCATGCTTCTCTCCTCGCTTATGAGCCCGAGATTCCTGCCTCCGCTGGTCCTCTGACCGCCCGTCCCTACTGGTACCGCTATGACCCTGAGCCTGGGGTCCGCTCTCGGGAAAGCCTTCCAGAGGGCCAGCGTTTGGTTGCCATACCCTGGTGGTCTCCCAGCGATGCGACTGGCGATCTCGATCATCTCGTGTTCACGCGCGTCTATCCTGAAGACCTGGGCAAGCCCACTTTCGAGCTAGAAGACTCCTCCCAGGGACGAGGCACGCTCGGCTTCAGCCAGGCAGGTTTGCGCGCACTCCTCGAGCTGCTCCACGCTCGCCTGGAGCGGCTGGGGCTGGCCAGCCGCCCACCGGCTTTTAGCCCTCTCTCAGAGCCTGCCACAGCCTCTTTCTCGGGAGATGGTCGGGAGCTTGCCAGCCCTCGCCTGCTGGGAAGCGCTGATCTGACAGCGGCGCTTCGCAGCGGGAGGCTTACTCCTGATGACCTGTTGCCCATCCGTGTCTTTCGCAAGGTTCCAGAGATGGATGCCTGGGGTCCGCTTTCCCGCGGCGGCTTGCGCGGAGACCCTGCCTATCTCGACAATGGAGCATGGTATACACTCGACAACCGGCTGCTCGCCGCGCTCAAGCAGGCCGGCATAACCGACACACCTGTCCTGGCCGCTGATCCGAGCGAGCTGGGAGCGGCCGGCCTCCGCCGGGTGTTCAGAACGCTCAAGTGCGAGCGCTGGAAGTTTGGCCGTCCACAGTAGCATTATCAATCAGGGCAGCGCGGCGTGGCCAGGCTGTAACCTGCCGGGGCCGACTTCTCGGTCCCGGCAAGAAAGGAGCATAGTCACAGCATGAACCAGGAAGAACAACTTGATCCCCTTTCCTCCGATGATATTGCCTTCTTCAGATTAGACCGCTCGCAGGCCCAGGGCTGGCGCTATCTGATTTTTAGCTCATCCCTTTATCTGGCGCATATAATGGACTGGACGGCTGATGTAATCGGCTACCGTCTGCTGGGACCCGCCAGTCCGCTCTTCGTCGAGCTTCGGCTCCTGCATCTTGACGAGGACCTCTTTGACGACGATCCCTCAGATCCCACATCGCTCTTCCTTCCAGAACAGGAAGGAGCTGGCTATCTCGCGCTTTCTCCTCACCGCCTCATGCTCGTTGTAGACTTCCTGGAAGGTCTTCTGCAGGAATCCGTCGCTTCACTTCCTTCCGCCCCCCTGTTCCATCCTCTCAGCTCTGAGGATCTCAAAGCCTGGCGGCTTGATCCCCTCTTCTTCCCCAAAGACCAAAACGGACAGCCATCACCCCCTATCTGGTATCGCTATGAACCAGAAGAGTCTGTCCGTCCCCTCGAGACCCTCCCCGAAGGGGTGCGCATCGTCCAGCTGCCTTCCTACGGCCCTGGGAAGACGAGCTACCGCCATGGCTATGGCGACTTTAGCTTGCGCTTCACCCGTGTCTATGAGACAGATCTGCACGATCCCTCCTTTAAGCTGGCAGATTCTTGTTGGGGCCGGGGAACCCACGGCTTCAGTCGCGCGGGCCTGCGCCAGTTCGTTGGGCTACTCAAAGCCGGCCCGGCCCGCGCCTGAGCCGCCATCGCTCTCCCCTGGTCAGACGGAAAGCCTTCAGCTAAAGCAAGGAGCCGGCCAGTGAGAGCTGGCCAGCCAATCCGACTCGTCTCGTGGCCGGGTCGACCAGTCGCAGCGATCAGGCGCCTTGGCCCACTTTCACCTCTAACAGCGCCACTGCAGCGATCTCCTGCAGGCTTGCCTTGAGGGGCGCCTTGTCCTGCGAGCAAGCAGGCGAGGCGGAGAGCAGCCTCAGTCCCCTCACCCCAGGCACTAACGAAATTCTAACGTTCCTCCCACACTCTTCTAACACAGCCTATGGCATCATATGTACCGTGGGGAGGTGTACCACCGCAGAGCGAGCGAACCAGGCCACGCACAAGACGACGCGAGAGAGCAAGCATCCCGGGGATCTGCGTAGCTAACATGGAGGTGTGCCATGCCAGTTGAAACCCATAAGGAAACGCTGGGCTTTCAGGCGGAAGTCAAGCAATTGCTTGACATAATGATCCATTCGCTCTATAGCAATAAAGAGATTTTTCTACGCGAGCTGATCTCAAACGCATCAGATGCCATTGACCGCCTGCGTTTTGACGCGCTTTCCAATCCTGACCTCTACGAGCGCGATGCCGACTTCAAGATCCGCGTTTCGTACGACCGTGACGCCCGGACCATTACCGTCAGCGACAACGGCATCGGTATGTCGCGCGAAGAGGTCGTGCAGAATATCGGCACCATCGCCAAATCGGGCACGCGCGAATTCTTCCAGTCGCTGACCGGCGACCAGCGCAAAGATGCCATGCTCATCGGCCAGTTCGGCGTTGGCTTCTACTCCTCCTTCGTCGTAGCCGATCGCGTCACCCTGCTGACGCGGCGCGCCGGCCTGCCCGCCGACCAGGGCGTGCGCTGGGAATCGGACGGCCAGGGATCCTACACCATCGAGACCATCGAGAAGCCGACCCGTGGCACTGAGGTCATCTTGCATCTGCGCGAAGGCGAAGATGAACTTCTCAACGGCTACCGACTGCGCTCGATCATCCGTAAATACTCGGACCATATCCAGTTGCCGATCGTCATGAAGGTCGAAGGGAAAGACGAGGAGGAGGTTGTCAACAAAGCCTCGGCCCTGTGGGCTCGCCCCAAGAGCGAGATCAGCGAGCAGGAGTATAAGGACTTCTACAAATACATCTCGCACGACTTCGCCGATCCACTGGCCTGGGTCCACAGCCACATGGAAGGCACCCACGAGTATACGCTCCTGCTCTTCATCCCCTCGCAGGCGCCTTTCGATCTGTGGCTGCGCGAGCGTCACCACGGCGTCAAGCTCTACGTGCGCCGTGTCTACATTATGGACGATATCGAAAACAAGCTCCTGCCGCGCTACCTGCGCTTCGTACGCGGCATCATCGACTCGGATGACCTGCCGCTCAACGTCTCGCGCGAGATGCTGCAGCAGAACCGCCTGATCGACACCATGCGCGCTACGGCCACCAAAAAGATCCTTGGCCTGCTCAGCGACATGGCCGAGAAGGAGCCGGGCAAATACGCTATCTTCTGGCGCGAGTTCGGGCGCGTCCTCAAGGAGGGCCTGGTCGAAGACAAGGCCAACCGCGACCTCATCGCCCGCCTGCTGCGCTTCTCGTCAACCACCAGCGGCCCGGAGCAGAGCGTCTCGCTGGAGACCTACATCTCGCGCAAGAAGGAGGGCCAGGACAAGATCTACTACCTGCTCGCCGAAAGCTACGAGGCCGCCAAAGACAGCCCATTGCTGGAGATCTTTAAGCAAAAGGGCGTCGAAGTGCTGATCTGGACCGATCCCATCGACCACTTCGTGCAGCACGAACTGCAGGAGTACAGTGGCCTGCCCTTCCAGTCGATCGCCCGCGGCGAGGTCGACCTGAGCAAGCTAGAGGACAAACAGGAGCAGGAGGAGCGCCAAAAGAGCGCCGATGAGGCGCGCGACCTGCTGGAGCGCTTCAAGAAGGTGCTCAGCGACAGGGTCAAGGACGTGCGCACCACCACGCGTCTGACCACCTCGCCCGCTTGCCTGGTGGTCGATGAGGGCGGCATCGACCCGAACTTGAAGCGCCTGCTACAGGCCGCTGGCCAGGCCGTACCCGCCGATAAGCCGATCATGGAGATCAATCCGCAGCACCCGATCATCACACGCCTGCGCCACGAGCAGGACGAGGAGCGCTTCGCCGACTGGGCCTGGGTGCTCTTCGACCAGGCCGTCCTTAGCAGCGGCGACCAGCTAGAGAACCCGATCAGCTTCGTCAATCGCCTCAACAACCTGCTTACGCGCCTCGGCGCAGAATGAGGCCACCTTGCCCATCCGCCCCAGCGCCCCGGCGCCCACCATCTCCCAGCCCCGGCCCGCATGGTGGGCGCCCCGCGGCCTGGCCTCACGACTCCTTCTTGCCCCCTCTCCCTGCACCTCCCCCACAGTTCTGGCGTCGCAGCACGGCCACCCAAGCCCGAGCTGGTGCAGCAGCGCCTCCAGCTCGCTCCAGCAGAGCCGAAGCCAGCCGTGGGGGTTCAGTCCCGTTGGCATCATCGACGTACAGCTCACGCCCCTTCAGACTCACAGGCACCTTCTGCGCTCTACCGGCCAGCCGCAGGAGCACCCACCTCCGCTCCGGCCCGACGAGGGCCTTCCTCATCGGAAAAGGTCCCCCATGCCCGGCCTTCCGGCTCCTGCCTGGCCTGGAGCGCCTGGAAGCTGGTCTTCATGGTCCCCGCCCTCTCGGCGGCCCCGGGCAGCGCGACCCGGCAGGAGACCCCCCCCTTCTGCCGACAGCGCCCCTCAATGCCCCGAGCAACTCATGCTCGCTCTTGCTCGCCGCGCAGGATCGCACTCGCACTATCGCAGCGCCTGGAACAGAGGGGACAATCTGACGCAGGCCAGGCGCCTGGCGCCGCCCTCTCAGGGCCGGTATCGTCAGCACGCCATGTTCCCAACGTTAAGCGCCTGCAATAAAGCCCCATCAGCGCAGCGCCTCCGCCCCACTCTCTTCGGCGCTCCCTACGCACGCAGGCAGGAAGATACGGACCGCCTATCCTGGCCTGGCCATCCGCTGAGCCTCACCCCCTCTTCTCACTGCAGGTCAGAGAGGCCAGCATCGGCAGTACCGGAACCGTTACACCGCCCGGTTGTATTTACGGACAAGTGATGTTAAACTGAACACTGAACGGAGCCAGAAAACCGCTGAGCTGGTCAACAAAAGGAAGACATCGCTTGCTGCGCAAAGATCGCGTCTTTGAAATCTTGCGCGCCATGTGTGCGGAGGCCGCTGCCGCCCCCGAAGGCACGGCGCTCAGGCGCAAGCGAGGGTTCAGCGCCGAAGAAGTCGCGGAACGCGCCGCTATCGATCGCACCAACGCCAGCCGTGACCTCAACCAGTTAGCCCAGGAGGGGAAGGTCGAACGCATTCCGGGCCGCCCCGTCCTATTTGCCGTCAGGAGCCTCTCCCCGCGACCGTCATCGTCGTCGGTCGGGCCACAGCCGGCACGGGAGTCGCAGCAGGTAGAGGCCGTCCCTCGTCAGCCGGACCTGCCGAAGCTGCTCAGGCCCGAGGCACCCAACAAGCTGCCGGTAGTGGTGGCCTCCATGCAGAGCGGAGCCGTTGTCACCAGTTTTGAGACGCTGGTCGGCAGCGACGAAGGGCTGAAAGTTGCCATCCAGCAGGCCAAGGCGGCCATGCTCTACCCACCGCATGGGCTGCACACGCTCATCTGCGGTCCCAGCGGCGTGGGCAAGACCACCTTTGCCCGCCTGATGCACGCCTTTGCCATTGAATTCGGGGCCTTGCCTCCCAACGCCCCCTTTGTCTCCTTCAACTGCGCCGACTACGCCGGCAATCCCCAACTGCTGATGGCCCACCTCTTTGGTGTGGTGCGCGGCGCCTACACCGGAGCCGAGCGCGACCGTCCTGGCCTCGTCGAGCAGGCGAACGGCGGCATTCTCTTTCTTGACGAGGTCCATCGCCTTCCGCCCGAGGGGCAGGAGATGCTCTTCTACCTGATGGACCGCGAGCGCTTCCGTCGCCTGGGAGACGTCGAAGAGCGGCAGGCCAGCATTCTGCTCATCGCCGCCACCACCGAAGACCCCAACGTCACCCTGCTGCCCACCTTCCGTCGGCGCATCCCCATGCTCATCACCCTGCCTGGTCTGGCCGAGCGCACCATGCAGGAGCGCTACGCCCTCATCCGTGCCTTCTTCACCACGGAATGCAGCAGCATCGGAGCCAACATCCACGTTGAACCCCAGGTCATCCAGGCCCTGCTGCTCTATGAATGCCCCGGCAACATCGGCCAGCTACGCACCGACATCCAGCTCCTGTGCGCTCGCGCCTACCTCGACTATCGCACCCACAACCTGAGCGAGCTGCACGTCGACGTCAGCATCCTGCCCGACCATGTGCGCCGCGGCCTGCTGCGCACCGCCGAGCTGCAGCGCTCGCTAGAGCCGCTGCTCGATGTCCTCAAGGTCACCCACATCTTCACTCCGACCGGCCTCAGCCTCGACGTGCTGCCGCACTCGGCGCGCGACCTCTACGAGACCATCAGCCAGGAGGTGCGCGCCCTGCGCCGCAGCGGCCTGACCGACAGTGAGGTCAACCGCCTGCTGCAGCTCGAGATCCAGCACTACTTCCAGCGCTTTGCTGACGAAGTAACGCGCGCCCGCCAGGAGGCGGCTCCCCATCTGGTCGACGAGCAGGTGGCCGCCGCCTGCCGCGCCGTCGTCGACTACGCCGCCCAACGACTGGAGCGCGACCTGCCCGAGAAGCTGGCCCTTGTCCTGGCCATGCACGTCACCAGCACTCTGGAGCACCTGGCCCGTGGTCACCAGGTGCCCGCCTCGGTCATCGAATCCGTCGCCGATACCTATCCGCGCGAATATGAGGTAGCGCGCGCCGCCCTGAGCCAGCTACGCCATTCGCTCCAGGCTCCTCTGCCCGACAGCGAGGTCGATGTCCTGGCCGTGCTCCTCGCCCATGCCGACAGCCTCCTCAGCAGCGAGCAGCCGGGCGTCGGCATCGTGGTTGCCGCCCACGGGCGCGGCATCGCGGCAGGGCTGGCCGAGCTGGCCAATACCCTGGTCGGTGTCAGGACCGTGCGCTGGGTTGAGCTGTCGCTAGAGCAGTCTCCCGACGAGCTGGTGGCTCAGGTAGCGAGCTGGGTGCGTGTCGCCGATCAGGGAGCCGGCGTTCTACTGCTCGTCGACTTTGTCTCTCTGCTCTCGCTGAGCGAGCTGGTTGAGCAGCAGACCGGCGTTCGCGTGCGCACGGTCTCAGACGTCAGCGCGCCGTTAGTCATCGAGGCGGTACGCCGCGCCCAGCGCTCGCGCGACCTGAGCCTCGACCAACTGGCCGAGAGCCTGACCCTGACGCGCGCCATCAGCAGCCGCAGCGGGAGTCGCGAGCGCCACACCGAGCCGCTAGCCACCGCCAGCCTGGCCAGCTCCAGCCGCAGGGCTGGGCGCGTGATCCTCTCGGTCTGCCTCACCGGCCTCGGCAGCGCCGGCAAGATTGCTGAGCTGATCAGCGAAGCGCTGCCCGGCTTGCACGAGCAGGGCATCGATATCCTGTGCATGGACATTACCCTGTCCTACAAGACACGCGAGGACATCCAGCAGCTTGTTGGTAACCGCCAGGTGATCGCCGTTGTGGGCACCATTAATCCCCATCTGGACGACTATCCCTTTATCCCGCTGACCGATCTGCTCTTCGGCGACGGCCTGGCCCGCCTGCGCACCCTGCTGGGCGAGACGCTTATCGATCCAGCCCTGTTGCAGGCCGGACGCGAGCAGGGGCCAGCCTTCACGACGCCGCTGACTCTGCCCCTGGTCAGAGCGATGGGAGCGGACCAGGTCCCCCCAGAGACGCCTGCTGGTAACGGCGACGGCCATGGGGCTTCTCCCGGCCAGGTTCAGCTTTTCTCGCGCCGCGCCGACCTCGTGCGCCAGCTCACAGAGACGCTCAGCCAGCGCATGGTTTTCCTCAATCCTGCGCGCGTCATGCCGCTGCTCGACCGCATGATCGAGCTGATCGAAGTCGAGGTCGGAGAGAATTTTCCGATGGAGGTCCTGGCCGGGCTGATGCTTCACCTGGCCTGCATTCTGGAGCGAGGCATTCCCTATAAAGGGATGCTGGTCAGCGAGTCAGTACGCCGCCTGGTCGAACAGCAATTTGCGCGCGACCTCTCGATCTGCCGTCATGCTCTACAGTTGCTCGGCGAGCAGGTAGGGCGCTTCCTCCCCGACGAAGAAGCCTACAACATTGTCTGTATCCTGCGCCAGCTCGATATTTTCGCCGCTCGCTCCTGACTTCTGCCTTCATCCCCTCACCCAGTCAGCCTGGCAGGAGGGCGAACCTGCCGGGCGGCCAGTGTGCAGGGCGGGCCTGCGCCATCTCCCCTGGAGCTACGTATAATAAGGGCAAAAGGGAGTAGAGTGCCAGGCGTCCTTAGTTAAGCAAGCGAGAGAAGGGAGCCAGGGGCGTGCCCGTGGCCGGTGGACCAGGCAGGCGGAGCAGCCGGGTTCTCCGCCAGCAAGCAGCGATGCAGGCCAGGGTGGCCCAATGTGAGGCAGCGCCAGCCTCCCGTCAGCCCACCCACCGCCTCCAGCCAGCAGGCAGGCGAGCCGCCCCACGAGTGTGCTATCTGTGCTACACAGATTTCTGGCATAGTTCTTGCAAGTAGAGAAGAGTGACCCCGCAGCGCGGTGGTAGGTCTCCGGGTTGGCCGCCCGACCAGCCTGCTTGAAGAGAGGGAGCTGGAAGGAGAGAACCGGCTACCAGCGTGCGGCGGGAAGGAGCGAGCATGATCCGAGTCCTGATTGTCTGCAGCTGGGGCATGTCCACCAGCCTGCTGGTGGAAAGCATGCTCGAAGCGGCAGCGGCACGTAACTACACACTCAGCGTTGAGGCTTTGAGCGCCGGGGAATACATGGACCGGCTAGACGAGTGCGACGTAGTGCTCATCGCTCCGCAGATTCGCCATCTGCGCAAGAGCATCGAGAAGCTGGCGCAGGAAGCCGGCAAGCCTGTGGCATTGATCGAGCCATTTCACTATGCGACGATGAACGGCGAGGCCGTGCTGGAGCAAGTGCTCTTGCTCCTGCAAGAGATGCAGGAAGGTCAGGCACAGCCATGAACGCGATGATCGAGAAGAGCAGCGCCTGGTTCGAGCGCTATCTGGTACCGCCGCTGAGCGCGCTAGCCAGCAACATCTACCTGCAGGCGATTCGCGACGCCTTCATTATCTTCACGCTCCCGCTCATCATTGCGGGCAGCATCTTTCTGATCATCGCCAATCCACCCATTCCGGCCTTTGCCCAATTTCTGCAGGCCCATCCTGGCATTCAGAACGCCATTTTGGTGCCCTTCAACCTTTCCTTTGGGCTAATGGCCCTCTTCCTGGCCTTCGGCGTCGCCTACAGCGTCGCCCAGTATCGGCGCACCGAGCCGGTTCAGCCGGGCGTGCTGGCGATGGTGCTCTTCCTGGTGGCCAGCATCCCTGTGACCAACCTCAACAGCCTGACGCTGGGCACCATTCTGCCCTACCTCGGCGGTCAGGGTCTGCTCATCGCCATCCTGATCGGCATCCTCACCAGCGAGGTCATGCGCTGGTTCCGCAGCTCCCGCTTCACCATTCGCCTGCCGAAGAGCGTGCCCGCCAACGTCAAGCGCGCCTTCGAGGCCCTGGTGCCCGCCGTGCTTTTGATCACGGCCATCTGGCTGCTCGAATGGTTCGTCAGCTCGCATACGGTGACGACCACCGATAGCAGCGGGCATCGCGCGACGCTGCAGTTAACGCTGCCGATCCTGCTGATGAAGGTCTTTGAGCCGCTGGTGGTGGTGCAGGACAGCTATCCGGCAGCTCTACTGGAGATCATCCTGATGATGCTGCTCTGGTCGGTGGGTATCCACGGCATGAACATCGTGACGGCCATCGCGGCCCCGTTCTGGTTCAGCACGCTGGCCGCCAATGCCGCCGCCGGTCCGGCCCACGCCCACGGCATCGTTACCGAGCCGTTCTTCCATATTTTCGCTCACCTGGGCGGCTCAGGCGCCACCTGGCCGCTGGTGATCTACATGCTACGCTCGCGCTCGGCCCAGTTGCGCACCGTTGGCAAGGTGGCCCTGGGTCCGGCGATTTTCAATATCAACGAGCCGGTCACGTTCGGGGTTCCAATGGCGCTCAACCCGCTGATGATGATCCCCTTCGTGCTGGTTCCCGTCACCATCGTCACCATCAATTACCTGGCCTTCTCTTTCGGCCTGGTCCATGTGCCGATGGTGATGCAGCCCTTCACCGTTCCCGTCGGGATCAGCGGGTTCGTGGCTACCGGAGGCGACATTCGCGGCAGCCTCCTGCAGTTCTTCGACCTCGCTGTTTCCGCTGTACTCTACTATCCATTCTTTAAAGCCTGGGAACGCATCTTGATCGCCCGCGAGGAGGCGGCTGCTCGCAGCGAGAGCGAGCGCGCCGCTGCGCCCGCCGCCACCGCGGCCAGCGGAGCCCGGCGCAGCGCGCTGAGCCGCTAACGCCAGCGGCAGCAGCGCGCTTCCCAGCGTGGCGAGATGAAAGGAGGTCGGTTGTCTCTCTCCTGCGCTCTCGCTGGAGACGTATGAGCACACAAACGGACAAACGCATGAGCATCACCAATGTGCTCATGCCCACGGTTCGCCGCCGCCCTCGAGTGGTCCGGCAGGCAGGACCGTGGAAGCAGCCGACGCCGGCTCCATCCACCTACCCCCTTGGGGGTTGGGGGGAGTCATTTGCAGAGAGGCAGGCCGCTCAGGTCAGCAAGCACTCCGCCGGGCCGGACCTGTCTCGCGACCGGGGCAATGAATGCTACAGATCTCATGGCATTGAGTTCTCTACGAAAGGATAGGGTGCGAACAATGCAGTTATTTACACGGCAAGGTCGATTGGTAGCTGTGGCAATCGCTCTGCTGCTCTCTTTCGTGCTGGCCGCCTGTGGCAGCGGCGGCGGCGGGAGCAATACGACGACCGCCGGCGGCAACAATGGCAAGGGATGTATGAAGATCGGCATCCTGCTGCCGGAGACCGCCACCTCAGAGCGCTGGGATGCCAAGGATAAGCCGGCCCTGATTAACGGCATCAAGGCTGCCCTCCCCGGGGCGACCGTTGACTACAACAACGCCGAGGGCAATAAGGACGAGCAGCTCAATCAGGCCGAGGCCGACCTGACACGCGGCGACTGCATCCTGGTGGTAGGTGCTGTCGATAGCGATGCCGCAGCCGCCATCGTGCTTAAGGCCAAGCAGCAGGGGGTTCCGGTCATCGCCTACGACCGTCTGATCCAGTCCAAGGATCTCTCTTACTACGTCTCCTTTGACAACGTGCGCGTCGGCTACCTGCAGGGCCAGTACATCGTCCAGCATCATCATAAGGGCGACCGCGTGGTGATGATCAACGGCTCGCAGACCGACAACAATGCCATCCTCTTCCGCCAGGGCGCGCACCAGGCCCTTGATCCGCTCTTCCAGAGTGGCGAGTTGAAGCTGGTCTATGAGACCTACACGCCTGGCTGGGACAACGATACGGCACGCACCGAGATGGATCAGGCCCTGACGGCCAACCAGAACAACATCCAGATCGCCTATGTGGCTAACGACGGTATGGCCAACTCGGTCATCGCCGCCCTCAAGGCCCAGCATCTCGACAAGAAGGTCCTGGTCACTGGCCAGGATGCGACCGTCGCCGGCATCCAGAACATTCTGACCGGCGAGCAGGCCATGACGGTCTACAAGGCCATCACCAAGGAGGCCAACGCCACCGCTCAGCTTGTGGCGGCGATCAGCAAGGGCCAGGATACCTCTTCTCTGGTCAACGGCCAGACCAAGACCAAGGACGGCGGCAACATTCCGTCGGTTCTGGAGACCCCGGTTGCCGTCGATAAGTCCAACATCGCTTCAACGGTTCTGGCCGACGGCTTCGTCACCAAAGAGCAGATCTGTCAGGGCCTCCCGGCTGGCACCGGCGGCATCTGCTAGCGTTTCCCTTTCCCTGGTTGCCTGCCTGCCGCTGGTTCCGGCTGCCAGCGTCCTGCTATATAATAGCAGTACAGACGGAGACAGATCTGAATCACCGGCAGGCGAAACGGGCATGATCACCAGCTCATCGGCGAGCAGGGGTGTCTACCCCGCCCGGCAGTTGGCCACGCGGGCCATCCGGTCCCTTTGCCTCCTCGGTGCTCGCCGATGAGCCGCGTGTGTGACTAGTTCACTCATTGTGGAGGCCACATGGCAGATAGTTCTATCAGCACGCCGACAGTTTCTGCGGCGCCCGGCCAGACGGGCGTGGCCGAGCCACGTCTGCGCCTGACCGGTATCAGTAAAGCCTTCGGGGCCGTGCAGGCCCTCTCGAATGTCGACTTCGAGGTCTACGCCGGCGAGGTTGTCGGCCTGGTGGGCGACAATGGCGCCGGCAAATCGACGTTGGTCAAGATTATCTCGGGCGTCGAACAGGCCGACAGCGGCGAGATCTTCCTGGAGGGGGCGCCGGTCAAGATCACTGGCCCCAGCGTGGCGACCCGCCTGGGCATCGAGACGGTCTATCAGGACCTGGCCCTCTGCGATAATCTCGACGTGGTCGCCAATCTTTTCCTTGGACACGAGGAGCTGGATCTCTGGCCCGTCCTCTCGGAGGTTGAGATGGAGCGCCAGGCCCTGCGCGTGCTGAGCGTCCTCGATGTCAAGATTCCTTCGGTGCGCGTGCCGGTCTCGCTCCTCTCCGGCGGCCAGCGCCAGTCGATCGCGGTCGCCAAGACCATCCTGCGTCAGGCGCGCGTGGTGCTCCTGGATGAGCCGACGGCAGCTCTGGGTGTGGCCCAGACGCGCCAGGTGCTCAATCTGATTAAGCGCCTGCGCGAGCAGGGCCTGGCCGTGGTGGTGATTTCGCATAACCTGGCCGATGTCTTCGAGGTGGTGGACCGCGTGATTGTCCTGCGCCTGGGCCGACGCGTGGCTACCTTCGATGTGAAGTCGGCAACCCCCGAGCGCGTCGTAGCCGCTATCACCGGCGCGGAGTTTGGTGCTGAGGTGGACGCGAATGGCTCGAATGGAGGAGGTTCACAGTCATGAGCGAAGCTGTGAAGCAGAAACAGCAATCGGCTCCAGCAACCAGCGTTGAGGTGCCCTCCAGGCTGCCGCGCCCTACTGTCGGCCAGCTCCTGCGCACCGATCTGGGCTTCGTGCCCGTGCTGCTAACGCTGCTGGTCATCGCCGCTTACTTTGCGCTGACAACCGGCGGCCTCTTTTTGACGCCGCGCAATCTCTCGAATCTGGTCCTCCAGATTACTCAGATCGGCGTCCTGGCTCTGGGCAGTACCCTGGTGCTGCTGCTGGGCGAGATCGATCTGTCGGTGGCAGCGGTCAGCACGCTGTGCGCGGTGGTGATGGGGGTGCTGGTCGAGCGCCACGGCGTCTCAGCCGGCCTGGCCATTCTGGCCGCTCTTGTCACAGGGGCTTTGACTGGCCTGATCAATGGCTTGCTGGTGGCCTTTATCCGCATTCCTTCCTTTATCGTGACTCTGGCAGCCTCTATCGGCTACTCTGGCTTGCTGCTCTACTTGCTGGCTGGACAGAGCACGCTGATTATTCACGACCCGTTCATCGTTTCGCTGGCCAATAACTACTTGCCGGACGTGCTTGGCGTCGGCCTGCCAACGCTGGCACTGGTGCTCTATATTGCTTTCGTGGTCTTCAATTATGTGCGTCGCCAGCGCGCCGGCTTGCGCACGCAGCCGTTGTCGCGGCTCTTACTGCAGATCGCTATCGTGGCGGTGATTGTCGAGGGGGCGGTCGTCCTCTTCGAGTCCTACCTGGGCGTCCCCCAATCGGTGGTTTTCTTGACCAGCCTGATCCTGCTCTGCTGGCTTCTGCTGACGAAAACGCCCTTTGGTCGCTATGTCTACGCCGTCGGCGGGAACGCCGAGGCGGCGCGCCGCGCAGGTATCAATGTGCCGCTGATTCGGGTGGCGGTCTTTACGATGTGTTCGACGCTGGCGGCTATCGGCGGCGTGCTGGCGGCTTCGCGTGGCCTGGCCGTGGCCAGCCAGATTGACCCGACGCTGCTGCTGGATTCGATCGCGGCGGCGGTGATCGGTGGCGTGAGCCTCTTCGGCGGCAAAGGCTCGGTCTGGTCTCTCATCCTTGGGGCTTTGATCATCGGCAGCCTGGAGAATGGCCTCGATTTGAAGAGCCAGGGCACCGATGTGAAGGAGATGGTGGAGGGCATTGTGTTGGTGATCGCTGTGGCAGCCGACGCGCTGATCCGCCGGGCTCAGGCCCGCCGCGGACGCTAGGTCTGGCCGGCTACCTGTCGCTCGCGCTGGCAGCCCCCTCTGATGAAGGCTCAGCCCAGAGGTTCACAGTCAGGGGCACCGCCTGCGACGGTCGCCTGGCACCTGAGCCGCTCTCGACCCTGGTCCAGCGACTACGCACGCCACCTCGCTTACTATGCTCGCTCGCTCCGACTCCAAGGCGAGGGGCAGGGCGCTGGTCCTGGGCCGCCTGGGGCCGAAGGGGAGCGACCTCTCACTCGTTGCTCGCCGTGCTGATTGCAAGGGAAGGAGGAAAAGAAAGGCGTGCTGCAAGGCCACTGGCAGTCGGTTGCTGAGTCTGGCACGGAGTCTCTGGCCCCAGCTATGACCTTGCTTGCTCCGCTGCTGCAAGAGGATAGCGCGCGCGCGACGGAGGAGGAGGCTCTGCTGCGCGCTGCGCCTGAGTGGCGCCTCTGGCTCAGTGAGGGTCTGGCTCGCTGCAATCCGGCGCTGACGCCTGATGCGCTCAACCGGGCAGCGCCGCTGCTCTTGGCTCGCCTGCTGTTTCTTCGCCTCTGCGAGGAGCGCGGTCTGGAAGCCCCACAGAGCTTGCGCCGACTGAGCGAGCAGCCGATGATCTATCCGCGCTTGCTGCGACGCTTCGAGCAGGCGGCGCGGCGTTATCCCGCCGGCCTCTTCGGCGCCAGACCTCCCACTCCGCTGGTAGCCCCTCTCCCTGGCTCGCCTGGCCCACGCCACAGCGAGCAAGGGGACCCGCTTTCAGAGCTGATCGTGGACGATGCGGCGCTGCGCCAGTTGCTGCTGACTCTCTATCCTCCTCTGGCTCCCTGCGATTTCTCTCGCCTGTCATCTTCTGTGCTCACCCGCCTCTATGAGCACTTTCTGGAGAAAACGCTGACAATGGATGCCAACGGCCGCCTGGTTTTAAGCGAGGAGCGAGCAGCGAAGAAGGCCGATGGCATCTATTATACTCCTATACCGGTTGTAGATTATATTCTTGCGAATAGCGTTATTATTCTACTTGAACGCGAGAAAGAGATCTCTCGGGCGGCCCGCCTTCGCTTCCTTGATCCCTGCTGTGGCGCCGGTTCCTTTTTGACTCGCCTCTATCGTCTCTTGCTACACTGGTTCCGCGAGCGGTATCTTGCCAGCGGGGCGGAGCGTTTCCCGCAGGCCCTGCGCCGCGACCGCCAGGGTCGCTGGCGCCTGACTCTGGCTGAGGGTCGCCGCATTCTCTGTGAACAGATCTATGGTGTCGATCTCGACCGCTGCGCGGTGGAGGTGACCCGTCTCTCGCTCTTCCTGCTCCTGCTGGAGGAGTGCGAGGGCAGCCCACGCCAGCAGGCTCAGACTCCCAGGCTGCTGAGGCGTCTCGAGGAGACGATTCGCTGGGGCGACGCTCTGGGCAGCTCCTGCGGGCCGGAGAGCACCCTCTTCGACTGGCAGGCCGCCTTTCCGCAGGTTTTCCGCACGCGGGGGACATCAGAGGCTGAGGGCTTCGATGCGGTCATCGGCAATCCGCCCTACCTGTTCGGCGAGCAGCGCCCACAGACGGCGCGCCCCTATCTGGAGGCAGCGTTTACTCTGGCTCGTCGCCAGTACGACGCCTGCTGGCTCTTCATCGAGCAGGGTCTCAAGTTGACCCGCCCTGGCGGGCGCTTCGCTTTCGTGGTGCCCGATGCCTTGCTGGCACGAGATGAGGCTCGCCAGGCCCGTGCTACCCTTCTACGCGAGGGCCTGCTGCGCGTCTACCACTGCGGCCCCGTTTTCCGCGCCTGCGTCTCCGCCGCCGTCCTGGTCGTCGAGCGCGGTGCTCAGCCCGCCACCATCGCCTGCGATCTGCCAGCCCCGACGTCTGGCTCTGAAGCCGTCAAAGGCCCGGCGATTCATACGCGCGCCCTGTGCAGCCGACGGCGCTTTCTGGAGGACGCGGGCTATCGCTTGCTGGTGCACGTGAGCGACGAGGAGGCAGCCCTGCTGGCCCGCCTCGAGCGCGAGGGGGAGCCGCTGGGCCAGCTCGTGCGCATCTCGCGCGGCGAGGAGATCGGGAAGCGCCACGTGGCCGCGAGGGGTCCCTGGCCTATCCTGGCCGGCAACGACGTGACACGCTACTATATCGCCCCTCCAACGCGCTTCGTCTCTCACCTGACGAAGCCCGCCAGCCTTTACAAGGCCCCCAAAATCGTGGTGGTGAAGACGGGTCGGCGCTGCGTGGCCGCGCTGGAGAGCGCCGGCCTGGCCACGATGCAGTCGCTCTACAACCTGCATCTGCTCGATGAGAAACTTTCCTACGAGGTCTTGCTGGCTATCCTCAATAGTCGTCTGATCGATTACTATCTCTATAAGACATTCACAGCCTACAAGCGCCTTTTTCCGCAGCTCAACCAGACGACGCTGGCCACTATCCCTCTACCGCGCCAGTTGGCCGGGCGGCAGGAGCCGCTGGTGGCTGCCGTGCGCGCCATGATGGCTCTGCAGGCGCGGCTCGCGACCAGCTCCAGCCCGGAGGAGCGCCAGATCCTCGACCAGCAACGTCAGCAGCTAGATGCCCAACTCAATGCCCTCGTCTTCCATCTCTACGGCCTCAGCGAGGCTGAAACTCGGATGCTTGAAAGCACGGTATAAAATAAGAGGGTGACGTCGGCAGGGCGAGGGAAGAGCAGGGGAGAGGGGCCAGGAGTGGATCTATCTGCCTCGCTATCCGGCTGCCTCCATTGTTGCGCCTGACGCTCTCTCGCCAGCCTGGCCAGGCTGGTCAGTCCCCAAGACCGTCGCAGGGGAGGGGCGACCTGCCCACCGCCCAGGGAGAGAGTGGCCTGATCAAACGACGTTGAACTGTTGTGGCACAGCTTGCGGCAACTTGACAGAGGAGCAGATTTTCGCGTACAACGATAGGAGTCAGGGCTTTTTTTGCGCCTGTCAGTCAGGACGCAGGGCGGTCGGGTCGGTCAGAGCAACGAGCCGAAACAGCGCGTCATCATGGACACGAAGGAGGAGCCATGTTAGAAGAGCAGATCACGGAGATCCCCCCCGAGACAGAGGGAGGGAAGATCGATCCCAAGAAATGTTATGTGTGTGGGGCCAAGGCGACAGCTCTATGTGCGCGCTGCCAGATGCCCGTGTGCCCTGAACATCAGCAGTCGACTCGCGACTACATCACCAAGCTGACAACGATCCTCTGCGATGACTGCGCAGACTACTATGAGGCCCTGATCAAGCCTTGAGCCTACAGAACAGGCCACGCGCATCTGCGTAGCCTCGCCTGGTCTGACGGCTCATCTGCAGAGAGAAAAGCCAGTACGGCCATCGCGCGTCTGAATCGGGATCGGACTTGACTGACTGCGACCGGTCCGCGTCCAGCAGCGACGATCGCTGTGCGGCACCTGGGGAATGGCCACTGCGCCGCAGAGCAACGAATGCCTGGCAGCCTGTTCTCTGGCTTCATCGCGCCTCCCCTGATCTTGTGGAGCGAGCCGGACAGAGTCCCGTTTGTCGACTTTACTGGCCTGTCGCTATGCCCTGAACTGCGTCGCCAGCCGGAGAGCCTTTGCGCTCTCCTGGGAGGTGACCTATGCCGACCGGGAGAGGTGCTCTCTCCGATCCCGCTCGGTCAGGCTGGCGTGGCGCCCCTGCTGTCTCCCAGCGCCGGCGGGCAGGTAGGCAGACCTATAGCTAGCTCAGGCCCTGCGGGCGTCGGGCAGGAGTGAGAGCCAGCAAGCCTGCAGGCCAGAGGATGGATAAGCGGCGCTTGGCCCCCGGCCGCATCAGCCTGCTCTGGAACCAGCAAACACCAGCTCCGCTGCCCTCGCCCGCCAACCAGTCCGTCAGCAGATAATAGCCAGTTTCGCTTCTCTCGCGGCGAGAGGCACCGGGAGAGCGAGCAGACCACTGGCAGACGGGAAGCGCGGAAACAAGGCAACAGGTCCAGCACGCCGGGAAGGCGCGCCAACCGGACAGACAACCGCCCGCCGCTCGCGCCCCACCCCGCGCGCTGGACCTCGCCTTCTCCTCGGTCATGGCCGCCTGCAGTCAGGCCAGAGCGGAGCCTCAGCCAGACCTAGAGCGGAGGATTCTGGCAGCTCGGATTGAGGACTGCCTGTACCTTTGGATCGTTCATATTGGCCTTTGTCAGAATGGTGACACCTGTGTCTTCGCTCTGGACCGTCGCGTGTTGACGCAGGATGCGCACCATAGCGTTGACGCTGTCGTAGCCCATCCTGAAAGGATTCTGGACCACCAGCGCCGAAATCGTGCCCTGCTGGACCCCTTTGACCTCATCGGGAGCCGCATCCCAGCCGATGATCGTGATCTTGCCGGCCTTGCCAACTCGGCGCACGGCCTCTGCCGCCCCCAGCACGCTCGGTTCATTGGCGGCAAAGATCCCGTTCAGATCGGGATGGGCTGTCAGAATATCCTCAGCCACACTCAGAGCCTGGTTGTAGTCGCTACGGCTGGACTGATCGGCCACGAGCTGGATACCGGGATACCTGGCCAGCTCCTGTTTGAAGCCCTGGACGCGCTCATCGTTGGTAGCGCTGCCCGGCTGGAACTCGATCAAGGCAACCTTGCCATGCCCGTTGAGCTGCTGAGCCAGGAGATCGGCAGCCTTGCGCGCCGAAGCCACATTATCGGTGGCAAAGAGCGGCACGTTGGCCGGCTGGGGATAGGTTCCCGAGTCGATATTGACCACCGGAATGCTGGCTTTGAGCGCCTGCTGCGTCACCTGGTAAAGCGCCCGCGCATCGGTAGCGGCATAGATCAAGCCGTTGACGTGCTGTGTGATGTAGTTGGTCAGCAGGTCGATCTGCCCGGTCACATCCGTCTCGGCAGTCACGCCGTTCCAGATCACCGTCACCTGCTGCTGCTTTGAGGCTGCGCACTCCGCTCCCTTATGCACCTGCTCCCAGAAGTCGAAGCCGATGGCTTTGGGGATGACCGCGATCCTGAGCGGTCCAGAGGCAGTAGTGTTGTTATTACTGCCTGATGACTGTACAGTCACGCTGCCACAGGCGCTCACCAGGCCGGTCACCAGCAACAGCCAGAGAGGAAAGAAGATATCCCGCACCAATCTGCGCAGAACGTGTCGCATCAGAAGAGCCTCCTTTGCCTTTGACCGCGGCACACCGCGGCTCTCGCGTTTCCTCACTGAAGCGGCGAGCAGGAAAGCTTACAGCCAGCCTTCCTCCGCCCGGGTCATCGTCCTTGATCGACGCAGCCGTCCATGTTCGTGCAGGCAGCATGCGGCCCTGCATGCCAGCCAGAAGAGCTAGCGGGTAAATAAAGACCGCGAGGACCACTTCACCCCCTTTCGCTCACTTACTCACTCACTCACTGACCTACTCACAGGCCGGCGCGGTCGGTGCTCGCTCGCTGTGGCTAGCGGGCGCCGGCAGCGAAACGGCGGCGGCGGAACTGATCCCAGATCACCGCCAGCCAGATAATGACGCCGATAATGACGCTCTGCGTAAAGGTATCGATATTGAGCAACACCGCCCCATTGCGGATCACCGCCATCAAGAAAGCGCCGATCAGGGTGCCGAGGATGGTGCCCTGGCCCCCGAAGAGGCTACAGCCCCCAATGACGGCGGCGGCGATCACATCCAGCTCTAGCCCATCGCCGAAATTGGGCTGGCCCGAGGCCACGCGCGACATCGCCACCATACCGCCGAAGCCGGCCAGGAGCCCCTGGAGCACATAGACGGCCACCAGATAGGCGCCGACCCGGATGCCCGCCAGGCGGGCCGCCTCCTCATTGGAGCCAATAGCGTAGGTGTAGCGTCCCAGACGGGTTCGGCTCAAGAGCAGGTGGGCAGCCACAGCCAGAACCACCAGCGTGATCAGCGGGATAGGCACCCCATCGATCATGCCCTGACCCAGCAGGCGGAAGGAATCCGGGACCCCGAAGACCGCCGTTGCTCCCGTAATCAGATTGACGAGGCCGCGCGCCACGCTCATCATGCCCAGGGTGGCAATGAAGGGAGCCAGACGAGCGCGCGTGATCAGCAGGCCGTTGGCCAGGCCAGCCAGACCCCCAACCAGGGTGCCGCCGAGCACCGCCAGCGGCCAACTCAGACCCCAATCGACCATCATCTTGACGCCCAGCACGCCAGCCAGAGCCGCCACCGAGCCAACCGAGAGGTCAATGCCGGCGGTGATGATCACGAAGGTCATGCCCAGGGCAATGATGGCCGTCACAGCGGTCTGCGAGACAATATTGAAGAGATTGTAGAGGGTGAGAAAGACCGGCGACGCGAGGGAGAGCGCGACGCAGATGACGATCAGCGCGCCAGCAGCGGCGAACTGAGAAATAAGGTCGGAGATCTGGCTCGGCAGCAGCCGGCGCCATGAGAAAGCGGCCTGCTCGCGCTCGCGCTTGCGCGCCTCCAGCGCTGACTCCGCGCCCGGTTCGGCTACGGTCTTCCTGCTCAGATATTCCTTCATGAGATGGTCACCTCGCTGGCCCCAGTTGCCAGGGCACTGATGCGCTCTTCGCTGAACTGTTCTCGCGTCAGGGTGCCAACAATCCGCCCCTCGCGCATGACCGCGATGCGGTCGCACATATTGAGCAGCTCGGGGAGATAGGAGGAGATGAGCACGATGGCGCGCCCCTCGCTCGCCAGCTTGCCGATGAGGGCGAACATCTCGGCCTTCGCGCCGACATCGATGCCGCGCGCCGGCTCGTCGAAAAAGATGACTCTGGCCTGCGTCTCCAGCCAGCGCGCCACGACGACCTTCTGCTGATTGCCACCTGAGAGCAGGCGAACCTTGCGACGGACCGAGGGAGTGCGAATATTGAGACGCTGACAGGCTTGCAGGGCAACGCTCCGCTCGCGCCGCAAGAGCAGCATGCCCAGGCGAGCGGGCAGACTGGCGAGCGTAATATTCTGATCAATCCCCAGGTCAAGGGCCAACCCCTCGCGCTTGCGATCCTCGGTAACATAGACCAGCCCGGCGCGAATGGCGTCGGCGGGACGCCGAATGTGCAGCTCCTGACCGGCAAGGAGGATGCGCCCGCTCTCCAGCGGGTCAGCTCCACAGACCGCCCTAGCCAGTTCGCTGCGTCCCGCCCCGATGAGACCAGCCAAACCCAGGATTTCGCCAGCGCGGACCTCGAACGAGCAGTCGTAGAGCAAACCTCGCCGGCTGAGACCCTCGACCCGCAGCAAGACCTCCCCAGGATGGGTCTCGGGCCGCGGATAGAGGTTAGCGATGGCCCGCCCAACCATCAACTGAACAAGCTTCTGCTCGCTCACCTCGGCCCGCGGCAGGGTGGCCACAACACGCCCGTCCCGCATAACGGTGACGCGGTCAGCAATCTGAAAAATTTCGTCCAGGCGGTGTGAGATGTAGAGCACGGCCACACCCTGGGCAGTAAGCTGGCGAATGACTGCGAAGAGGCGGGCGATCTCTTGCTCGGTAAGAGTGGCCGTCGGTTCGTCGAGAATCAGCACGCGCGCGTTGAAGCTGATGGCGCGGGCGATCTCCACCAGTTGCTGCTCGGCTACCGAGAGCGTAGCCACCAGGCGCCGTGGGTCCAGGTCGAGACCAACCTGAGCCAGGAGATGACGGGCCTCAGCCAGCTCCCGGCCCCGGCGAATGAAGCCAAAGCGCAGCGGCTCGCGCCCGAGAAAGAGGTTTTCGGCAACGGAGAGGTGCGGCGCCAGGGCAAATTCCTGATGCACCATAGCGACGCCGAGGGCCCGCGCATAATGTGGTCCATGGAAGCTGAGCGGCTCCCCGTTAAGATAGACCTGGCCAACGTCAGGACGCTCTACCTGATAGAGGATCTTCATGAGCGTCGATTTGCCGGCTCCGTTCTCGCCAGCGACAACGTGGACTTCGCCGGGATAGATGTCGAGGTCAACCTCGGCGACAGCGGTGACCCCCGGAAAGCGCCTGGTGACCTTGCGCAGGCGAATGATCGGTGACTGCTCCGTCTCCATCGAAGTCGAAGGCATGACGACCTCCCTGCGAGTGTGGCAGTGGCCTCATCGCCTCACCCACCCTTCCTTGGGCCCTGCCTCCCTGATCTCTTCTTCCGCGTTTCGCTCCGCTCCCCTCGCTCTCCCCAAGGCCCTCTTTTGTCCAGCCGGAGTCGGTCGGCTGCCTTTGCCTGTGGACCAACCCAGCCACGGTCGGGCGCTCTGACCATGCGGGCTGGCTCCCCAGATCTTGTGTATCCCTCGCCTCCTCGCCTATCCCTCCAACTACGAGGGAAGATGGCTTCCCTCAGCAAAAATGTCGGCAAGCACACCTTCTTTGGAGTGGCGAATGTGAGCCGCCAGGAGGGCCGCGGCCTCCTCGAGCTTGCCGGCCAGCAAGGCCCGCAGGATCTGCTCATGATCGTTGAGCGCGATTTCGATCCGGCGGGGATAGAAGCTATCGCGCATTTGGAACATGCAGAGCTGGCTACGCAGCTCTGAGAGACAGTGGATGAGACGTCCGTTGCGAGAGGCGCGCGTGATCAGGAGGTGGAAGAGCAGATCAACCTTGAGAAAGCGCAGGAAAGGATTGTTCGCCAGCTCTGCGCGAATGGCCTCTAGCTCGTCGAGCTGGGCCTGCAGCTCTTCAC
This sequence comes from Thermogemmatispora sp., assembly GCF_042408735.1. Taxonomy (GTDB): domain Bacteria; phylum Chloroflexota; class Ktedonobacteria; order Ktedonobacterales; family Ktedonobacteraceae; genus Thermogemmatispora. The sequence continues at coordinate 25,774 of NZ_JBHOQV010000093.1, forward strand.
GCCTCAGATGTGGCGCGGCCAGGCGCAGAGCAAGCACCTCCAGCGCCTCGCGCAGGTCGTAGATCTCGTGGATGTCCTGGGCGGTAAAAGTGCGCGTCCAGTAGCCCCGCCGCGGGTCGGAACGCACCAGCCCCTCCTGGACAAGCCGCTCCAGCGCCTGGCGGACAGGCGTCCGGCTGACGCCCAGTTGCTCCGCCAGGGCCACGTCGGAGAGCCGTTGCTCCTCGCTGCCGCCAAGCAAGATGACTCGCTTCCAGAGTTGTTCGTAGGCGTAGTCGGCGACGGTAGGGGTGGCGGTGCGCTCCTGCCCCCAGAGCAGGTCAAAGAGTTCGCCGACAAAGCGCTCGTCAACGACGTCGGCCACCGCTGCTCCCTGCCAATGGTTGGTCTCCGCTTCAGATTGCCTCATACCTGCTCGCTCCTATCTTGCTCGCTTGCTTGCTGGTCTCCGCAGGCCCTCCCCCGCTCAGATCCCGGCTCTCTTTTCCACCAGGAAGAGGTTCAGGCCCCAGACGCCCCGCGGCTCCAACGGCTCGCCCTCCTCACCCACCCCAACCCGTTCTGGCCCGGCTCGCTCCTCGCCCACCCGCGGTGCGCTTCTCTATTTTGGCGCGCCCGCTCAGCTTTGTAAAGAGTGTGCTGTATTCTGAATACAGAATATAGTATACCCAGAAGCCAGGCCCAGGTCAAGGAGCGGGTTACCGCCCGGCTGGCTCCCCCACCCCCGTGGCAGGGAGCAGCACGCTACGGAGCTTTGCTCAACGATGGTTCTGCCACACAACGGTTTGCAACCTCTGTTACGCCCTGAGCGTAAAAGGGGTGGCCTATCAGGCTTCCGCTCTGGCAACGAGGAGGTGTCTCCCGTGAACGTGGTGTTTACCCCGCTTCCCCTGGTCCTACTGGCCGTCATAGCAGGCGGCCTGGTCGTCTTCGGGAAGCTTACTCACGGTCTCCACCTTTAGCCAGTTCAGGATGAGGCCATCAGGGTCAGCACCGGCCTAAGCCACTTCTCCCTCCAGCCCCCTTTTGTGGTTCGCTGGAAGGGGCTTTTGTGGCCTGGCTCGCTTGACTTCTGGGCTGGCTGTACTGTATTCTGAATACAGAATATAGTATACCTTCAGGTGAAGCAGCGTCAAGACAAGCGCTGACCTCTGCGTGAGCAGCCAGCGCTGCTGGCCTGGCGGCGACCGGTAGGGAGCGCACAGGCGGGAAAGAGGGAGGGAGGAGGACGAGGAGCGGATCTGGGGAGGGGAGGCGAGCCGGTCCGGGTCTGGGCTGGTCTATGATGCGTCAGCCAGGTCTGCCTGGCAGAGGTCCAGTGTTCTGCCAGCCAGGTAAAAAGGAGTGGTGTATTGACAGTCACCATCGTTGATGTCCGGGCCTATGACATTCGTTTCCCCACTTCGCGCACGCTGGCCGGCTCCGATGCTATGAATGCCGATCCCGACTACTCGGCGGCCTACGTGATTCTACGAACCGATCATCCCGGCGGGCTGGAGGGGCACGGCTTTACTTTTACCATTGGGCGCGGCAACGAGGTGTGTGTGGCCGCCATTCGGGCCCTGGCGCCGCTGGTGCGCGGGCACGCGCTGGAGGAGTTCACCGCCGACATGCGCGCTTTTTGGCGCCACATGACAGGCGACAGTCAGTTGCGCTGGATTGGTCCCGAGAAGGGCGTCATCCATATGGCCACGGCGGCCCTGGTTAACGCCGTGTGGGACCTGTGGGCCAAGGTTGAGGGCAAGCCTCTCTGGAAGCTGCTGGTGGATATGTCGCCCGAGCAGTTGGTGGCCTGCATCGACTTTCGCTATCTCAGTGACGTGCTTTCGCCCGCCGAGGCTCTGGAGATGCTGGAGCGCCTGGCGCCAACGCGGGCCGCACGCGAGGCGGAACTGCTGCGGCTCGGCTATCCCGCCTATACGACTGGCGCCGGCTGGTCGGGCTACAGCGACGAGCAGCTACGGGTCCTCTGCCGCCAGGCCCTGGCCGAGGGGTGGCGCCATTTCAAGCTCAAGGTCGGCCTTGGCCTGGAGCGCGATCGCCAGCGAGCCCGCATTATGCGCGAGGAGATCGGTCCCGCGTGCACGTTGATGATGGATGCCAATCAGGTATGGGAGGTGGAGGAGGCTATTGCGGCCATGCAGGAGCTGGCGGAGTTCCAGCCCCTGTGGATCGAGGAGCCAACCAGTCCCGACGATATCCTTGGCCATGCCGCTATCGCGCGCGCTATTGCCCCCGTGCGAGTGGCAACGGGCGAGCACGTGCAGAACCGCATTATATTCAAGCAGCTCTTCCAGGCTCAGGCCATCGGCTTCTGCCAGATTGATGCCTGTCGCCTGGGCGGGGTCAACGAGGTGCTGGCCGTGCTGCTGCTGGCCGCCAAGTATGGGGTGCCGGTCTGTCCCCACGCTGGCGGCGTGGGCCTCTCCGAATACGTTCAGCATCTGGCAATCTTTGATTATATCGCCGTCAGTGGCTCGCTGGAGGGGCGTATGATCGAATATACGCCCCACCTGCACGAGCACTTTGTCCACCCGGTGGTGATGCGCCAGGCGCGCTACCTGCCACCGCTGGCCCCTGGCTATAGCGCGACGATGCACGCCGACTCGATCGCCGCCTATTCGTATCCCGATGGACCGGTCTGGGCGGCTCGCCAGGTCGAGGCCCAGGCCGACGCCGACAGGTTGAGGAACAATTGAGTGAGGCTCGCCAGCAACCGGTCCTGAGCTGGCGGCAGGCTTTCCACAGCCCTACCGCCCGCGCTACAATAACAGGAGGATTGCCAGCTATGCGCAGAGTCGGACAGATCATCGGTCTCAAGCCAGACGCCATCGAGACCTACGAGCGGCTGCACGCCGCCGTCTGGCCAGAGGTGCTGGCTACCATTCATGCCTGCAATATCCGCAACTATACGATTTTCCGTCACGGAAGGTTGCTCTTCGCCTATTACGAGTACATCGGCGACGACTATGAGGCCGATATGGCGAAGATGGCCGCCGACCCGAAAACTCAGGAGTGGTGGAAGCTGACTGATCCTCTGCAGGAGCCTGTGGAATCGCGTGCCCCTGGGGAGTGGTGGGCCCTGATGCGTGAGGTCTTCCATACGGACTAGAGCCTCTCTCGGCTCGGAGAAAGCGGACGGTTGTTCCCTCGGGAGGAGCTTCACGAGAAGCGCAGAGGAAAGGAGAAGCGAAAGTGGTCTTTCGTCTGGATGGGAAGGTGGCCTTGATTACAGGCGCAGGCTCGGGAATAGGGGAGCAGATTGCGCTGCTCTTCGCGCGCCAGGGGGCGCGCGTGATAGTGGCCGATCTGCGCCCGGAGGCTGCCCAGCGCGTGACGGAGGCCATCGTGGCCGCCGGCGGCCGGGCGCGCGCCTTGACCCTGGATGTGGGCGAGGAGGACCAGGTGCGGGCCGCTATGACAGGGGTGGCCGCCCACGAGGGCCGCCTGGATATTCTGGTCAACAACGCCGGCGTCAGTCACGTGGGGAACCTGCTGGAGACGTCGCTGGAGGACTGGGAACGGGTGATGCGCGTCAATGCCCGCGGCGTCTTTCTCTGTGCGCGCGAGGGGGTGCGCCAGATGTTGGCTCAGCAGCCGCCCGGCGGCGTGATTCTCAATATGGCCTCGGTGGCGGCTACCATCGGCGTGGAGCGCCGCCTGGCCTATAGCGCGAGCAAGGGGGCCGTGCTGGCCTTGACGCGCACTATCGCCGCCGATTACGTGAAGCAGGGCATTCGCTGCAACGCCATCTGCCCGGGCACGGTGCATACCCCCTTTGTGGAGGGCTACCTGGCGCGCGACTTCGCAGGCCGCGAGGACGAGGTGCGCCAGCAGCTTCATGCGCGCCAGCCGTTAGGGCGCATGGGACGGCCCGAGGAGATTGCGGCGGCGGCTCTCTACCTGGCTTCGGATGAGGCAGCTTTTGTGACCGGCTCTGCACTGGTGATCGACGGCGGCTGGACGGCTATCTGAGCTGAGCGGCAGCCCGGGCCGCTGGCCCGCAATGGTACCAGGGCTGCAACCCCGATGGCGCGTCCGTTTTGAGGCCGCTTCCGATGAGCAAGTAAATGCCAGAGGAGGTATGTGTGGCCATGTCTTCAGAAGCGGGGGCCACGACCCCACTGCCGCGGCGGGCCTTGGGCCAAACGGGACTACAGGTGACGCCGCTCTGTATCGGCTGTGCGCCTTTGGGCAATATGCCAGAGACCTTCGCCTACGAGGTCCCTACAGAGCGGGCCCTGGCGACGATCCGCGCTGTTTTCTCTAGCCCGATCAATTTTCTCGATACGGCGGCTGCCTACGGAGATGGCGAGAGCGAGCGCCGCATTGGAATAGTCCTGAGCGAGCTGGGGGGCCTGCCGGCCGGCTTCGTGCTGGCAACCAAGGCCGACCGCAATCTGCAGACGGGCGAGTTCAGCGGCCCGCAGATGCGCCGCAGCGTGGAGCGTAGCCTGCGCCTGCTGGGCTTGGAGCGGCTGCAACTGGTCTATCTGCACGATCCTGAGTATATTCCTGATCCTTCACAGGACCCGTTCGAGGTGATGATGGCGCCGGGCGGCCCTGTCGAGGTCTTGCTCCAGTTGAAGGAGGAGGGCCTGATCGAGCACCTGGGCATCGCCGGCGGTCCAATTCCTATGATGACCCGCTTCGTAGAGACCGGCCTCTTCGAGGCGGCGATCTCCCACAATCGCTATACTCTGCTCAACCGCGAGGCCGATCGCTTCTGGGATCTCTGCCGCAGCCGCGGGGTGGCAGCGGTCAATGCCGCGCCCTATGGCAGTGGACTGCTGGCTAAGGGGCCAGAAGCTTATCCGCGCTATATGTATGGCGCGGCCAGCGCGGAGCTGCTGGAGAAGGCCCGTCGGATGCAGGCCGCCTGTGCCCGCTACGGGGTTCCCCTGGCAGCGGCAGCCTTGCAGTTCTCGCTGCGCGATGACCGGATCGCCTCGACTATCGTCGGTGTGACGCGGCCCGAGCGCATCGGTGAGACGCTGGCTCTGGCCCAGCATCCCATCCCAGACGAGCTATGGCCGGAGCTGGAGGCCATCTATCAGGGCCAGATCGCCTGAGCCGCGCGGCAGAGCCAGCCCGGTAGCAGGTAGAAGGAGGGACGGACCGTCGGCGACGGAAGGGCACACAGAAAGGAGCGAGAGCCTCAATGAGCGATGTTTCTCCTGCTACGGGAGCAGATGAGCTGCTCCCCATCGTCGATGCCCATGTCCACTTCTGGGACCCGCAGCGCTTTCGCATGCCCTGGTTAGAGGCCGTACCCCAGCTCAAGCGATCCTTTGGTCCTGAAGACTACCGTCAGCAGACGCGCGGGCTGCCGATCGAGGCGCTGGTGTACGTTGAGGTGGTGGTGGCGCCCGAGGAGGCGTTGAGTGAGGCCGCCTGGGCTGTCGAGCTGGCGCAGCAGGAGCCGAGGCTACAGGCCATCGTGGCGGCAGCTCCTCTGGAGCAGGGTCTGGCGGTGGGCGAACATCTGAAGGCCCTGCGGGCGCTCTCCCCCCTGATTAAAGGGGTGCGCCGTAACATCGAGAACGAGGCCGAAGAGGACTTTTGTCTGCGCCCGGCCTTTGTCGATGGCGTGCGCCTGCTCGCCGACTACGACCTCTCTTGCGATCTCTGTCTGCGTCATCAGCAACTGGAGAGCGCCGTTGAGCTGGTGCGGCGCTGTCCCGATACGCGCTTCATTCTCGATCACCTGGGCAAGCCGCCGATTCGCGCCAGAGAGCGGGAACCGTGGCGGCAGCATATCCAGGCCCTGAGCGCCCTGCCAAACGTGGTCTGCAAGGTCAGCGGCATGGTCACGGAAGCCGACCACGAGCGCTGGAGCGCCTACGACCTGCTCCCCTACCTGGGGGCGGTCATGGCAGCCTTTGGTCCCGAACGCCTGCTTTTCGGCGGCGACTGGCCAGTAGTCCTGCTGGCTTCCAGCTACCGGCGCTGGTATGAAACGCTGTGGGCCATGGTCAGCGCCTACCCCCTGCACGAGCAGCGCCTCCTGTGGTCGGAGAACGCGCGCCGCGTCTACCGTCTTGGGGAAACAGGCCCGGGCCATCAGCCCGCCTGAAGAAGACGACGGGCGGAGGGCGAGGAGGAGCGAGCCTTGCAGCCATCCGACGATCGGCTTGATCGTGGGAGAGCTGAGGCTGCTCCTCGCTCGGGTGCGTCCAGCCAGGGACGCGCATGACTGGCGCTCAGGCAGCCTGACCGGGACGCAGGGCCTTGAAGCGGCGAGTTGTCTCGGTGATGGCCGTCTCGGTCGGCAGGCGCTCCATGCTGGAAGCGCCGAAGAAGCCGACGACCCCACGCGTGCGCGCCAGGACATAGGCGGCATCCTCCGGCTCGGCAATGGGACCTCCGTGGCAGAGAACCAGGATCTCGGGATTGACGGCCTTGGCGGCATCGTGCATGGCCTGGATGCGCTCGACGCACTCGTCCAGCGTCAGCGCTGTCCGGGCACCAATGGTTCCCTTGGTAGTCAACCCCATGTGCGGTACCAGCACATCGGCCCCGGCCTCAGCCATCGCCCGCGCCTGCTCGGGATCAAAAACGTAGGGCGCCGTCAGCAGGTCCAGCTCATGGGCCTGGCGGATCATCTCGACCTCAAGGGCGAAGCCCATACCGGTCTCTTCCAGGTTCTGGCGAAAGACGCCGTCGATGAGGCCGACAGTGGGGAAATTCTGCACACCGGCAAAGCCCATTTCTTTGAGCTGGCGCAGGAAGTAGGGCATGACGCGGAACGGATCGGTGCCACAGACACCGGCCAGGACGGGGGTATGCTCGACAATCGGCAGGACCTCGCCGGCCATCTCCACAACAATGGCGTTGGCATCGCCGTAGGGCAGCAAACCGGCCAGCGAGCCACGTCCAGCCATGCGATAGCGACCCGAGTTGTAGATGATGATCAGATCGACCCCGCCCGCCTCGGCACACTTGGCCGACAGACCGGTTCCCGCTCCGGCCCCGATGATGACTCCTCCCTTGCTGACAGTCTCCTTCAGTCGTGCAAGTGCCTCTGCTCGATTCATCGCACTGCTCCTCCTGACTTGGGCGCTTGATGGAATGACATAACTGGCGGCGGCTGATCGGTTGCGCCTGCTACTGGTTCCAGCACTAGCCGCCTCTTCTGATTGCCAAACATCTGATTTAGCCAGTGTGATTCTTCTCTCACTGAACCATCTTTTTCCCCTGTTGATCCTGTTGCTGCTGATGATGCTGCTGGATCAACTCGTCGAGACGGCGGGCCATGGCCTGGGCGAAGCGCGGATCGTTGATATCCATCTCCAGCTCATGAACCTCGACCTGCGGCTGCAGGTCGGCCTTGAGGGCGCTGATGAGGGCCTGGTCGGCAGCGGGATCGTAGAAGGGCTGGCCCTCGGTGTCGATGAGCGAGACGCCGCGCAGGGGGATAAAGAGGGCCGTAGGGCCGCGGGCCTGGTTGAGCTTACGGGCGATGATGTGGCCCAGGGCAGCGCACTCTTCGACAGTAGTGCGCATCAGGGTAACGGTCGGATTATGTTTGTAGAGAAGACGGGAGCGGAATTTCTCGGGGACCGTCTCCATTGGGCCGAAGTTGACCATATCGAGAGCGCCCAGCGAGACCACCTGCGGCAGTCCCGCCGCCCCGGCGGCCTCCAGGCGCTCAGGGCCGGCGCTCAGAACGCCGCCGACCAGCTCATCGGCCAGCTCCGTGGTGGTGATGTCGAGGACTCCGGCCAGGAAGCCGCCTTTCACGAGGGCTTCCAGCGACTGGCCGCCGGTGCCTGTAGCATGAAAGACCAGGACCTCGTAGCCGCGCTCCTCGAGGTAGCGGCGGGCCTCGGTGACGCAAGGCGTGGTGACGCCGAACATCGTGGCTCCGATGAGGGGCCGTGTGGCTGAGGTCGGTTGGAAGGCCGCATAGGCGCGGGCCATGCCAGCAATAGCGGCCGCGGCGTTGCTCAGGATGCGCTCCGAGAGGCGATTGATGCCGGCGATGTCGACTACCGAGTACATCATGGCAATGTCGACGGCGCCGACGTAGGGGCGAGTATCGCCGGAAGCAAGGGTCGAAACCATCAGCTTGGGGACGCCGATGGGCAAGGCCCGCATGGCCTGGGTGACCAGCGCGGAGCCGCCGGAGCCGCCCAGACCGAGCACTCCGTGCAGACGACCCTGGGCAAACAGCTCGCTGAGCACGGCGGTGGCACCACGGGCCATCGTCTCAATGGCGGCGCCGCGATCGCCGCGGGCCGCCAGCTCCTCCACGTCTGCTCCCGCGGCGCGCGCCACCTCCGCGCGACCGATATCCGGCTGCGCCAGCGGCGTCCCCTTCACTCCCGCATCGACAAGAAGGACATCGCAGCCCTCGGCCCGCAGGCGATCCCGCAGATAGGCATACTCCTGGCCTTTGGTGTCGAGCGTGCCGACAAGAACAACTGTTGCCATACGTCGTTGTCGTCCTTTCTTCTGCGTTCCTGCCAGTTCTTCCCGCTCTGCCAGGGCAAAGCAGAGTCTTGGGTGAGCGAGTAATCGAGCGAGCGATCAGGCAAGCAAGAAGTGAGCGCAGAGGCCAGCTGAGCCGCATCGCTCAATGGCTGCTCGCCCTACCAGGGTAAGTGTACGCCCGCCAGTCCTGGGGCGTCAAGCAAGCAAGGAAGCGGGCGAGGGCAGATGGGGAGGCGGCAGCAGGAAAGGGAGCAGAGAAAAGCCAGGCCCCCTCCTCCACCCGTTGGGAGAGGAAGGGGCCACGAACTTCAGGGAGTCTCCTCGAGGTATCCAGAGCGGAAGCGCTGAGACTATGGATAGCCTGCCTGCAATGGACGACTAGTACTCAGGAGCCGGCGTTGACTGCGCCTTCTCCTTCTCCGGGATATCGGTGACCAGGGCCTCGGTGGTCAGGATCATGGCAGCGATGCTGGCCGCGTTCTGCAGGGCCGAGCGGGTCACCTTGGCCGGATCGATGATGCCGGCGGCGACCATATCCTCGTAGCGATCGGTCAGCACGTTATAGCCGACATTCTCGTTCTTCTGCTCCTGCTGAGCACGGCGCACGCCTTCGACGATCACCGAGCCATCCTTACCGGCGTTGATGGCCAACTGGCGCATTGGCTCCTCCAGGGCGCGGCGCAGGATAGCCACGCCGGTCGCCGCATCGCCCTCCAGCTTCACGTTATCGAGGGCCTTGATGGCGTTGAGCAGGGCCACGCCGCCACCGGGAACGATCCCCTCCTCGACCGCGGCGCGTGTCGCCGACAGGGCATCCTCGACGCGGGTCTTGCGATACTTCAGCTCGACCTCGGTGCCAGCGCCGACCTTGATCAGGGCCACGCCGCCGGCCAGCTTGGCCAGGCGCTCCTGCAGCTTCTCGCGGTCGTAGTCGCTGGTGGTCTCCTCGATCTGGGCCTTGATCTGGCGGATGCGAGCCTGGATATCGGCGGGATTGCCGCGGCCCTCGACGATCGTCATATTATCCTTGGTCGCCACCACGCGGCGGGCCTGACCCAGGTCAGCCAGGGTCGCGCTATCGAGGCGGCGGCCCATCTCCTCGCTGATCACCTGGCCACCGGTCAGGATGGCCATATCGCGCAGCATCTCCTTGCGGCGATCGCCGAAGCCCGGGGCCTTGACGGCCAGGACGTTCAGAACGCCGCGCAGCTTATTGACCACCAGGGTCGCCAGGGCCTCGCCATCGACATCCTCGGCCACGATCACGATCTCGCGCTTGCCCTGCTGGGTCAGCTGCTCCAGAATGGGCAGGATATCCTGAACGGCGCTAATCTTCTTGTCCGTGATCAGGATATAAGGCTCGTCGATGACGGCCTCCATCTTCTCGGAGTTCGTTACGAAGTAGGGGGAGATGTAGCCGCGGTCGATCTGCATACCCTCGACATACTCGGTCTCGAAGTTGATGCCGCGGGACTCCTCGACCGTGATGACGCCGTCCTTGCCGACCTTCTCCATGACCTCGGCGATCAGGTTACCGATGGTCTCATCGGCGGCGGAGATGGTGGCCACCTGAGCGATCTCTTTCTTGCCCTCAACGGGGATGGCTTTGGAGCGGATATATTCGACAACGGCCTCGGTACCGCGGTCGATGCCAAGCTTGAGCTGCATCGGGTTGGCACCGGCGGCCAGGTTCTTCAAGCCCTCAGTCACGATGGCCTGAGCCAGGACGGTGGCCGTCGTCGTACCATCGCCGGCCACATCGTTGGTCTTGGTAGCCGCTTCCTTCAGAAGCTGGGCCCCCATGTTCTCAAAGGGGTCCTCCAACTGGATCTCCTTGGCTACCGTGACGCCATCATGGGTGACGCTGGGCGCGCCAAACTTCTTGTCCAGCGCAACGTTGCGCCCCTTGGGACCAAGGGTGACCTTTACGGCCTCAGCGAGTACATCGATACCCTTCTTCAAAGCGTGACGCGCCTGTTCGTCAAAGACCAGCTGCTTCGCCATCGCTGTACTCCACCTCGCTTTCAAACTATGCTGACGATGAGAGCCGTCTCTTCTCTTCCCTTCTCTGCCGCGCTCTCGCTTCCCTAAGAAGTATCCTCTTATTATGAACTTTTCGCCAGTAGGTAGGTAGAGAGAATGTACTTAAGAGCAAGAGAACAAAGACCAGCAAGAAAGAGGAAGAGGAGCGATGCGCCCTAGCTCAACACGGCCAGAATATCGCTCTCTTTGAGCACCAGATATTCTTCGTTGTCGAGCTTGAACTCGGTGCCGCCGTACTTGGCAAACAAAACGTGATCGCCCTCGCGCACCTCGATGGGCACCCGGTCCCCGTTATCGAGCAGGCGCCCGCTGCCGACGGCGATCACCGTACCTTCCTGCGGCTTCTCCTTGGCTGTATCGGGTATGACGATCCCGCTCTTGGTCACTTCCTCCTTCGGAAGCGGCTTGACCACGACGCGGTCGCCTACGGGACGGATCTTCGCCATACGCACACACTCCCTTCACTGTTGGCTGACTCTCGTCAGGGAAAGAAGTAGGCTCACAAAAGGACGGCTGCCGCAGCCGTGCCAGCCGCCAGGCCGGCCCTGCTCAGTCCGACCCGCCGCGGGGCAGTAACCACTGCTCACCGTCCCTTTGCTCGATCTCGACTCGACCGTTCGCTATGACTCTCTTTCTGGCTTGCTGTCCTGTCCTGGGTTCTTTCCGCCTATACTAGATGCCACATCCGCCGTTAGAACAACACAAGAGAAGCGTTAGAGTTCCGTAGGAATTGTGTTAGAGGAACGTTAGAATCCTGACCGCCTGGCCCTCTCCTCCCAGCCATGATATACTTTGTTGACTGGCCAAAGCGGGAGAAAGAAAGAAAGAAAGAACGACCGAGCCTCTTAGCATGGAGGAGAAAGGGGGAATCGCGCGATGTCTGCCGGGCCAGAGGAGTCCCCGACTCCGTTGAGCCATCTCGATGCCGGTGGCCATGTGCGCATGGTCGATGTGAGTGGGAAAGCGGAGACGCTGCGCGAGGCTACCGCTCGCGCCCGGGTCCGTCTGCAGCCGCGGACGCTGGCCCTCATCGAGCAGAACCAGATCGCCAAGGGCAATGTGCTGGAGGTGGCGCGCATCGCGGCTATCATGGCCGCTAAGGCCACGCCGCACTTGATTCCGCTCTGCCATCCGCTGCCGCTGACGCATGTGGGCGTGAACTTTGAGCTGCAGCCCGAGCAGGGGCTGATTCTGATCGAGGCCAGTGCGCGCACAACTTACAAGACCGGGGTGGAGGTGGAAGCTCTGACGGCGGCCACCGTGGCCGCTTTGACCATCTACGATATGTGTAAGGCCGTCGATCAGACGATTACCCTGGAGCAGGCCCACGTTGCGCGCAAGAGCGGCGGCCAGCATGGCCTGGTCGAGTTCTCTCCAGAGGCGCCCGCTTCTTGAGCCATGGCCCAACCCCGCAGCGGGAAGATGAGGGACCAGCCTGGTCGGCCGTCTTCCTCCACCCGCAGGCTCTGAGGTGAGGCGACCGGACCGGACAGGCCGGACCAGGCCGGCCGGCAAAGCGCTCAGGCCAGGACGCGCTGACGTTGGCGATAGCGAACGGAGAGGACACCCTCGGGCAGGGCCTCGATGTCGATGGCTTCGCCGTAGTCAGGCTCGCCGGGATCGTGGCCGTCAAAGAGGTAGTGGCGCAGAAAGGCGCGCAGCAGCGGCGAGTGGGAGATGCAGAGGTAGTGCCTCGGCTGGCGCCGTGGGCCGTCGGCCAGGCTGCGCACAAAGGTCCATAGACGCCGCGCGGCGCCGGGCGCGTCTTCTCCCGGGGGATCAGGCAGGTTGACCCAGTAGCCGATGCGGTCGGGGACGCTCCAGAAGCCTCGCCAGAAGGGATGGCGGGCGATCTCTTCCTCGCCGAGGCCGCACCAGGCGGGCAACTGCTCCACCAGGGCGGCGGCGCTGCTGACCATCTCGACGCGTGTGCCGGCAACGTAGAGATCGGGAGTGCGCAGGGCCTCGTTGCGCTGCGGCTCATGGATGACGAGGCCGGGCAGCGCGCGCCCGCCGATGCCACTCAGGCGGCTCAGAACCTCATAGAGCACCTGGGCAGTTTCACGGGCACGTCGGGGCGCAGCGTGCAGGATGAAGACCTCTTCTCCAGGCCGCAGGCGCCCGGCCAGCCCTTCAGCCAGGCGCGCGATCTCCTGCCTGCCCTCTTCGGTCACAGGCACGTCGCCACGATGGGAGGCGACGCGCCCATGACGCAAGAGCTGGATCACCAGCGACGCGGACCGTTCGCTCATGCTGGCTCCTCCGGAACCAGGGCGAAGGCGCGCGCTGGGGCGCTATCGATGCCGGCGAAGTGGTAAAAGGGGGCAAAGAACTGGCAGCGCGGCGGAAGCTGCCCCAGGTTGACCAGCCCCTCGATGAGGGGGATACCCGCGCCGAGAATGGTGCGATGGACGACGAACTGGTCGGCGGTCCAGCCCTGCTCACGGGCCGCCGGCTCCTCGAAGAAGTCGCAGCCGATGCTCTTGGGCCGCCTGGCAACGAGCCAGTGGGCCGCCGCTTCGGTCAGCGCCGGCGAGCGCGGGAAGTAGATGGGCGTGCCAATGGCCCGCTGAGCCCAGTCGCTGCGCAGGAGCAGGATGTCGCCAGGTCGGATCTCTTCGCCCCGGGCGTGCAGTCGCTCCAGGGCACGCTCAAGCTGCGGCACGTCGATGAGCATGCGCTCATCGACCGGGGTCAGGTCGAGAACGACGGCACTGCCGATGACGCGTTCAAGGGCAACCTGCTCGATGGCCTCCCCTCGCTCGAAACAGTGGAGGGCCGACTCGACGTGACAGCCGGTGTGCAGGCTCATGGTCACCTGGCCGGACTGCCAGTAGGGGCGCTCGCCCTCAGCCCCTTCTCCAACTTTGGTGCGCACCTCAAAGTGAACCCCGATATTGGTGGAAGGCGGTCCTTTGAAGCCTTCGGGAACCGCCGGTGTGAGATCGATGATCCTGGTCATAGCTTTGCTTCGCCTTCGTTCTGCTCAACACGTGATTCCTTTAACGGCGGGACTATCCTATCGGTCGCCCGGCCGGCTGGCGGCGCTGGCCGCCGCAGGTCAGTTTCCCCAGGGCCAGGCCTGGCCGCGGGAGCGCGGGATGCCGCCGACCGAGCTCCTCTAGAGGAGAGAGCGCTTTCGCTCTACAGCGTCCAGAAGAAGTGGCGCTCGCGGCTCTCCAGATTAGGAATGGCCTCCCCTTTGACGTACTGTTCGAAATGAGGCGTGGCCATGTGGGCTTCGTAGGCCGCCTCATCAACGTACTGCTCGTAGATAAAGAAGAGGCGTGGATCGTCCGGCGAGCGATGCGGCTGATAGAAGAGACAGCCAGGTTCCTGAAGCGAGAGCGGAGTCATGGTCTCCAGAACACGGCGGATGGTCTCTTCCTGCCCGGGCTTGGCCCGCCAGTAGGCAGCAACGATGTAGGCCATAGTGGCTTACGCTCCTCTCTGCTTTTTACCGATGCGATTGCGCAGCACTCCAATGCCTTCGATCTCCAGCTCGACCACATCGCCCTCGCGCAGCCAGCGATCGAGTTCCAGGCCGGAGCCGCCAGCGGCGGTCCCCGAGCCAAAGACCTCACCAGGGTAGAGGGTCTGGGCCTGCGAGGCGTAGGCGATCATATCGGCAAAGGTGTGATGCATGTGGCCGGAGTTGTCTTCGCCCCAGATCTCGCCGTTGACGCGCACGACCATGCGCAGGTTGCTGGGGTCGATCTCATCGGCGGTGACGATGCAGGGACCGAGGACGTTGGAGCCGTCCCAGTCCTTGGCCTTGCCCGGTCCCATGTTGACGGGCAGCTCGCGCGTCTGGACGTCGCGGGCCGAAACATCGTTCCAGATGGTGTAGCCAAAGATGTAGTGCATGGCTTCCTCTTTGGGGATGTCCTTGCCGCGCCGTCCAATGATGGCCGCTAGCTCTAGCTCGTGATCGAGGCGCTCGGTGTAGGCCGGCCAGGGAATCTCCTCGTCGGGTCCGATGACGGTCTCAGGCAGCCCTTTGTAGTAGGCCGGCACGCTGTACCATTCGGGGGCAATGGGCCGCCCAAGACGGCTCATGGCATTTTTGAGATGGCCCTCGAAGGCCAGAAAGTCGCGTAGGGAACGGGGGCGCAGCGGCGCCAACAGACGCGCCCCTCCGACGGGCTGGCGCCTGGCAATGGGGGCCCCGGCCTCAATGAAGGCTACCATGTCCCCCTCGAAGCCAACGTCCAGCACGCTCTCCCCCTCCAGCAGACCGACGCGCGGCCCCTGGCCCGCGTCGTAGGTGACAAATTTCATGGCAGAGCCTCTCTCTTCCTTCTTCTGTCACTCTCTATGAGCAGAGCATCAGGCCGCTGCCTGGCCCGGTCAAGGGGGGCAGCTCGCCCTTGCTTGCTCTCAATGCGCCCACTTGTTAGCCGCTTGCGGAGCCAGCAGGCGGGGGCCAGCAGGCAAGAGTATCCGCCTCCCACCTCGCCTGACTCACCCGGCGCGCTCCTCGGCCAGCAGCGCCGCCGCCCTCCGGGCCGCCTGGATGATCTTGAGATAGCAGCCACAGCGGCAGAGGTTGCCGCCAAGGGCCCGCCTGATCTGCTCCTCGTCTGGCTGCGGCTCCTCTTCCAGCAGGGCCTTGACGGTCAGGATCATGCCAGGAGTGCAGTAGCCGCACTGGAAGGCTTGAACCTCCTCAAAGGCCCGCTGGACGGCGTGCTGACCGCCGAGGCCCTCAACAGTGGTGATCTCGCAGCCCTCGGCCAGCGGCGCCAGAAGGATGCAGGTCGAGATGGGCTGGCCATCGAGCAGGGCCGTACAGGCACCGCAGAGGCCCAGCCCGCAGGTCTCGCGTACGCTGCGCAGACCCAGCTCGCGGCGCAGGACCTCCAGCAGCATTTCGTCCGGCTCCGCCTGCACCGTTACGGGTTGGCCATTCAGCCTGAAATGAATCTCCATTGCTGCCTCGCTCTCTCGTCAGACTGGTCAAACTGGCGCGGCGCTGCGGCGCTCGCTGGCCTCTAAGACGCGCTCGGGCGTGAGCGGCAGGTCGCGCACGTGGATGCCGAGCGAGAAGAGGGCATTGCCAATCGCGGCAGGCACCGGCGGCAAGGCCGTCTCGCCCAACCCGTGGATCTCGGCGCCGGGACGCTCGATCAGGTCGTAGGTGATCTGTGGCAGGTCGTCCGCCGCGGGAATATTGTAGTCGGAGAGGTTGGCGTTGGTGACCTGGCCGTCGGCAAAGGTGATCTCTTCGAAGAGGGCGCTGCCCAGACCCATGATCATCGAGCCTTCGTTTTGTAGCTGGGCCGCCGGTGGGTTGACAACTCGCCCGGCGTAGATGGCGGTGTGCAAATGGATGACCTCCAGCTTGCCGGTCTCCTCGTCGACGCGCACCTCGGCGGCAGCCGCACCCTGGTGCCAGTGGGTCGAGGCGATACCCTGGCCCGTATCGGGATCAAGGCCACCCTCGTTGACGCACTCGCCGTATCCCAGCTCCCCGTTCTCCTTGAGCTGGCGCACGGCCTCCACCAGGGCCCGCCCCATCATGTAGGTCGAGCGGCTGGAGGTGGTGCGCGTATCGTAGGGCACGATGTCGGTATCCGGTATAGGGAAGTGGACGCGCTCAACGGGCACGCCGAGCTGCTCGGCAGCCAGCATGCGTATGGCGCGCCAGGCTCCCTGGCCCATTTCGGCAGTGGCGCAGTGCACAGTGTAGCTGCCGTCGTCGTTGGCTTCGACGACAATCGAGGCCCGGCTGGGGGTTTGCATGCCCTTGAGTAAGACCGCCAGCCCCTTGCCGCGTCGCTCTCTCTGCCAGTTGATCCGCTCAGCTACGGCCCGCAGACAGTCGGCAAAGTGGACGTCGTGCATGACCTCGCCCGTGCAGTAGCGGTCTCCGTCGACCAGAACGTTTTTGAGGCGCAGCTCCAGCGGGTCAAGGCCGAGGCGCTCGGCCAGCAGATCCATCGTGCGCTCTGAGGCCCAGACGGCTTGCGTGGCCCCATAGCCGCGGAAGGCGCCGTTGGACGGCAGGTTGGTGTAGATGCAGTAGGAATCGACCCAGACATGGGGAATGCGATAGGGACCGGGCGAGGCGAAGCCCATCTTCTGGGCCACACCGGGTCCGCAATCGGCGTAGGCGCCGGTATTGACCCAGCAGGTGACTTGCTTGGCGACCAGAGTGCCGTCGCGCCTGGCTCCGAGCCGGACGTGGATCGTGGCCGGGTGGCGATTGAGGGTCAGCCACTCCTCGTCACGCCGCAGGACGAGCTTGACGGGGCGCCCTGCCTTGCGCGCCAGGCAGGCCACGATGGCTTCGTAGCGCACGAAGGTTTTGGCCCCAAAAGCTCCGCCCATTGGAGGGGCGATGATGCGAATGCGCTCTTGGGGCAGACCAAAGATGCCGGCCAGGTCCATGCGCAGGTTAAAGGGCGTCTGCGTCCCCGTCCAGACCTCTAGCCGTCCGTCAGGAGTCCAGCACGCCAGGCAGGCATGTGGCTCCATCGGAACGTGTTGGGCGCTGGGCGTGCGATAGGTCTCTTCGACGATGACCTCGGCTTCAGCAAAGCCCTGCTCGATGTCGCCGTGCCGGATGCGGAAGTGGTGGCAGACGTTGCGCTGCGGCTCGGGGCGCATGCCGAAGTAGGCGGCATCGTTATCGGAAATGGCCAGATCCTCATGCAAAAGGGGCGCTCCCGGCTGGATGGCTTCGACAGCGTCGAAGACGGCGGGCAGCTCCTCGTAGTCGACTTCGATCAGCTCGGCGGCCTCGCGGGCGGCGCGCGGTGAGGCGGCGGCTACGGCGGCCACAGGATCCCCAATGTAAAGGGCGCGCTCAACGGCCAGCACCTGTTGATCTTTGATCTGGCAACCGTAAAAACCCAGGGAGCGCACGTCATCAGGGGTCAGCACCACGACATCGGCAGGCAGGGCCGAGGTATCTACACGCAAGACGCGCGCATGGGCATAGGGAGAGCGTACGATGCAGGCGTAGAGCATGTCGGGCAGCTCGACGTCCTGGGCGTAGCGAATGGCTCCGGTGACGCGCGGATCAGGCTCGCGATGATGGCTGTTCTGAGCGCTCTCAGGCATGGCGCTGACTTCCTCCTCCCATCACGCTAAGGCGGTTGAGGTCTTCGAGAGCGCGGCGCACTTCGACGGCAATGACGCGCCGGCGGTAGGCGGCGGAGCCGCGGGCGTCGCTCAGTGGCTCGATGGCGGCGGCGTAGCGCTCACCGATCTCGCGGG
Source organism: Thermogemmatispora sp. (assembly GCF_042408735.1). Lineage (GTDB taxonomy): Bacteria > Chloroflexota > Ktedonobacteria > Ktedonobacterales > Ktedonobacteraceae > Thermogemmatispora. The sequence goes on from NZ_JBHOQV010000093.1 coordinate 43,477, forward strand.
CCAGCTCCGGGGCGATGGTGGGCTGGCCGGCGGCCAGGGCACAGATCTCGGGAAAGTACTGGGGTCGCTCGGCCACAGCGCCCACGGCCACTCGCAGCTTTCCCTCACGGCGCACAGCGGCCACCGCCACACAGGGGCGGTCTTCGCTCGAGCGGGAGCGGAATTTGCGATAGACGGCCCCTTCGACGCCGCCGGGAACCTGGATCTCGGTCAGCAGCTCATCGGGGCGCAGGCTGGTTTCATAGTGGCCGACGATCAGCTCTTCGACGGGAATGAGACGCACACCCTGAGGAGAGCGCGCGACGACACGGGCCTCCAGAGCGTGCAGCAAGGCCGGCGGGTCGGAGGCGTAGTCGGCGTCGGCCAGGACGCCGCCAACGGTGGCCTGGTTGCGGACGCGCGGACTGGCCACCAGGCTGAAGGTGGTTGCCAGGACGGGCCAGCCCCGCTGGACGAGCGGCGAGCGCTCGAGAGTCCGGTGAGTGGTCATGGCACCGATTCGCAAGAGCGGGGTCCCGGCCCCAGTGGCATCCTCGACCCTGAGATAGGCCAGCTCCCGCACCTGGCGTAGGGCCAGCAGGGCCTCGGGCTGGAGGAGGCCCTGGTTCATGAGGATGCCGACAAAAGTTCCTCCGGCCACGACGATCGCTTCCTCAGCATAGCGGGCGCGCAGTTCGACGGCCTCCTCCAGGGAGGTCGGGGCAAACCACGCAGGAATGTGTCTGGCCATAGGGCTTCCAGCTTCTTTCTAGCAAGCTTTCTCGCTCGTTCCCTGACTGGCGAGGATCGATCCGGCTCCTCCCTTCGCTCTCCTCTTTCCCGTGCCCGGCCCCGTCCGCTGGTCGGGCCTTCTTCCCACTCCGCTCGGCCTGGCGACCTGTCTCCCAACCAGGAGCCAGACCGGCTCGCGTCGGCCCAGCCGGTGAAGAGGGCCGGGCAGGCAGGGAAAAAAGAGGAAGGAGCCGCACAGCTATCGCTCGCTCAGAGGGTGGTTATCGGACGCGATTGCAGCAGGTAGAGCTGCCCGCCTTCGATGGCCCACTCAATATCTTGCGGTTGGCCGAACATTTCCATCAGCTGCAGGCCCAGCCCGGTCAGGCGGCGAATCTCTTCCTCCGTCAGGACGCGCTGGGCAACGATCTGCTCGCGTTTGACGTTGCCAGCACGATCGACCACGTAGTGATCGGGGGTAACCTCGCCTGAGACGATCTGTTCGCCCAGTCCAAAGACGGCCTCGATAATCAGGCGGTCGCGCCGCCGGTTGACGGGGTCGACGGTAAAGAGCACGCCGGCCTTCTCAGGCTGTAGCATCTTTTGCACGACAACAGCCATCCTCAGGTCATGCAGCGAGCCTTTGCGAGCGCGGTAGAACAGGGCGCGCTCGCTAAAGAAGGAGGCCCAGCAGTCGACAACGCGGCGACAGACCTCATCGGGGCCGCTGACGTTGAGATAGGTTTCTTGCTGGCCGGCATAGCTGGCGGCCTCGGAGTCCTCGGCGCAGGCCGAGGAGCGCACGGCCACCCTGCCATGGTCCGGAGCCAGGCGCTCATAGGCGGCCACGATGGCCTCCCGCGGTGGCTCGGCCTGGCGCACCAGCGCCTGAGCTTCGGCGTGGCGCTGCTCCAGCACCAGGGCCAGCAGTCGCTCGCGGTCGACCGCCTGCTCAAGGACGAAGGCCGGGATAACAAAGCCCGGCGGCACCGGCAGACCGCGGGCGGTCATGGCGGCCAGGCTGGCTCCCTTGCCCCCGGCCTGGTGAACATCAGAGCAGGCAGCCTCATCAAACCAGAGAATGGCCTGTTGTTGGGTCGCACGTCCCTGGCTCATGCCTCACCCTCATCCTCGATGATACCGACGGCGCGCACAGGGGCCCCGGTCGTGCCCACCCATTTGATGGGGAAGACGGCCACCTTGAAATTGCAGGGCGGGAGCTGATCGAGGTTGACCAGATTCTCCAAGTGCCAGTAGTCCTCTTCCTTCATGACCAGATGGGCTTCCCAGAATTGCTTGCGCTCGAACATGGCCCAGACAGGCGGGTCAAAGGTCGGGGCATCAGTTCCCATCATGCGCACGCCCTGAGAGATCAGGTAGCGGGTGGCCTCAGCGGTCATACCGCAGTGATCGGTGAGATAGCGTGGCTCGTTGTTGTAGGCCGAGGCACCGGTCTGGATGAGCACGATGTCGCGCGGCTTGAGGGTGTAGTGGATCCTGGCCAGGGCCTCCTCGATGTCGGCGCGCGTGATGCCGTAGCCATAAGGCTTGTCGCGGAAGTCGAGCACAACGCCGTCCGAGTAGCAGTATTCCAGGGGAATACCCTCGGGACCAGGAGCGTCGGGGCCGCGGACGTGCTTGAGAGCGTCGCAGTGGGTGCCGATATGGTCGCCCTGGATGACAAGATAGGAGGCCGTCAGCCAGGTGGCCCCGTACTGGGCAGCGCCAATGCCCTCGGCGAATTCCTGCCAGGTCTCGTACATCAGAAGGGCCGGCGGCACGACCCGCGGAAAGGTCATCATGCCCTTGTGCACCGGCATCGAGAGATCGACAAGGCGAGTCATGCATGTTCTCCTTTCAAAACCAGTTCCCCGAAGAATTCTACGTGCTGGCGCAGCAGACGACCGGCCAGCTCACCGTCACCGGCACGCAGCGCTTCCAGAATGGGACGGTGCATCTCGGCCAACTGGTGCAGTTCGATCTCGGTCTTGACGACACTGATGAGCGTGCGGGCCTCGATGCGCAGCGAGCGCCAGACTTCCTGCAGGACGCGGTTTCCACTGGCTTCCACAATGAGGCGATGAAAGGCGACATCGTGACAGACCTGGCTGTAGCGGTCGCCCTCGTCGGCGGCGCGCTGCATGGCGGCGATCTCTTCTTCTAAGGCCCCGACATCGCCGGCCAGGCGAGTCGCCGCCGCCCGCGCCGCCACCTCCTCGATGGCGGCGCGTACGGGATAGACCTCGGCCAGCTCTTGCTGGGTCACTGCGCGAACACGCGCCCCACGATAGGGCACCGATTCGACGAAGCCCAGAGCCTCCAGCTCGCGCAGCGATTCGCGCACCGGGGCCTGGCTGGTGCCGAACTCCTGGGCGATCTGAAGCTCGATGAGCCGGTCGCCTGGACGGTAATCCCCTTGCAGGATGCGCGTCAGCAGAATCTCTTTGATCTGCTGGCGCAGGCTCTTGCGCGTCAGGGTCAAGAAAGAACCTCCACCACGCCGGTAGCTCCGTTGACACGGATGCGGTCGCCGGTCTTGATGCGCTGGGTGGCGTCGGAGGTCCCTACGACGGCAGGAATGCCAAACTCGCGCGAGACGACCGCCGGGTGCGAGGTGACCCCGCCAGCATCGGTCACAAGACCAACGATGCGCGTGAAGAGGACAACCCAGGCAGGGTTGGTCATGCGGCAAACCAGGATCTCCCCTTCGCGCACCTGGTCAAATTGCTCCAGCGAGGTCACGATGCGCGCCGGCCCCTCGACCACGCCCGGCGAGGCCGCCAGACCGCGAATCTCGTCGCTCTTCTGCGCCGGCTGCTTGTAGAATTTCTCGGGGAAACCCCAGAGAGCGTTGTAGGGGAAAGCCAGGGCCGTCCTGGTCGCCGTGCCGACCCATTCGCGCGGGCGAATGCTGTAGGCTCGCTCGCGCTCGTCGCGCCGCTGCGAGACCAGCTCGCGCGCCGGTACAGCTCCGGGATTGGTCATGAGCAGGCGCAGCTCGTTGTAGCGTAAATACATGACGTCTTCGGGATCGTCGAGCAATCGGGCCTGGACAAGCTTCTTGCCGATAGCGATGAGCACCAGACGCAGGCGGGCGTTGGTCCCCTGGTCGATATAGAAGTGATGGTCGGGCGTGAGCGGGTTCATGCGTAGCGAGAGGTCAAGAGCCTGCTGCAGGCGCTGGCGTCCTTCCCCAGGTGGGACGTCGTCCATAAGCTCGTGAATGGCACGGTCAAGGTCTTCGCGCACACCCTGGATGGTGCGCGGGTAGTCATAGTCCGTTTCCAGGTAGCCGCGCAGGATCTCGAGGATCGGGGTAGCCTGCTCCTTCCAGGTGGGGAAGGCGAATTCGTGCGACCAGATCGATTTGTAGCCAAATTCTTGCTGGTACGGCTCGATGCGCTCGCGAATGAGCTGCTGGCCGCGCGAGGATTGCTGCAGGGCGCGCCAGATGTCAGCAGCCGTCTCGCCTCGCTTGAAGAGCTGGCGCAGATCGTCGTCGGCCTTGATCTCCTCTTTAATACGCCAGAGGGCCTCGATAGAGTCCCAGTTACGGTCGGCCAGCGAGCTTTGTAGCCTCCCCATCAGGTTAGGATCGACTTCGCCCTTGATCTCCTGAATGAGAGCGTTCAGGTTGAGAGTCGAGGAGAATTGCGCGAAGTTGAGCATCCAGTGAATCTTCCAGTGACGGTCATGGATGTCAATGGCGTCTTCCAGGAGAACTGCCAGTTCGACAAGGCTGGCGTGCTCGGTGTCGTAGTTGTCGAGGTAGGCGAAGTTGCGCTCCATTTCGGGCCGCAGCCGGGTCCGCCACCAGTCGAGGAAGTTCTGGGCATAGTGGGGGAGCACGGCGTTCATGTAGGCGCCGATTTTCTGGGGATAGTCGGGGTCGCGCGGTACCCGCGGGACGTAGCGCGATTGGTATTCGGTGGCTTCGGCCCGCAGGGAGGAGTCGGCGGGCACAGCGGCGGTGTAGACGTAGCCATTGATGTTTTTGGCGATCCAGTCGCAGGCGAAGGGGGTGCCGAAGCGCCGGAACATGTGATCGCAGGTGAGCCACCAGCCGCCGATGTCGAAGAACATGGGCGAGACGGGATTAGGAATATGCAGGTCGTCGTAGATCCAGAACAGTTCCTGCTCGCCCTCTTCCCAGGTGATGGGAAAGCTCTCGTCGCCGTAGAATGTGCCGAGGACTTCGTCGTTGTTGCTCATAACGATGCCTTCCTCTCTGAAACCAGCCCGATCCTTCCTCCCACTCGCTCGCTCTCGCTCTCCGCCCGGAAAGCGCATCGGAGCGGTCAGGAGCAGATCGGGCCTGAGCGTTCCTTGCGCCGAACGCTGGCCGACGTCGTGTGGCGCGCGCACACGACAGGGCAAATAGGCAAGGTGAGCAGTTCCAGGCCGGCATGTCCGTCCATGCCACTGCTCTCTATCAAGAATAAATTATCGATAAACGAAAGTCAAGCTGGGCCAGAAACATCCCGAAGAAAGCAGGCTGCCGGGGGACACTGGTGAGCAGCACGCCGCGTGGCGTGCTTCCTGGGCTGTGGATCAGGCAATCAGAAGCGGAGCTGTTCGCCTGGGTTGGAGAAGCATAAAGACCTGCCGCCTGCTGGCGCTCCGCAATGGGGCTGACGCTGCCGTCTCTCTGGTGGTATCGTTATCGTGCCCCTCACGAGGCCAACGGCGCTGACGCGGGCAGCAACGGCTTCCCCTCACCTCGCACGGGGGGAAGCGAGCGGGTCCACCCGGCCCGGGCTGCTCGCCTGTCCGGCGGTACGGGCCAGTGGGCTGCGGTCAACCCGCCCGCAACAAGCCTGGGCCGGCCAGGCTGCCGGCTGCGGGCAAGCCCCTGGCTTGAGCCGCGGGTTGTTGACGTTTCCTAAAGGGGCAACAGGCCCACCACCATCAGCTCCCCCCTCCCTCCCTGGCTAAGACCGGCCTGTATTGGCTACCTCTCAGGGTTCTCGACCAGCCCAGGTGCCCGTCAGCCAACCAGGATGCTGCCAGGCCGACAGACCCACTGATCTCTCAGCAGGCCCTGGCAGGATCCACGGCCAGCCTTCCCGCTACCTGTCCTGGCTCCCACCTGGGGATGGCCCTTCCTCCTCAGCGGCCAGGCGCCGATCGACCTGCTCCAGGCAGGCCCTGATCAGCTCCAGAGCCTGCGCTTCGCCCAGCAACAGGCCCAGCTCGGCCTGGCAGGCTGTCACAGCACTCAGATGGGCCTCCAGCAAGGCCCGGCGACTGTAGTCGCAGGCGGCATGGGCCAGCCCGCGGCGCGCCGCCTCGTACTCCTCAGCCAGGCGCCGCAGAAGCGAGGCCACAGGCTCAGGCTGCGAATATGGCTCTTCCCGGGACACGCCAGTTTGATAGTCACTCACCATCTGTCCCTCTCGTTTCCCCAGGCCCGCCACGCCGGTCAGCGGGTCGGTGATTAAACAATAATTCATAATTTGGTGAGAGATCATAAATCAATCTCTCTCGACAATTATAAGTCAGCCATGGCATACTAACAATACCCAGAGTATGTCACTGGAGAAAGAAGCACCATAACTACCGTCTTTTCAATTGAAAAGATAGAGGTTATACTGCTTACAGTGAAGGGAGGAGGCTCAGACAGATGATCGCTGGCTCGTACTGGTGGTCTCGCTATGGCGACTTCCCGCCGGGCGACTTCAACCAGCCACACCACGGCGCGGTCATCGCCTGCTACCGCAAGCGACGTGGCTGGACGCAGCAAGACTTAGCCATCGCCGCCGGCGTCGAGTGGCGCACGGTGCGCGAATGGGAGGCGATCGCCATGCTCAACGACACCGCGCGCCGGATCTTCCTGGCGAAGCTCCTGCGCATTCCTCCGGCCCTGCTTGGCCTTGACTGGCGCCTGCTCGGCTACCAGGATATCCACGGGACGCCCACCGTCCAGCAATCCCTGAGCGAGCTGGCCGCCGAAGACGCTTACTATCACTATGAAGATATCCTGGCCCTGGCCTGGCAAGCCCGCCGTCAAGGCACTCTCGCCGGCTACCTCTATCGCCTGAATCGCTGTCTGCAGCGTCTGGAGCTGGCCACGCAGCAAGCCCCATCTCACGACCGCGAAGCCTGGCAGGCCCTGCTTTGCCGTTACTATCGCCTGGCCGCGGAAATCGAGCGCGACCAGGGAGCCAGCGATCCCAGCGCCCGTCAGCGCGTCCTCTCCTACTACGCCACGGCCCTGCGCCTGGCCGAAGAGCTGGAGGACCCGCAGCTAGCCGGTGCCACCTGGATGAGCCTGACCGAAGCGCAGCTTGAGTACGGCAACCTCACAGAGGCCAGGCGGGCCGCTGAGGGCGCGCTGCAGTACGTTGAGCGCGTCTCGCCGGTCCTGCGGGGCAACATCTATCTGGTGAGCGCTGTCGCTCACGCCCCTTTCGCCGTCGAGGATGAGCCGCTGCGCAGCCAGTGTCGGCGCTGGCAAGAGCAGGCCGCCGCCCTGGCCTATCGCCGTCCCCCCGAGGACGACGGTTCTTTCCTGAAACTGAACCTGGCCGGCGTCCATCACGAGCGCGCCAAAACCCTACTGGTCTTTGGACAACAGCAGGGCGATCGCACCCTGCTCCAGCAAGCCCGCGAGGAGCTGGCCCTGGCCTGGCAGGCCCTGACCCCGGACCTGGTCCTCTGGCAGCTCTATTTCTCGCTCACCGAGGCCCAGTTGCACCTGGCCGCCGACGAGCTTGAGGCCAGCGCCCACAGCGCCAAGGAGGCTCTCCGGCTGGCTCAGTTCATGCAGTCGCGCCAGGGACGGGAGCAGGTGCAGCAGGTCTATGAACGCTTACAACAGCGGGATGGCAACAATCCCCACATTCTGCATCTGGGGGTCGAACTGGGGCTATTCTAACAGACAGAGGAGACTCGCCGGCCGGCCGGCCCGTCCACTGCAAGCAGCACCAGGGCCAGGTGAGAGGAGGAGTGGCAGCCCGGCAGCCCAGGGCAAGCAGCCTACGAAGTACCCGACGAGCGAGACCCTCTCCTTCCGCCGGCACCCCCGGTTTTGGTGCTGCATGCGGTGCTCTCTGCGCACCGGGCGCCCTGACCTTTCCTCTCGCCGCAGTGTCGCGGACGGAGGTGCAGGGCGCCCGCATCTTCGTGCGAGGGCCGGGCTAGAGCGAGGGCAGCGGCGGGGCCAGCGTCAGTAGCTGCCACTCGCCCTGCCCATTCTGCTCGACAATGGCCCGATAGCTGCGCAGGACGAAGAGCTGAAAGCGGAAGGCCATGATGACCGTCGCCCCCGTCGGCAAGCGGCGCCCAGGGGGCGGCTCTAACAAGCACTGATAATCGATGAACTGCGGCGGTGGGAAGCGCACAGCCACCGGCGCGCTCTCCTCCAGCTCCTCGGGAGTGGTGCCTACCAGGGCCTGGCGCGCGTGGGCGCGAGCGTAGAGGCCGCCGCCATAGGCCAGAGCCTGACCCGAAGGAAGCTGGGCTGAGACCTCGCTGACGTAGACGACCGCTGGCTCCTCCTCGCTGCCGCCCAGGCTCTGCTCGGGCGTCGTGCCAGTCAAGGCATGGCCCGGCTCGCCGTGGGTCGCCCCATAGCGCGCCAGCAACGGCAGCACGCTCAGCGAGGTATTGCCGGGTGCATTGACCTGCTCAATGGCGAAGCCGGCGGCCCGCAGCCGCTCGGCAGAGGCGACCAGGGCCTCCAGGTTGGCTGTGGGACGATAGGAGGCCGCCTCTTCGTCCCAGGTGAAACAGGGATAGCTAGTGACCCCGCTCACGCGCAGGCCGGGCAGGTGCGCAATGGCCGTCGCCGCCGCCAGGACCTCCTCTGGCGCGAAACCGCCCTCCTGACCCGGGAAGCAATCGCCGCCGTTGATGCGCAAGAGCACCGGCTGCACCCGTCCCTGAGCCTGAGCGGCTCGCCCGACCACCGCCGCCGCCTCCAGGTCCAACAGCGTCCAGACCTCGGGACAGGCCCGCGCCATGAGAGTTGGCACGAGACGCACGGGCACCGGCACCAGATGGCCCACATGCTGCACCGCGGCCCCCTGAGCCAGCAGAGCCTCGGCCCCCATCCAGTCGACAGCCACCGCCCCGGCAATGGAGGAGCGGATGGCCGTCACGAGCTGGACATCGTAGGCAATCTGCTTGGCCATGTAGTAGAGCTTCAGCCCAAGCGCCGCCGCTCGCGCCGCCAGGCGCTCCGCATTGCGCCGCACCGCGCCGCGGTCAAAGACAAAGGTATTGGGGGGAATCGCCCCGCTGCGGTGCAGTTGGGCCGCGAAGCGCAGCAGCCCGGGATTGCGCTTGCGCACAGCGTCGAGAAACATACGGTCATACCTCGCTCAGAGCCTCTTCCAGGATGGCCAGCACGGTCTCGGGGCCGGCCCGCATGGGATTGATGCGTAGCCAGTGCCACGCCTCCTCCTCTCCCAGGCTGGCCGCCATCGTACCCGAGACCCGGTAAAAGAGAGGCGCCAGCTCGTAGCGAGCCATCGCTCCGACCGGAAAGGGGGCAGCGCCACGTTCAGCCGCGCGCGCAATCACCTGAGCGGCCCGCGGCTGGCGCAGGCGCAGGAGGATGACCGGCGACTGCAGGTTGGCCACATGCGCTTCGTCCACTGCGCGCGCACAGGCCGGCGGCGGGGCTGCCCGCAGCCGGGCGACCACCTCCTCGGCGCAGCTCTGAGTGAGAGCGTTGGCGACAAAGGCCAGAGCCAGGCCCAGCAGCACTTCCTGCGCCTGAAAGCCTTGCACGCGACTCCCTCCCGAGTACATGTCGGCCCGGATCGCGCGCGCGAGCTGACGGGAACAGAGCACCACGCCAACCCCCTCGGGACCGAGCAGCTTGTAGGCCGAGAAGGCACTGACATCGGCCCCCAGCTCAACGCCGATGCGCGGTGTATTGGCCACAGCGTAGTTATCGTCTACGACGATCGGCAGCTCGGGCCTGATGGCCCGCGCCTCGGCAATGACTGCTGCCAGATCATAGTGATCATGTGGAGACTGGCGCGTATGCTGCAGGTAGATAGCCCGCAGCTCTTTGTCGCCCGTCAGCACCTGGCGCAAGCGCGCGCTGTCGTGCAGATCGACGGGCACCGCCACGTAGCCAGCAGCCCGGAAGGTGACCGCCGTGGTGGCATAGAGGGGCGCCGCATGCACCAGAACACGACTGAGAGGCGACAAGAGGGCAACAAGGGCAGCCCGAATAGCTCCCGTGCCAGCTCCGGTGACCAGCACGGCCTCTTCGCAGCCGAAGAAGGCCGCCAGCGTTTGCTCGACACGGCGCGTGAAACGGCTGCCCGCTCCATCGGTCCCGACACCCAGCTCGCCGCGCGTCAGCCAGTCCTGGCCCGGGAAATGCTGACGCAGCACCTCGATCAGGCGAAACTGCAGGCGGCGAGCTTCTTCTAGCGTCAAAGGCGGCAGGCGGGCCCCCGGGTGCACCACGCTCATACCCACCTCCCTCCCCGCGCTGCTGCCAGGAAGCGCCGCGGATTGTCAGAGACCAGCCTCTGGATGGTGGCCACCGGCAGGCCCGCCGCCTCCAGACGCGGCAGAAACTCGCGCACCAGATAGGCGTAGCCTTGCCCGCCGAGACGACGCAGGTAGCTGTTGCGCGAGATATCGCAGGAGAGCAAGAGCCTCTCCCCCAGACCGGCCTCGCAGAGGGCCAGGATCCAGGCGATGCGCCGCTCATCGGGAGCATAGCGCCGCTTGCCGATGGTATCGAAACCGAGGTAGGCCCCCTGACGCGCCACCGCCAGCACCTCCTCCAGAGTCGGCGCCAAATCGAGATGCCCGATCAGCACCCGCTCCGGCTCCAGCCCTTCTTCGCCGCAGAGCAGTTGAAGCTGCCTCAGCCCCCCCTGGCCCAAATGGGCGTGAGTCGCCACCACTACCTCCTGGCGCCTGGCGACCCGGGCCACGGCCCGCAGGACCTTCTCCTCATCGGGGTGGAGCACGCTTCCGGAGCCGCCAATCTCGCCCAAGACCAGCGGACGCACCTCGCTGCCATCGAGGCCGGTCGCCAGCTCTTCCTCGAGCAGGGCCACAACCTCATCCAGGCTGAGAGAGGCCAGCTCCGGCGGATGGAAGCGTTGATGATAAAAACCGGTGCTTGGAATGATCTGCACGCCGCTGGCAAGCTGCAACTGACGCAGGCGTCCCACGTCACGCCCCATCCCGCGGCAGGTCTGCTCGATCAGCGCCGCCACGCCAAGGCTTCTCAGCTCGACCAGCTCCTCGGCAATCAGATCCAGGCGGTCCAGCTTGCCCTCCGGGTCCTCGGGCGTTGTCAGATCCAGCCAGAGGTGCTCATGGGCATAAATGAGACCATCAGCCAGCGGCTGCAGCCCGGCAGCCGTCGGCACCAGCAGCCGCCCAGGCGGCTTTTCAGGGGCACTGGCCACAGACAAGTACAGCTCCTTTCCAGTCCAGCCAGAATGATCAAGTTCAAAGCCCAGACCCTCAGCCCTGCGCGAGGAAGGCGGCGGCAGCCAGCCACGGGCGAGCCAGGCTCAGTCATGGCAGGCTCCACCCACCTTCCTCCCTCCTCAGGCAGACAGGCCACCTACTTGATCGGGATCGGCGTAAAGAGATGGGCATAGGCCAGCAGATTCAGAGCAATACCAGCAATGATGACTCCCACCGGCCCAGCCGCCATGCGCACCACTGGGCGCCCCAGAACCTCATTGAGGGCGTAGAGGCCGCCCACGATGGCAATTCCCAGGCCGGCGGCCATAGCGTTGCCCGCCGCCAGCGAGCCGAAGAGAATAGCCACCTCCAGTGTCAGGTTAATGGCGTTGCGAATGTTATCGGAGGCATCGCGAATGGTGTGTAGGGCCGCAATGCCCCTGGCGATATAGCTCAGGATAAAGACCTCGATGCCAAAGAGCAAAGCCCCCGCAATGGCCGCCAGGATCGGGTTCGGCAACAGGTAGGCCACCGGATAGATCAAGGTGAAGCCCACGATCTGGAAAGCCCCAGAGGCCACCGCCGTCGTCACAATCAGAGGGATGAAGCCGAGGGCGCGATAAAAGTCGATCTGGGCTGCATTGGCAAACTGGCCCTTGGCAATGATGTAGCTGGTCGCCTCGCCGCCGGCAAACATATGTGTATTCACGAGGACCCCGAGCAGGAGACCCATGATCATAAAATAGGGAGCATGGCGACGCAGGCGAGCGGCATTGGCCGCAAAGATCGACGAGGTCTCATCATCGGCGGTGCTCGCCAGCGTGCTGGCTGAGGCCGGGGGATCGTCCTCCTCAGCCGCCTCCGGGGAGGCCGGCGCCGGCTGAGCCTGCAGCCGCGCGGCGCGCGCGCGCCTTACCTCCTCAGCCACGGCGAAGGCCACCAGCAGAATGACGCCGATGGCCATCGTCGTCGCCCCCGGGAACACCGAGGGCAGCCACTTCATGGTCACCAGCATAACAAAGACGCTCACAACGAAGGTAATGATCCCACGCAGACGCCCGAACTGCATCGTCACCGCCACCGCCGGGAAGAAGGAGAAGAGATAGAGGATGGGCGTCGACATCTGCTGCATGGCTGTCAGGAAGTTGACCGGCAGGCTATTAGCCGCCGTGGTCGCAGCGCTCAGACCGAAGACGACGACGGCTCCCCAGGCCGCCCCGAGGATGGGAGCAATCCACTTGCGCGGCGAGAGAATGCCGAGGATGTCCGACGGCAAAAAAAGGACCCAGGGATTGAGAACCCCAGAGGAGAAGGCGACAGGCACGCCAAGACCAAAGATGAAGCCCGCCGAGAGGCCGAAGGCGATGGCCGTCATCTGGGGACGCGCCAGCTCTCCACGATAGAAGTCGAGCAGGAAGGGCCGCACACCGTCGTTGAAGACGGCCAGGGCCATCTGCGAGAGGAGCGCGGCAAAGGCCGTTGCCAGAATGGTGAAGACAATGACCAGGGGCGTCAGATGCAGACTCATAGCGGACCTTTCCTTTCACGACGTCCCCCTGCCCGGATTGAACCGCGCCTTCCGCCCGACCCTAAAACCAGGCGGACGCTGCCGGGCGCCAGCACGGCAGGACAGGGCGTCGTCTAGTATCCTGTGCTGCGCTTTCGGGGAGCCAACTACCACCCTAGCGCGTGGCTGGCTATGTTCGCTTGATAGCTGGTCGGCTGACCGGGGCCAGGCACCGACAAGTTATGTGCGCGGTGGCTGGTAAGTCTGAATAGCCTCGACCAGCACGGGGACTATGGCGTTGATCTGGTCGACGGAGACGCCAAAGGCGCGAATCCCTGCCGCGAGCAGCTTCTGCACATCTTCGACGCTGACACGCGCTTGCCGCCCAAAGGTGTGACAGCGCTGCCGCCCAAGAAAGGCCATCAGGGCGCCCAGAGAGCCACCCGCCCCGGTGTGGCAGGTGCCGATATAGTAGGCGTCGCTGCGGCGCTTGAGAAGCTGACCAGCCTCCAGATCGTTGCTAACGACAACGGTGAGAGTGGGGTCGCGGCGCTGTTCGAGCAGGCGCTTGAGATCGGCCTTGCCAACGCCGCCAATATAGATGGTTGCCATCGTTCGCGCACCTCCTGCCTCTCTGATGGCCGCCTGACAGGCAGGCCCGTGCCAGGCTTTACTGTCGTCCGGTCATGTTGTTGATCGGCTGAGTCAGTTGCTGGTTAAGACTGGCCGTCCTCACCTCCCTCGCTGCTCGGCCCTTTACTCGGGTCAGCGATCCGCCCGCTGATCTGGCGAGATGCGCGCCCGAGGCCGGCGTCCAGGCTAGGCTTCCTCACCACGGAGCACCAAAGCCCCAAGGTGGAGCAGGAGAAAATCTTCTTCCTCGGCGGGCAGGCTGAGACCAAGCTGCTGGTGGGCCTGCTCGCGAATCTGGCGGGCCCAGTCCTCCAGGTGGGGCAGCGCCTTGAGGCTGCTGGCCTCCTCATGAACCAGCGGACTCCAGGCTGAGCCGAGGTCCTCGCCGCGCCGCACACGCTCCAGAGCGAGGAGCAGATGGCTGGCCAGCGGTCCCATGTGCTCTTCGTCTCCCGGACACTGGGCGGCCTGCTCTAGCCAGGCCAGCACCTGGCGCACAAAGGTGACGATCGGCGGGGCGGCCAGACGCTCGCTTTCAAAAACGGTCAGGCGCTGCTCCAGATCGGGCTTCATCTCCTGCTCCTTCCTACTTGCCTGTCTATCTGGCTGCAAGAGAACTGCCGCCTCCTCAGCGGCTGGCTCCTAGACCTGCTCCGCGCGGACCAGCCTTAATAGCGGGGCAGGCGCCGCTGACTGAGAACCTCCTGCTGGGCGCTGGTGATCTCCTCGGGCGCGAAGATGCTGGTGAGCACCTGATAGACGGGGGCTTCGCGGAGGGCCACAATGGCGGCCTGCGTGGCCAGGACGCGCAGACGCTCCTCTCCCTGCAGGGGCAAGAGTCGCAGGTCGGGTGGCAGGCTGCCAACACCTTCGCGGTTCCAGATAATGGCGTCAAACTGCCCCTCACGCAGTAAGTCGAGAACTTGCAGGCGCCTGGCTGGAACGCTCTCCCAGTCTTGGCGCTCACGGAACTCCTCGGCGGTGAGCAGGATCTCATCGAGGGAGGTCTGGTCAACGCCGACGCGCCGGATCTGCTCGCGCGGCAGGCGACTGATGAGAATATGCTCGCTGACGTAAGAGCCGGGCGGCAGGCTGGTGACAATGGCCAGCTCGGGATAACGCCCTACCAGATGCTCGGCAGCCAGCAGCGACATCACGGCGTAGTGATAGTGCCCCTGGCGCACCATCTCGGCCCGCGAGAGCGAGCCTCGCTGATAGGTCATGTTGAAGGGCAGACCCGAGGCCTCCAGTCGGTCGTAAAGGGCCGTCGCTAGCCCCTCATAGCGCAGCGTGTAGGGCAAGGGCATGGAGCCAATCACCCATTCGTTGCCAGCATAGCGCCAGAGCAGCGGATAGTCTACCTGCTCCAGCACCGAGCCTTGAGATCCATGGGCCGCAACCACGATGGCTCCCGCCCGCGTCAGATAGCTGAAGGCTTCTTGCACGGTCCCATTGCCCGCACGCAGCCGACGCGCTACGTCTACCATGCGCGGCAACCGCTCACCCTGGCGATAGCTCAGCAGCAGGCGCGCCAGCCCCAGGGTCACCTTGCCCGTCTGGGAGAGGAAGTCTTCGGTCTCCGGCAGAGCCATATTGGTGGCGCTCTCCTTCTCTCTCCTCACCGTCTTCACTCAACTCAATATCCAGAATACTGGATAGAGTATAACCGATGGTGCACCCTTTGTCAATGCGGCGCCTTCCTTGTCCAGGGAGAGGAAAGTGGGAAGGCCGCCCCCTGTCACGGAAGGGAGTGAGATCGCTCTCCTCATGGTAGAGAAGCGTTGCTCAGCTTGCGCTCTCCTCTGGAGAGCACCCGAGTGAGCCGCGCAGATGGGCCTGGGCGCCCAGGGAGCGCCAGCCGGTCTGCTCCCTGGTCCATCGAGAGGGGCAGAAGGCCACAGACAACGGGAGGGGAGGGGCTGCCGGCGGGGGAAAAGGGGAGGCCGCGGATGGACGCCCGGGACGGACCGTCCACGAGCGCAGGCAGAGGTAGGGGCAACGTGCTCCGCAGCCTCCCCGTCTGCTCGGGGCTGGAAACAGGGGAGGACTGCCCGGGTCAGATCGTCTCAGGCAGGGCCAGTCCTTTCAGCTCGCAGCGGAAGCCTGGCGCGGCTTCGGCAGCCAACCGGGAGGCTCCGGCTGGCCGATGCGATTGCGCAGCAGGCCCAGGCCACTGACCTCTAGCTCGACTAGATCGCCGGGCTGCAGCGAGCGCCCATGTTCGGCTCCGCTTCCCGTTCCAACGGTGCCGGAGCCAAGCAGCTCGCCGGGCCAGAGGGTCTCGCCGCAAGCGGCGTACGCCACCAGCTCCTCGATCTTCCAGGTCAGGCTGGCCGTTGAGCCGCGCGACCACTCTTCGCCGTTGACGCGCGCCACCATGCTCAAATCGTAGAGAGCAACTTCATCGCAGGTGGCAATCCAGGGACCGAGGGCGGTTGCAAAGTCCTTGCCCTTCGCCGGACCAAAGCCGCTGCTCATCTCAGGTCCCTGAACATCGCGCGCGCTGAAGTCGTTGAGGATCGTCACCCCAAAGAGATGGGAGAGGGCTTCCTCGGGGAGCAGGTTGCGGCCAGGCTTGCCGATGACCAGTCCGATTTCCAGCTCGTAGTCCAGATGGCGAGTATAGTGTGGCCAGGGAACCTCGGCCTCGGGCGCGATCATGCCCAGGGGATTGATCTTAAAGTACGGTGGCCGCTGGTAGAACTCCGGGAAAATGGTCCCTCCCTGGCGAGCCGCCATATTGCGCACATGCTGCTCAAAGGCCGTAAAATCGCGGATCAAGGGGGGATCGAGCGGTGGCAGCCAGCGCAGACCCTCGAGGGGCCGCACTGCCTCCTCCGCTGGGGCGGCGCTCGCCTCGGCAGCCGCCTCGACAAATGGCTCCCCCAGGGCGATGGCCGCGCTCATGCTGGCTGGGAAGAGAGCCGTGGCCAGCCGCCGGGCCGCCTCGCGCGTTGCCCCCCGCCGTTCGAGGCGCAGGCGCCAGGCCGTGGCCAGATCGATGACGCGCCGTTTCTCCGGCTGGACCACGACCAGACGCGCCTCTTCTCCATCGACGCCAGTAATAGCGATACGAGCGAATTTCACAGTTTTATCACCTTTCTAGCCTTATTCTCCTCTATTGCTATCTCTCTTGCCCAGAGCGATCAGGTCCTGCCTTCCTGTCCTGGCGGCCCGCGATCCCGTCAGGGCTGTCGCCCCTCGCTCAGGCTGGGCCGGCCAGCGACGGCCTCCTCGGGCGCCAGAGGGGGCGCGGAACCTGTTGAACGGCTGATTCGGCTCAGCAGCAGCTCGCCCAGATGGCGACCAAGCTTGAGCGCCAGGGGCCAGAGTCCCTCGGGGGCCAGGCGAATGATCAGGATCAGCATCAGCCCGGTCAGCAGGCTGCTGAGGTCCTGCGAATTCTGCAGCACCTGCTGCAAGGTAAAGAAGACCACAGCCCCCACCAGTGGTCCCGTCGAGGTGGCAATACCTCCGATGATCGTAATGATGATCATCGTGATCACCCAGTTCATGCTGAAGGCCGAATCCGGCTCGATCTCCAGCTTGTTGAGGGCAATCAGCCCACCGGCCAGGCCGACAAAGAAGGCGCTGACCGCAAAGGTCACCAGCTTGACCGGAAAGCTATTCACTCCCAGTTCGGCAGCCGCCTCCTGATCATCGCGGATGGCCATCAGGCGCAGGCCGAAGGGACTGCGCACCAGCAGGACGATGGTCAGAGTCGTGGCGACCAACAAGGCCAGCGCCAGGTAGTAGAGCGTCGAGTAGTCGAGCGTAGCTGAGGGAGGCAGGTTCAGGCCGCTGGTGGCGCCCGTGAAGGACCAGTTGAGCATCCAGGTCAGGCTGGCCATAGCCAGGCCCAGCGAGCCGATCGAGAAGTAAGCCTCACGCAGGCGCATCAGCAGGAGGGCCGCCAGGGTTGCCAGGATCGCCGCCAGCAGGCCGCTCAGCAGCAGATCTAGCAGGAGCGGCAGGCCGGTATGCAGCAGCAGCACGGCGATGGTGTAGGAGCCGGCTCCCACAAAGAGCGAGTGGCCCAGCGAGAACTGACCGCCATAGCCCCCTAACAGGTTCCAGGACTGGGCCATCGTCATATAGTTAAAGAGCGTAAAGGCCAGCACCAGATCAAAGGCACTCAAATAGAGCGGCCCCAGCGCGGCCAGGAGCAGGAGCAGCCCCAGGAGGCCCCAACCAAGCCAGGGAGCCAGGCGGCGCAGGAGTGGCAACTGGGGCCAGGACCAGGGACGAGAGGACCGGCCCTGATCGGATGGAGCGGGGCGCATTCTCATTTTGCCACCCCCACGCGTTGACCGAAGAAGCCCTCGGGTCGCACGATCAAGACAATCACCAGAAAGGCGAAGACGATCAGATCACGGAACTGCGGCCCAACAATGCTGGCCGCCACCTCCTCGAGGATACCAATGAGCAGTCCACCGAGCAAAGCTCCCCAGAGCGATCCCATGCCACCCAGAACGATCACCGTGAAGCTGCGCAGCAACCAGCTAGAGCCAGTGGTTGGACCGAAGCCGAAAGAGAGGCCGATCAGGGCACCCCCGACGGCAGAGATGGCCGCCGCCAGGCCAAAGGTGATCCCATAGACCAGCGGCACATTGATCCCGATCGAGGCCGCGGCCCCGGGGTCCTCGGCTGCCGCCCGAATGGCCTTCCCAAGCGGTAGATAGGTCAGCAGGAGATGGGTCCCGACCACCAAGAGCAGGGCAGCCACCAGGGCAATCACATAAATGGTCCGCACAGTATCGCCAAAGAGCGTGAGGCCGGTCATAGTATAGGAGGCGCTCAGGGAAAGGGTGTCGTTTCCATAGATCAGCCCAAAGAGCGTCTCCGCCACCAGCAGCAGGCCGAAGGTCGCCACCAGCAGCGTCTCCTGCCCACGGGGAATAAGCGGATTGAGCAGAAGGCGCTGCACCAGATAGCCAATGACGAACATGAGCGGGGCCACCAGTAGCAGGCAGAGCAATGGATCAAGATGGGTGAGGCTAGACAAGGTATAGGTGAGGTAGGCTGAGCCAATCAAGACCTCGCCCTGTGCCAGATTGACGGTATTCATGACGCCAAAGACCAGCGTCAGCCCCAGGGCGATGGTCACGTAGAGGCCGCCCAGAAAAAAGCCATCGATCAGATGGTAGAGAAACATAGCGGTCCCTCTTCTGCTTCTTCCCTCTCGCTAGAGACAGCGGCACAGGCAGCGCCGCGATGGCAGGGAGGCGGGGCCGAGCTGGCTCGCTGTCGAGCCAGTCCGGTCCCGCTCGCACTAGTGCAACCAATGGTAAGGCAACAGAGCACTGTGGGCGCTTCTGCTGTGGCTCGTTGGCCGCGCGCTGGTGCCTGCGTCTGCCGGTCGCCTCGGCCTGCTCAGGCCAGGCCCCTGGCGGGTGCCTCCAGGCTCACGCCAGAGACCGGCGGATAGACCTGGACCGTCTCACCATTCTGCCATTGGAGCATAATGGCCTGGACGGGATCGGCGTGGTTGCTTCCGAAGCGGATCGGGCCAACCGGATAGGTCTTGTCGGTCTGGCCAATGGCACGGTTGATAGCCGCAGGATCGGTCGAGCCAGCGCGCTTGATGGCATCGAAGAGGACCTGGGTGATCGAGTAGCCCATGATGTAGCCGGCCTGCTCGATGGTGGCCTTGATGCCGGCCTTCTGCGCGCGGGCCGCCAGCTCCTGGCTGCCCGGGTAGTTAAAGGAGCGCGACCAGAAGTTCGCGATTAGGGCGCCCTCGCCGACACTCCCCAGGGCCTGCATCCAGGTTGTGGTCGACGACCCCTTCTCGCTCTCGGCGATAATCGGATGGTAGCCCAGAGCCTTCATCTGCTTCCAGAGAGCCATCGCATCGGGAGGCGTCATCTGAGTAATGAGCACCTCGGCATTGGCGGCCTTGGCAGCAGCGATCTGGCTGGAGAAATTGGTGGTGCCGACCGGGAAGATGGCATGATAGGCGATGGTATAGCCGAACTGCGGCGCCTCCTGAGTCCAGAGCTTGCCCATCGTGACGCCGTCTTCCTCGTTATCCGTGAAGAGGGCCACGCGCTTGTTGGTCTTGACCATGTTGGCCACCTGGAAGCTCATGCTCGTCTGCTGCTTCTCATCGAAGAAGACATCCCAGGCGTATTGCCATCCGGATGGGCGGGCCGAGAGCCAGGCCTCGATGGGCGCGGTGGTGGAGATCAGGGGTCGCTTGACACGCTCGGCCACCTGCGAGACCGGAATGACCAGCGGCGGCGTGAAGGGTCCCAGAAGGGCCACAGCGTTGTTCTGCAAATAGAGGGTTGTCGCCTGGTTGCTGGCAGTGTTGGGGTCGGAGGTGTTATCGAGAATCACCAGGTTGACATGATACTTTTGCCCGTTGACCTCCAGTCCCCCGGCGGCGTTGATGTCGTCTACCGCGGCCTGATAGCCAGCCTTGAGCAGGACGCCGACGGCGGCCAGAGATCCCGTTAAGGGCAACGTCGCCCCAATGACAATCGTCTGATTGCTGGAAGAACCACCCGTACCGCCACAGGCTACGACGCTCAGAGCCAGCATGACCATCAGAAATAAGGACCGCGCTGCCTTACAGACTGTGCTCATATACTTCTCCTCCTCTGCAGTGTCTGTTTCTCGACCGGAGACGTTCGCCGCTGAACGCTGGCGACCTTCTATGCTCGCGTGGGCGCTGGTTTGTGTAGCTGTTGTCGAAAATCCTCCCCTTCAAAGGGCAGACCTGGCGGGGGCTGGCTGGCCGCCCGCCCAGGCTTATGTTCCCGAGACGGGATGCTGCTCGTGCTCGCTGGCTGCGGGCGCATGGGAAACAGCGGTGGAGGTTGCCGCAACACCCAGGTAGGCCTGCTGCAGCGCCGGGTGGGCGCGTACCTGATCCGGCGTACCGCAGAAGACGACTCGCCCCCGTTCCAGGACGTAGACCCGGTTGGCTACTGCCAGTGAACGCTGGACATGCTGTTCGATGAGGACGACGCTGATCCCCCAGGCCAGGATACGCGGCAGGGCAGCAAAGAGCTGGTCGACGACCGCTGGCGCCAGCCCCAGCGATAGCTCGTCTAGCAGCAGCAGGCGAGGCTCTGCCATCAAGGCCCGTCCGATGGCGACCATCTGTTGTTGCCCTCCCGAGAGGCGTCCCGCGTGGCTCTCGGCCCGCTCGCGCAGGACTGGAAAGAGATCGTAGACTCGCTCCAGGCGCTGGGCGAAGCTGGTAGTGGCTCCATGGGCGGCGTAGGCGGCGCTCAGCTCCAGATTCTCACGCACTGTCTGCTCGCGGAAGAGCCGCCGCCCTTCATGACAGAGGGCAATGCCCAGGCGGGCCCGCCGATGAGCGGGCTGGCGAGTGATGTCCTGGCCGGCAAAGAGGATGCGGCCTTCGCTCACGGGCACCAGACCGCTGATGGCCTGGGTCAGAGTGGTCTTGCCAGCTCCGTTGGCTCCCACAACCGCCACGATCTCCCCCTCCCCCACGCTGAAGTCCAGGGAGCGCAGGGCGCGCAGCTTGCCGTAGTCGACGCTGAGGCGCTGCACGTCGAGCAGCGGCGGCGGGGAAGGCCGAACCGCCGCCGTCGACGTAGCTCGGGCAGAAGGGAGAGGTTGTCTGCTGCCGCTGCTGCTTTGGCCCCCTCCGGTGAGGGAGCCGGCGGCCTCGCGCTCGCGGGCGGCGCCCTGGGTCGATACCGGCGCCGGCGGCTGCGCTGCCTGTTCGCTGCCCAGGTAGACGGCGATCACCTCGGGATGGCGAGCGATCTCTTCAGGACTCCCTTCGGCGATCTTGCGCCCCCAGTCCAGCACAATGACGCGGTTGGCTAAGGCTCGCACCACCGCCTGGACGTGCTCAACGAGGATGATGGTCACGCCGCGCGCATGGATGGAGGCGATGAGGTGGGTGATCTCGTCGACCTCCTGGCCTACCAGGCCGGCGGCCACCTCGTCCAGCAGCAGCAGCCGTGGCTGCAGGGCCAGGGCGCGGGCCAGCTCCAGGCGCTTGAGGTCGAGTAAGGCCAGAGAGCCAGCCTGTCGATCTTTGCGGTCAAGCAGGCCGCAGAGGCGCAAGATTTCTTCGGCGTCCTCGGCGAGGTGCCGCCGACCCTGGGTCTCGTTCCGCCGGGCATGGACGGGGATCAGGACGTTTTGCAGCACGGTCATACGTCCGAAAGGGCGCGGGATTTGATGGGCGCGCCCGATACCGAGGCGCGCGATGGCGTAGGCGGGCAGGCGGTCCAGACGCTGCCCGGCAAAGAGGATCTCCCCTTCGCTGACGCGCTGGGCCCCAGAAATGAGGCTCAGGAGGGTGCTTTTGCCCGCTCCATTAGGCCCAATGACGCCGAGCAGCTCGCCGCTGCGTACTTCGAAACTGATATCGTTGAGGGCCGTGACGCCCCCGAAGCGCCTGGTTACATGACGCAGCACCAGCAACGGGACCGCTTCAGGCTGCTGCCGGTCCTCGCCAACAGTGGAAGCTGCTTGCATCATGCCCCTCCCTCTCTTGTGGCTTGCCTCGCGTGCTGTCGCTGTCGCTCGCTGGCTTCGCTCTGCTGTTCTTGCTCGCCGGCTCGCTGACCGGCCTGTTCCTGTCAGACGATGCCCTAGAAGGCGCTGGCTCCGCCGTCAACGGCGAAATCGGCCCCGGTGACCCACGAGGATTCGTCGGAGGCTAGATAGATGGCGCAGAAGACTACGTCGTCCGGCGTGCCAATCCGTTTGAGCATCAGCTTGCGCATGATGCCATCCAAAGCCCCGGAGGAGATGGCCCACTCGGTTTGCGGTGTACGAATCAGGGCCGGCGAAATGGTGTTGGCGCGTATGCCGTATTTGCCCCCCTCGGCAGCAAGCTGGCGCGTCATGGCGATAACGGCCCCTTTGCTGGCGGCGTGGGCCAGACCGGGCACATCCTCGCTGCCAAACTTGGCGGAGACGGAACCAACGTTGATAATGGAGCCTCCTCCCCGGGCAATGAGATGGGGCCAGGCAGCTTTGCACATGTAGTAGACGGTATCCAGCTCGCTGCGCAGGGTATCCTGCCACATGCGGGTTGTCATCTGCTCGATCGGCGCGATCCAGGCCGTGCCTGCGTTGTTGTAGAGGATGTCGAGGCCACCATAGGTGCTGACCGCCAGCTCGACGACTCGCTGGGCCTGCTCGGGATCGCTCAGGTCGCAGGGGTGCAGCGAGACCATCTCGCCGCCAGCTTCCCGCACCAGGCGAACGGTCTCTTCGGCGCCCGCGACGTTGAGGTCGCAGCCAACAACTTTGCAGCCTTCGGCAGCAAAGCGCAGGGCGGCCACACGTCCCTGACCGCTGGCCGTCCCGGTGATGATCGCGACTTTGCCTTCGAGTCGTCCGCTCATTGTCTGCTCCTCCCACATGGTTGTGCGCCTGCTTATTCCCTTACCTTTACCTTACCTGGCGCACTCAGGCCGGCAGGCCACTTGCCGGGTCAGTCCGCCTTTTCGTGACCGGCCTGTGACTGTGCCTTTCCTGCAGTGTATGGGAGGCGTAGGACAAAATCACTACCACTCGCTTCCGTTTTTCCTTTCCGGTCGCTTCCGGTTCGGAAGAGGCCCCAACGGAGCCTCTTTTCTCTCCGACCGAAGGCCCGCTCGCCCCCTCTCTTCTCCACGTTTGCCCCTTGCAGCCGAACCTGAGCGGGGCCGCCAGGCGCCAGGCCAGACAGGCTGGCGCTTCTGGCGGGAAGCGAGCGGAAGAGGAAGTCGGAAGCAAGTGGTAGTGATTTTCTCGTCCAGCTCGGCTACACTGCCTGATCGAGGACAGGTCGCTAGCCTTCGTCGACGGGCCTTCCTTCCCCTGGTGCGGGTTTACTCCTCTCACCGCCCGGGAGAGGCAGTTAGCAGGGCAAGGCCCCGTTGGCGCAGGGAGGAGCCGCGGCCTGTCCCGCCGCACCGGCGCGCCCGGACCGGTGCGCCAGGGGATAAGTTTGCAAGACCAAGCGTTGCAGGCAGAGGAGAGGTCTGGATGCCATGCGCAGAGTAGACCGTCTTTGTTATTTTCTTCGGAGGGTTGTTGTGAGCCAGAGCCAGGGTCAGAGAGGAGCCTGAGGAGAAAGGTAGGGGATATGAGCGAGCCGAGCAAGCAGAACAACGGAGGAAGGCCGGCGGCCCTGCAGGGCCGTCTCTTTTGGCGGGGCCAGCCCGGTTACGAAGAGGCGCGCTGTGGACGCATCTTCAACGGACGCCGACCCGCGCGCTATCCCGCCGCCATTCTGATGGCCACCAGCGAAGAGGACGTGGTGGCCGGAGTTCGCCTGGCCCGCGAGCAAGGGCTGAAAGTCTCGGTGCGCGCCGGTGGCCATAGCTGGGCCGCCTGGAGTCTGCGCGACGATGCCTTGCTGATCGATCTCGGAGGACTACGCCAGATCGAGCTGGACCGCGAGGCCGGGATCATGCGCGTCAGCCCGGCAGTCACGGGAAGCGAGCTGAACAACCTGCTCACGCAGCAGGGCCTGATGTTCCCTGGGGGACACTGTCCCGATGTCGGTCTGGGCGGCTTCCTCCTGCAGGGAGGCATGGGCTGGAACTGTCGCGGCTGGGGCTGGGCTTGCCAGCGCGTGGCGGCCATCGACGTGGTGACCGCCGAGGGCGAGCTGTTGCACGCCGACGAGCACGAGCACGCCGACCTGCTCTGGGCGGCCCGCGGGGCTGGTCCTGGTTTCTTTGCTATCGTGACCCGCTTCTACCTGCGGGTGCGCCCTCTGCCGGCGGCCCTGACGCGCAGCAGCTTTTTCTATCCCGCCGCCCTCTTTGACGAGGTCATGGGCTGGCTCTACGAGATTCACCCCCGACTGGCCCCTAGCGTCGAGGTTGTGGCCGTCGGCATGGGCAGCGGCGGCGATCTGACAGGCACGGCGGCCCCGCTGCTGCTGGTCCAGGGCCTGAGCTTCGCCGAGTCGCCTGCCGAGGCTCGCGAGGCCCTGGCTCCTTTCGAGAGCTGCCCGGCACGTGAGCGCGCCCTGCTGGCCCAGACAATGGTGCCGACCACACTGGCCGCCGAATATGCCGAGCAGCGACGCGCCAACCCGAAAGAGCATCGCTATGCCGTCGACAACGCCTGGCTGAATGCGCCGGCGCCTGCGGCCATTCCTGCCCTGCGCGAGGCCTTCGTCAGTTTGCCGACACCTCAGTCCTTTTCGCTCTGGTTCGGCATGGCCCCCCTCCACCCCCTGCCCGATATGGCGCTCTCGCTCCAGGCCGACGTCTACTTCGCCAGCTACGTGGTCTGGCAGCAGCCCGAGGATGATGCCCGCTGTCGCCGCTGGCTGACCGAGCAGATGGGCCGTATCGAACCACTGAGCGAGGGCCTCTTCCTGGCCGACTCCGACTTCACAACACGCGCCGCACGTTTCATGGAGGAGAGCCACTGGCAGCGTCTGCAGGCGCTGCGCGCTCGCTACGATCCGACGGGCCTTTTCCACGCTTACCTGATCAATCCCGAGACCCCCATCAACACGAACGCCTGGAACCCGTCTTGAGTGAGAGCAGCCAGGGCCACCGGCCCAGCCAACCCCAGCCCCCGCAAAGGTCAACTGCCAGGCAGGCCGTCGAGAGACCCTGGGCTGGGGAGGCCCTGGCCACGACTGGCCCTCGCAAGCAAGCGGAAGCGGACGGCGCAGTCTGGTTGTCAGACGGCACCGTCCGCTGAGGACCATAGGGAGAAGAGAGTCTGCAGCTCAGTCCCCCGGCCGAAGGCCAAGGAGGTCGGTGTGCCCCTGCAAAATGCACTGCTGCTCTTGAGGCGCTAGCCCGGCGCCAAAGAGGGCGACAGGCTCGCGCGTTCCCATGTCGAAAGGCCAGTCGGAGCCGAGAACCACGCGCTCGGCCCCCAGAAGAGCCACCAGATAGCGCAGCGGCTGCGCCCCGTGCACCAGCGAGTCTACATAGATGCGGCGCAGCAGAGCCAGCGGCGTTTCACCCAGATGGGCCAGCTCGGGTCGGACACGCGCCCCATGCTGCCAGCGCCCGATTACGAAGGGGGCCACGCCGCCACCGTGGGCCGCCACAAAGCGAATCTGCGGATAGCGCTCCACCACGCCTCCAAAGAGCAGTGAGGCCAGGGCAAAGGCCGTCTCCGCTGGATTGCCCAGCAGATTGCGCAGATAGTAGCGCGTCAGCCGTTCAGCCCCCAAAACCTCCAGCGGATGAATAAAGACCAGGGCCTGGCGCGCCGCCAGAGCCTGCCAGACCGGCTCTAGTTCGGGTGCATCGAGATTCCAGGCATTGACACGCGTTAGGATCTCGACACCGGCAAGCTGGAGCCGATCCATCAGATAGGCGATCTCCTCAACGGCCCGCTCCGGGTCCTGCAGGGGAGCCAGGCCCAGGCCGTGGAAAGTACGAGGATAGCGATGCACCACGGCTGCGATAGCCTCGTTTTGCTCGCGCAGGAGAGGAGCCGCCTCGGCTCCCGGCAACTCGTAGAAGGCCATGAAGGGCGGCGGCGAGAGCACCTGCAGATCCACCCCGGCCCTGGCCAGCAGCTCCAGCCGCCTATCGAGATCGTAAAACTCCTCGGGCTGGCAGGCACTGCCAAGCGGCTGCCCGCCGGTCTCCAGCACTGTCTCCCTGCCTTCCCTGCGCCAGCGAGCACCAAGGATGCGCCCATCAGGGGCCTGGGCATGCATCTCAAGATGCTCGCGCGCCAAATAATGGGCATGGAAATCGATAATCATCAGACAGCTACTCTCCCGGTTTGAGTAAGCGGTTCCCGCTCTCGGAAGGGATCAGATCGGATCAGGCCACCCATCCGTCGGCCAGGCACCGGGCCAGTTGTTTGGCAGGTTCCCACTCAGATTGGGGCGGCAGCAATCTCGAACGAGCGGCGCGTCAGGCCCTCCACGTCGGCATCGGGAACCTGGTCGCGCTCCCACTGACTGAGCTGAGAGGAAATCTCTACCAGGGCCTTGCAGCGCTCGTAGCGTCGCTGCATAAAGCGTTCCAGAGCCTGCGGCAGCGGATCGCCGCTTGCCACCTCTTCGGCCAGCACGATGGCGTCCTCGATGGCCATCGCCGCTCCCTGAGCGACATGGGCCGTCATGGCGTGGGCCGCATCGCCGATCAGCAGGACGCGCCCGCGATACCAGGGCGGAGGCAGGAGCAGGGTCTCGAAGGGGCGATAGATCACCTCCGACTCATCGGTGATATAGCGATCGCGCACCAGAGCCACCGGTCCCCCAAAGGGAGCCAGCCGCTCACGATAGGCTGCCGGCAAGCACTCGCGCGGGAAGCGCGGCGGCGGCCCCGGCGGAGGTGTCTCCACCAGCAGGATGTACATCAGATCGGGAGCCAAAGGAATAAAGCCGGCCTTGCCATAGGGGCCGCCCTCGAAGAGCCAGCCGGTCGTCACTTCGGGCAGGCGCGGCACATTGCAGCGCCAGCAGACCTGGCCCACGTAGGTCGGCTGGTACTCGGAACCGAAGACCAGGCGGCGCATCAGCGATTTGAGACCATCGGCTCCGACGACCAGATCGTAGCTGGCAAAGGAGCCATCGGAGAAAGTCACCATGACCTCGCTGTCGGACTGCGCCAGGGTGGCCACCGTCAGGCCCAGGCGGATCGCCGCTCCGGACTGGCGTACGGCGTCCTGCAGAATCGCGTGCAGGCGCGAGCGGGTCAGGCCATTGCCTGGGGGATAGCGTGGCCCGGCAATCTGGGGCTGAGGAACCTCGAAGAGAAAGGTTCCCTGGTGATCGTAGAAGCGAACACCCCCCATCGGGTGCCCGGCGGCGATGCACTTCTCGGCCAGGCCAATGCGGTCGAGGGCCCGCAGGGCGTTGCCCTGCTGGATAATCCCCACGCCATAGACAGACCACTGGGGATTAAGCTCGACTACCTCAACCTCGCAGCCGATCTGCCGCAGCGCCACTGCCGCCGTCAGGCCAGAGATGCCGCCGCCGACAATCAATATCTTCTGCGCGCTTCTGTCCATCGTAGGACACTCCATCCATCTTTCGCTGAGGATTCTTCCACCGCCCGGACGAGCAGCCTAGCCACGCCCACGCTGCCGGAAGGGATTGACCAGGTCCGGATCGACCGGCCTGCCCCCACTGGCCGCCGGCTCAGGGAAGGAGCCGCCCGGCGCCAGCGGGAAGGATTCCGTCATCGAGTCGGGCATGGCCGCATTGCGGTACATGGTGTTCGATCCCTGCGAGGGTACCCAGCGCACTGGCTCCCAGTCGGGAATGTAGTTGCGATAGCCACCTGAGTTCAGCTCAATGCGCATGCCGCCAGGCTCGCGGAAGTAGAGGTAGTATTGCTCCCCCATGCCGTGCTGGCCAGGGCCGTACTCCATGCTCAGCCCGGCCTCCAGCAGGATATCGGTGGCCCGCAGGAGGTCCTTGATCTCCGGCAGGAAGAAGGCCACGTGATTGAGACGGCCCGGCACCCCCGAAAAGTCAGCCACAAAGCCGAGATCGTGCGACTTCTCGTTGGTGGTGATCTGCGTAAAGACTACGATCTCAGGCCGCTCATCGGGCACGGTGTACTCCATGAAGCGGAAACCCAGGGTATCGCAATACCAGCGCGTATCTCGCATGACGTCAAGCGAGGCAACGGTGACGTGATCGATCTGACGCGGGGCTACACCGCGGCCAGTGAAGCGCTGCGGACGGGGCGGATAGGTCGAGCGGAGCTCGGGCGGCGCCTGGTAGCGATCTACTTCCCAGAAGAGTTCGTTGAGGTGGCCGCCGGGTCCACGGAAGCGATAAGCCGGCCCATGCCCCGGCCCGCGCTCGATCCAGTGGCCCTGCTGGCCGGCAGCTTCGACTTCTTTGACGGCTCGCTCTAGCTCCTCCGGTCCCCAGGTGCGCCAGCCGATGTGCCCCAGCGCCGGCTGCTCGCCCGCGGTGAGCACCAGGCTGTGATGGTAGAATTCTCCCCAGCAGCGCAGATAGCATGAGTCACCGACGCGCTCGCTCAGCTCCATTCCCATCAGCTCTGTAAAGAAGCGCAGGGAATCCTCCAGGGCCGGCGTGATGATCTCCACATGAGCCAGGTGGGCAAGCAGGTGTTTGCTCATGGTCTCCTTCTTTCTTCCTTCGTTCGTTTCTTGCTCTCCTCATCGAGTGGGTGAGTAGCGGTAGATAGCACAGCCTCACTGGCCGCAAGCAGCCCAGGATTTGTCGCGCGGCGCGGCACGGCACGGCACGGCTCAGGCTCAACTCAGCGGCCCGTTCAGCGAGCCAGGCCGGAAGAGGCCGCCCTTGATTGACGCTCAGCCAGTTCTGTGCTACCATAACAGCCAGGAAGCCGCTGAGTACCCGTCGTGCCGCTCACAACGCTGTGAAAGGACCGCTCTTCTCGCTGGCTGGCAAGCGGCGGGCCTCGGGGTCAGTGCCTGACCGAAGGCTGGGCCTGGTGTAGAGATCCGTCGTTTCTCCCCCCTGTTCGCCAGACTCGCTCACAGTGTAGCGAAGGGTGGGAGAAAGATCACTACCACTCGCTTCCGCTTTTCTCTTTCCGGTTGCTTCCGGTGAGGGAAAGCGCTCGCTGCGCACTGTCCAACGCAAGGACATCGCCTTGGGGAGCACGATGCCGTGGGCTATCACCGTCGGTATAAGCTCAAAGATGACCGCTTCGGTCTGCTGGCACTCACGCTGCGCGAGAAGGCCGGCCTGACACAGGCCGAGATCGCGACGATGCTCGGTGTGTCGGAGCGCACCATTCGCCACTGGGAGGGTGGCACGGCCTTCCCAACAAGCGAGAACCTGAAGAAGCTGATCGAGATTTATTTGCATTACGGCGCCTTCCACGAGGAGCAGGCCCACGAAGAGGCTCGCACCCTCTGGCAGCAGGCCGCCGAGAGCGCGGCCCGGCGTTCGATCCCCTTCGATGAGCTGTGGTTTGCGGAGCTGCTTCAGGCCCGGCGCCGTTCCTCTCAGCCTCTACCTGCCCTCTCTTCCTCTGCGATCGCCGCCCGGCCCTCTTCGCCGCTGCCGCCAACAGGCGAGCCTGCACCCGACCCTCCGACCGCCCCTCGTGCCGCCCGCGCCGAGTGGGGCGAGGCCCCCGACGCCTCTTCCTTCTATGGCCGTCAGAGCGAGCTGGCCACTCTGGAACGCTGGCTGCTCGCCGATCACTGTCGGCTGATCGTCGTCCTGGGGCTGGGCGGCATCGGCAAGACCACCCTGGCCGTTCGCTTCGCTCAGCAGGTGGCGCCCCATTTCGAGTTTGTCCTCTGGCGCTCTCTGCGCAACGCTCCCCCTCTCGATGAGCTGCTGGCCGACTGCATCCAGGCCCTGACCCAGCAGCAGGGCCTCTCGCTTCCATCTCAGCTCGAAGGCCGCATGACCCTTCTGCTCGACCTGCTGCGCAGGCGGCGCTACCTGCTGGTCTTCGATAACCTGGAGACTTTGCTGCAGCCCGGTAGCTTCGAGGGAGGCTATCGCGAGGGCTACGAGGGCTATGGGCGCCTGCTGCGCCAGGTGGCCGAGTGCACTCATCAGAGCTGCTTGCTGCTGACTAGCCGTGAGCTGCCCGGCGAGCTGGAGCCGCTGGAGGGACCGCTCTCGCCAGTGCGCGCCCTGAAGCTCTTCGGCCTGGAGCGCGAGGCCATCCAGCAGTTGCTAGAGGAGCGCCGCCTTGTGGGTTCGCCGCACGCCTGGGATGAGCTGGTGCACCACTACGCTGGCAACCCTCTGGCGCTCAAGCTGGCCGCCGCCACCGTCCAGGAGGTGTTCGGCGGCCAGATCGAGGCTTTCTTGCGCGAGGGGCCGAGGCTCCTGCACACCGTCCGTCAGCTTCTGGATTACCAGTTCGAGCGCCTCTCTTCCCTGGAACGTGACCTGATGTACTGGCTGGCGATTGAGCGCGAGATGGTACCGCTCGAGGAGCTTGGTCAGGATCTGCTGGGCGCCATCTCGCGCCGCGAGCTGCTGGCCGCCCTGAAGTCGCTGCGCTGGCGCTGCCTGGTGGAGCGAGCCGAGCAGGGAGCGATTTTCACGCTGCAGCCGGTGGTAATGGAGTACGTCAGCGAGCGTCTGGTCGAGGAGGTCTGCGAGGAGATTCTGCAAGAGCGTCCGCGGTTGCTGCTCTCGCACGCCTTGATGAAGGCCAGCAGCAAGGATTATATTCGTGAGAGCCAGGTCCGCATGCTGCTGCAGCCTCTGCTGGAGCGTCTCCTCTCGCTCTGCGGGGACGAGCAGCGGCTGGAGGAGCGGATAATGGCCTTGACGGGTAGCCTGCGCGGCCTGCCCTACGCGGTCCAGGGCTATGGCGGAGGCAATCTGGTCAATCTGGTGGCCACCCTGCGCGGCCATCTGCGCAATATGGATTTCTCCGGTCTGGCTGTGCGCCAGGCTTATCTTCAGGGCATCGAGGCCCAGGGCGCCAGCTTTGCCGCCGCCTGGATCAGCGACTCGCTCTTTACGGAGCCGGTCGAGAGCATCGCCTCACTGACCCTCAGCCCCGACGGGTGCCTGCTGGCCGTGGGCAGCTTCAGCGGTCAGATCCGTCTCTGGCATCTGGCAGAAGGACGCCCGGTACTGACGCTGCGCGGTCACAGCCGCATGGCCTGGGCCCTGGCCTTCAGTCCCGACGGGCGCCTGTTGGCCAGCGGCGGCTACGACCGCAGCGTGAAGCTCTGGCATCTCCGCGGCGAGGAGAGTGGACATTGCTTCCGCGTCTTGCAGGGTCATGAGAAGTGGGTGCGGGCCGTGACCTTCAGCCCCGACGGGCGCCTGTTGGCTACGAGCGGGATGGACCAAACCATCCGCCTCTGGGAGATCGAGACGGGTCGCTGCCTGAAGGTGCTCTATGGCCACATCGGCCCCGTCTGGGACCTGGCCTTCAGTCCTGATGGCCGCCTGCTGGTGAGCAGCGGCAACGACGAGACGGTGCGTCTCTGGGAGGTAGAGTCGGGGGCTTGTGTGCGGATCTTGCACGGCCACCGGGGCGATATCATGGCGGTAGCCTTCCATCCCGAAGGGAAGCTCTTTGCCAGCGGTGGCGAAGATGGCCTGGTTAATCTTTGGGAGGTGGCCAACGGGCGCCTCCTGGCCACTCTACGCCTGCATACGAGGCGTGCCGCTACCATCGCCTTCAACCCCGAGGGGACAATGCTGGCCAGCGGCTGCGACGATGGGGCGGTCGAGATCTGGCGACTGGGCGCTGAGGCCCAGCGGCTGCGTATTCTGCACGGTCACTCGACCTTTGTGAGCGTCGTGGCGTTCGGCCCCGCCGGTCTGCTGATCAGTGTCTCTTACAGCGGCAAGGTCAAGCTCTGGGATGTAGAGAGCGGTAAATGCCTGCGTACCCTGCAGGGCCATAGCAGCGTGGCGCGTTCGATGGCCTTCAGTCCGGACGGGCGCTATCTGGTGAACGGCGATGACAATGGCCTGCTGCGCCTCTGGTTGCTGGCCCCCAACGGCCAGGCCCGCTGCCTGTACGCCTTCCAGGGGCACGCCGGCCCCATCTGGTCGATTCTTTTCCAGCCCAACGGTCGCACCTTCATCAGCAGTGGCGACGACCAGGCGATCCGCCTGTGGAGGCTGACAGAGCAAGAGGGCGCGCACTGCCTGAAAACCTGGCACGGCCACAGCGCCGTCATCTGGTCGCTGGCTCTGGCTCCCGACGGCCAGCTTCTGGCCAGCGGCAGCCACGATCGGACTGTCCAAATCTGGGATCTGCGCCGCGATGGCCAGGAAGCCTGCCTGAAAACACTGCACGGCCACGGCTCAATGGTCTGGTCGTTGGCCTTCAGCCCCGATGGCTCCCTCCTGGCCAGCGGCGATAACGACGGCGAGATCAAGCTGTGGGAGGTCGACAGCGGGCGCTGCCTGCGCACCCTGCAGGGCGAGGCCAGCCCTATCGGCGCCCTGGCCTTTAGTCCCGATGGCCGCTGGCTGCTGAGCAGCAGCAACGATGGAAGCCTCAGCCTCTGGGACCTCAGCAGCGGCTATCGTCGCCAGCGCTGGCCCGGACAC
Source organism: Thermogemmatispora sp. (assembly GCF_042408735.1). Classification (GTDB taxonomy): domain Bacteria; phylum Chloroflexota; class Ktedonobacteria; order Ktedonobacterales; family Ktedonobacteraceae; genus Thermogemmatispora. The sequence goes on from NZ_JBHOQV010000093.1 coordinate 75,657, forward strand.
GGCGCCCTGACCTGGTTCAGAGCGATCGCTTTCAGCCCCGATGCCCGCCTGCTGGCTAGCGGCGACGAGCACACCCTGCGGCTCGGCCAGATCGAGGACCTGAGTTATCACCTCTGCTCGCAGACCTTCGCCAGCCATAGCGGCCAGGTCTGGTCGGTAGCCTTTAGCGCTGACGGCGAGCTGCTGGCCAGCGGCGACGATAATGGGATCATCCAGATCTTCGAGACGAGAACCGGGAACCGCCTCTACCTCCTGCGCAGCGAGCGTCCCTACGAGCGAATGAATATCTGCAAGGTGCGCGGCCTCAGCGAGGCGCAAAAAGCCTCCCTCAAGGCCCTGGGCGCCTGCGAGGGTGGCGAGACCGCGCTCTCTCATTCGTATTCGTGATTGATTAGCAGTAATAATAAGGAAGAGGGACAATTGCCCAGCCCACCCATCTCCCCCTGGCCCCCCCCCAGCCCGCTCAGCTCCCCTCCCTCCCTCCCTCAACCGGAAGCAACCGGAAAAGCGAAAACGGAAGCGAACGGTAGTGACCTCTGACGATAGCCCGGCTACACTGAGCAGCAGAGTGGAGGAACAGATGCCCTCTGCTATGCTCGCGCCCGCCCAGGCCTCGGCTGCTTGCTCTCTCTGGCCAGCACGCCGGCGGCGAGCAAGCCCCCGGCGCGAGGGGAATCCGGCAGCCACCTGGCAGGTGCGGGCATAGCGGCAGGCATAGCGGCGCTGAAGCGCCAGGTAGCAGAGCAGAGGGAGGAAGGAAGGAAGCAAGCGAGCATGGCCCAAGAACGCTTTCTTGTCACGGGGGCCCTGGGCTGTATTGGGGCCTGGATCGTGCGCAATCTGGTGCGCGAAGGCATCCCAGTCGTGGCCTTTGACCTGGGCCAGGAGAGGTGGCGGCTCAAGCTCATCATGACGCCGGACGAGCTAGCCCAGGTGACCTTCGTTCAGGGCGACATCGCTGAGCTGGGCGCCCTGGAGGAGGTCCTTGATCAGCAAGAGATCACACATGTCGTCCACCTGGCCGCCCTACAGATGCCCTCCGTGCGCGCCAATCCGTCGTTGGGAGCGCGCGTCAACGTCGTCGGCACCGTTAACGTCTTCGAGGCCGTTCGCCGGCGCACGGAGCAGATCCGGCGACTGGTCTACGCTTCCTCGGTGGCCGTCTATGATTCCCAGGCTGGCGGGGCGAGCGGCGTAGTGCAGCATGAGACGCCGCAGCGCCCGAACTCGCTCTACGGCGTCTTCAAGCAGGCCAACGAAGGTACGGCCCGCATCTACTGGCAGGAGCACGGCCTCAGCAGCATCGGCCTGCGGCCCGCCACCGTCTATGGGCCAGGACGCGATCAGGGCTTGACCTCGGCCCCGACGCGCGCCATGCTGGCCGCTGTGCTGGGGCGTCCCTTCCATATTCCCTTTGGGGGACGGGGCGAGTTCCAGTACGTCGACGATGTGGCCAGGACCTTTATCGCCTGCGCCCGCGTGCCATTCGAAGGGGCAGAGGTCTTCAACCTGCATGGAAGCGTCGCCCACATGAGTGAGATCGTGGCCCTTATTGAGGAGCTGGTACCCGCCAGCCGCGGCCTGATCACCTTTGCCGAGCCAGCTTTTCCCTCGCCCGAGAGCTACTCCGCGGAGGCGCTTAGCCGCCTCATCGGCTCGCCGCCTCATACTCCGCTGCGTGAGGGCATCGCCGCCACCATCGCGCTCTTTCGCCAGCAGGTCGCCCGCGGCGAGCTGGACCAGTCCGCCCTCCAGGGCGGAGCCGCTGCCCGTTGAGCAGGCACCAGCCAGCCAGCCAGCCGACGGGTCCTGGTGGCCAGGGCTACGCGGGTCGCCCGTTCGTCTTCCGCTCGAGCGGAAGCACATTCCCCAAGGAGCAACGTGTACAAGCGCGAAGGAGAGGAGAAAGGAAGAGCAGTATCTATGATCGTCCTGGTAGCCCGTTATTACGGCAAACCGGGCCAGGGCGACGCCATCGAGGCCGCCCTCAAACAGATGGCGCCGCGCGTCGCCACAAGCGAGCCTGGCTGTTTGCTCTATCACGCCTGTCGCTCGCAGGAGCAGCCCGACCAGTTTCTGCTCTACGAGCAGTACGCCGACGAGGAGGCCCTGCAGCACCATCGCCAGACCCCGCATTATCGCCAGTTCGTCGAAGAGACCATCCTGCCGCTGCTGGAGAAACGCGAGCGAGATCTCTACACGCTGGTTGTTGGTCAGCCACCGGTGAGCACAGACCAGAAGAGAGCAGGCGAGTAGCAGATGAGCACCCGATTCTTTGTCCTTGGTTCGTTTTCCGTGGCCGGCTGTCCACCATTTGCCGGCCTTGTCCTCGACGAGCAAGTGGTGGCGGTTGACGCCCTTCAGCCGCTCTGCGAACGGCTTGGGCAGCCGCTCTGCGGCAGCAAGAGCGTGTTGGAGCTGCTAGAGCACTGGGAGCAGAATCTGCGCGCCCTCCAGCGAGCTGTCGAGGTCCTCAGCCTGGAGTCGGCCCACCCAGCGGCCACCCCAGAGCTGAGCTGGCAGCCGCTAGAAGCCCTGCACGTCCACGCACCGGTACTCTATCCGCGCCAGGTCTTCTGCGCCGGCGCCAACTACCGTCAGCACGTTATCGAACTGGCCGTCGCCCAGGGGCATGGCGCCCATGACCAGACAGACGAGGACGAACGGCGCGCTCTGGCCGAGCGCATCATGGATGCCCGCATCGCCAATGGCCAGCCCTACGTCTTTACCAAGATCCCTTCGGCGATCACCGGTCCCTACGACCCGATCTTCCTGCCCGCAGACAGTCAGCAAGTGGACTGGGAGCTAGAGCTAGGCGTCGTCATTGGGAAGGCCGCGCGCCATGTCAGGCGCGATCAAGCACTGGACTACGTCGCCGGCTATACGATTGTCAATGACCTGACCTGCCGTGATCGCGTCTATCGTCCTGACCTGCAGGCCATCGGCAGCGACTGGCTGCGCAGCAAATGCCCACCCGGCTTTCTGCCCAGCGGCCCCTTCCTGGTCCCAGCCAGCTTTGTACCCGACCCCCAGCGACTCCACCTGACCCTCAAGCTCAACGGTCAGGTCATGCAGGACGAAGGGACCGACGACATGATCTTCGGTGTTGCGCGCCTGATCGAATATATCTCCCACTATGTGCAGCTCTGGCCCGGAGACCTGATCTGCACCGGCTCGCCGCGCGGCAACGGCATGCACTATCAGCGCTTCCTGCAGCCTGGCGACGTTCTGGAGGGGAGCATCAGCGGCCTCGGCACCCAGCGCAACCGCTGCCTGGCCGAAGAGGAAAGCCCCGGCCGGGCGCGCTAAAGAGCCGGCCAGCCTGGCCAGGCTGTCCAGGCCAACGAGGCCATAGCAAAGGAGAGCAGGATCATGGTATCCTCAGCCAACCCACTCAAAGACTGGCAGGTCGACCGCAGCAGCATTCGCAACATCGGTCACGATCTGCAGCGTCCGGAGTGCATCCTGGCCGAGCGCGACGGCACCCTCTGGGTCGCTGACGCCCGCGGCGGCGTCATGCGCATCGATCCCGATGGCCGCCAGCAGCTGATCTTGCCCGTGGTCGAGCGCCCCCAGGCGTCCCCCACGGGCAGCGAGACCAGCTTTGAAGAGCGCTACGTTCAGGCCTATGGATCGCTTCCCAATGGGCTGGCCTTCGCCGAAAACGGCGATCTGATCATCGCGAACTGGGGAACCGATGCCGTCGAGATCATGACGCGCGACGGGCGCCTGCGTACCCTCTATACGGAGATCGACGGCCAGCCGCTGGGCAAGGCCAACTTCGTCCTGCGCGACAGCCACAATCGCATCTGGCTCAGCGTCAACACTCGTGAACATCCCTGGACCAACCAGCTCAACACACGCACCGCCGACGGCTACATCGCTCTCATAGATGAGCGCGGCATCCGCATCGTCGCCGAGGGCTTCTGCGGTACCAATGAGATCCGCTTCGACGCGCGCGAAGAGTGGCTCTACGTTGTTGAGAGCACGGCCTGGCGCATCAGCCGCCTGCGGGTCCAGCCCGATGGATCCTTGACCGATCGCGAGATCTACGGCCCCTCACGTCTGCCGGGCTTCCCCGACGGCTTCGCCTTCGATGCCTGTGGTAATCTCTGGGTGACGCTGATCTTTACCGATCAGCTCATCGCCATCACACCCGAGGGCGAGGTTCTGACCCTGCTCGACGATAGCAATCCCGAGACCAAGGCCCGCCTCTTCGCCCACTACGAGAGCCACAGCCTGACGCCTGAGATCCTGGCCGCCACCCATGGCACGATCGCCCCCTGGCTGGCCAGCCTGACCTTCGGGGGACCGGACCTACGCACCGTCTATCTCGGCAGCCTGCGCGGAACTACGATTCCTTACTTCCGCAGCCCTGTTCCCGGCCTGCCGATGATCCACTGGCGCTAAGCCATCCTGCCCGGGCCGGAGCACCTCCAGGCTGCCGGACTACTCACCTGCCCGACCGCTCCCTTTCAACCTTCCCGCACCCCGGCAGCCCCTCCGGCTCCTCTATCAGCCATCAGCAGGCAGGCTCATAAATCAAGCGATTAACGATCAACAAAAAAGGAAGAGCGAAGGCCAGGCATATCATCATCAAGGGAGACCAAAGACTTATGTCCACAAAGCAGATATCTTCGTCCCTCGCCGCCCTGACTGCCGCGGGCGCACGCTGGTTTCAGATCGCCTATGCCGTCAACGATCTCGCCGAGGCCCAGAGCTTCTTTCAAGCGACGCTCGGCGTATCCCGTTTCTTCGTCATCGAAGACATCCAGTTTCGCGACTACATCTATCGCGGCCAGGCAGCTTTCTGTCGGCAGAACGTCGCCTTCGGCTACGCAGGCCCCCTGCAGATCGAGCTAATGCAGCCGCTGGAAGGCGAGAACAGTCTGACAGCCTTTCTGCGCCAGCGCGGCCCAGGCGTCCATCACCTGGGACTGGAGGTCGACGACCTCGAGCAGGTTCTGCGGGCGCTCCTGAATCAGAGAGGACCAGGAACAGAGGGGAGAGAGAGCCAGGGGGTCAGCAGGGAGCCGGAGAGCAGTCCGCTGACCATCGTCGAGAGTGGCATCGCTGGCCAGGGCACTCGCTTCGCCTTTCTGGATACCCTGGCCAGCAGCGGCACCTACCTTGAGCTGGTCGCCCTCGATGAAGAGAATCGCGCCCTCTTCGAGCGCATTCGCCGCGGCGACTTCTAGCCAGCTCAGCAAGCGGACTCCACCATTAGCGCCAGGGAAGTAAGCCCAGCCTCTGGCAGCGAGCAGCCCGACCTCACGCCGCCGCGGCGTGGGCGGCTGCTCACTCCTGAGCTGCCCACACCGCTGCCACAGAAGAGCCGGGCGGGCATACAAGCCTCCTACGCCGCGGCGGCGCTGGCGGTCAGGCCACCCCTGACGGGTCGCAACGACAGGGCAGCCAGCGCTGTCGCCCTATTTCTTGCTCGCACCAGGCAGAATACGGTTCAGGCGCGTGCCACAGACAGGGCAGGTACCCTGCAGCGCCGCCCGGCCGTTCTTCATGGTCACCTGATGCGCATCCTTGATCTCCCGCTTCTCTTTGCACTTGACGCAATAGGCCATGTCTGCCATAACTCACATTCCTTTCCGTCTAAAGCTTATGTACACGACAAACAACCGTCGGTCACGGTGGTTAATCGTGCTCTGCCCCTCGTACTTCACGAAGGACAGAGGCTATCTAGGTACACGACAATATTACTCTCTCTGGTTCATTTCCTGAAAGCATAGGGCTGGATTGGCTATGCAAACTGTCTCTCTCGCTGTGCTATAGTAAAATCCGGAGCTTTGTCGCTCGCTTGTTATAGGGGCAAGAAAGTTATAGATGGATTAAATATAACAAGACACCACAAAGAGGCGACAATCAGCTCAACCACTATTGTGGGCAATACGCGAGGAATGTCTGTGAGGGAACTTGACCCAGAACGAGGAGCTTCCGCTGCCTCGACTGCCACGGGTGGGCAGGGGCCTGCGGAAGAAAGCCCGGTGCAGGTGCGCCACGATCCTTATCGCGCTCTGCGCTATCGTAACTTTCGCCTGCTGTTCATCGGTATCTTTCTCTCTTCGATTGGAGAGCAGATGGTCACAGTGGCCATCGGCTGGGAGCTGTACGACCGGACTCGCTCGGCCCTGGCCCTGGGACTGGTTGGCCTGGTTCAGGTACTGCCGGTACTCTGCTTCTCGCTACTCGCCGGCCATCTGGCTGACCGTCAGAACCGGCGCCGCATGGTCATGCTGGCCCAGACCATTCTGGCCCTTTGCTCTTTGGGACTGATGCTTCTCTCCTGGCTGCGCGGTCCTCTCTGGCTCATCTATGGCTGTCTGCTGATTATAGGCATCGCTACTGCCTTCAACGAGCCGGCGAGTGCCGCTCTCCTGCCGCAAACGCTGCCGCCAGCACTCTACGCCAACGCGGCCACCTGGGAGAGCAGCGCCTGGCAACTGGCGTCGGTCGTTGGGCCGGCCCTGGGCGGCTTTCTGCTGGCTCTCTTTCGGGGAGCCACCCCAATCTACGGTCTCAATGCCCTGGCCATCGCCCTCTTTCTGTTGCTCCTGGCCCTCTTGCGCCTGCCGCCGGCAGCCCCGGCCTCGCTTCAGCAGCAAGAAGCGGCACAGGCAGAGGGGACCCTGCGCTCGCTAGCTGAGGGCCTGCGCTTCCTGCGACGTACCCAGGTAATTCTGGCAGCGATCACTCTCGACCTTTTCGCTGTCCTCTTTGGAGGTGCCACTACCCTCTTGCCGATCTACGCCCGTGACATCCTGCAGGTCGGCCCGACCGGTCTGGGCTGGCTCCAGGCCGCCCCTTCCATCGGAGCCGTCTGCATCGCCTTCCTACTGGCTCACCTGCCGCCCTTTAAGCGGGCCGGGCGCACCCTCCTGCTGGCCGTGGCCGGTTTCGGCCTGGCCACCATCGTCTTTGGTCTTTCCCGCTCCTTCTGGCTCTCACTGCTCATGCTCTTCATCCTGGGGGGACTCGACAATATCAGCGTGGTTATTCGGGGCACCCTCCTGATGACGCGCACACCCGACCATATGCGCGGACGGGTGGCAGCGGTCAACACGATCTTTATCGCCGCCTCTAACAAGCTGGGAGGCTTCGAGTCGGGCCTGGCCGCCCAGCTCCTCGGTCCCGTGATGGCCGTCGTCGGCGGTGGTCTTGGCACCATCCTGGTGGTGCTCTGCGTGGCCCTGATCTGGCCCGAAATGCGCCGCCTTGGGCCACTCGCCCCCGAAAGTCAGGCTCAGCCAGCCGAGCCGCTGGCCGCCCAGCTTGCCGGACAAGGCTCAGCGGAAAGCACGGTTCCGCGCCAGCTCTGAGCGGGCACCTCTCGCCGCCCGAAAGAAGTCAGAGGCAGGGCGGAGCACCTCAGCCTCTCTTCCGCGTCGTCACCAGCACCTGACGAGACGAGAAGCCAGCCCGAGGTCTCTCACCCTGCCTCTCTCGGTCGCGCCGATCAGCAGAGGTGGGCGCGCCTTCACTCCTGCCCGGACTCCTCCGGCGAGAGGGGAGCCGCCTGCAGCCATTCGCCAGCCTCCTCAATATGGCGGCGCATCACCTGCTCGGCCCGCAGCGGATCGTGGGCCTGCAGAGCCTCGATGATCACTTGATGGCGCTCGGCTAGTTCCTGCGGCGTGCGCTGAGCCATCGCTACCGTTACGAAGGTCGTCGTATAGAGCTGCATGCTGTCCCAGTACTGCAGCAGCAGGCGATTGCCCGCCGCCTGCACGATCAGGCGGTGGAAAGCAATGTTGGCCGCCGTCTGGGCATGCAGCTCGTTGCGCACAGCCGCCTCGCGCATCTCGGCAAGCAGTTCCTCTAGCTGCCGCAGCGTGGCCTCATCGATGCGCTCCGCCGCCGCGCGGGCCGCGACCCCTTCCAGCGCGGCCCGAATAGGATAGAGTTCAAGCAGATCGCGCCGCGAGACCTTGCGCACCTGGGTCCCGCGGTAAGGCGAGCTGACCACGAAGCCGAGCAGCTCCAGGTCGCGCAGCGCCTCGCGCACCGGCCCCTGGCTCACGCCCAGCTCCTGGGCAATCCGGCTCTCTACGATGCGCTCTCCAGGTCGGTACTGCCCCCTGATGATGGCATCGATGAGAAACTCCTTAATGTCTTCGCGCAGAACGCGCCGGCCAAGAATAGGTGTCCGTATATTCATCGGTGTAGAAATCCTGCACACATTGGCCCCGTATCCCGGGACGCTGCTCCTCACTTACAAAGAGGCACAATCGATTATTGATTAGTATAGGTCAGAGAGAAAAAGGGCGTCAAGGCAGAGCCAGACGCCCTTGTATGAGCACGAGCTAATCAGTATGGCGATAGCGAGCCACCATGCGAGTCGCCTGTTCATTGGCGGTGGAAGGAGCGCCTTTCTTAAGGAGGATATAGCCATCCTGCATATCGATCACACCATACTCCCCGCTACTCAGCACCGCATCGACCGCATGTTCATAGTCAGCGTAGGTTTTGAAGGGATAATAGTAGCCTGGGGCATTGAGCAGGATATAGTCGGCATAGCCCGCTCCATAGGGGAAGAGATAGATACTGGGCCGCTCGCTCAGATGGGGCACCAGCATCGTCTGGGTTGAGACCGAGGCCGCGGGCGGAATCTCCTGCAGAAAATGATAGGCCAGGCGATCGTGAGCATCCTGGGCCGGCCAAATGAAGCCCGCCGCATAGGGCATGGCGCTGTAGACGTCGTAGCGGGCCGTCGCTTTGACCGCATGCACCATCACATAGCTCAGGAGGAGCAGCAAGAAGAAGGCCCGCAGCAGGGGCCAGAGCCGCCAGCCGATGACGGGCGCGCCCCGCTCGTCTCGCGCGTTCCGCACCTCCCACCAGCGCCCTGCCGGCAGCCAGGAGGGAGAGGCGGCCCTCGCCCTCTCGACGATCCCTGGGCTGGCCCTGAGCACGCTCTCCCCAAGCTGCTGAGCTAGCAGGAGGCCGCGCCGGAGCAGCCAGAGCAGGACTACAGTGGCCTCGATTGTGGCGAAGATCAGGATGGGCACAATCTCGGCATTGTACTGGTAGCGGCCACTATACATGTTGGGCGAGGAGCTGAGCAGGTTGAGGGCCAGCGTCGGGGAGGCCAGCACCAGGACCCAGGGGGCCAGGAGCGGCAAATAGCCTGCCGGCGTCAACAGCTTCTCCAGATAGAGCAGATGCTGGGGCTCCAGGACATGCTCGCGCACAACCTGCAGCGGATGCCTGAGTATCGTTAGAATCACCTCGAACGGGGAGTCGCCGTACTCAGACCAGCGCGAGGCCAGCAGGGAGTGACCCACGGGACTGGCGTAGTGCACCACGAGCAGGCCGATGGCGGTCCAGCTAACTGCCAGCCCGAAGACGATCAGGCCGACACGCCAACGCCGTTGGAAGAGCGCTATCCAGAGGCCCAGCAAGGCAATGACTCCGGCTATCTCTTCCTTGCAGGCCAGCGAGAGAATGGCAAAAGCCAGGAACCAGCCGTTGCGCTGGGTATACATGAAGTAGAGCGCGAAGAGCAGCAAGGAGAGCGTGAGTGTCACCGCGTGGAAATCGTAGTCGACCGCATATTGCTGGGCCGGATAGAGCAGATAGAGCAGGGCAAAGGGGACAGCCGCCAGGTCGCTGCGGAGGCGCAGACGAGCCAGCCAGAAGGCCGGCAAAGCCCCCGTCGCCACCACTAAGACCTGAAGAACCAGTAACGTTTTCGGATCAGCCCAGAAAATATATAGGGGGACAATCAAAAAAAGAATCGGCTCATAGTGGATGGCAAAGCGGTTGATGCCCTCCAGACCGTAGCAGTTGGTGTCGGTCAGGATGTTGCAGATCGTCTGGTGGAGCGGCGCGCCATGCAGCGTGTTCCAGATGGCCTGGTCCATGATGCCCAGGTCTTCGCCGTTGGTGGCAAAAGCATCCTGCTTGCTGGTGACAAAGACAATGAAATAGATGCTGTAAGCCAGGATCGCCAGCACCACCAGGCCCAGAGCCAGCCAGAAGGCTCGCCCCCGCGGCAGTGGCTCAGGAGGGGGATAGGGTTCCTTCCTCCAGACCACCCGCCAGCGCCGTAGTGTTAGATGGAGCCACTTGCTGATTTTGTTCATAGGCCAGGACTCTCAAGGGGGTTACAAAGCGAGGCCCTCGCAAGGTTTGCGAACGGGTTGGGAAAGGCCTCCTTTGCAAGGCGATTAGCCCTGTTATGATAGCATGAATCTTTTCCTCTAGCCAGTCTCCAGGACGATTGGCTAATACTCCCTAAGAACAGTCAGATGATTTCTTGTGTGCCTCCTCTCTCTCCCTCACTGCCTCTGTCAATCTATTGATCATGCTTGAGATACTGATTTTCATTTTGTGTCTTGAGTATCATAAGTAATGGAAGTAGCACGTACGCTGCTTCGGCGGAAGTAAGCCGGTGTACATGCCGTGATGCAAGTCAGTAAGCCACGAATCGTAAATGCACGAAATCGCCTCCTCTACGGGGTTGACACGACGCGCGAGTCGACGCAAGGAAGAAGCAAGCGAACAAGCAAGCAAGCACGAGGAGAGGAAGAGCTGCTCCTCCGTTCCTGATCGCCGGCGGGCAGTAGATGCTAGACCCCTGCTTGCTTAGAACTGCAGTGGTGAAGGAGACGTGATGATCAACCTCTCTCGCTTGTTGCCCCGGGTAGCGGCAGTACTGCCCCTGCTGCTACTCGGGGGCCTGCTCTTTTCCTCCTGGCTGCCCGGCGGGGTCGGCAGGGCCCTGGCCTGGAGGCCGGCCTCCGACCAGCAGGCTGCAGCCCCAGGCTCCCAGCCTGCTTCCTACGCTGCCCCAGCCAGCGGTACCTCTGTGCTGACCTTTAAGTACAATAACCGGCACAGCGGCCATAATCCGGCGGAGGTGCTGCTGACGACGAGCAATGTCAATGCCAGCACCTTCGGGAAACGTGTGACGCTGGCCGTCGATGGCCAGGTCTATGCCCAGCCGCTGTACGTGCCCAGCTTGCCGATTCAGGGTCGGGCGCGCAATGTGGTCTTTGTGGCAACTGAGCACGATAGTGTCTATGCCTTCGATGCCGATGCTACCAGACCCGAGCGGGCCTTGCTCTGGCGCACGAGTTTCCTGGGGCGTGGCGCGCAGGTCCCAACTAACCACGATGTGGCCTGCAACGATCTGGTGCCCGAGATCGGCATCACCGGTACGCCGGTAATCGACGCCGCTACCCGCACGCTCTATGTGGTGGCCTTCACAAAGGAGGGCGGACGACTGGTCTACCGCCTCCATGCCCTGGACATCACCACCGGCCAGGAGCGCAAGGGCAGCCCGGTGGTGATCCAGGCCTCCGTCCGCGGAACAGGTGCCGGTAGCCGCCATGGCCTGCTCGCTTTCGATCCCCGTTTCCAGCGCCAGCGCGCCGCTCTGGTCCTGGCCAATGGGCAGATCTATATCTCCTGGGGATCGTTCTGCGATAATATGCCGTACCACGGCTGGATTATGAGCTACCAGTACACCGGAAGCGCCTTCCGCCAGACGGCGGTTTTTAACGATACGCCCGATGGCGCCCGGGCGGGGATCTGGGGCTCCGGCGGCGCGCTGACCGCCGATGAGCGTGGTTTTCTCTATTTTACCAGCGGCAATGGCTCCTTTAATCTTCACCTGGGCGGTCGCAACGCTGGCGATTCGGTGGGCAAGCTCTCGCCCGACCTGCGGCTGGTCGACTATTTTACTCCTTTCAACGAACGCTGCCTGGATGATGCCGATGCCGATCTCGGCTCTGCCGCTCCGTTGCTGCTGCCTTCGGTCGGAGAGCTGGTCGCTTCGGGCAAGGAGGGACGGATCTATGTTTTGGCGCGCAATCGCCTGGGCCACTACCATACGATCCCCGATGCCTGCAATCACCAGGGGCGCAGCGATGTGGATCAGATCGTCCAGGAGTTCCCTCCTACGACCATCGGCGGTCTTTTCAGTACGCCCGCCTATTGGAAGGGACCTGAGGGCGAGTATGTCTACTTTGCCAGCGTGAATCGCCCGGTGGTGGCCTATCGCCTGGTCAACGGTCGCCTTTCGTCCCAGCCCGTCTCGGCCACACCCGAGGAGTTGCCTTTCCCGGGCGCCAACGTGGTGGTGACCTCTAGCGGCGACCGTGTCGGCACGGGCATTCTCTGGCTGGTCGACCCTCGCGGGGTGCTGCGCGCCTACGACGCCAGCGATCTGGGACGCGAGCTGTACAGCAGCGATCAGAGTCCTGAGCGCGACGCCCTGCCAGGCTACGTGAAATTCAGCGTGCCGACGGTGGCCGACGGGCGCGTGTTTGTGCCGAGTGGGAAGGCGCTGGTAATCTACGGTCTGTTGCCGACGGTACATCGCTGGCCATCTTCCAGCCAGAGCCAGGGTAGCCCCCAGGAGCCTGAGCCACATCCGGTGCAGCCGCTGCGCCTGCCTCCCGGACCACAGACTCAGCCTGGTCCCCAGAGCCGGCCCGGCCCTCAGTCGGAAGCAGGTCCGGCTCAGAAGCCGGCCAGCGATCTGCAGGTGGCCCCTCGCCAGCTGAGCACGGCTCCCACCAGCGGACAGGGCCTGGCCGGGGGATCTGCCGCGTCCCCGTCAGCGGCTTCTTCCCCGTCGCCGGCCTCCGGAACAGGCCAGTCGGAGCGGCAGCCCGGGGGAGCTGCAGGCCGTGGTTCGTCCGCTAGCGCTCCGAAACAGTCCGATCCGCACACAGGGCCCGCCTATAACAATGTCGGTATCAGTAACGACGATCGACCGACGGCGGCCAATTTCGACCAGGGGGGAAACAGCTATTCGGCCCAGGCTCTCCAGCGGGCTGGCGTCAATCCTGGTGACCATGTCTTCGCGGGTGGCTTTGTCTTCGTCTGGCCTAACGTGCTCTCGGGCGAGCCGGATAACTACCTGGCGGCCGGCCAGACCTTGCCGGTCGAGCACCGGCCTCGCGCCAGGCTGCTCGGTCTGCTTGGGGCAGCCGACCACGGCGTTGCTCGCGGCCAGCTCCTGATCACCTTTACCGATGGGACAACGCTGACCGCCCCCATCGCCTTCAGCGATTGGACACTGGACGGCGGCGGCTCACGTCCGCTAACAGGCAGTCCACAGGCGGTGAGCATGCCCTACTTCAATAGTCCCGCTGGCCCGGTCCAGATGAAGTGCTACCTGTTCTACGTGAGCATCGCTCTTCCGCAGGGGAAGACAGTCAAAAGCGTCACCTTGCCGACCACGGTGAGCGGTGGCAGGTTGCATGTCTTCTCTGTGGCTTTGCAATAGCTGCTCTCTCTCTTGCTCGCTTACTTGTTTGCCTGGCAGACCCACCTCATAGCGAGCGTCGTTCATCCCGGCTGGAAGGGTAGCGGGGAAGCCAGCAAGGAGGCTGCTCTCCTCGTTACCCTTCCTGGCGTTTTGGCCCCTCTCCCTCTGCCTCCCCCCTTTCTTCTTCTTGCTGTTTCTGATCAGCCGCCTCAGTCTGAACCAGCGGGAGTGCGTAGTGGTCCAAGAGCTGAACCAGGTAGCGCCCAAGGATGTCGCTTTCCAGATTCAGCAGGCTCCCGGGACGAAGGTGGCCCAGATTGGTGTGGGCCCGCGTGTAGGGAATGAGGGCCACGGAGAAGCGGTCGGACTGGCAGGCGACTACGGTGAGGCTGACACCGTTGAGGGCCACGAAGCCCTTGGGCACGACAAAGGGTCGCAAGGCAGCGGGCAGAGCAATTTCGCAGACAAGCGAGTTGCCTTCCTCATGGGTGCTCAGAACAGGAACAACGGCCTCGACGTGCCCCTGAACGAGGTGCCCGCCGAAGCGCCCGCCCACCGGCAGCGAGCGCTCAAGATTGACGACGCGCTCGCCCTGGCCGGCGCTTTCTCCCGCGACCAGGGCGGCAAAGCGCGTCCGGCGCAGGGTCTCGGGCATGAGTTCGACCCGCAGCCAGTCATGGCCGCGCGCGACGACTGTGAGACAGGCCCCATCAACGGCCAGGCTGTCGCCGAGCCTGACATCGGACCAGACGCCTGGGATGGCGATCTCCATGGTGGTGGCGCTGGTGCTCAGAACAGTGCCTACAGCTTCGACAATTCCGGTAAACATAGCCGCTTGTTTAATTGCTCCTTTCCTCCGCGCTGACGCAGCCTGGCCGCTCACTCACCCTGACCTGCCGAGGAGCTGGACCGCGAATGCGCCGGAGGGTAGACGCCAGGTCAATGGCAGCCAGGGCGCACTCGGAGGCTCGGGGGATGCGCGCCTGGGCCTGGAGGCGATTGGAGGCGCAGATGACGCCAAAGATCACTGGAAGGCCACTTTCAAGGGCAACGCGCTGGATGCCCTGGGCGGCAGCATCCCCGACCAAGACGTCGTGGCGCGTCTCCCCTTTCATGACACAGCCCAGGCAGATGATGGCATCGTAACGCCGGCTGGCGGCCAGGGCCTGGGCCAGGATGGGTAGCTCAAAGGAGCCGGGAGCGTGCCAGATCTCGATGTCTTCTTCGGCGACACCGTGGGCAACAAGGCTGCGCCGGGCCTTCTCCTGCATGGCGCCAGTGATCTGGGGATGGTAGCGGGCGACGGCGAGGGCGATGCGCAGCCCGCTGCCGTCGAGTCGCTCTTTAGGATCGGCGATCTCCGGCATGACGCTCCTCCTCTCTGGTCCTGCCATTGAGGCAGGCCTGCCCGCCGTTCTCAGACCCGGCCAGGTCCGAGTGCGCGCCAGCCAGGGTCGTGAGCAGATGGCCAAGGCGACGGCGGCGGGCCTCAAGATAAGCGCGATTCTCCTCGCAGACGGCGATCTCCAGGGGAACGCGTTCAACCTGGAGACCGGCGGCCTCCAGGGCCTGAAGCTTGGCCGGGTTGTTAGTGAGCAGGCGCAGGCGCTTCAGACCTAGCTCCGTCAGGATGGCAACGGCCTCATCGTAGGTGCGTCCATCGGCGGGGTAGCCGAGACGTTCGTTAGCTTCGACGGTATCGTGGCCATGATCCTGGAGGCGATAGGCATGCAGTTTACCGGCCAGGCCGATGCCACGCCCCTCCTGGGGTAAGTAGAGTAGGAGGCCACGCCCTTCGCGCCCGATGAGGGTTAGGGCCTGCTTGAGCTGGGCCTGGCAGTCGCAGCGCCGGGAGCCGAAGACTTCGCCGGTGGTGCAGGCCGAATGGAGACGCACCAGCGGCGGCTCCCGGCCCTTGTCGAGTTCCCCCAGGATGAGGGCCAGGTAGTCACGCGCCCGGCGTGTGTCACGGTAGTGACGGAGCTGAAAGTGGCCTTCAGCCAGCGGCAGGCGCGTCTCGTTGACCAGCATCACGCGCCGCTGGCGGCGGAAACGAGCGATGGCGTCCACGCTAATGAGGCCCAGGCCGTGGCGACGGGCGAAGCGCAACAGGGTCGCTCCGCGCGCCGGCTCGCCTTCTTCATCGAGGACCTCACAAATAACCGCCCCCGGCTCCAGACCAGCCAGGCGCATGAGGTCGACCGCCCCCTCGGTGTGACCGCGACGGCCCAGGGTGCCGGCTGGATGGGCCCGCAGGGGGAAAAGATGACCTGGGCGAGCGAAGTCCTCCGGCTGAGCGCTTGGGTCGACGAGCAGACGAGCCGTTATGGCACGATCGCGGGCCGAGACACCGGTAGTGGTGCCATGACGGGCATCAACGGAGGCCGTAAAGGCGGTATCCTGCAGGGGAGCGTTGGCACGCTCAGCCAGGGGAATGTTCAGTAGATCGAGGCGCTCGCCGGCCAGGGCCACGCAGAGCAGGCCGCGCGCCTGCTGCAGCATGAAATTGATGCGCTCGGCGGTGGCAAACTGGGCCGCCAGACAGAGGTCGGCCTCATGCTCGCGCGTCTCGTCGTCGCAGAGCAGGACCATCTGACCAGCCTGCAGGCGACCTACGGCTTCGGGCACAGATAACCACAGGTCGTCAGTCTCTAACACTTGGCTCGCTTGCATTGCCTGTTTTCTCACTTTCTCGCCAGGGTAGCTGATCGGTTGCGGGCACGACGGGAGAGAGGGAAGCCCCGTAGCAGACCTGGCCCTCGATCAACAGGTCGTCGCCCAGAGGCTGGACGCGCCGGTTGAGCAGAGTGGCGGCCAGGCCCGGATGGGGCAGGCCCTGGCCCGCGAGAGGGACAGGCGCGCTGGCACCCCCGATGAGCCGGGGGGCGACGACGATGGCTACCTGGTCGATGCAGCGGCAATCGAAAGCGCTGCCCGTGAGAGCCGCCCCGCCTTCGAGCAGGATATGCATGAGGCCCTCGTCGGCCAGGCGCAGTAGGGCCAGGCGAAGATCCACACGCCCTGTCGACTCGCAGGGCACCTCGATAAGGCGTACACCCGGACGGACCAGAGCCGCCCGTCGCTCCGGGGGGACGCGCTCGCCGAGCAGCAGCCAGGTCTCGCCCGCCTCAGGCGTCGTGAGCAGCCGCAGCTGTGGCGCGAGCAGCCCGCTGCTCGTCACCACGAGACGCCGTGGAGGCTGGGGGCGCGGCCTGCGCGCGCTGTTGGTCTCCAGGCGCACAGTAAGGAGGGGATCATCGCGGCGCGCCGTGCCGGCTCCGATGAGGATGGCATCGACGCGATCGCGCAGGTCATGAGCCCAGGCTCGCGCCTGCGGCCCGCTGATCCAGAAAGCATCTCCCGTGTAGGCCGCCATTTTGCCATCCAGGGTCATGGCCCACTTGGCCGTGACATAGGGGCGCCGCAGACGCACCAGGCAGCTAAAGGGACGCAGCAGCTCGCGAGCCTGCCGCGCCAGGGGATGGTCTTCGGCCAGCAGCTCGACCACGAGTCCCGCCTGGCGCAGCCGTTGCAGACCGCGCCCATCAACCTGCGGATTGGGGTCGCGAGCGGCTACCACGACGCGCCGGACCCCAGCAGAGATGAGGGCCTCCGTGCAGGGCGGCGTGTGCAGAGCGATGCAGCACGGCTCTAGCGTCACGTAGAGATCGGCCCCCCGAGCCTGCGGACCGGCCTCGCTGAGGGCGAGGGCTTCGGCATGCGGCCCATAAGGGGGAGCAGTCGCGCCCTGGCCGACGATCTGCCTGTCTCTTACCAGGACAGCTCCCACCGGAGGGCGTGGGCTGGTTCGCCCCTCGACGGCCAGCGCTAGCGCCAGAGCCTGGCGCATCATCGCTTGCTCCCAGTCGCTCAGCGAGGTCGTTTCCTCTTCACACATGGCACTCCTCCCTGACCGCCAGGGCCAGCAGCTCCTGATCTCCGGAAGCCGAACCCGGGGCTGCCTCCCTGACAACGGTGGTCTCTCCTGCTCCTCCGTCTCCTATCTCTGTCCTCACCTCCACTCTGGACACCTCCGCGCCAGGCAGAAGCATCTGCACCAGAGCCTGAACCTGGCCCCCTCGGGCCGCAACCAGGAAGCTGTTCAGGAGCGCCCGATGCTCCTCGGGCCTGACGCTGAAGCGTGCCCGCGCCTGAGCGAGGCGCAGCCGCGCCCGATGCAGAAGCTGGCGGCAGGCGCTGGTGCTCCTGTTGAGCAGGCAGGCAATTTCCTCGTAGGGATAGGCGAAGGCTTCGTGAAGGAGAAAGACAGCCCGCTCGGCGGGACTGAGACGCTCCTGGAGCAGCCAGAGGGCCTGAGCCAGAGCCTCGCGCTGCTCAAGGGTCTCGATCACCCGAGCTTCCAGCTCGCCAGCCATTCCCGCCGCTGGCACCGCGGGCCAGAGACCAAGGGGCTGCTCACGCTGGACACGGGCCGATTTGAGGTGATCCAGACAGAGGCGGGTGACGATGGTCAACAGATAAGCGCGTAGCGAGCCTATCTGCTGGGCCGCTGCCGCAGTATAGCGAATGTAACTCTCTTGAAGAATATCCTCGATCTCATCGCTGCTGCCCAGCAGGCTACGCGCAGTGGCGAAGAGCAGAGGATAATAGCGCTCGAATTCTTCCAATCGTCAGTCTTCTCCTATCGGACTATACCGTCGGCCCTGGAACTTCCCCAGGTCATGCCCTCGCCCCGCTATGCGACAGCGGGCGCGGGGGCGTACGGGCTGTACCGCCGATCGGGAATTGGGAGAGGCCGTCGCTCAGGCCCATGGCCCCAGCTCCGGCCCGGCTCCCTCACCCTGCCCCGAAGACATGGCTCTCTATTTATGATTTTCTCTGTTCTATAGAGGAGACGAGTCAGGCCCCTTTTCTGTGACAGGTTGCCGCCCTCCCCCGGGTAGTCGGCCCCCCCAAAGAGAGTACCGGTCTCACGGCAGCAATACGCTTGATTTCTCAAAGGCGACAATGCTACGATTGAACTGAGCCGCGGGGGAGAAGAGGAGGGCAGAGGGCAGGCGGCCTGACCTCACCCGCCGTCTTCTTAGCCTTCGTCTCGTCTCACCTGGCCTCGCCTCGCCGGCAACAAGGAGGAACCGCCAATGACAGAGTCGCAGCTCCCTCAGACTCACCACCAGCCGCCAGGCGCCGGCACGGAGCAGTCTTCCACGTCGTCGAGCAACGGCGCCGGATCGCCGATCAGCGCGCAAGGGGGCCGTCACGCACCCGGATCAGCTCCACTTCGCGATTACCACTATTACCGAGAGGTCTTTCGTGGGCGCCAAATGCCTTTTGCCTACGTTGACCTGGACCTCCTGGAGGAGAACATTCGCCTGACGCGCCAGCGCGCTGGCGGCAAGCGGGTACGAATTGCCTCTAAATCGCTGCGCAGCGTTGCCATCATCAAGCACATCCTGGCCGCAGAGGCAACTTTCCAGGGGATCATGGCCTTTACGGCGCGGGAGGCCGTCTATCTGGCTCGCCAGGGCCTGAACGATCTGCTGATCGGCTATCCCACCTGGCATGAGAAGGACATCGCCGCCGTAGCAGGCGCTACGGCGGAAGGGGCCCACATTACCCTGATGGTCGACAGTCTCGCACACGTCGAGCATATTGAGGCCATCGCCCGCCGCCTGGGTGTGCGCCTCCCCCTCTGCCTCGATATCGATATGGCCGTCGACTTCCCTGGCCTGCATTTCGGCGTCTGGCGCTCGCCACTGCGTACGGCGGAACAGGTGCGCCCCGTCATCGCGCGCATTATGTCCTCGCCCCATGTCTGGCTCGACGGCATCATGGGCTATGAGGCCCAGATCGCCGGCGTGGGCGATCGCTATCGGGGTCAGCCACTCAAGAACGCCCTGGTGACCTGGCTCAAGCAGCGCTCGCTGGGCGAGATCGCGGCGCGACGCGCGGCCCTTGTCTCACTGATCAGGGAGTACGCCCCCCAGGTGCGCTTCGTCAACGGCGGCGGCACCGGCAGCGTGCACACGACGCGCCTGGAAGAGGCTGTGACCGAGATTACCGTTGGCTCGGCCTTCTATGGCCCAGCCTTGTTCGATCACTATCGCGACTTCCGCTATCAGCCGGCGGCTGGCTTCGCCATCGAGATCGTGCGCCGCCCGCATCCGCAGATCTATACCTGCCTTGGCGGGGGCTATGTGGCCTCCGGCGCCGCCGGTTCCGATAAACTGCCGCAACCCTACCTGCCGCAGGGAGCGCAGCTCATCGCCACAGAAGGCGCTGGCGAGGTCCAGACTCCCATCCGCTACAGCGGTCCCGTGTCTCTTGCCCTGGGCGATCCGATCTTTTTGCGCCACGCCAAGGCCGGCGAGCTGTGCGAGCGCTTCACTCACCTGCTGCTGGTGGCCAACGGCACCATCGTCGATGAGGTCACCACCTATCGCGGCGATGGCCAGTGCTTCCTCTAACTGGATTCCCTGACAGGGGGCCTCGGTCCGCTCCCAAGCGTCTAGCCCTTCCCTGTCCCCACCTCTCTGAACTAACTATAAGAAAGACATTTCTTGGCGAGCGGGAAGGGAGCCTGCCAGGGCCACGAGCGTCGGGCAGCCATGCATCATATACCAGCAAGGAAGGAAGTAAGGAAGGAGCAGACTCATGATTGCTGGAGAGAAAGAGAGCTGGCGGAACTGGTCAGGCACCGTTGCCTGCCGACCGGAGATGATCCGCCCGGCTACCGTTGAAGAGCTAGCCAGGACGGTCGCCGAATGTGGGCGCGCCGGGCGCCACCTGCGGGTTGCTGGCGCCGGCCACTCGTTCACTCCGCTGGTTGAGAGCGATGACGTCCTGCTCTCCCTGGACCGCCTGCAGGGACTCGAGAAGGTTGATCGCGAGCAGGGCACGGTGGTTGTGCTCGCCGGTACACGTCTCGGACGCCTGGGCGAGCTGCTTCTCGCAGAGGGCCTCGCTCAGGAGAATCTGGGCGACATCGATGTCCAGAGCATTGCCGGCGCCATCAGCACCGGTACCCACGGCACAGGTATCCGCTTTGGCTCCCTGGCCACGCAGGTCGTCGGCCTGACCCTCGTGACCGCCAGTGGCGACCTGGTCGAGTGTTCCGAGGAGAAGAACCGCGATCTCTTCAAGGCGGCCCAGGTCTCCCTGGGCGCCCTGGGCGTCATCGCCAAGGTGACCCTGCGCGTCGTACCAGCCCGCCCCTTGCACTACATCGGTCGCCGCACCTCACTACAGGACTGCCTCGACCACCTGGAGCGCTATCGTGAAGAGAACGAGCACTTCGAGTTCTTCTGGTTCCCATATACCCCCTGGGTCCAGGCTAAGTGGATCAACACTACCGGGGAGGCCGTCCGCCAGAGCAGTCGCTGGGGCCGACTGTGGAGTAACCTGAATCAGCTTGTTCTGGAAAACGGCGTCTTCTGGCTGCTCTCGGAGGCCAACCGCCTGGTACCGGCCCTCTCGGCTACGGTCAGCCGGATCTCGGCCCTGGGCGTGGCCAGCGTCGATGAGATCGACTATCCTCACCGGATCTTCGCTACTCCCCGCCTGGTGCGCTTCGTCGAAATGGAGTACAGCATTCCTGCTGCTCAGCTGCGCCCCGTTGTCGAGGAGATTCGAGCCTGTATCGAGGAGCAGCGCTTCAAGGTGCATTTTCCTGTCGAGTGCCGCTTTGTTAAGGGAGACGATATCTGGTTAAGCCCAGCCTATGGACGCGACTCGGCCTACGTGGCTGTCCATATGTATAAGGGTATGGAGTATAAGCCTTATTTCCGCCACGTGGAGGCCATTTTCCGGCGCTATGCAGGGCGCCCGCATTGGGGGAAGATTCATACGCGCCGCGCCGACGAGCTGGCAACGCTCTATCCGCGCTGGCACGACTTCCGCCGTCTGCGCGCCCAGCTCGATCCCCAGGGCGTCTTCCTGAACCCCTACCTGCGCGAGCTGCTGGCCGCCGACGAGCCGGTCCCCGCTCCAGCCAGCCAGGAGCCGACAGTGTGAAAAAGCTCACAGTCCGATTGTGAGCTAGTGCATTGCCGCTCCTGGCGCTAACAGGCACACTCCTTTTAAGGAAGCAGGCTCCCTTTCAGGACAGCCGGGGCCCGCCATCGCGGCCCCGCTCTGCCCGCCCGGTCGAGGCAGGGGCTACATTTCAGACCCGTCTATTGTACTGCCACGTATACTCTCTTTTAAAGCATCTATCAAAAATTAAAGGATCAAAAGTAAATGACTAGAAACGTAACGCCAAGGCGCCCTGCCTCGCTGCGCCTCTCTCTGCTCGCCCTCTGCGCCCTCAGCCTGGCCCTGGCGGCCTGGCTGCTGCCGACCAGCGGCATCAACCTTGCTCAGAGCCAGGCCAACGCCGCGCCCATGATTCAGGGCCAGCAGGCCAGCTCCTCAGACGCGAGTGGCTACCCGATCAAGGTCTTCTTCTCGCGCTACCCTGTCTCTGTCGAGAGCGATCCCAGGGCGGTCTACCCGGTGCAGCGCATCTCGCCGACGCTGGCCGTGGGGACCTTCGCCCTGCAGATGCTGATCGCCGGACCGACTCCCAGTGAGCGCAGCGCCGGCCTCTTCAGCGAGCTGAATACGATGCTCAGCGGTCCCTCCAACTGTACGGCCCCGTTGCCGGTCGGGGGTCCCGATTTCACGCTGGCCCTCAACCAGCGTGGCAGCCGCAGCGAGCCTGGCACGGCCACCGTGCGCTTCTGTCGCCAGCTCACCTCGCCTGGTACTGGGGCAGATGCGCGTGTGCAGGCCGAGATCACGGCTACCCTGACGCAGTTCTCTAGCATTCGAAGGGTGGTGATCCTGACGCGCGATGGCCACTGCTTCGGCGACAGCAGTGGACTCGACCGCTGTCTGAGCTAGACCAGATCTCAGAGATCGGAAAGGAGCCGTCCGTCGGCAGGAGAGACCAAGGCGGACGCAGCGCCGGTGCAGACTGTTCCTCTTCTTTCACGCTGTGCTCCTTTCTTGTCTGTGTCTTGCACAGGGGGATTGCTTCCCCAGGTAATGCAGCGGAGCCGTTCCACCCCGGCGAAAGGGGTGGAACGGCTCCGCGCCCTCTGTACCAGTACTGAGCGTGGGTGGGTGTATTGCCCTTGAACGACAGAGCGCCAGAGCAAGGAGTCAGCCGGGGACCAGCAAGGGTACCCGGGGCGGGAATGGCGCTCCTCGGCACCGGGCCGGGGTCCAGGGCCAAGGAGCGCCGCCAACACCCCCGCGGGAAGGACGACCCGAAGGAAGAAGCACAGCTAAGGAATGACGATATCCTGCAAGACCACCGGTTGATGGCGGGTATAGTCCAGCTCGTCAGCTTGCTGCACGCCAGGCGGCGTCAGGACATCCATCACCTTCGGTACGCTATTCGGGTCAACGCTGCAGTGCGGGTCGCTGCTGGCCGTCTGACAGACGCCAAAGGTGTAGGGGCCAGGTGTGCTTGTAAAGGCCCGCGCCTGATCCGGCTGGAAACCATCCTGGCCGGTCAGGGTGACCGTAAAGCCCCAGCCTGGTCCGGGCTGGCCCAGGCTGGCCTTGGGGACGCTGAAGGTGATGAAGCGCGAGATGCTGTTAGCGCTGATGTTGACGCTTCCCAGGGTCGTTCCGTGGGCATCGATGTAGCGCTGGCCGAAGCCCTGGACCTCGATCAGCCGACTCCAGGCCGCCGGGGCGGCAATGGTATAGTTGCGCTGCGGGAAGGAGGGAGCCGTCGAGGTGTCGCCGGGGAGAGCGTTGGGATCATGCACGTAGACATCGATGAGCTGGGCCCCGAGGGGACTGCCAAAGGTCGGGGTCAGATCAGCTACTTTGAGCTTGAAAACGATGCTGTCGCCACTGTCGATGACGCGCAGTTCCAGGATATCAAAGGCGCCGGTATGGAAGTCGGCAGCCGTCGGATAGGCGTAGTTGCCAGGTCCATGATCATCGCCAGCGGGATCGCTGACGTCGAGCAGGACTGTGCCAGGCGTGTAATCCCAGACGATGGTGCGTGTGGCGTGAGCGGTGGCTCCCTGGGGACTCACAGCGACAACCGTGATGACGGTGCTCCCTCCGCTGATGGGCAACTGGAGACTGAAGGAGCCGTCCGCCGCGGCGATGGTGCTCACCAGGGTCGTCTGATCGTTGCTATCGGTGTTGGTGCCAGCTACATAGATCCTGTTACCTGGGGCCGAGCTGCCGCGCACCGTCACCGATGAGCCATCGACCGCCGACAGGTCACCAGGGGTGGCGATGCTGAGTGTGGTCTGGCTGGGATGGTGGAGCACGTAGCGAGCGTAGGTTGCCGTGGGCCGCTCGAGCAGGGTGTGGGACCCCAGGTCGAGGAAGAGGCGCACAAAGGCCCCCTCGGCCCAGGTGAGTGGGGAGGCCGAACCAGCGGGATGGCCGTTCTGAAAACCGATCGAGGCTATGGTTGGATCGCTGCCATAGGGCGAGGCAGCCAGATCGGGCAGCTCCCAGTCTTGTTCCGGGATAAGGCCCACGCCCGAGGCAAAGCGCTGCATGGTCGCGAGCAGCTCGCCCGCGGTCGCCAGGTCCCCATTGGCCAGGGCATACTCGCCGCGCTCCTCATCCAGGACCGGCCAGACGTGTCCTGTGCCGACCCCCGAAGGCGCCCAGGGATGGCCATCGCTGGCCGCGTCGCCATAGCCGTCCCCGTTATAGCGATGCCAGCCCGGGCCGCTGCTCGTCTGACTTTTGATGGTGGCATCGACTACCGGCAGCGACTCGGCGATCACTGGGTCGTTGGCTGGCTTCAGCCCCAGGCGCACCAGCTCCAGAAAGCCAGCGTCGATGACGCTGCGCTGGTCGAGGGTCGGGCCGCCGTTGCCCAGATTATAGCTGATGGCCGCATTGGGATCGCCCGTCTTCGAGAGGCGAATGTAGTACGGATGATTGGCCAGCGGCCCATTGGTGGTCACGGTCCAGCTTTCCAGGGAGCGCTGCCAGTCGTCAGCCACCCCCAGCCAGAGCCAGGCGTTGGCTTCATCGCCGTTGGCGCGCGCGATCTGGGCTGCGGCCACCAGACCGGCGATCTCGGCGGCCAGCGTCGAGGGCGAGTAGCCACTCTGCTCCTCCCAGCGCTCCACACCGTAGGCCGGACCATGACTCATAATGAAGTAAGCTGCCGGCTTGATGTGATGCTGATAGAGATCGGCAGCCGTCATCTGGAGCTGATAGGCCATCAAGATAGGATAGCTGGTCTCGTCGAGCTGAGTGCCAAAAGAATCGGGAGCAAGCTGACCGTTGAGAAGGCTGTTGCGCGGCATGGAGCCGTCGGGACGCTGCTGACGGTAAAACAGGAAGTTTACCGCCGCGCGCGCCGTCTGCAGGTCGCCGTCCAATAGCAGGCCAGTCCAGGCCTCGTAAAGATCGCGGGCGAAGACCTCGCGATAGGAGCCGAAGAAGAGGTTATTGGGATCGCCCGCAGAAACGGCCTGGCCCCAGGGAGAAGCCAGGCTGGCGACGATAGCCCCGGGGAACGTCTTGTCTTCCGAAGCCTTGATGATGTTGGCGCTCAGATAGTACTCACGCCGCAGCGCCTGCCACTCGCTCGGGTCAATGCCTGGCAGACGGGGGGCCGGGCGTAGGCTGGCATCGTAGCGCAGCCAACCAGCGGCATAGTCAGCCCGTATGCGGGCAAAGGGAACAGACAGCGAGCCGCGGGCGGCTTGCAAGGCTTCTGCGCGCGTGGTGCCAAAACCCAGGGCGATCGTCAGCTCGGGACCGTGGCTCAGATCTAGCTGGCTGGTCTGGACTACGTTGCCGTTGTCGGCCTCATCATAGATCTGGGTCAGGGCGTGGGCCTGCTCAAGCTGTACCAGTCCATCGCTGGCCGCTCCCAGAAAGCCATTGCTGACCTGGAGGAAGGGGCGCGAAGCTGCCAGGGCCGCGTAGACAGGGACGGCATAGTCACGGTTGGCAGCGTTGCTGCGAGTGTTCGTGTCGAAGGCCAGCGGCAGCGGCTGCCCGGTCGAGGTGTCGGTCAGGGCGCTGTCAGCGCCGCCGTTGCCAGCACCGCCACCGCCGTTGCCGTTGATCGTGGGGTCGAAATAGAGGTAGAGACGATAGTCGCCAAGGCTGCCTACCAGAGGCGTAAAGCGCAGGTGCATGACGACGCTGTTGCGCGCCGGATCGGTCAGATAATCGGTGACGATGCGATAGCGCCCACTGCGGGCCGTGGTAACAACACGACAATCCAGGACTGCCCCATCGAGCAGTTGCACACTATAGGTGGTATCGCGTGTCTGGAGATCGGTAAAGGTGCGTCCATCCGTCACGATATATTGCAGGGCTTTAACGTTGGTGTTGTCAATGGTGGGATAATAAACGTCGCTGAGCGCTCCGTCGGCCAGGGTAAACCAGACTTTCGAGGTGGTGTCGCGCGCGGTTCCTACACAGTCTTTACGCGCCAGGTCAAAATAGGCCAGGGAGCCTGGCCCATCGGCGGCTAGCCGGTAGGAGTGCTGGGCTGTAGCACTGGCAGGGCCACCAGAGAGTGTCAGCAACAATAGAGAGGAGAGTAAAGCAAGGATCAGGCGCGTTGCAGCCGCCTGTCCCCGGCAGACGCCAGGCCCCACACGGGTGACCCGACCTCTTGCCTGCTGCGCGCTCCCCGCTCGCACTGGCGCGAACTTATCGGCAATCATGGCAGCTTTCACCTCCGGCGATGAAGAGCCGCCCCCTCCAGGGGCTTGCCTCGCTCTCCGTCGTCTGCCCTTCTTTCTCTTGCTTCTCTTCCCTGCTCCTCACTGAGGCACCTCGCTCCTGGCAAAATAGGAGTGCAAGAATCATGCCTGCTTCTGTGCTACACAGAACACACAAAGGAACCTGG
>NZ_JBHOQV010000152.1:0-59274 GCF_042408735.1 Thermogemmatispora sp.
CTGATCCAGGAAGGGCGGGAACGGGAGGCACCTTTCTGGCTGCCGAGATCTGGAGTAGGCTCTCAACGGCCAGGGCACAGCAATTGAAGGTCTACTTCTGCTGCTGGAGAGCCTGCAGGACGCGCTCGGGCGTCATAGGCAGCCGGGTCAGGCGGACACCAAGAGCTGCCTTGATGGCGTTGCCGATAGCGGCAGCGACGGGGACGACCGGCGGCTCGCCTACTCCCTTGGCGCCGAAGGGGCCATGCTCCGATGGTACCTCGACGAGCAGGGGGGTAATGACGGGCACGTCGGTGCTATGGGGCAGGGCGTAATCCATCAGCGTGGCGGTGAGCAGTTGCCCCTGCTCATCGTAGACGAAGCCCTCGAAGAGGGCCCAGCCGATGCCCTGGGTGACTCCGCCGTGAATCTGGCCCTCGATCTCGGCAGGATTGATGGCGAAACCAACATCCTGTGCCGCCAGATAGTCGAGTACCCGTACCTCGCCTGTTTCGGGATCGACGGCGACACGTGCTACGTGGGCGGCATACATGGGCGAGGAGCTAAGGGCCGAGCGCCCACGGCCATAGATCGGCTGATAGCGGCTACCAAAGGCCGTGGTGACCTGACCGATCTTCTGAAGGGAAACGGATCGATCGGGCACACCGCGCACTACCACGCGATCCCTCTCGATCTCCAGGTCGTCAATGGCAGCTTCGAGCAGCTCGGCAGCTACCTCAAGGATCTGCTGACGGGCGTCGCGCACGGCGGCCAGCACGGCAGGTCCGACGGTATAGGTGATTTTGCTGCCGCCAGTGCTGCCGCTGTGGGGAACGTTGTCGGAGCCGCCATGCTCGATCTGCACAAGCTCAGGAGCGATGCCCAGCCCCTCAGCGGCAATCAGGGTCAGTGCCGAGTCGGTACCGGTCAGATCGACCGTGCCCACGATCACCGTGAGGCGCCCATCGCGATCAAGCCGGCAGGCCGCCGCCGCTGGCTCGGTCCCCCCCGGCCAACCACCGACCGCCAGGCCGATCCCCACTTTCCAGCCGCTTAGCTCGGGGGGCGGGGTCAGCAGCTCCTGGCGCCGCGCCCACAGCGGATGCTGGCCTACCTTCTGCAGGCAATCCAGCAGACCAATGCGCGGCCAGCGAGGACGCCGCCGATCCAGGGAGGGATCGCCTTCGCGCAGGCAGTTCTTGAGACGGAACTCCAGGGGGTCCATCCCTAGCTCAGCGCACAGCTCATCGACGGTCGACTCGAGAGCGAAGGTCGCCTGGGGCGCGCCAGGGGCTCGATAGGCTCCCACACCGACCTTGTTGGTCAGAACTTCATAGCAGCGAATATCGATGTTGGGACAGCGGTAGGTGCTGGCAAGAATGAAGCCAGCCAGGCCGGCAGCCGCTCCAGGATAGGCCCCGCTGTCGAAGATCACTTCGCTCTCAAGGGCGACGAGTGTGCCATCACGTTTCGCTCCAAGCCTGACGGTGATGATAGCCTGGGGCGCCGGGTTAGCCGCTAGAAGATCCTCGCTACGCGTGAGTACCAGGCGTACCGGTCGCCGGCTGGCTCTGGCTGCCGCCACAACGAGAGGCTCCAGCAGGGTGAATTTACCCCCAAAGGCGCCCCCGATCGGAACCGACTCAATATGGATCTGACGCTCAGGCAGATGCAGGGTTTCGGCGATCTCTGTACGGGTCGTGAAGAGACCCTGGGCACTGGCCCAGACCGTGTAATGTGCTCCGTCCGGAGAGGGCACCACCGTAATCGATTGCGGTTCCAGATAGGACTGGTGTACAACGCTGGTCCGATAGCGCCGCTCCACAACCACTTCGGCCTCACGCCAGCCAGCCTCGATCTGGCCTTGATGGAGATGACTCCTGTCGCAGACATTCTCGGAAAGAGGCTGGCTCACTGAGCTTTCTTCCTCTTCTCCTCCAGCAACAGCAGCATGGGCTTCTCCACCGGCGATCTCTCCAGCCTGTTGCTTCTCCAGAAGGCGCGCCGCAGGAGCGCCCGGCTCCATAGCGGCCAGCGGATCAACGACTACAGGCAATGGCTCGTAGTCTACCTCGACCGCCGCGGCCCCATCGGCGGCTGCCGCCTCACTCTCAGCCAGGACAAGAGCTACCGGATGGCCAGCCCACAACACTTCCTGGCGGGCCAGCGGGGATTTGGTACGCTCACCAGGATGATAGCCCTCGAGAGGTAGGGTTTCGCCCGTGTACACAGCACGGACGCCTGGTATGGCCAGCGCCTGGCTAACCTCAATGTTGACGATGCGCGCATGGGCATAAGGGCTAAGGACGGGCCGAGCATAGAGCAGCCTGCCAGGCACGGGGATGTCGCCAGCATAGCGTGCTTGCCCGGTGACCTTGGCGGGCGCGTCTGGGCGCTGAAAGGGTTTGCCAATGGCTTTGTATTCAGCCGTCTGGGTCATTGCTCACTCACTCACTCACTCTGCTACAGAAACAGGTTAAGGAAGGGAAAGCGCTTGAACCAGACAGGGCTTCTCCCTTCCTCCTGGGGAAAAAGCAGCTACTGACGAGAAGATAGTCCGCAGACAGTGTAGCACAAACTCGACCTGGCTGTCATGGGAAGCGAAGGGAGAGGGCGAGCCGGCAAGTGAAAGCAGCCAGGGCCGGGCCAGGCAGAGAAGAGAAAAGGCGACGCCTCCGCCACACCGGATAGCCCTACACCAGGGCAGTGAGCTATTGGGTTGGAGCGGAGGACGTCGCCCGCCCACTGAAGGAGCAATTGAGATGACAAGGCCACCAGAGAACCAGGAGGATTCTAAAGAGTCAGCCGGATCAGCTGGATCGCTGAGCCTGATAGGGATCTTGCTTCTTATGCTGCCTCTTGCCCTCTTCCTGGACCAGCAGCGGTGGCTGCCTCCTCAAGGTCTCTTTCGCTGTATGACCCCTTCGTGCGGTTGGTCTCAGCCTGAATGCCAGCCTGGCTGGTGGGTGATGCTTTGCTCATGCTGCCCTGCCCTGACAGGCTCGCCACAGCGGCCGTGGAAGCAGCCAGAGCAAGGCGGAGAGGCCAAGGCCCCTGACGGTTGGCCTCTTCCCGACCTCTGCCGTGGCGAGGCACCGTCAGGGTCAGCCGAGGAAGCCCAGGAAGCCCAGGCCAGAGGCTCCCTTTGTCTCTAGCGAAGCAAGGGCTTAGAGCACTAAAGCCACCAGCAAGCGACTCTGAATATCGGTTGTCGTACCAAGACCCAAAGAGAGATTGAGGGCCGAGCCACCACAGGCCGTATTGCCGCTCAGCTTCAGGTCGGTGGCCAGCACCAGATCGATCGGGTAGATATAGCCGGCGACGGTGGCATGAGTGGTAGCCAGATAGCCGGCGCCACAGATCGTATTGCTCACAATGCTGACTCCGCTGCCCTGAATGGTAATTCCTGCCTGATAGGCCTGGCCCGCGGCACCGCTGATGTTGAGAATGCGGGCATTGCTAATGGTATTGCTGACCAGGACGATATGGGTAGCCGTGCGAGCCGCGACGCAGAGGCCCTGACGCGCCCCGCTGTTCAGCTCGGAGATCCAGATGCCAATATCGTTATCCTGCAGGACGTTCGACCTCAGTTCCAGGCCCAGCGTCAGGGGCAGACCATAGCAGGAGCCTCCAACCACGGCGATGCCGGCCGCCACCCCCGGCTGGCTACCAACGTAAATATTGGCCGAGATGCGGTTGCCGCTCAGAGTGACATGCGCCCCACCGACAACCTGAATCCCGGTCTGGGCCACGAAGGAAATCGGTCCCAGCCCAATCAGGATGTTGTTGGTCACCACGGCGCTGTCCGACGGCCCGGCGATGATGACGCCCGAGCGCAGATAGTGGGTAATGGTGTTCCCCTCGATGGTCCCGCAGGCGTGGCTGTCATTGGCAAAGTAGATGCCCACACCAACATGAACGTTGCTCAGATGGACATCGCCAATGTCATGAATACGCGACTGCTTGATCGTCACATTGGCCCCGACGTTCAAGACCCCAAAGTCCAGAGCGCCGTAAATATCTGCATTGACGATGGAACCGGTCACGCCGCTGCTGAAAAAGACCCCAACGTCACAGCCCGTCGCGTTGACCACTCCCGTGACCGTGGTCGAAGGGTTGACCAGCGCCGCCGTCAGAGTGACTCCATGCCAGCTAAAGCCCGTCGACTTACAGCTCGTATGCCAGGCCCGCGCCCCCACAAGCTGCGAAAGTCCCAGACTCAACAAAGCTATCACCAGCGCTAACGGTACACATGCCGCCAAAATCAAGGAAGCTTTTCTTCGCAATGCCTTCCTCCACTTGACACCTGTAAGATGTTGCGCAGTCCCCTCTCGCCCTGACTACAGGCGAACAGACTGCACGATACTCCTGAAGGCACCCAAGCGAGTACCTTCTCCTATCGAAGCGTGGAAAAATATAACACGCTTTCCCATTGATGTCAATAAAGAATCTGCATTGTGATAATTTATGAATACATTGTAATGTTGAGTGATATGAATATATAAATGCTTATTGGTGAGACGCAGGCAGCGCGGAGGCGGGGGCTGGGAGCAAGGGCTTACCCCGGTGAGGGAGAAAGGAAAGGAAGGGTGAGGCGAGGCCGGGCTGGCTTTAGGGGAGAAAACGGCACCGGCAGGCGCAGGCTGTGCCAGACGGTGATATCTGCCGGTGCCGGAAATCTGGAGCGGCAGCCAGGAAGGACAGCTCTAGGGAAAGGCTTCCTCTCTTTCTCAGGCCACCTTCATGGCGGCATGCAAGGCCCGATCGAGGTCCCACAGAATGTCTTCAATATCCTCGATGCCGATGGAGACACGGATCATATCGGGTGTGACGCCGCCGGCTAGCTGGTCCTCTTCTGAGAGCTGCTGATGAGTGGTGCTGGCCGGATGAATGATCAAGCTGCGCGTGTCCCCCACGTTGGCCAGGTGGGAGAAGAGGCGTACATTGTTGATGACGGCCTTGCCAGCCTCGTAGCCGCCTTTGACACCAAAGGTAAAGATTGCCCCGGCGCCACGCGGCAAATAGCGCCTGGCCAGCTCATAGTAGGGGCTGTCGGGCAAGCCCGGGTAGTTCACCCAACTGACGGCCGGGTGTTCACTGAGAAACTGAGCAACGCGGAGAGCGTTCTGGCAATGACGTTCCATGCGCAAAGAGAGCGTTTCCAGGCCCTGCAGCAGCAAGAAGGCGTTGAAGGGACTCAAGCAGGGGCCGGTGTCGCGCAGGGTCTCACAGCGGGCCTTCATGACGAAGGCGAAGTCGCCGAAGGTTTCGTAGAAGCGAACCCCATGATAGCCCGGTGAGGGGTCGACAATGTGGGGGAATTTGCCGTTGTCCCAGGGGAATTTCCCGGATTCGACGAGGACGCCGGCTATGGAGTTGCCATGTCCTCCGATGAATTTGGTAGCTGAGTGCACTACGATATCGGCTCCGTGCTCGAAGGGACGGCAGAGATAGGGAGTGGCAAAGGTGTTGTCGACAATGAGCGGCAGGCCGGCCTCATGAGCAATGTCGGCTACAGCCTTGATGTCGAGTACGTCACCGCGCGGGTTGCCGATGGTCTCCCCATAGAGGGCGCGTGTACGCGGGGTGATGGCTCGCCGGTAGTTCTCGGGATCACTGCTATCGACAAAGATGGTGTTGATCCCCCAGGTGCGCAGGGTGATGTCGAACTGGGTATGTGTCCCTCCGTAGAGGCTACTCGATGAGACTAGCTCGTCTCCGGGTCGCAGGAGCGTCAGCATGGTGACCATCTGGGCCGCCATGCCCGAGGCGGTAGCCACGGCTCCGGTGCCTCCCTCCAGGGCGGCGATACGCTCTTCAAAGGCCGCCGTGGTGGGATTCATGATCCGTGTGTAGATGTTGCCAAAGCGCTGCAAGGCAAAAAGATGGGCGGCGTGATCGGTGTCATCGAAGACAAAGGAGGTGGTTTGATAGATTGGCACCGCCCTGGCGCCGGTGGTCGGATCGGGCCGCTGACCGGCATGGACAGACAGGGTGTTGAAGCCAAAGACGTGATCGCCGTCAATTTCTGGCATCCTCTATTCCCCTCTTCTCTCGTGTAGGCTGCTTGCTATAGTGCTCGCGCAGGCTAGCGTTCATCGGCCAGCGCAGATGAGGTCAGACAGGCAAAGTCTCCTGTCTGGCTGGGCCAGAGGCGGGAGCAGTGGGCGAGCCGACGAACGCTTCTCTTCTAAGTATGGTATCACATGGGCCTCGTTGCCCGGTGGTCCGCTGGCGGCAGACATGGCAACTACATGCAGTCTCCCTGTCCACTGCAGTACAATAAAGGGGGGCATGCCCCGGCTCTGAGCCGCTGCCTGCTGCGCTTCTTTGACCGCAGCACGACAGACAAAGCCGGCAAAAGTTGCAATTGTCTTGAGAAGGATGAGGTCCAGCGTTTTATGATGCAGTATGCTCCTGATATGTACGATCGTCTGAAGCTTCTTCAGACGTATCGCCATGTGGCCATCGTTGGCATCTCGGCTGATCCCTATCGTCCCAGCCATTTTGTAGCCATCTATCTCCAGGCGGAGGGCTACCATATCGTTCTGGTGAATCCTCGCTACGCCGGGCAGACGATCCTCGGAAAGCGGGTCTACGCTTCCCTGACAGAGGCTCGAGAGGCCGGCGAGACGATCGAGGTGGTAGATGTCTTCCGTAAGCCAGAGGATGTTTTGCCTATCGCCGAGGAGGCGATTCGCATCGGGGCTAAGGTGCTCTGGCTCCAGCTCGGCATTCGCAACGATGAGGCTGGGCGCCTGGCCCAGGAGGCCGGGTTGATTTTTGTTCAGAATAAGTGCATTAAGATGGAACATGCGCGCTTCTTCGGCGGCCTGCACACGGTCGGTCTGAACACGGGCGTGATTCTTTCGCGAGCTTTGCCCAGGGCCGAGGTGCTGAAGCCCTCGGCAGCCGAGCTGGTCCGTTAGGTAGCGGCGGCCAGCGGCCTAGCGTCCGATCCGACGGCGGGAGGAGCCGGCTCTGAGCTGGCGCATCTTGATTGTTGGAGGGATCAGGGAAGAAAAGGAAAAGAAGATAGGGCAGCAGGCCGGTCCTCACTCCCGCCGCCGCTCGTTTGCACAAGACGAGGGGACATCGCTGCGGAGTGGGGACCGGCTTGTCGCCTCTTACTCTGCCTGGAGAGGGGCCTTCCGCTTCCGCTGCCCATGGCTGGCTGACTTCAGCGGAAATGTGGCACGACGCTACGCGCGAAGCGCTCCAGTGAGGGAATATCCAGGAAGCGAAAGATGAAGTGGGAGACGCCGACCTCGATAAACTGCTCTAGCTCGCGAATGACTTCGGCGGGACTGCCCGCGATGAAGTGCTTTTTGGGGTCGCGGGCGACGAGGGTGGGATCGTCCGCGACGCTAGCTGTGCTGAGGTAGGTTAGAGTAATCTCGGCGGGATTGCGCCCGAGGCGTTGACAATGTTGGTGCAATATGGCCAGCTTGCGGCTGTATTCTTCGAGCGTGCAGGAATTGAAGTTCCACAGGTCGGCATAGCGCGCGGTTATGGCCAGAGTGCGCTGCTCGCCACCTCCACCTATGAGAAGGGGGATCGGCTGCCGCGGTGCCGGCAGACAGTGGGCCTCTTCAATGCGATAGTGTCGCCCGACAAAGGTAGCCGGGCCACCTTGCCACAAGAGCCGCAAGATGTGAATCGCCTCCTCCAACTGCTCCATCCGCTCTTTAACCGGTGGAAAGTGATATCCATAGGAACGATATTCGTGTTCCTGCCAGCCGGCGCCAAGGCCAAGGATCAGTCGCCCACCGGACATCAGTTGCAGGTTGGCGGCCATCTTGGCCAGCAGAGCCGGGTTGCGGTATCCCTGACCAAGGACCAGCGAGCCGACCTTCAGATGGGGATAGCGGGCCGCTACGTAACACATGGTTGAGAAGCACTCCATGACGGCTGCCTCTCCCCAGTCAAAGTGATCCTCAACCCAAATAGTGCTGAATCCCTCCGCCGCCTGAATCAGACGCTGATTATAGTCCCATAGCTCGTCCGCCTCCAATGGGGGACGCTGCATCATTTGAAGCATTAAGCCAAATTCAACACGACTCACGCTTGCTCGTCCCTTCTATCAGATTACGCCTGAGTAGGCTTGCCCTCGTAGAGAGCATCATATCACATGCCGGCAGTCAGTCGCCGCAGGGCCAGGCTGGCGCGAGGCTGCTTCCCCACCAGGAAAATCGCGGAGGCCAAGAGGCTTCTCCCTAGCTCAGGGGCCACTGGTAGCCGGCGGAGCGATAGATAGCCTCGATGGTGGCCAGATTTTCCAGGGATTCTTCAAGCTGCAGCAAGGGAGGACGGCCTGTACGCAAGCAGCTTCCAAAATGTTCAATCTCCAGGCGATAGGGATCGGTGGGCGGGAAGCGGCGAACGACGATCTGCTCCCCTACGGTCAGGGTTACGGTGGTTTCTACCTGACCAGGTGTGAAGGGACCGTTGAGCAGGAGGGTTCCGTTCTCTCCGACGATTTCGGCTAGCTGACGGGTAGGCAGCTCGAAGCTGCTATCGATGAGGGCAAAGCGCCCTTCCCCAAAGTCGAGAAAGGCCACCACAGCACGCTCAACTTCTCCGCGCGCAGGGACGTAGACACGCGCCCCCACAGCCAGCGGCGCCCGACCATAGATTGCGCGGCAGAGATTGAGCGAGTAGCAGCCCACATCGACGAGCGAGCCTCCGCCAAGCGTGGCCTGCAGGCGAATGTCGCGAGGACGGCTACGCAGGTCGAAATAGAAGGAGGAGCGCACAAACTTGACGGCCCCGATGAGGCCCTCGCTGATCTGCTCCATGACCCAGAGCATTTGAGGATGAAAGCGATACATGAAGGCTTCCATGAGGAGCCGGCCCTGGGCACGAGCGGTCTGGAGCAGACTCAGGCCCTGCTCAACAGTGAGGGCCAGGGGCTTTTCGCAGAGAACGTGCTTGCCAGCCTTGAGGGCCCGAATACCCCATTCGGCATGCAGACTGTTAGGCAGGGGCAAATAGAGAGCCTCTACTTCTCCGTCGGCCAGAAGGCTCTCATAATCACCATAGATGCGCACGGCTGGGGGAACAGGCAGCAGCAGGCGCAGGCGCTCCGGATCGCGACTGGCGATGGCCACCAGTTGCGCGCTGCTAGAGGCCTGAATGGCCGGAATCACGCGCTTGAGAGCCACACTGGCTGCGCCAAGTATCCCCCATCGCACCGGCACTTCTGTTGAAGGTAGCTCGCTTTGCATAGACCTCTCTTCCTGAGAGCACGCACAGAGTGCTGCTTTATCCTTTGGCCTGAACAGCTAGATGGCTGGCCCTGCCGGGTCGATGGCTCATGCTGGCCTCGCGGCTTCTGCTCAGCTTGTGCCTGCCCGCCCTCCCTCTCCTGGTCGAGCGCCAGGCAGAGTCTATCAGAGGCCACTCAGGCCAGGGGAGAAGGCATAGAACCGGTGGCCCACAGGCAGGCAGGGCAAGACCAGGGCTATCGCTGGCTCGCTGGCCTGAGTGCACTGGATGCGCCACCGGTCGTCTTGCGAAAAGGCTGGCCGCCAACCCGCCGCTTCGACAGGCGAGGCTAAACCTCGTTTCCTCTGGGCCAGGAGCAGCCACCAGCGACAAGGATAGCCTCTGTCTGCCCCGCCTCGGGCAAGGCCGCCAGCTCGACGGGCGCTGAACGAGAGACAATCACGCGGATGCCGTCCAGGAATTGCCCACCCAGCCAGGCTTCGATATCGCCGGTCAGCCTGAATGCGCCTGCATCCAGGGGATGGGCGCGAATCAGTAGAAAGGCTCCACGCTCCTCACGAGGACGCAGCCAGAGCGGTCGCCCCAGAGGCCATCGACTGCCGTCTCCGGCCAGCTCTACCCAGAAGCGGAAAGCTCTCGCCTCCAGGCCCAGGCTCTGGGTATGCAGCTGCAGGCGCAGCGGCTGAGCCTTCCTCGTGGGATTCGCCAGGAGAAAGGGCACCCGCCAGCGGTAGCTCTCTGCCTCGGCCTCGATGACCTGCAGGTTACAGCCAACGATCAAAGGCTGTAGCCAGCCCTCGATATCCAGCTCGACACGCAGGCAGCGGTGGCCGCCGACCAATGGCAGCCATTGCCAGGTTAGGACCTCGATACAGGTTGGATCTGCAGGCAGGGTCAGCGGCCCCTGCTCCGGCAATGGCTCGGATTCGAGAAAGCCCACCCCAAAGGAGTAGACGGACGGCCTGATCTTCCGCACCTGGAGCGGCTCCCCCGTCTCGTTACAGACATGCAGATAGATGGTGGCCGTCTCGCCGACCCGCGGCGGGTTAGGAGCGATCGTCAGCCCTCCGGCGGCGAAGCGAAGCCGACGCGAGAGGTCAGCAGGAGGAAGAGTTTGGCCAAGTGACAGGACCTTCGAACTCATAGATCTCCTCCTTCAATGGCCAACAAAAGCACGACATGAACAAATCCTCCCATTATACGCTCCAGACAGATAGTGATGCAAGAGGAGAGGGAGAACGCTAGAGCGTCCGCTTGCGGCGATCCTCCACGCGCCTGGCCTTCAGCTCGAAACGCGGCAGGCTTCCCTCGGGAACAGCCTCTACTGGGATACGTAAGCCGAAAGCAGCGCGCAGAGCCTCTTGAATCGCTCCGACCGCGACAGGAGGGCACTCGACCTGGAGGGCGACTTCGTCTAGTGGCCCATTGCTGGTGACGATGATGCGGTACTCGGCAACTTCGGGAAAGCGATGCAGGACATCGGCAATGGCCGAAGGATAGATATTGACGCCGCGCACAATGAGCATGTCATCGCTGCGCCCCAAGATGCCGCCAGGTAGGAGCAGGAAAGCGCGGCCACAGGGGCAGCTATAGCCCCCATTGCGCACCAGATCACCTGTGCGGTAGCGCAGGGCAGGGTTGCCCCAGCGCCCCAGGTTCGTCAGTACCAGCTCGCCAACTTCGCCTACCGGCACAGGCTGGCCAGAGCGGGGGTCGAGAATTTCAGCGATAAACTCGCCTTCATTGACATGCAGGCCGTGTTGCTGCTCGCAGGTAAAGCCGTAGGCACCCATTTCGGACATGCCAGCATGATCGTAGGCTTTGGCTCCCCAGGCCTCTTCGATGCGCCGGCGCGTGGCCGGAATCGAGGCCCCCGGCTCGCCCGCGTGGATAGTAACGCGCACTTTCAGCTTGTGCAGATCGATGCCCTCCTCTCGGGCCACCTCTGCCAGGCGCAGGGCATAGCTTGGGGTACAGACTAAAACGGTCGCCTGTACGTCCTGCATCATGCGCAGGCGCTGCAGTGAGTCCATACCCCCACCAGGAACTACCAAGGCTCCCAGATTTTTGGCCCCCTCACAGGCCGCCCAGAAGCCAATGAACGGCCCAAAACCAAAGGCAATGAAGATAACGTCGTCGCGGGTGACGCCCGCCGCCTGATAGACCGTTTTCCAGCAGTCGGCCCACCACTTCCAGCTCTCAGCCGTATCAAGGACCCGCAAGGGCCGCCCAGTGGTGCCCGAGGTCTGATGGTAACGCACGTATTCGCTGAGTGCGTAGGTCATGTTCTCGCCATAGAGCGGATGCTGCTCCTGATCGGCCAGCAGCTCCTGCTTGGTCGTAAATGGCAGGCGCGCCAGATCGCGCAGGCGGGTCAGCGAGAGCGACTGACCATTAGCCAGCAATTTCCGCTCGTAGAAACTATTGCGAGGCAAGATGCGCGTAAGCCCTAACTGGAGCCGGGCCAATTGCCGCGCTTCGATCAACGAACGCGAAGCAGTCTCCAGTCGTGGATGATTCGATTGAGGCATGAATCACGTCCTTTCACTCCCAGTCCCGAGCTGTCCGGCGGGTGGGAAAGCACGCCATAGCTCTTGTTTTTCCTTTCTCTTCTGGTCACTGGTGTGTTGGTTGCTCTACAGACAGCTTGCTTGTCTGTCGTGTCCTCTCTCTTCAGCGACAGCAAGCGACCTTCTCCGGGGCCCGGCCTGGCTCGTGCTGCGCCTGGCTGGCTGGCCGGCTGGTCTGGACTTCCAGCCGGCCTCTCGAACAGAGCCAGCGGCCTCCAGACGGTGAGCAAAGGATGGCCCTCTCCTTCACCCACCAGACAGACGGGCGGGGCCTTCTCATGCTCTAACACGTCGAGGCAACGGCAGAGCGCTTCAGGGGTCGCTCTGAGCCGAGCCTATTCGGCTCCGCCGCCCTGGCTGCCTTGTTCTGTCCCTAGCAGTAGGGCGAGTGCCCGGCGCACGTAGACCGGTGTGAGCTGTTTGCGATAGGTAATGGTGAGATCGGCATTGTCCAGTGGCCTGGCGCGCTTCGCTGCCAGGGTTGCTACCTCCTGTAGCAGAGCCGGCGTTGGCTGCTGCCCTTGGAGGCGGGCCATCGCTTCTTCGGCTTCGACAGGGTGCGAAGCAACGGCGCCCAGGGCAATGCGTGCCTCGCCTATGCGGCCATCCTGCTCACAGCGCAGGGCCACGGCCACACCGAGAATGGGGAAGTCAAAGGAGCCACGTCGGCGTAGCTTGAGGTAGGTGCTGCGCCAGCCGAGCGCGGGAGGCAGTCTGACCTCGCTCAGAACCTCGTCGGCCTCGCGATTATATGGTCGCAGGCCATCGTCACGAAACAGCTCCTGAATGGGTATCTCGCGCTCACCGCGCACGCTGACCAGGCGTACCCGCGCTCGCAAGGCCACGAGTACGGGCACGGTATCCGCCGAGGAAATGGCCCAGCAGCGCGGACTGCCCGGAGCAACAAGACAGATGCTGCCCTCCCGCTTCATGCAATAGCCGATAGAATGGCGCCAGAACTCCGTTTGATTATAATAGTTGCAGCGGGTATCAAGCAAGATATTGCCGCCAAGCGTGCCGACATTGCGCAACTGAGGTGTGGAGACCGCCGCGGCAGCCAGCGCCAGGGCGGGATAGTGGGCGCGAATGAGTGGGTGGCGGCTAATGCTGGTCAGCGTTTCACCTGCTCCGATGCGCAGCCCCAGCTCAGGGGAGCCGCTGATGCCTTTGAGTTCGGGAAGGTGACGCAGCCCGACGAGCGCCGCAGGGGTGAACTGGCGACGCTTCATATTGGGCAGCAAATCGGTTCCGCCAGCCACGGGCATGGCCTGCGGCCCCTCCTCGGCCAGCAGCCGGATGGCCTCGTCGAGCGTGCGCGGGGCCAGATAGCGAAAAGGAGGAAGACGCAGCATTTAGAGAGTTCCTCCTTTCTGGGGAAGCTGGGAGGAGGGGGTGGCAGTCCCCTGGAGAGTAGTCGCTCCCTCTTTTTGACGCTGATGGCGGCCGTTGGCTGGATTGGGCCGCTGCTCCGGCGACCAGCGAATGAGCCGCGCCGGCCACGGCTCAGAGAGAACAACAGGCGAGACACGGGGCGCAGGCAACGGACGCTCACCAGGCTCGCTATGAGCCGCTTTGAGGGCCCGCAATACTTTATCTGGCGTAATGGGCACTTCGTCGATGCGAATGCCCACGGCGTTATAGATGGCGTTGGCAATGGCCGGGATGACGGGAAGTAGTGGCCCCTGCCCGGCCTCTTTGGCCCCAAAGGGACCCTCGTCGTCAGGACGGCCCACCAGGATGCTCTCTATCTCCGGAGTATCCAGGGTGGTGGGAATTTTATAGTCCAGAAGCGAAG
This sequence comes from Thermogemmatispora sp., assembly GCF_042408735.1. Taxonomy (GTDB): domain Bacteria; phylum Chloroflexota; class Ktedonobacteria; order Ktedonobacterales; family Ktedonobacteraceae; genus Thermogemmatispora. The sequence goes on from NZ_JBHOQV010000152.1 coordinate 13,573, forward strand.
GGATCTTGTGCCGCCCTTTGCGAAAGATCTGCTGCTCCATCAGGGCCTCGCCATAACCCATGTAGGCGCTGCCCTCCACTTGACCCGCAACGAGCAAGGGGTTGATCGCCTGACCTACATCGTGCGCTAGCCAGAGCTTCTCAACTCTGACCTCGCCGGTTTCGCTATCCACCGCGACCAGAGCCACGCAAGCTGAATAGGAGTAGGCGGGCGAAGGACCAACGCCCGCTCCTTTGAAGTCACCGTGGATGTCATCCGGCGGTGCGTAGGAGCCGGCGGCGACCAGGGCCCCGTAGCGAGCTTCTGCCAGTTGGACAGCCTGCTCAAAGGAGAGGGCCACCTTGGGGTCCTCGAGATAGTAGATGAGGCCATCACCGCTCTCCAGGCGCTCTGCGGGGACCCGCAGCCGCTCGGCAGCCACGCTGTGAAGGAGGGCTTTCAGCCGCCGGGCCGCCTGAATGGCGGCGTTGCCTGCCATGAAGGTTACGCGGCTGGAGTAGGAGCCGAGATCGACTGGCGTCAGGGTGGTATCAGCGGTTTCGAGGTGGATGCGCTCCGGTTCAACCCCCAGCTCCTCGGCCACGATATAGGCAAGGATCGAGGTTGAGCCCTGACCGATATCGGTGGCGCCGCAGTAGACGGCGACTCCTCCTCCTCGGTCGAGGCGAATCTGGACGGCGGAGTGAGGCATGTCGTTCCAGTAGATTGGCTTGCCAGCCCCACAGATATAGGTCGAGATGGCCAGGCCCATGCCGTAGCGCACGGACGAGGATCGACGGGCCGCCTCCGCCTCACGCGCCGGACGGGTGGCTTGAAATTCCCGCCAACCGGAGCGGGCAACGACCTGGTCCAGGCACTCTTCAAGGGCACAGCTCGTGATGCGCAGGCCGTTGATGGTTCGGCTATAGGGCCGCACCAGGTTACGCTTGCGCAGCTCGACCGGATCCAGTCCGAGGTCGGAGGCGATTTTGTCGAGGTGCACCTCGACGGCGAAGCGCGGCTGGGGTGTGCCGTGGCCACGCTTGGGACCACAGGGCGGCTTGTTGGTGAAAACGCGCATGCCTTCAAATTTGTAGGCAGGCAGAGCATAGGTGACCGGCTGAAGGGCACCCGTGTAGTAGGTCGTGGCCACGCCGTAGGAGCCATAGGCCCCCCCATCAAGGAAAGAGCGGAAATGCATGGCTGTGATCGTCCCGTCACGCTTGACTCCCGTCTTGATCCACATTTTGACGGGGTGACGCCCGCGATGGATCAGAAAGACTTCTTCGCGCGTACAGGTGATCTTGACAGGCCGCCCGGTGCGCCGCGCCAGCTCACAGGCACAAATCTCATGCGAGAAGGGATCACTCTTGCCACCGAAGCCACCGCCAACGTGGGGGGCAATCACGCGCAGATGAGAGGGCGGAATGCCCAGGACCTTGCTGACCTCGCGATGCACATAGTGAGGGGTCTGGGTTGAGGACCAGAGGGTCAGCTTCCCCCCAACAGGATCATGAGGGTTCGGCTCCCAGCGCGCTACGCAGGCATGGGTCTCGATAGGGACATGGTTGTTGCCCTCATAGTAAAACCAGTCCTCGCGTACGTAGTCGGCAGCGGCAAAGCCAGCTTCAACCTCCCCGAATTCATAGGAGACGGCCTTGTGAATGTTCCCGTTGCGCGCCTCCTCGTGGATCTTGATATCGGGGTGAGCCAGGGCTTCATCGATGCTCATGAGGGCAGGCAAAAGCTCGTACTCGACTTCGATCAGACGGAGAGCCTGCTCTAGGGTGTCTGGGTCAACGGCAGCCACGGCGGCCACCGGGTCGCCAACATAGCGCACTTTGTCAATGGCCAGCGCCGTTTCGTCCTGACTCGAGGGCAGAATGCCGTACTTGCAGGGCAGGTCCTCGCCGGTAATGATGGCGAGTACACCCGGCAGCTCGCGCGCCTTCCGAGTGTTGATCGAGATAATGCGCGCGTGGGGATGAGGCGAGCGCAGTAGGCCCCCATAGAGCATACGCGGAAGCATGATGTCATCGGCATAAATGGCCCGTCCAGTGACGGCGCTATAGGCATCAACCTTGGGCCGAGGCGTACCCACCACTTTGTAGGGACCCGCTTTGCGCGCTTGCAGACGCCGCCATTCGTCCATAAGCTTCTCCTCTCTCTCGCTTGCTCGCTCGCTCGCGTACCGGTGCTGAGCAGACGATAGCAGACCAGATCAGCACCGCTCCGGTCAGGAGGCCTTCAGGAGTGCAGAGCCGTATCGGGCTGCCGCTCACCCGTCTGTACGGAGGCCAGTCGCTCCGCCGCAGCCTCGATCGCTTCGTAGATCTTTGTGTATCCGGTGCAGCGGCAGAGATTCCCAGAAAGGGCCTGTTTGATCTCTTCGCGCGTCGGATGGGGATTCTGACGGAGAAGGGCTACTGCCGAGAGTAACATGCCTGGAGTACAATAGCCGCATTGAGCCGCCCCTAGCTCGGCGAATGTCTCCTGAAGTGGATGTAGCCTGCCATGTTCCTCTAGCCCCTCAATGGTCGTAATTTCGCAATCCTGGACCTCTAGCGGTAGGGTCAGGCAGGCCAGAACCGGCACGCCATCGAGGAGCACGGTGCAGGCACCACACTCGCCTAGCTCACAGCCGTGCTTCGTGCCGGTCAGCCCGAGATCCTCACGCAGGACCTCTAACAGGGTCCGATGAGGCAACACCGCCACCTCGTAGCGTTCACCATTGATACGCAGGGTAATCAGTTCGCGCATGTGGTCTCCTTCCGGCCCGATGGCCATCTCCAGGGTGACCTGGGGAGACCCCCCCTTAGTGAGCACTCCGGCTGACAGGGGAGCCGATCAGGTTCTTCAGATAGTGTAACCCTGTGTTATTATAGCATTTTTCCTCACCATTCGATATCGCCCAAGTGCAGCACTGAATCTGTAAAGCCTATGCAGCTCTGCCGGCTCCTCAGTAAATGGGACCCCTGCGCGCACTGGCCTGGCCCCAACGGGCATCAGGGCAGGCCAGTGACGCGCAGGTCACGCGGATGCTCGACGACGAAGCGCTCCTCTATCTGCTGCGTACCGCCAGGGGGCAGAGTGAAGCGCCAGGTAAGCTGCTCCAGCTTACTGCGCTCTTGTGGCTCAGGCTGCAGGGAAGCGATCCGCACTTTGATGCGCTCGTGACGCGAGAGAGGGAGACGATCCATGATGATGACCTGACGCTCTGTCTGGGCAAAGTTCTCAACAGTGATGCGGTAGGCGTAGGTGATGCGCCGCACGCTCCCTTGCAAGAGACCCACCTGCTCAACTGTCCGCTCGATCAGTTTGCGCCGCACACGTACCGCATCATCGAGGCCGAGGAAGAGGTGAAAGGTCTGCCCTGGGGCGGTCAGGTCGATCTCGGTGGTCCCGACGTACTCGCTATCGACAAAGATGTTGGCCTGGCCCTTGAGCAGGACGCCGCCGCTGCTATTCTCAATAGTGGCGCGCAGGTGGGCCGCTTCCTCCAAGGCGGGAATGGCCATCACTTCAAGCCGGCAGGGCAGCCGATATTGAGCGACGAGGGTGCGATGAGGTGAGCCATCGGAGGGAATGTTGATAGAGTGACCGCAGCGATAGACCAGGGCCGTGGCACGCTGCTCGATCTCCGCACTCGGCTCGACCACTTCTTCCTGGCTGGTCGTTGCTTTTTCTTCTTCTTCTTCAGCCGAACTCCCTGGGGCTGGCAGGGCACCGGCTGAGGTAGGCAGCAAGGCCCACGGCTGCCGCCTACCGGGCTGGGAGTTCATCATAGACGGTGCCCCCATCGGGGGAGCCGACATATAGGGCGACAAGACTGGCTGGAAAGTGTCCAGGTACCAGGGCTTCAGCTCGGGCAAGACCGTGGCCCGGGCCGGGCGTGCCGTCGAGAGCGCCAGCGCTACCTCATGCCAGTCTTCACCGCTCTGTTGCTCTACCAGGCCAATGCAGGTCAGTTCGAGGGTGTTTTCTTGACCACCGTTCTCCTGACTGCTCTCCCCAAAAGAGAGGCGGGCATCGTAGCCAGGACGCCAGGCAGCTCTTTCGACCAGGTAGCTTAGCCCCAGCGTTAACTCGCCGGCCCGAGGCAATTCCACACTCACAAGCACGGCCAGACGATCCGGGTCATTGTGGAGGCTTTTCCGCTCCAGCTCCCTCTTACTGGCTTTCAACTCCTCTTGGAGCTGCTGCAGTTGAATTGCGATATCCTGGGAAGCCTCTGCATCTCGAAGAATCTGATCTAGCAGGCTGGCAAACAGACTGTGGTAGTCGCCTGGCTGCAGACGCCCTTGAGTCAGGCCCTGAATGAGAACCGGCGCCTGTTCACCCAACGCTTCTACCCAGCTTCGATGCCGCTCAAGGGCCTGCTGGCGGGCTTGCAGAAGCTGGATCTTCCGCGCCAACAAGTCACAGGTCGTTTGCAGGCGCAGCAGTTCTTGCTCAGGTGGACGTGCCAGGAAGGCCGTAGTGACTTCAACCCCGAGCAGGCGCGTTCCTGCCGGTCCCTTCCCACTTGCGCTCAGCGAGTCCTTGAGAAAGGGGGGCAGATAGTTGATCCGCAGCTCGTGCTCGCCAGCTTCCAGGGCCAGGCTCCCCTGGCGCCGGACCAGGGCCCGATCGTTGTAGACAGTGACTTCGGTGATGCGCGTCTCTAACTCTATGACCATAGCTTACCTCTATGAGCATACTGACATGCCAGATGGGCGGGGGTCAAAAGTGGCAGACGATCTACTGCTCCGCTTTAGGCTGACCTCGCTCTGGTCCCCGGCAGAGCAACGCTCGCTAGTATAGACGCCCACCCACCGGCTCTTTGACGGTTCGCTCCCTACGTGCTACCTTCTGAGAGCCTCTGGAGCGGCCCCGGTCTTGCCTAAGACAACCCTGAGCAGGTAAGAATGGCTGTGGCCGACCAGCCGATAGGTTCCGCCACCAGCCTGCGAAGGGCAAACAAAGCAGGCGCGCAGCCTCCAGGACTATACTCACTCCCTGAGCAACCTTCACTGGCTCGCCTGTCTGCTTCCAAGCCACCTCTCACGGGAACGCCTTTCCGGAGTTGCAGCAGTTAAGAGTACACAAGGAGGAAGAATGTTGTTGTTCACTGGCACCATGCGATGGCGACAGAACCGGCCCTGCTGGCAGCCCCAACTACTCGGGTTGCTCGCCGTCTGGGGGATAGTGAGCCTCTGGCCAGGGATCTGCTTCTCCTGGCCCCTCTCTCCTTCGGCTGCGCTCGGGGCCGCCCGTCCACTCAGTGGCTGGCACCCTCTGGGAATACGCTCCCCCCGGACGACCAGGCCACAGTCCACCAGCCACAACTTGCTTTATCACGATGGCCCTGTGATGGGCCATACCATGACCGCTTACGCCATCTTCTGGGAACCGGCTGGCTCCCAGGTGAGCGCGAGCTATCACCAGTTGATCGAACGCTACTTCCAGGATGTGGGCAATTCGGCCCTCTATCGTAACAACGGGCAATACCCCGATGGCAGCGGCCAGGCTCCTACCGGCGCTACCTTTGGTGGCTCCTGGATCGACCGCCGCCCTTATCCAGCCCCAACCCTGAGCGATGCCCAGATTCAGGAGGAGATCAGACGCGCGCTGCAGATCCAGGGCTGGACCGCCTCCCTCTCCCATATGTTCTTTGTCTTTACGGCCCGAGGAGAAAACATCTGCTACAACAACTTCTGCAGCTTCTCTAGTTTTTGCGCCTATCACGGTTACTTTGATAAGGAGATCATCTACGCCGTCATCCCCTATACAGGCAGCGATCGTCAGGCTTGCGGCCTCTCCTCATCGCCTAATCACGATAGCGATGCCGACAGCAGCATCAATGTGACTTCCCACGAGCAGATGGAAGGTGCGACCGATCCGCTGCTCAACGCCTGGTACGATAGCCAGGGAAGCGAGATCGGCGACAAGTGCTCGTGGGAGTTCGGGCCGACCGGCTCCGACGGCGGCAACGTGACCTGGAACGGACATCGCTACCTTGTTCAGAAGGAATGGGACAATCAGAGCGGAGGCTGTACCCTGGGCGGCGCGTAGGCCGGAGACCCCTCGGTTTCTGGAGCGGCCAGCCGTCTGGCAGGCCAACGGGCCAGAGAGCAGAGACGGGATCAGCCCGATTCGCTCAAGGCCGCCGCCAGTGAGCTGGCCCAGGCCAGCAGCTCTTCATCGCGTCGCCAGCCTGCCACACATTGCAGGCCAAGCGGCAGCCCATTCTCAGCCAGGCCCGCCGGTAGGCTAACGGCTGGCAGGCCCGCCTGAGTCCAGGGCAGGTTCATGAGGCCGCTGCCCGTTGTTTGCAGGCCCGCGGGAGCTGGTCCGGGGGCCGCTGGGGTCAACCAGAGATCGATCCCCTCGCGTTCCATCAGCGCCTGCAAGTCTGTGCGCAGGCGCTCGCGCTCCGCCCGTGCCTCTAGAATCTCCTCAATTGTGATAGTTGCCCCTTCACGAATGGCAGCCGCAGTCAGAGGACGGTAGAGGGCCGCATAGTCCTGGAACCAGCGAGCATGCACCCGTGCCATCTCGGCATGGACCAGGCGCAGATGACGTCGATTGATCGCATCGATATCGTGCAGGGCAGGCACACGTTTGATCCGATAACCCGCCCTTTGGAGAAGGGCTAGCTGCTCTTCAAAGGCGTGCCGCGCCTCTGGGCTGGCCTGCTCGAGATATGGCCCTTCGGGTACGCCCAGCACCGGCGGCGGGAGCGGAGGAAGAGCGCGCCAACCACGACAGAGCAGGGACGCCACCAGAGCCAGACCCGCGAGATCCTGCGCGAATAGGCCCACCGTATCGAGGGAGGGAGCACAGAGAACCAATCCATCGGCAGAGATGCGTCCGAAAGTGGGTTTGAAGCCCACAACGCCGCAAAAAGCCGCCGGACGCAGGACGGAGCCGATGGTCTGGGTCCCCAGAGCCAGCGGACAGTAGCCGGCAGCGACCGCCGCCGCCGAGCCGCTGCTAGAGCCGCCAGGCGTATGGAGAGGATTGCGAGGATTGCGCGTCGGTCCTGGTTCGAAATAGGCAAATTCAGCGCTAACGGCCTTGCCAAGCACAAGCGCGCCCGCCTCCCGCAGGCAGGTCACACAGCTTGCCTGTGGTCCATCCAGAAGCCAGGCTGGAAGCTGTGAGCCAGCGCGTGTCGGGAAACCATGGACATGAAAGAGGTCCTTGACGGCGAATAGGACTCCATAGAGGGGCGGGCGCCTCGCTGGCTCGGGATAGCGCCGCTGCAGGTTCAAGGCTTCCCCGAGCAGACGCTCGCGGCGTCCCTCTTCAGGTAAGAGCGCTGCCAGCTCAGACTCAGCCCTCTCAATCCAGTCACAGGTTTCCTCAATAGAGGCAAGCAGGTCCTGGCAGCCATTCCTGAGCTGCTCCGCCTGCTCGTGCAGTCGCACATTTCTCGTCCACATCCCCTTTCCAGGCTCCTTTCCTCGTCTTGGGTGAATATTTCGCAACGCGCGCTTAGCCAATGAGAGACACACTCTTGCACGTCAGAGCACTTGTGAAGGGCAGCGAGTCACCTGGCACAATGATGTTCTTCTCTCCGCCTTTCTCATCGACTGCCGCAGATTTCTCAGGAAGAATTTGCAGACTCCCTATTTACGGCGGACTATGGTAGACTAGACTCGGTTTCTCCGAGCAAGAGTGCGATTACGCTGCGCAGGAGGGTCGCTATGCGCGCCTGCAACTATTGTGGCACGAAACTGCCAGATGATGCCAGATCCTGTGAACGCTGTGGGCGATTGTTGTCCACAGACGAGCAGACCCAGCCCCTGCAGACCTGGGAGGAAGGGCCTCTCGCTGGGCCGCCGCCCGACAGCGGCGCGAACCAGGAGGAGCGAGACGAGGCGACTCTGATCTTGCAGCCAGAGCAAGCCCCGGAGGCGGGTGAGACAGCTTCCTCACTCGGCGCTTCAGAGGGCGCAACGATCTCCGACTGGTGGCAGACGATTCCCGAACCTTCCTCTGTTTTCCAGAACGATGAGGAGATAAAGCGCTACCAGCCACCTTCAGTCGAGGCTACCTTCATCGCACAACAGGACAACCAGGCTGCTCAGGAGGAGGAAGAAGAAAGGCGGCGTCGTCAGCAGTGGATTCTGCCTTTGCCTGTTCTGGGAGGGGAGCGGCTGGCTCAGAATCAGGTGCCGCGGGTCCAGGGTACCCCTCCGGCTAGCGTACCCTATGTGCGCGGTAAACTCCCCGAGCCTCCTAAAGCTTCCGGTCAGGGAGCCGGAGCTGCCAGTCCCGAGAGGCCAGGCTGGCATCCCTTCGCCCGCCCCAGTGGTGGGCCGCCAGCCTGGCTGACGCTCGCCCTGGTCGCCTTCTGCGCGGCTTTGCTGATCACCAGCAGCACAGTGGCGGCAGCTTTCACCGTCTGGTCACCCACGCTCGCCTTGCTCTCCGGCAGCTCAACAGTGACCCCTGGCAGCCTGTTGCATCTGCACGGGGCCCATTTCTTACCGGGCAGCACCATCACCCTGACGCTTGACCAGCATATCCCTCTGCATTTCAGCAGCAGCATAGCGCCACAACAGCAGTCGCAGCCAGGCACAGTGGTGGCCGAAGCGTTCAATCCCTCCCTCCTGGCCTGGCAAGCCCTGGAAGGGGGAAGTTTGCAGGCCAACGGGGACGGCACCTTCGATATCACCCTGACGGTTGACCCAGGCTGGCCATTGGGCCAACATTCGATCCAGGCCAAAGAGACCCTGACCTCGCGTAGCGCGAGCCTGACCTTTACCATCGTAAGGGCCGCCTCACCAAGCCCAGCGGCTACTAATAGTCCAACTCCAACAGTGGAGGCCAGCCCCAGCAGCACCCCAACGGCTACGGCAACCGAGACAGCCAGCGCCACCCCAGGCGGTGCGGCCTCCTCACCAACGACCTCCGCGCCGGCTGGCGAGCTGAGCTGTGTCAATCCCTCAGCAGTGACTTTTGGTCCCTTGAGCAGCGGCTACCGGGCGCCGGTTGAGCAAACCGTCACTCTCTGCGCTTCCGGCAGGGGAGCGGTCGGCTGGAGGGCCAGCTGGGATAGCCAGCAGGCGCCCTGGCTCTCGCTCAGCGCAACCTCGGGCCTGCTCGCCGCGCCCGGTGAAGAGCAGATCAGCCTGCGCGCCAACGTCGGCAGCCTGGCAGCGGGCCGCTACAGCGTTGAGATCAGCTTTAGCGATGAGGCCGGAAATCCGGCTCAGCTGTTGGAAGTCACGCTCCTGGTTGTCAACCCCTGTCTGAACGCCACGCCGACCTCGTTGAGTTTCACCGCTGTTGCTGCCACCAGCGACCCGGCTCCTCAGACTCTGACCATCCAGAGCTGCAGTGGCCAGGAGAGCTGGTCAGCCGTCTTGCAGGTGGAGACAAAGCAGGTCTGGCTCCAGCTTAGCAGCAACAGCGGCACGCTTGCAGCAAAAGGCTCAACTTCGATCAAGGTCTCCGTGAGTAGCGTACAAAGCGGCCTTTCGGCAGGAAGCTACCAGGGGAGGATCATTGTCAGCAGTGGCCAAAGCCAGGTAACGATAGCGGTAACGTTGACAGTTCAGCCAGCGCCAGTGTTGATTTTGGAGGCGCCACAGTCAGGGAGCTTGCAAGCCGGCCAGGACTGCAAGCTCTCTAGCTCAGAGACAAGCTGGCTGTGCCCGGTGACCATCGGGGCAGCCAGCCAGAACACGATCGCCTTGAACTGGAGTAGCTCCAGTAGCGGCCTCACCGGCATTTCTTTCGCACCTGCCTCGGGGACCCTGGCCCCGGGACAGACGGTCTCGATCCAGGTGACGGTTCCTGCCACGGCCTGCCCGTCTTCAGCCCTCCTTCTCTTCAACGGGCCAGCCAACAGCATCCAGGTCACCTGGAGCTGCTCCGCTAGTGCGTCTTGAACTCGAGCCGGCGGAGCCGGGGCCAGGCCACAGACAGTAGCTTCCCGCCTCATAGCTAGCACGTAGATAAGCCCTAACGCCCGCCGAGCACGGCGGCAAGTAGCGATCTTTGTGACGCGAGCAGAGAAGGTAATGAAGAGCGACGCATTGATTGGGCAGCGGCTCGGTGCCTATCAGATTCAGGGCAAACTCGGCGAAGGCGCGATGGCGCGGGTCTACAAGGCCTACCACTCGCGGCTGCGGCGCGATGTGGCCATCAAGATCATTCGCCCAGAGGTAGCAGCTCGTCCAGGTTTTACCGCTCGCTTTGAGCAGGAAGCCCAACTGATCGCCAGCCTGGAGCATCCCCACATTGTGGCCGTCTATGACTTCGGCGAGGCGAACCTGGGTACGCTGGGCACGATCCCTTACCTGGTCATGCAGTACGTTGGCGGTGGTACCCTGCGCGACCTCCTGCGCGATCGTCGCCCGCTTGACCAGGTGCTGGCCATTCGCTACGCCCGAGATATGGCCCAGGCCCTCCAGCAGGCCCACGCACGCGGGATCGTGCATCGCGATGTGAAACCTCAAAATATGCTGCTGACGAGCGGTTCGCCGCGCGAGATCTTGCTCTCTGACTTCGGGATCGCCAAATTGCTGGACCGGCGCGCTCTCCTGACGGCCAGCGGTCATGAGGGATCTCTGTCCGAGATAAGCCAGGAAGAAGGTGAACCAACTCAGCCGGAGCTGGAGAGCCTGCAACTGACCAGCGCTGGCGAGCTGATCGGCACGGCGGCCTATATGGCTCCCGAGCAGATCAAGCGGCTGCCAGTCGATGCCCGCACGGACATCTACGCCTTAGGGGTGGTCCTTTTCCAAATGTTAACAGGGCACCCTCCTTTTGAGGCCGAGAGCACAGTCGGTCTGCTCTACCAGCACGTCCATCGCACAGCTCCCGACGTCCGTGCTCTGAACCCAGCTGTGCCGGAGAATCTGGCGCGTATTACGGCTCGCGCCCTGGCGAAAGCCCCCGCTGAGCGCTTTCAGTCAGCCGACGAACTGGCCCATACCCTCGATCTCCTGCTGGTGCGCGAAAGCGAGGCTTTTTATTTCCGGTCGTTGGGCCTGGACAGAGACCAGCCCCAGGCTCAGCCGAATCAGGCCCGTGGAGTCGAACGTTCGCCCGCTCAGCAACAAGGGGCCGGCGAGCTGGCGGCTCCCGCTCAGCTCAAACAAGTGCCACAGCCAGCAGAGACCTCTCTCGCTATGACCTCCGCCCTTACTTCGCTGCCCAGGTCAGTCCGCGGCGGCGACAGCTCTGCGGCCAGCCCCCAGATGCCGCCAGCCCCCACGAGTGGTCGGAGGATAGGACGGCGCTGGCTTCCTTTCGCCTTTGGCACGCTAGTGCTGCTGCTCCTGGCTCTGACGCTCCTACAGGGTTCCCTCGGGAGCTGGCTGTCGTTCGGGAGTCAGCCCGGCCCCGCCTCTGGGACAGTGGCCCAGCCCTTTACCGACACTTTTCAGAACAACCAGCAGCGCTGGACGACGAGCGCACCCGCTTTTAGCACAGCCATTGGTAACGGTCAGTACCTGATCACCATCGAGGAGACACCGCCGGCTACTTACTATTTCCCCTATCCCCAAGCCGTAGGCAGCCTACCGGCCAATTTCTCGCTGCAGGTCCAGATTCAGCGTCTGGCAGGCGGAAAGGAGAACTGGTACGGCCTGGTCTTTCACCTCCATCCCGAAGGGAACTATGTTTCCTGCTACGCTCTGGTAGTCGATGGGGCCGGCCACTACGCTCTCTGGAAGTTCGATGCCCATGCGGCCCAGCCAGGAACACCCCTCGTCCTGGCCAGCGGCCTCTATCAGTTTCGTCCGCATTCCCCGGATCTGCTGGAGGTCAGCGTACGGGGAGAGACCTTCACGGCCCGCATCAACCATGTTCCTCTGGATTTCAATACGCCAACCCGAAGCCTGAGCGACGCGGGCGGCTATAGCGGTGGCTGGCCTGGCCTGCTGGTAACCGGCCCCAACGCTCGCTTCGCCGTCACTCGCTTCACCCTCACGCTTCCCTGAGCCAAAGGGAGCCTGAGGTCGCCCGCGTGGCATCAACGCTTGCCAGCTCCTGGCTTCATAGGAGGCCAGCGGGAAACTGGAGAGAGCGCGCTGCGCAGGGACCTCCACCGAAACGGCTAGAGGAGGGTCCTGAGAGCTGGGCAGGACGAGCGCGTTGTGGTAGAGTACAGACGGCGCGTAGATGAGAGAGGAGGTTGCTTGCTTCTGGTTATGAGAGAGCAGATCATCACCCAATTTCTGGACGAGCCACAGTACAGCCACCCTGACAAAGCGCGGGTAGTGATTATTCCAGCTCCGCTTGAATATACGGTCTCATATGTGCAAGGGACACGCCACGGGCCCCAGGCGATTTTGAACGCCTCTAGTCAGCTCGAACTCTACGACGAAGAGCTAGAGTGCAGCCCACTCGAAGAGGTAGGCATCTATACCCGCCCGGCCCTGGATTATCGGGGACTGGATCACGCCAGCGCATTGAGACTGACCGGCGAAGCCGTGCGTGAGGTTTTGGAGCGCGGTCAGTTTCCTTTGGTGATCGGCGGAGAACACTCGCTTTCCCTCCAGCCAATCGCTGTGGCACGGGAGTTTTTCCCGGACCTGACAGTTATTCATATTGATGCTCACGGCGATCTTCGGGGCGAATATACAGGCTCTGCCATTTCGCATGCCTGCATCGCCCGTCGGGTCTTAGAGCTGGGCATCCCGGTGCTGGAATTGGGGATTCGCAGTATCAGCGCCGAGGAAATAGACTTCCTGCGCGGTGGAGCCGATGCAGCGATTGTCTGGGCCCGCGACCTCGTCCAGGGCCAGGCCCGTATTCCTTGGGAGCGCCTGAGCGAGCATACATATGTAACGTTCGACCTGGACGCCCTTGACCCCGCCGAGATGCCCGCCGTTGGTACGCCGGAGCCAGGGGGATTGAGCTGGTACCAGGCCCTGGCTCTGGTACGCGAGATCTGTCGGCGCACGACCGTGGTAGCGCTGGATGTGGTCGAACTTTGCCCCATTCCTGGCCAGATCCGCGCAGATTTTCTGGCGGCCCGCCTAATTTACAAGATGATTGGCTACCGTTTTGCCGCTCAGCGACGGACAGAGTAAGTCTCTTCCAGGCAGCCCAGCCAGCACAACAGCACGATGGCACGCACTACTAATGAGTGAGAAAAAAGAACCAGCCGAGGCTAAGAGCATGGGAAGAGAGATGAACGGAGAGAACAGAGAGAGGAGCTTTGGCTTCGCGGTCATGGGGCAGACGCAGACAGCGGCCTCCGTCTCCCTGCAACAAGGGCATCCCCGAGGCCGGCGTTGCCCAGGGCAGCGACAGCGGAGAGGGCCTTGGCCTGTCAGTCAGCTTGTCTGCTTGTTACTCTGCCTGGTGGTTCTGCTGACAGCCTGCGAATCCAACACGAGCGAGCCGGTAGCAGGACAGGCCCACTTGCGGCAGCTTGACAACGGGACTATTATCTACGATAGCAGCGCCGAGGCGGTGTTGTTGCGTACCTTCCGTGGAGGGGGCCGCCTGGGAACGCTCAATCTCAGTCCGCAGCTGAGCATCTACGGCGACGGTAGCTACATACTCGGTCCTGGTCTGCAGATGCGTCAAGGGCACCTGAGCCAGGAGCAGCTGAGTCAGTTGCTTCATACGCTGGTCAACAGCTATGGACTGCTGACCTTCCATCGCCAGCAGTTCTACGAGGTGCCCGATCAAGATGCGGTCTTGCTCCAATTCAACGTGAACAACCAACACTATCAATTTCTCTACAGTACCTTTGGACAGCGCCAGGAAAGTCAGCAAGACCTCGACGAGTACCAGCGCCTGGGCCAGGCTCTCACGACGCTCAACGAGGCTGTAAACCAGGGGCCAACCACAGCCTATGATACGACACGCAAAGCCCTACTCGTTCGCCAGGACTTCGGTCCCGATCTGCGTCAGCCGATTCCCACCTGGAACCTGCCTGACTTCAGCCTGCACCAGCTCGCCGTCTTCGAATGCGGCCCGGTGCCTGAGGATATCACGGGGCCGAATGCCGATTCGGGCTGTCTGACCTTTACAACGCCTCAGCGCGCCTTGCTGCTCACGCCCGAGCAGAGCCGCACCATCAGCGACCTTCTGCACGGGCAGCCAAGTGGGGAATTTTATGAGCCAGCCACAGGGTTATATTATACAGTGATGCTCCGCGCACTCCTGCCGGATGAGCTGAACCAGGGGGTGCTGGCCATGTACGGCAGTCAGGATCTGACCTACAGTGGGGTGCCGCTGCAACAGGGACCGCTTCCAACCACGGCCTCTTCCACAGGCTCCAAAACGTAGTTAGAGAACAGGGCACTCAACTAGCGGACCACCGAGCAGAGGTCGGACCGAGCCACTCAACAGGCTAGCCGGCTCGCCCACCCACCTGTCGCTGGCCATCTATGTCGTCCACATGCAGTTAATCAGCGAGGGAGGACAGACAGGTCATGGCGTAGTGTGGTATACTGAGTCACAGAGAGCAAGGTCCCTCCACAACACCGCTCAGACAGCGTGTAACGCACGCCAACCGTGAAGCATAGTTCGATTGCCGATGTAAGGTCGCGCCAGGATAGGTAGCCTACGCTCCAGCCACGCTCAGCTCAAGACCAGAGAAGAGCATCTACGGCTTTTCCTCTCCTGGCCGCGCCATCTACCTCGTGATTACTCTACCCCTCAATGGGACGAGCAGAAAGGACATATGACCAGAGAATTTGAACAGAGGCGAAGAGATACTTTTCGCTTTTCCGCTCGCAACCAGTCGTCAGCCAACGGCAGATATAATCAGGAGCGGTCTGCCCGCCCGAAGCGCCCTCGTTTGAGCCGTGAGATTGTCGACCGGGCCTGGCAGATGGGTGCTCGTCTGCATCATCCAGACTATCAGCCGCGGGCGGACCTCTATGGGTCTTCCTACTTCCCGTCGTCCAGCACCCCACCCTATCGGTCCGGCAGCCAGTGGACGCCGACGCCACCACCGTTGAACCGCTCACCTCAAGGCCAGCCGAACCGTGGGTCCCGAGGCCGCTCGCTCGGCAATACAGGACGTGGTGGCCCCGGCCCTCGTGCCCAGCAGGGACCTCGCTCTCACGAGCGCGAGCCAGGGGGACCAGCTTTCTCCAACGGCAACAGCCGCTGGCAGCCGGGGCGCCCCCACCGCGAGCAGTATCGCCTACGCGGCGCCCCACCTTCTCAGCGACGACAACCTGGCTCGCCCTACGGAGCAGATATCGACCCATTTAAAGGTGGTGGCAAGCAGAACGGTGTCTATGAATATGACGCCCCACACCCAGGCTCTAGACACCGCTACCCGCCTACCTCCTCTAACGGCTGGCGTTCCTCGCCTGGTACCCCCCGCGCAGCGCGCGAGCGTGGGAAGGTCGAGAAGGAGAAGAAGAGCTATAGCAGGCAGCGCGATAAGGCCTTCTGGGAGGAGATTTCTCGAGAAACCGATGATTTGCTCGGGCGCGTCTCATTCAACGGCCATCAGCCAGAGCCACCAACCGAGGGAGAGCTAGCCCCTCCCCAATGGGCAGCACCCGGCCTTCCTGGCTCCACTCAGAGCGCTGCCGTTGACCCGCCCACACCAGAAACAGTGGAGCGTGCCAGCGATAGCGATAGCACCGCCAGCACACAACAACAGCCAGAGGACTAGCTTGCTCAGCTCCAACCTTTGACAGGCAGAGAAGAAGGCGGCATCCACTCTGGTTCCAACCAACGCAGAGGAAGCCTTCGTCTCATATGCTTCTGCCCTGCTTCTCTGGCTGGCTCAAGACCTGGTCGCCCGCACGCCCGCCCATCCGCGGGCCATATCGGCTCATGGCCTTGCTTCTGCCGCTCGCTATAGGTGGCAGCCTTCGCTCCCAACCAGGTCTTTGCCTGCTTGCGACGCCAGTTCGGCACGCGCAAGGCAACGGCAAGTCTGACATTTGTCTAGGCGTCCAGGCAGCCCCGAATTCGGAGACTGCGCTGCTCCACTCCAGCCTGTCCTGGCCGCTAGACAGTCGCCAGCGTAAGATGAGATCGGCAGCAGCGAGAACCTTGAGAGACGAAGGCTCACGGGCAGGATCATGGATGAGGCATGCTATAATCTGAAGGGAGGTACGCACAGGGGCGTGGTTTCCCCCGCCCCTGTCTGCGTGTCGGGGTACTTACTTACGACAAACCTGTGATGGAAGATAACAGGCAAGCTGGCAGGAACTTGCCCATCCGCGCGTTCTCGCTAGACTGATGAAGGAAGCATCACAGGAGGAGGAAGAAGAAGACCGCCCTGATCCTGGCCCGCCCGGCGCAGTTCGCTCTCTGCTCTGTCTCAGGGCCAGCTTGGCCCGCATGTGAATGCGTTAGGCTTGCTCATCACTTCTTCACGAAGCGGCAAGGGGGCAGCAAGAGGCCTCCTTTCGCCTGTAGAGCGTGATGAGCATCTCCTTCCATAGGAAGGTTACCATCTTGCTGTCGCTCGCCAAGACCAGGAAGAAAGGAGGACGGCGTTTTCCCCGGCTGAAGTGCACAGCGATGCGCAGCGTAGCCAGGTTCAAGCCAGCTAGCCAGCCAGCCAGGGGCCTCCACGCCGCACGTCATATGAACGATACAGCCACCTTAAGCCGCCTTTTCGCGGGCATCCAGGCTGATCTCGATGAAGTAGATAGGGTATTCCAGGAACGGGCCAGGTCGGGTCTCCCGATCCTGAACTCCGCTTCTATGCATGCCCTCTCCTCGCCCGGCAAACGCTTGAGAACGGCACTCACCCTGCTCTCAGGAAAATTGAAGGTCTATCATTTCGAGAAGCTACTGCCCCTCAGCGTGGCTTTCGAGATGGTCCATCTGGCAACCCTCATTCATGACGACATCGTCGACGGAGCCCATACCCGGCGCGGTCTACCGACGGTCAACGCCCTCTGGGGCGACCATATCGCGATTCTGCTTGGCGACTACTATTTTGCCAAAACCGCTGGTCTTATCGCCGATATCGAAGATAATCGCATCAACCACCTCTTTTCCGATACGGTCGCGACCGTCTGCGAAGGCACGATCATGGAGATGCTCAGCGCCCGCCGTCTGGATCTCACCATCCAGGGCTACTACCAGAAGATCAGCCACAAAACAGCCTGTCTGATCGCCGCTTGCTGCAAAGGGGGAGCTATCCTGAGCGAAGCCTCGGACGAGGAGATCCAACACTTGCACGAGTATGGAATGAACCTGGGCATTGCCTTCCAGATTATCGACGACGTGCTGGATTACACCGAGGATCAGACGACGATCGGCAAGCCAGCAGGGAACGATCTGCGCCAGGGCCTGGTGACGCTTCCGCTCATCTATGCCCTGCAGAGTCAGCCCCACAACGGCCATCATCAGCAGGTCCAGCTCCTGCTTTCCGGGGAGGGCGGCAGCGAAGAACAGATCCGCGAAATCGTCGAGTGGGTGGCGCGTGGCAGTGGGATCGAGCGCTCGTTCCAAGACGCCTATCGCTACGCAGCGCGGGCCCGTGAGGCCCTCTATCACTTTCCTCCTTCAGCGGACCGCGATGTCCTGGACGAACTCATCGACTTTGTTGTCTTGCGCAAGCGCTGAGGCTGACCGCATCTAATCTGGGAGGGGAAAGGCAGGCCAGCATTTCTTTTTCTTTAGCGCTCACCTCGACAAGCCTGAGCTTGAGGACGCCGACGTCAACGCTCAGCTCAAGCGGCAGCAGAGCATCTGGCCTCGGCGGTGCGCCAGGACGGATAAGCGGCACAAGGACCACTATGAGGTCTTAGAAGCCTCCTGGCCACCTCCAGGCATGAAGCAGAGCAACAGGGAGAACAAGCACACGCTCAGGCAGCTCTGCCGGCTCCGAATATCAGGCGGAGCGACTAAAGTTTGCCGGTGGGCGGGTCACGGCCATCACATCACCAGCCTGCCTTTGTCGAGCGCGGGACGACGAAAGCACACTGGCAGCCAGGGAGGCTCTGTCAGGCGCAGAGAGCAAATCAACCAACCTGCAGCCTGGTAACTTTCACCTGCCAGCCTTCCCCCACACGAGCGGCTATGTCGCCCGCCCCTTCGTCAGCATCGTCAGGCCGGGCAGAGAGGGACAGAAGAGCCGGCCAGGCTTCCTAGAGAGAGGAAGAGACAGGCCAGCCTTCACAAGTTCCTGGGCCGAGCTGAAAGAAGGCCAAACGTGCCCCCTCGCTCTCGCTAGAAGAGTCCACGCGCAAAGATGACCACGGCAATCAGCGCTACCAGAATGCCGGCCACCCAGAGGGCCGCATTCAGCGTATCGTTGCTCTCGCGCATCGGGGGAAGATCCTCCGGACGCGGCAACAACAGGCGCTGCTCCTCCTCTTCCAGGGCCGCCCCCAGCATCAGGGGCAGGGCTTGAGCGACACTATCGGGCACCGACAACGGCGCAGGGGTCGCCTGAGACGAGGTCGCAGCAGGAGCCGAGGTTGGGCGTGGCGAGAGAGGGATCGACTGATCGGGCCACTCTTCGACAACCATGCCCGTTCCACCGACCGCCGAGCGCAGGGCCAGTAGATCCTGCCGAAGCTCAGCAGGACGCTGATAGCGCTGGCTGGCAATCGGGCGCAAGCCCTTCGACAGAATGGCCTCGAACTCGGAGCTGACCAAAGGATTGAGCCGCTGAGCCGGTGGAATGCTGCCGCTCACCGCCGTCGGCGGGCTTCCGGTTACCAGATGATAGGCCGTTGCCAGCAGCGAGTAGAGATCGGTGCGGCTATCTACCGCCCCCCGCACAAACTCTGGAGGCAGGTAAGGAGAGAGGCGAGAACGATCAAGGCCAGAAATAAACTGTGTGGCGCCTCCAGCCAAGACGATCGAAAAATTCGTCAACAAATATTGAGAACCAGCGCGGGCCACCAGGATATGCTCGGGACGGATCAGACCGTGCACGAGTGGCGGAGTTTGCTGGGCCATCGTCTCCAAAATATCCGTAATCTGCAGGCAGCACTCGATCACTTCTTGCTCTGGCAGCGCTCGCCCACTGCGGCGCAGGCGGGCCAGCAGACTTTCGCCCTCGAGCATCTCGAAGACGAAGAAGTTCCTTCCCTGATCGCTGAAGGCATCCAACAAGCCCGGGACGCGCGGATGCCGTCCAATGGCCGAGAGCGTCATGGTGGCCGTACGCAGCATCGACTGGACCGCGGCAGAGGAGCTTTCGGGGATGACCAGCTCACAAATGGCCACCAGCGATCCCGCCCGCTGGGCATCTTGCCCGCTCCAGGTAGCCTCGAAGACCCCATTGAGCCATTCCTGACGCTCCAGCAGCTCCTGAAGGCGATAACGCCCACCGCGGAGAAGCGTGCCTGGCATCAGAGGCCGCAGCGCTCCCGCAGCGATCCCACCGCTGCTTGAGCTGGGAGCCGAAGGAGGCATCGAGGCAGGGAAGGGGGTAGCGGTCGCCAGCGAAGGAGCCGGCGTCGAAGGGAAAGTCGGAGGGACCGGCGTTTCACGCGCCAAAGGATCGGTCACCAGGCGACTGGCCCGGAGAGGACTCTGAGAGCGCGAGAGATCCTGTGGCAGAGCACCGCTCGTGCGATTGGGACGAGTGGGAACCTGAGCGCGCGAGGGCGAGGGCACACCCGGACGCGAAGGCGCAGTAAAGGAAGAGTCACCAGCAGCCTCGCGGCGTGCGAACGATCCCGACCCCAGTGAGGAACGCTGTTGGCCAGGACGGGCCGGATTCTTGGCCTCTGGAGCGTCGGAGCCTGCCACACCTGGCTGTGAAAGCGGCCTGCTCAGGTTGGAAGCCCCAAAGCCCGTCGGTCCCGTGCGCCGATTGGAGGAGTCGAGCGGGCCTGCTGCTCCGAAACCCGAGCCAAAGCCAGAGTTCGCCTGGCCAGAACCAAAGGAGCCAGAGCCAGAGAGCGGACCGGAAGCCCTGAAAGGAGAGCGGGCCTCCGTCCCCGACGGTCCCATTCGTCCCCCACCCGCTCCCGAATTATTGAGCGCCCCACCGCGCAGAGACGAGGGTCCCGGCGAGAATGAAGATAGTTGTCCCGAGCGCTGCTGCTGCAGATCGGCAGCGCCGGAAGGCTTCTTTTGCTGCTGTTGGACAGGGGAAGATGCCGACCACCCTGACGCCGAGGTCCCACCAGCGAGGCCCGGCAGACGGATCACCAGGCCGCAACGGGTGCAGGGACCTTTGCTTGCATCCCACTCGTTGCCACAACGAGGACATATCATGGACTCTTCCTCCTCATTTCTGATCCCTGAAAGGGCTTGAGAGGTGCGCCCGGCTTGCTCGCTTGCCTACTCACTCGCCATCTCTTTCCTTTGCTCTTCTCTATCTATCCATCGTTCTTGCTTTCATTCAGCATCCCACTTTCAGCATCCCCAAGCGGATCGAGGGGGGAGATCGAAACAGCGCCTCCGTCGCCCCATTTCATTCATTCATGCATGCCTGCATGCCTGCATGCATGCAGTATCCACCTTGATGCACTATCCGCCTTGAGTGGATCGCGGCCTCTGCAACCGACCTCCAGGAAACCCGGCCGGGGGACCAGACCCCACAGTAAATTCGTGCAGGGTGCACTTGTCGAGAGTATAGAGGAGAGGATTTACGGCTGTCAATGCCGCTACCCGTTTGTGCTATCGGGCCGCGTTCTTCACTCAGCGCACCTTGCGCCCGATCGGAGCCAGAGCCGAGAAGAAGGTCTCCAGGGCTTTGGCCAGCTCATACAGTTGAGTAGCCTCATAGACCGTCACCTCGTGGCCGGGATGGGCTACCTGATAAAGCAGCTGGACCGCCGGCAGCTTGAGAGATTGAGCCACCTCATCGGCCAGCGACCCGATCAAAGAGGCGCGCATAGCGTCTACGCTGGCATTGACCTCTTCCAGCCGCTCGATATCGATAAAGCTCGTCTTCTGCTGCTGCTTCTGAGAGGGTTGCCGCTCCTTTTGTCCAGCTTGCAACCCCTGGCCACGGCCTGCCTGAGCGGCCTCCCATTCTCGGCGCGCCTGCTTGCCCGCCGAGCAGTAGCAAAACTGGGGATGAGCCGAATCCGAATTCTGCAGGCCAGTATCGTCGCAGATTGGGCAAATAGGCATGCCTGCCCTCCTTTGCTCTCTCAGCCTTTGCACAACTACACGGGGCCTGGAACAACTATACCACACCTGGTCACGGGGAGATACCTCCTTCTCTGCCGACCAGGACTTTCAGGAGGCAGGTGGCAGAGAAGAGAGAGCTGCGGAGAGCAAAGCGGCAGGAGGGGAGGGCCAGCGGGCGGCTTAGCCCCTGGCCCATCCCGATCAGCTCAGACCTGCAGGCCCGCGATAGCCTCGGCCAGCAGATCGATCTGCTCTAGCTCGGGGATAGTGGCCCAAAGCATGAGTTCATCGGCGCCCGCCTCGGCGAAGGTTTGCACGGTCTGGCGAATGGCCTCCGGCGTTGTGGGGATCATCTGCGCCATCTGGTGAGCACGCGGGCCAGCAAAGGCATAGTAATGGCTCAGATAGGCATCGGCCTTCTCTACAGCTCGCTCACCTAAACCGTAGTAGACCGAGCCGACCAGCCGCGGCCTGCCGGGCCTTCCAGCTTCCTGCCAGACCTGCCTGGCCAGGCGGAAGAACTGGCCGGCCTGGTCGGGGGCACTGCCGCCAGCAATAAAGCCATCTCCCCAGCGAGCCAGGCGCTGGATAGCTGCCGGCGAATAGCCACCGAGCAGGACCTCCGGCCCTCCGGGACGCACCGGCTTGGGACCTATTGGTCCCACTCCCTCGCTCGGCGGCTCACCGGACCAGATGCGCTTCATAAGGGCGAGCTGCTCGTCAAAGATCTTGCCGCGGCGCCGAAAGGCCACACCGGCTGCCCGAAAATCGTCCTCGCGGGCCCCAATCCCGAGTCCCAGCGTCAGGCGCCCACCAGAGAAGACGTCAAGAGTTGCCGCCTCCTTGGCCAGAATCGCCGCGTTGCGCAGAGGTGCAAGCAGCACGGTGGTCATGAGGCGCAGGCGCGAGGTGACGGCCGCCACTGCCCCAAGCGTGATCATCGGCTCAAGATTGGGATAGACTAGCCGGTCAATCAGGCCCAGAGAGACAAACGGTCCCTGCTCGGCACGCCTCGCCCACTCCAGAACCAGGCCAGGCTCAACCCCCGGGATTGAGGCCGGTAGCCCAATGCCAATCTCCATAGTTCTCTCCTTCCAACAATCAAGTTACGCACTCACTTTGTCGCCGCTACTGTACTTATGTAAGTGTGACACAGAGGGACAACGGTTTGCAACCTCACCGCTGGAGATGGTAAGCTAAGCGGTAGGCGGGAGGCCCGCCAGAGCCAGGTCGGCCTCTAACCGCCGCAGAGCCTACTAAGGGGAGTAACCTAAAGCCTATGCCTCTCATACGACGTGCCACAAGCGCCGACATCGAGACCCTGACAGCCCTCCGTCTGGCCCTGCTGCGGGAGACAGGCAAGATCATCGATGATCAGCAGGAGCGACAGCTTCGTAAGCTGACAGACTCCTATCTGCGTCGGGCGCTGCCAGGTGAGGAATTCCTGGCCTGGGTTGCCGAGGTTGATGAGCATGGTACCATCGCCGCCACCGGCGGCCTGGTTTTTCTGAGACGTCCCCCTACGCCCGACAACGAGGCCGGCCTGGAGGGCTATATCCTTAATATCTATACTGTGCCCGCCTGGCGTGGCCAGGGACTGGCCAGGGCTATTTTGCACCAGATTATGGCCTACGTCCGTCAGCAAACTCCTGCCCGCCGCCTCTGGCTGCGCGCTACCGCTGCCGGTCGCTCTCTCTACGCCAGCGAGGGCTTTCTGCCAACCACCCGCGAGATGGAACTGTTCTGGTAAACGCGATGCAACGCTATCGTCTCCTGGCCATCGACCTTGATGGGACGCTACTGACGCCTTTCCCCGAGAAACGGGTGACGCCGCGCGCCCGCCGAACCCTGGAGATCGCCAGAGCTGCTGGCATGACTATTACCATTACAACCGGTCAGATGCTGGCAGTCCTGCGCCACGTCTGCTCCGGCCTGCCACTGAGCGGCCCTCAGATTCTGGAAAATGGGGCCCTGATCATCGATTTTGCCAGCGGTTCAGTACTTTACGAGCGCTTTCTTCCACAAGAGCATATTTTATCTGTTTTGGAGGCGGCTCGCTCCCTGGGCCTCTACCGGGCCTATCACACTCCAGAGGGGGTCTACGTCGACCGCCATACGCCGCGGGCCCGCGACTGGTATCGCCCTCCGCTGCCACCGGTGATCGAGGTCGACGACGTGGCCACGCTCTACCCTCGTCCGTGCATCAAGATTGCCGCCGTCGGCTCGCCAGAGATACTGCCCACAAAACGCCTGCAGCTTGAGCAGTGGTTTGGCCAGAAGCTGCATGTGACGCAGTCGACGCGCGATCTGCTGGAGGTGCTGCATCCCGAGGCCAGCAAGGGGCAGGCCCTGCGTGAGGTCGCCCAGCGCCTGGGCGTGGCGCCAGCCGAGATTGTCGCCATCGGCGACCACTATAACGATGTGGAAATGCTGCGTTTCGCAGGGCTGAGCATCGCGATGGGCAACGCTCCCCCCGAGGTCCAGGCGGTCGCCGATTATGTGACCAGCGATAACGCCCATGATGGGGTGGCCCAGGCTCTCGAGGACCTGGTACTGCCCACCCTTGGCTGGCAGCCAACAGCAGCGAAGGCAGAGAAAGGGCCAGAAGATCGGCAAAGCCCAGAAGATCGGCAAAGCGATGGAGCCTGTTCGTAGCTAATCACAGGCAACGAACAGGCTCCAGGCCTTGGAGAATGCATCAATCTATCTGACGAACTCAGGCATTCGAGGCAGCAGGCACCTTCTCGGTAATCTCTAGCTCGATCTCGATCTTGACCTTGTCGTCAACGATCACTCCACCGCTCTCAATGGCCCGGTTCCAGGTCAGGCCAAAATCTTTGCGGCTGATGGTCGCTGTGGCCAGGATGCCGGCACGGCGCAGCCCAAAGGCGTCGACAATCGGGCCGTTGAATTCGCCGGTGAAGGTCACCGGACGGGTAACGCCGTGCATGGTCAGGTCGCCTGTGACGCGGTATTCGTTACCGCCCAACGGCTCGATCTTGGTGCTCACAAAGGTGATGGTGGGATATTTCTCGACTTCAAAGAAGTCGGCGCTGCGCAGATGCTGGTCTCGATCGGGCTGGCCAGTGTCAATGCTGGCCGCATCTGCCTGAGCTGTAATCTTCGAGTTCGCAGGATTCTGCTCGTCGTATTCGATCTCCCCACTAAAAACTTTAAACGCCCCACGAGCCGTGCTGACCATCATGTGGCGCACGGCAAAGGCCACACGCGAGTGGGCAGGATCAATCTGCCAGGTCACTTCTCGCTTTCCTCCTTAGGTATCTCCGGGATGTTTTTGCTAAGATAAAGTATGATACTTTACTTGTGTAAGTATCATACCATCGGTAACCAGAGGCTGTCAAGAGAGGCTTCTTTCCTGTGGGCATTTTGTTCTGATCCTCTTACTGCTATACTACTGCAGAGATAGCCCGCGTGGAGGCCAGGCCCCGACGCTGCTCCAGGGTCTCCCAACTTACGGGCTTGCTCCTCGAGTGCTGATGCTCTTTCTTGGGAAGAGGGGTCTATGCAATATGCAACAAGATCATGTTATTACGCTTTTGATCTCCTGTCTTGATCGGCCAGGCATCGTGGCAGCCATCTCGCAGTTCATCTTTGAGCACAACGGCAATATTGTCGAATCGGATCAATACGCGACGGCGCGTCAAAATGGCACTTTCTTTATGCGTATTAGCTTCTCAGAGGAAGGCTTCGAACTGAGCGAGCGTGAGCTGGTCGCGGCCTTCCAGCCGATTGCTGAGCGCTTTGGCATGCAATGGAGCGTCCATTATTCCCGCTACCGCAAGCGGGCTGCTATCCTGGTTTCGCGTCTGGATCACTGCCTGGTCGACCTGCTCTGGCGCTGGCGGAATGGTGAACTGATCATCGATATTCCCTGCATTATCAGCAATCATCCCGATCTAGAGCCGCTGGCGCGGATGTACCAGCTTCCCTACTACCATTTTCCCGTTCGCCCCGAGAGTCGCGCCTCTGATCAGCAGCGCATGTTAGAGTTTCTGGAAGGCAAGGTGGATTTCCTGATTCTGGCGCGCTACATGCAGATTCTGGAGCCTTTTTTTGTGCAGGCTTATCCTCAGCGCATCATCAATATTCATCATAGCTTTTTGCCAGCTTTCACAGGGGCCCGTCCCTACGAGCGAGCCTTCGAGCGCGGGGTGAAAATCATTGGGGCCACCGCCCACTACGTGACAGAGGAACTGGACGAGGGACCGATCATCGCTCAGGATGTGATCCACTGCAACCATCGCGACAGCGTCGAGGACCTGATTCGCAAGGGGCGAGATGTTGAGCGCCGCGTACTGGCCGAGGCGGTGCGCCTGCACAGCGAGGATCGCGTGCTGGTCTACAAGAATCGCACGATTGTTTTCTAGCCAGAGCGCCACGCCTGTGCGATAATCTCTTGAGAGGGATTTGCCGCCTGCTGCGCCGGGCTGGCTTTTCTCTCCGGGGAAGGCGAAGCGGGGCAGGAGCAGAAAGGCCGTCAGTCCCGCGACGCCTTCCCCGGAGCGGCAAGGCGCCATGTTGCCGTCGCCGATGGCTCTAGCCCGGGCTTCTCTCGCCTGGCACACTGGCAGGCGGCCTGGCTTTCCTCAAGCAGCCGAGCGTACAACCAGTTAGAGAAGAGAGCGAGCACAGAGAAAGTAGTGAGCGTTATGGTTAAGTCGTTGCCTTCTTCAGCCGCATGTGGGCAGCCAGCTCTGACGGGCCAGATCGAGCCGGGTGTGCCCGAGATGCTTCCGTCTTTTGTTCTTCCAGGCCCTGACGGGGTCATGCATGGTCCCCAGGACTATAAACAGCGAGATCACCTCTTGTTGCTGATTGTACGCAGTGTCGCCCTGCCAGCCACGCGTGGGCTTCTGAGGCAATTCGCCGAGGCAGAGCCAGTACTGCGCGAGGAGCACTGCAGCCTTCTGGCCATCAGCCCGGATCAGGTGGCAGCAAACGCCGAGGCTCAGACCAGTCTGCAGCTCTCTTTCCCGCTGCTGGCCGATCCCGCTGGGCGCGTGATCGCTCTCCTGACGCGCTGGGACGCGGCTGAGCGGGCGTTCCAGCCAGCCATCCTGCTAGCCGATCGCTATGGCGAGATCTATCGGCGATGGGTTGGCGCCCATGAGGATGAGCTACCTCCGCTCAGCGAGCTGCTATCTTGCCTGGACTATCTCAACTGTCTGTGCTGTCCCTAGCCAGCAGCGGACCGAGAAGGTTGAGTGAGCCAGCAATGTGTACGAGCGCTTGGAGCCGGGCAGCTATCCTGCTCTTCGTTTTGGGAGCCACCGGTGGAAGCGCGCTTGATGCCTTCTACATCCACCAGGGAGTAAAGCGCTACGGTACAGCCGTGCTCGCCGGTTCCACGCTCCTCGGTCTGCCCTGGTGGACGCCGCTCCTTGCCGGCAGCGCCGCCGTCGCTATTGGCCTTTCTCATCCCCTGTTAGATCCTCTCCTGGCGCATTCGAGGACCGTGCGTCGTCTCTCAACGAGCATCGCCGCTCTCGGCTGGCTCTGTCTAGCCTACCTGCTGGGAGCCTTACCTCTGGCTTCCATCGCCCGCTTCGGCCTGCTGGGCCTCCTTTACCTTAACTTCTGGTTGCTAGCCAGGCGAAGCTGGCAAAATCTGCTCTTCTCCGCCGTAGTGGCGATTACGGGGACGCTGATCGAGATGATTCTGGTCGCCGCCGGGATCTTCTCTTTTCCGCACAACGCTGATCTGCTTGGTGTGCCCTCCTGGCTCCCCTGGCTCTACGCCTGCGCCTCGCTGGCACTGGGAGACCTGGGACGGGCTTTCACTTTACTCCAGAGAGGGGGATGACCTTGACAGATCATCATTCTTCAGCCGCCTGGAAATTGGAGACGCATCTGGTACAGGATGGCAGGCAGCGCTGGAGCGAGGGGCCTGCTCACATTTCGATCGTGCAGCCGATCTATGCCAGCACGACCTATCTCCACGGAAATATGGAGCGCCTGGACCAGGCTTTCAGAAGTCCGGCCCCGGGAGAGAAGCGCTCTTTCGTCTACGCGCGCCAGGGGAATCCCAACGCCACTCAGTTGGAGGAGGTGCTGGCGCGCGCCGAAGGAGGCGTGGGGGCTGTGGCCTTCGGCTCGGGTATGGCGGCAATCCATGCTGCTTTGCTGGCCGCTGGGGCCACACCTGGCACTAAGATTCTGGCAGCTCAGGATCTCTACGGCCAGACAATCGCCCTGCTGCGCCAGGTGTTTGCTCCCCAGGGGGTGGAGATCGTGCTCTGCGATCTCTGCTGCGCCTCCGCCGCCGAACGGATTCGTGCCGAGCAGCCCGACATTGTCTTTGTCGAGACGATCTCTAATCCATTGGTGAAAGTCACCGATCTCGATGCCATCAGCGCCGCTGCTCGCGAGGTGGGGGCCATCACTCTGGTCGATAGTACGTTTACAACTCCTTGCCTGCTCCGTCCCATCGAACACGGCTTCGATCTGGTGATCCACAGCGCGACAAAGTACCTTGGCGGACACGGCGACAGCACCGGTGGCCTGGTTGTGAGTGCACGCGAGAGCCTCCTGCAGGCGCTGCGTTCCTATGCCTCCTTGCTAGGGGCAATGCTCAGTCCTTTCGAATCCTACTTGATTCTGCGCGGCCTGAAGACGCTGGCTTTACGCATGGAGCGCCATTGTACTAATGCGCTGCGTATCGCCCATTTCTTGCGCGATCACCCGGCAGTAGCTCGCGTCCACTATCCAGGGCTGCCCGAGCACCCGCAGCATGAGGAGGCACGGCGCCTGCTGGCTCCGGAACGCTTCGGCGGCCTGCTCTCGTTTGAGCTAAAGTCGCAGACACGGGCAGCCGTCTTCCGCTTCATGGATAGCCTGCGGCTCTGCGCACCCGCTACTTCGCTCGGCGATGTTCATACCCTGGTCAGCTATCCACCGGTCTCCTCGCATCGCGATCTCTCTCGCGCCGAATTGCAGCAGGCCGGCATTACAGAGGGCTGTGTGCGTCTATCGGTGGGCATTGAAGACGCAGAGGATATCATGCAGGACCTGGATCAGGCCCTCCAGCAGGCCACAGCCTGAGGGGCAGACCATCCAATGGGGCCAGAAGACCTGGCGCTCTTCTGGCCCCTGTCCGCTTCACCTGCTCAGGGAGACGCTGCAGGAAATAGGTGATCTGTCCACTTCTCCTCCCCTACCATCCCAATCCCGATCAGTCTATCAATGGGTCCGGAACGAGCGGAAGGCGCAGCTGATCTTCTCATCTCGGGGATATGACAGGCATGACAGATGGCAGGCAGCAAGGCACCTGGGGGACTAGCCGGCGCGGTGAGGACCAACCGCTAGTTGGGAGGCCTGTGGGAAAAAGAAGAGGGCACAGAAAGAGGGCCTGGCGGAGCTGGTCCATAGCCAGTTCCGCCAGACAGCCGGAGCGCAGGTCCGGAACCTCCCTTCGGCCCACTCCCTCATGCCAGTCCAGGGACAGCGAGGGCCAACCGCTTGCCTTTCCTTGCTCCTGGCAGGCCAGATAAGCCAAACATGCGGGCATGCGGGAAGAGCGGGCAGATGAGCCAGTTCAGGACGGCGGGGAAGCTGTGAGAGCCGCAGCGCTGAACGGCTCACTTCGTGTGACGCACGTAGCGTCCACCAGGCACCAGATCCTCATCTTCGGCCCCGGTGGAAGCCATAACCGGCAAACGCTCAGCAGAGGATTTGACCGTTAGCTCATTGATGACCTGACGAACCCCGGGTACTGCGCGCGCGATCTCCTCGGCGACTCGCTTCTGCTCGGCGCTACGGACAGCCCCACTGAGCCGCACAGCGCCCAGTCGCGGATAGACGCCAATCGGGAGGCCACGGGTACGCTGGTCGCATCCCAAAGCGAGCGCCACCTGGCTGGCCAGCGTATCATCGGCCACCAGATTATTCCTGATCTCAAGCAGACCTGGTACTCCCATTACCTGGCGCTCAACCAAGTCGGCGCGCAGAGCGCTGGAGATGTTGCCATCCAGATAGAGCACGCCGTCGAGCACGCGCGCCGAGATTCCACGCAGATCAACGTGCAGCGGATAGAGGTCAAACAGAACCGCCTCGACCTCGCGCTGTAGCTCGCGATCGGGTCGATAGGGGGGTAGTCCAGCCAGCTCCTCGGCTGAGATGTTGAGGCTCACACCCCCCGCGGTCAGCTCGGCAATGGCGCTGGCGCGTAGGAGGGTATCCTGTCCCTTGGGGAGATTGTGAGCAACGAGATAGGCGATCTCCCCGCTCCCAGGCTGAACGGCCAGCAGGAGCAAGGTGCCATGCTGGTGAGCAGCCTTGGCCTCAACCAGGCTGCGCCCCGAGAGGCGGATCCCCTGCGGCTCAGGAACCGCTTCCTGCTCCAGCGTCGCCAGCCTGGTCGTCAGCGTCACCCCATCGCTGGAGGCCTGGCTGACCTGGCTGAAAGCGAGATAGAAGCGCTTCTTCACAAAGAGACCCCGGCTCACACCGACATGGGTAAGACTGCGCCGGGCCGCATCAACTACCACCTCATCCAGTAGACCGTATTCTCCATCGGAGCAAAAGACTTTGCTGCCGAAGCGGAATTTGAGCAGTTCAGAGATAAGTGCGCTTTTCATCATTGCATTCCTCGCATACCTTCCCAGTACTGGCAGCTTGATAGGAAACTGGCGAGCTGCCAGTCTTTACCAAAAGAGAGTGTAGCATGGGCGAAGACAACGAGGCAAGGCGCCCATAGCAGGCGGCCTTTCTGGTAATATAGAAGGGCCGCAGGCGAGCAACCACGCCGTCAGGCATAAAGCTCCGGCTTATTCTTGGAGGAAAGACAGCTATGAGCGAACAACACGAGTGCTATATTGAGCAGTTTCCCCATAGCCTGCCGCATCGCGATCAGGCGGAGCTACGCCCCTGTGGGCACTACGCCTGCCCTCCACATACAATCACGTACTATGGCACGGGTGAGGACGAGGAGCTGGTTGGCGACTATTGCATGGTCTGCTATACACGCCAATTTCCCCATCTTTCTCCCGATCCGCTGCTGCGGCGGGCGCTGCTGAGTGAGCAGTAAGGGGCGAGGGACACGGGCCAGGCAGCGACCAGGTCAGGTTAGGACCTGCGCTCCCGCGCCCGTGGCAGGCGTCGAGCCAAAGATGGTGGCCGCGGCCTCAGGGGCGTAGCGCTCGACGATGCTTTCGGTGATGGCGTTGGCCCGGCAGATCTCTCCGAACATGCTGGCGCTGGGACGCGGGCGCCGCTCCTGTGTCTGGGGATGCAGCTCGATCAGACCAAAGTGGGCCCCCCAGCCCTCGTTCCACTCGAAGTTATCAACCAGCGTCCAATGAAAATAGCCCCGCACCGGCAGCCCTTCACGAATAGCGCGGTGCAGCATGGCCAGATGCTCCAAAATAGCCCGCGGACGGAGACGATCCTCGACATCGTTGAGGCCGTGCTCGGTAACATAGAGCGGCTTATTACCCCGTGTGCGGCCATAAACCAGGCGCAGCACCCGATAGAGACCCTCGGGATAGACCTCGCCAAAGTAGCCGGCTCTCCCCGGGTCCTGCATAGGTGCCTCGGGGCGCGGAAAGCGTCGCCCAAACAGCTCGCCTGGCTGCCGTGGATCAAAAGCAACAAGGTCGCGAGTGTAATAGTTGATGCCGTGATAATCTCGCGCCCCTGCGGCCAGCGGCACCGCCGGCAGGACCATTCGCAAGGGGAAAGCCAGGCTCTCCCCCTCGGCCAGTCTCAGAGCCAGCCAGTTGAAGAAGTTGTCCTGGAGGCCAGCCACTGCGCGATCGAGCGGAGAATAGAGGCATGCAGGGTCTAAGAGACGATAATTCAGGCAATAGCCTATCTGGCTTTCTGGCTGTATGTCTCGGATCGCATAAAAAGCCTGGACATGAGCAGCCATCAGATTGCGTAAGACGCGCAAGGCCCGGAGCGCACTGCGCTCACCGGGAGGAAATTCGCCGGTGAGATAACCCAGGAAGGCATAGACGTTCGGCTCATTAATGGTCAACCAGAACGAGCACAGGTCGCGCAGGTGCTCTACCGCAAAGCGGACAAAGCGCACGAAATATCTGATATTCTCCTCTCGCTCAAAGCCACCGCGGTCGGCAAACCAGAGGGGGTCGGTAAAGTGGTGCAGCGTTACCAGGGGCGTCATCCGGCGCCGACGCAGATCACGCAGGAGGGCACGATAGCGCTCCAGAGCGCTCTCATCCCACTGTCCTTCTTCAGGCTCGATGCGGCTCCATTCCAGGCTCAGGCGCAGGGCGTTGTTCTCCATCTGCTCGGCCAGCGCAAAATCGCGCTCTGCTTGCTGCCACCAGTGAGCGGCGGCCCCGCTGCGCTCGCCCGTCAGGGTACGGCCCTGCTGCTCCCAGCGATACCACTGATTGTTGACGTTGCCCCCTTCACACTGATGGGCCGATGAGGCCGTGCCCCAGAGGAAACCCTCGGGGAACTGCAGCTTGCGTTCTCTCGCCATTATCTCTCCTTGCACACGAGCATGAATGCAGGGCGCACAGCAGCAGTCTGCTTGCCGGAGGGCGCCTGACTGCTACGCCTTTGTTTATTCTAACCCGAGCACAGGCAGAGCACAAGGCAGGGAAGGCCAGGTCTGGCGGCTCCCTGGCCTTCCCCAGGGAACCCAAGTCCGTGGGAGAGACTGGCAAGATCTTCTCTAGCTGTCTAAGTCCGGCAGATAGACAGAGACCCGCCCCGTTCCACGGCAGTCAGGACAGAGGACGGTTCTCTCGAGATCGAGATAGCCGGCCCCCCCACACATATTGCACTCGTCCTCTTCTCCACCGCGCATCCACTGGGCACGCTCATCCTGGTTGTCCATACTTCCTCCTGTCTGGCTAAAGCTACTGCAACAATCACCATGATTTTTTTGGCCCGCCGACGTAGCCATTTCTCTCTCCGGCCATAGCCGGC
Organism: Thermogemmatispora sp.; assembly: GCF_042408735.1. GTDB lineage: Bacteria > Chloroflexota > Ktedonobacteria > Ktedonobacterales > Ktedonobacteraceae > Thermogemmatispora. The sequence goes on from NZ_JBHOQV010000152.1 coordinate 45,460, forward strand.
GATACTTCTGCCATAGAGTGTAATTATGCTTCACAAAATGGGAAAGTTACTTTTTTCCTATTTTTATGGGAATTTATGGCACACTGTCTTATAATATCTCTATCAAAATTTATTATTTACTAGTCAACTATAATCGAATCAACATCGCAATATTTCCTTTCCAAGGAGGCATACGATGTCAGAACAATGGGAAGCATTAATGACACATTTTTCGACGGTTACCGATCGCCTGGGGAAAGGCATCGACAAGGAGATTTTAGAGACGGTGGTAACGCTCAACGCCGTCGGCATTCCGACCGTCATGTCTTGCGGCGGCCATCTTGACGAGGGGCGCGGCCTGCGGCTGCCCTGGATTGACATTGGTCCTCAAGATGCAGCCTTTCAAGCCCTTGTCCAGGAAGAAGAAGACCTGGTTCTCAAGGTGCGCCTGGCTCATCAGCATCTTTCAGAGCTGCGTGCCCAGCCGGACAGCGAGCAGGACCTCCTTCTCAAGGCCCAAAGTCAGGTTGAGGCCCTTGTTTGTCGCCTGCACGAGGTTCAGCGGGCGATTCGCCTCCAGCAAACTCCGCTGCGCGCCAAACTCATCGAGTACCTGAGCCAGTTTTACGCGGGAAGAGCGGTGCCTTTCGATCGTCATCTGATCCTGACGACCGGCCTCTATACACGTCTGCAGAACCAGGGGGACATCGACCTTTACCTTGAGGCCCCTTATGAGTTTCAGCTGCGCAAACTGGAAGAGTACCGCCAGGAGATGCACGAATTCACTGCCTTCCTGAAGCAGCACTATCTCTAAGGTCAGGCTGAGGTCAGACAGGCCAGGAACCCACGGCCCGTTCTGGCCCGACTGGCTTGTTAGCGCCAGGCCAGATCTCCAAGCGAGGCAAGGCGTCAGGAATCCCGACATGGCGGGGCAACCAGGGGAACAAACGGGGAGGAGCCAGCCCAGAGGAAGTGGGCCGGAGGGAGAGAGACCGGTGCCCTTCCTCTGGCTGCTCACTCAATCGATAGGAATAAATCCAATGACGTCGTAGGGGATGTTCAGCGCCTTCTGGAGAGCCTTCAGCGTCTGGATGTCGCTGATCACACGGTTATATAGCTCAATCTTGGCGATAGCATCGCGGCTCATGCAAACAGCTTTCCCCAACTGCTTCTGAGTCAGGCGTCGCCGACGTCGATACTCCCTGAGCTGCTTTCCTGTGAACATAACTACCTCCCTATAGAGAAGCGCACAAAAAGTAGAGCACTTTTTGTACTTAAAAATCCACAATTTGTACGCTTATCACTGTATATGACGAACGACGGCGCAGCTTATCAAAAAAAACCCGCCCACCAGTTCATGGCTGGTGGGCGGGACGGGCAAGCCCAGGTAAGCTCTAGCGTCTGGCAAAGCGACCTGGCTCGATGGGCATGAGCGGGTTGGGCTACTCGCGGATGCTGCGCGGCGGCAGCGGACGCACCAACGGACTCATCATCGGCTTCTCTTTCTTATCGCGAGGCAGGCGCTGGCGCACCAGATAGTTAGGAGCGAGGGCCAGGTCCTCCTTCTCCAGCGTCACATCGGGGCCGAAGCGGTTGAAGAAGGACAGTTCGAAGTTCGGCGTCTCGCCCAGCGCGCCATGTGGACAGACCTCGACGCAGTCGCCGCAGAAGATGCAGCGGTCCAGCGCAAACGAGTAGCGTGTCAGCTTGCGCTCGGCCATCATCAGTGAGCCAGTCGGACAGACCTGCACGCAGGCGCCGCAGGAGACGCAGTCGGTATCGTGGAGGCTGATGTTAAAGGGTGTCGAAACGATCGTATCGAAGCCCTTGCCGAACATGCCGTAGCAGTCCGGCCCGATCACATCGTGGCAGACGCGCACGCACTGTGTGCAGTTGATACACTTATTGGGGTCGCGCAGAATGAAGCTGTGCGACAGGTCGACCTCATAATCGTGATAATCGCTCGGCTCGCCATCGTGGAAGCGATTATCGACCAGGCCATGCTCGATGCTATAGCGCTGCAGATCGCACTGACCGGCAGCCGGGCAGGCGCACTGCAGGCAGCGGGCCGCCTCGCGCCTGGCCTGTTCCTCCAGATAGCCCATTTCGATGATGCGGAAGTTGCGCTTGCGCTCCTCGTAGGGGAGCATGGGCATCTTGACCTTGGGTTCGACGGGCTTGTACGGAACGATGTCGAAGAGGTCAGGCTTGCGCTCTTCCAGCTCCAGGCGGCGCGCCACCTCATTCATATCCTCCCCGTTCAGGTAGGCATGAATCGAGCGCGCGGCCAGCTTCCCCTGAGCGACACACTCGATGATGGTCCGGGCCCCCATCTGGGCATCGCCGCCGGCGAAGACACCGGGGCGATCGGTCATCAGATTATGGGGGTTGGTCTGGATCGTGCCCCACTTGGTCCATTTGACGCCCGACCGCTCATCGAGCACCGAGCGATCGGGCTTCTGGCCATAAGCCGGAATGATGGTATCACAGGGGATCACGTGCTCGGAGCCTGGGATCGGCACCGGACGGCGGCGACCGCTGGCATCGGGTTCACCCAGGCGGTTCTTGATAAACTCCAGGCCCTTAACACGGTTATGTTCGTCTGTTATGACCCGCGTTGCCTGCTCGTAGAAGAGCAGCTCCGTCCCTTCGGCCTCGGCGTCCTCGATCTCTTCCATCGTGGCCGTCATCTCTTTGATCGAGCGGCGATAAGCCGTATGGACCCTGGCTCCGAGGCGCAGCGAAGTGCGCGTACAGTCGAAAGTGGTGAAGCCACCGCCGAGAACGATGACCTCCGCGCCCTCCTTCACCGGCACAGGTTTTCCTTCGACCTTCTCGCCAAGAAAAGCGATGGCATTAACCACGCCCTCGGCGTCCTCGCCGGGCGCCCCCAGCGGGTTGCTTGTCCAGGCCCCGATAGCCAGGAAGACGGCGTCAAAGCCCTGGGCAAAGAGATCATCGATGGTAAAGTCGCGGCCCAGCTTGACATTGCACTGCAGATCAACCCCAAGCTGCCAGACATGATTCAGCTCGCGGTCCATCATATCTTTCTGCAGGCGATACTCTGGGATACCGTAGCGCAGCATCCCACCGGGCTGCGGCTGCATATCGAAGATCTTGCAGTAGTGTCCCTTGAGGGCCAGATAGTAGGCACAGGTCAGGCCGGCGGGACCGGCTCCGACGATGGCCACCTTTTTGCCCGTTGGAGGGTCTTTCTCAAAGGGCACCGGCGGATCAAGCAAGCAGGTCTCCGCCGCATGGCCATGCATCCGGCAGATAGCGATCTCCTCGTCGACCAGGGCGCGCCGACAAGCCTGCTGGCAGGGAGCCGGACAGGTCAGGCCGAGGATAAAGGGGAAAGGTAGCACCTCCTTCACCAGGCGGGCCGCCTCTTTCATCGACCCTTTGGCGATCAGCTCAAGATAGCCAGGAATATCGATATGGGTCGGGCAATCGACCTGGCAGGGAGGCTGGCAGTAGGCATTATGGTCCGAGAGAATCATTTCGAGGTTGGTGCGCCGGATGCGGAACAGCTCATCCGATTGCGTGCGCACCACCATCCCGGGCTGGGCAGGCGTATTGCAGGAAGGCAGGGGCCGATCGTAGCCCTCGATGTGGACCAGGCACATACGACAGGCCGAAGTCGGCTCCAGCTTCTCATCGTTACACAGGTTAGGGATCTCGATCCCGTTCTCCTCCGCCACGCTCAGGATCGTCTGATTCTCGTACGCGCGCACAACCTTGCCGTCGATGGTCAGCGTGAAGCTGGGCTGGCCCACCTCGTTGCGCACCATCCCATCATGCCCATCCTGAGCAAGCGGCGTGAAGCGATCTCTGACTGATAGTGCCATGACGAATATGCCTCTTTTCGAGTGAGCAGTCTCACAACGTGCCTGGCACGCTGCATTAGCGCGCAGATCAGAGGCAGAACGCCGCTTTGCGTCCCAGACACCGACTGTTTGACCGACCGTTTAAGCGACCGTTGAGCTGCAAGAAGAAGCGAAGCGACAGCCGTGCCGGCCCGCTACGGCAGCACATGCTTCGTGACGAAGCGATGGGAGCGCACCGGCACACAGGTTCCGGCTGGACACTGCTGCTCTTCGATATGCAGCTGGAAATGCTCCGGCCAGTAGCGGCGGGCCGTCTTATACGCATTGGGGGCATGGATGCCAAAGCCACAGAGAGAGCCGTCGGGCACGTAGCCGGCCAGCTCGTCCAGGAGATCGAGATCCGAGCGCACACCCAGGTCGCTGATCAGGCCCTCGAGCACGCCCGCCATGCGCTTGACCCCGATGCGGCAGGGCACACACTTGCCACACGACTCGTTGCTCAGGTAGCGTGTGCGCTCCATCGCCCAGGCCGCCATGCAGGTCTGGGCGGGCAGCAGCTCGATGACCCCGGACCCGACGATGGCGCCGGCCTCCTCCAGAGGATCAAAGTCGAAAGGTAGATCGAGCAGGCTGACCGGCAGCGCACCGCCCTCGGCGCCCCCCACAACAATCGCGCGCAGCTCGCTATCGGGACGGCTGATCCCTGCATGGCGCAGGATCTCGCGCAGGCTAGCTCCAAAGGGGACCTCAACCACCCGTGGCTCGGCGTCGGGAACGGCATCGTAGATGGTCAGCACCTTCGTACCGGGCGTTGTCTGGCTCCCCAGGCGGCGAAAGGCCTCTGGCCCCTCGCGCACAATCAAGGGGACATTGGCCAGCGTCTCGAGCGAGTTAATGGCCGTCGGCTTATCCCACAGACCGTAGACCGCCGGATAGGGGGGACGCTGCTCGGGCATGCCACGGCGGCCCTTGATGACAGCGATCTGGACTGTCTCCTCACCGCCAATAAAGCCGATGTCAAAGCCCACCACGTTGATGGTGCAGTGAAAGGTCGTGCCGAGAATGGCGCGGCCCACCAGTCCCGCCTCCAGAGCTTCGGCGAGGGCCTGCTGGACCGCCTCGATCCCCTCGCGGAACAGGCTGCGGGTCATCAGATAGGCCTCCGTCGCCCCAACGGCATAGGCGGCCAGCAAGATCCCTTCGATCACCTGGTGTGGATTGCGCTCCAGCAGGGAGCGCGCTGCCCATGAGCGGGGATCGGCATCGTAGGCGTTGCAGATGATATACTTAGGTGATTCCTGCTGACGGCGCACAACACGCCACTTCTCGCCCGTCAGGCGTCCAGCGCCACCTCTTCCACGCAAACGGGCCTCGCTCACCAACTGGATTACCTGCTCAGGTGTTTGCTCATGCAGGGCGCGCTCGAGCGCACTATAGCCCCCCTGCTGCCGGTAGCTCTGGAGCGAGCGCAGATCAGGCTCGCCGCGCCGTCGCAGAACGCGATAGGCCGAATCGAACTCAGGCATCTGGCTGCCTCACATGATGAATATTTCCCCACACCCCGCGCTTATCGGGTGCCAGCCCTCGCTCGGGCTGATCATCGCGCCTGACTCCCTTGGCCGCTGGCGCGGGCTTAAACTTCGGACTGAGGGTAGCGATTCCAAAGATATCGCTCAGATCGACGCCGCGCGCCTGGACGATCCGCTTGGCAGCCTGCAAGGGCAGATAGCCGTAATGCTCCATGACGGCATCTAGCAGGGCCGGCAGGGCCGCCGCCTCATGCGGCCACTGCTCCAGCAGCTCGTCTACCTTGCGCAGATCGATCTCCGGCTCCAGGTGGTCTTTAACCGGCATCGCTACACAGGGAGCGACCGGGCGATTGGGGTAGTCAGTTGCATATTCGGAGATGCGCGGCGTATAGAAACCGGCCTTGGAGATGCCGGTCGCCTCAGGAATCTTGCGCGAAGTGAACTTTTCGGCGCCCTCACGAATATAGGAACGGAACCAGGGCCGTTCCTTCCAGCGATGCAGCGGCTCGTAGGAGATCGTGATGGCGCGCGGCGGACAGGCCTTCTCGCAGAGCAGGCAGGCCTCGCACTTGAGATTCAGCTCGGTCTTGAGTCCCTCTTCGGCAATCAGCTGAATCAGCCCGCGGCTCCGTGGTGGCAGCTTAGGCTTCTCGTACGGGTAGAGCCGTGTCACCTTGGGCCGGAAGAGGTGGCTGAAGGTCAGCCCCATTCCCTGTAGGATCCCTCGCATGCGCTACACCTCGCCTTCCTTCTCGCCGCGCACCTTCAGGCCCTGCTTGAGAATCTTCTCGCGCAGCTTGAGCAGCCCTTCGATGAGTGCCTCTGGCCGCGGCGGGCAACCGGGCACATAGACATCGACCGGCACAATGGTATCGACGCCCTGCACGGTGTAGTAGCTATCGTAGAACTCACCGCCCGAGTTGGCACACTGGCCCATGCTGATCACCCACTTCGGCTCGGGCATTTGCTCCCAGAGCAGGCGCAAGCGTGGCGCCATCTTGACCGAGACCGTGCCGGCGACAATCATCAGATCGGCCTGACGCGGGCTGGAGCGGAAGACCTCCGAGCCAAAACGGGCTAGATCGTAGTGCGACTGGGCGCTGGCCATCATCTCAATGGCGCAGCAGGCCAGGCCATAGCCCAGTGGCCAGACCGAGCGTGAGCGCGCCCAGTTCTGGGCCCATTGGAGCATATCGGCGAGGCTTGTAATCGCCACCGGTAGCTCCTGGTCACCAGGCGTATATTCGTGGGGGCCAGTCGCCATGGCAATAGGAACAGGCTTGCGCCTCGTTCCGGGTACCGAGGCTTTCTCCCCCGCTTGCTGGCTTGTCGTATTGCTCATAAGATGATTGCTCCTCTACTGATTGCCCCTCGCCAATAATGAGGTGACTTGCTCTCTCGGAACTGGAACAGGGGTTCCTCGCTTGGAGGGGCGATGCTTCTCCTGGCCTTGTGGTCCGCAGTTTATTATAGCACGTTTCACCCATTGGCGCCAGAAAAGGGCGCCCTCGCGGGGTGGCAGCCGTGGCGCCGACGCACCCTCACTCGGCTGCCCTCTCTCTTGCTTCCTTCCGTTTCTCTCCTCTAATCTGCCTTGCCCTGCCTTGCCTTGCTCTCTCTAATCGGCTATCATGGCACTGTCCGCCCAACGGATAGCGGCCTATCCGCTACCTGCCCTATCCCGGGGAGGTCGACCTCACACTGAAGGTCAAGGCTCGCTGCTTTTTCTTCAGATCGTACAGGGAGGATTCCAGCATTGGGTACTTACAAGATCGCCGTTCTGCCGGGCGATGGCATCGGTCCCGAGGTGACAGCTCAGGCCCTGCGCGTTTTGGAACGGGTCGGTGCCCGCTTCGGCCATACTTTTCAGACAAGGCAGGCCCTCGTCGGGGCCGCGGCCATCGAGGCCGAGGGCGACGCTATTTCCGACGCCACTATGAGGCTCTGCCAAGAAAGCGATGCCATTTTGTTCGGCGCAGTGGGAGGCGTCTCTCGCTACGAAGGTCCCAATTCCAAGGTTCAGCCGGAGCGCGCCCTTTTCCGCCTCCGCAAAGAGCTGGAGCTGTTCGCAAATCTGCGCCCGGTACGCCCGTTTAAGGCACTGCTGAATGCCTCCACGCTGAAGCCCTCTATTCTTGAGGGAACCGATCTGCTGGTTGTGCGCGAACTTACAGGCGGCATCTATTTCGGCAAGCCCAGCGAGATCCGCCAGACTCCTGATGGTCTGGAGGCAATCGATACCCTGCTCTACAGCGAAGGGGAGATCGAGCGGATCGTACGCACGGCCTTTGAGCTGGCCCGGGGTCGCCCGAAGAAGAAGGTGACCTCAGTCGATAAGGCCAATGTGCTGAGTTCTTCGCGCCTCTGGCGCCGCGTAGCCGAGCGTGTGGCTGCCAGCTATCCCGATATCGCCTTTGAGCATTTGCTGGTCGATGCCTGCGCTATGCATTTGATCCGTCGTCCGGCCAGCTTTGACGTGATTGTCACAGAAAATATGTTCGGCGACATTCTAACTGATGAGGCTTCGATGCTGGCCGGATCCATGGGCATGCTCCCCTCGGCCAGCCTGGGAACCCGGCGGACAGAGCACGGGACCTTCGGTCTCTACGAGCCGATTCATGGTTCGGCCCCCGATATCGCCGGGCAAAACAAGGCTAACCCGATCGCTTCGATCCTCTCGTTGGCCATGTTGCTGCGCCATTCTCTCGGTCTGGAAACAGAGGCTCAGACGGTCGAGCGCGCAGTGGAACAGGTTATCGAGGCTGGCTATCGCACTGAGGATCTCCAGGAAGCAGGGAAAACCATCGTTGGTACTGAGGAGATGGGAGGCCTGATCGCCGAGGCTGTCACAACGGCTTGATCCCGACCGGCTGCGGCGCGATCCTCTCCTTTCGCTTGTTTCGCTTACCTGGCGGATTGCCTGGTAACCTTGGTCTGCTTTCCTGCATCCGCCCGTTCACAGACCAGCACTGAAGGGCCAGTGGCAGCCAGGTCGCTCGTCCGGGTCGCGCCCCAAAACCGGTCAGCCAGTCGGTAGAGCCGAGGGCAGGTGGAGCAGCTCATGGGCAACCGCGATAAGCTCTCAATTCCCTCTAGCCAGACAATCAGCTAGCCCATCATCGGTTTAGGGCAGGGTCCTAAGCGGCGCAAGCGTTCTCGAGCCTCTTCCAGGCGGGCAAGAAGCTGCTCCCGCTCCTGCCCACCACCTGCCGGCTGGGCCTCTCTTGGCTCTTGCTCGGCCAGGGCGCGCTCTAGACCTTCGATCTCGCCAAGCAGCCGCTGATATTGCACATACCAGCGGGTTACTGCTCTTTCTACACCCATTGTCTGCCATCCAGGTCATCGATCTTGTGAGTTCACAAGGCCAGTCGATCAAACCAGTGCGCCCGCACCGTTGAGGGCCTGGCGCGGGCGGCTATGGTCCTCTGCTCCCAGAGGACTGGGGAGCAGAGGATCAATCGCTCGCGGCGCTCGGACTCTCGCTGAGCCAGACCACAGCGACAAAGAGATGCCTGACCGGGTGCGGGCGACCGACCGCACCGGGCTACCCGCCGAGCTAGGCGCTGGCGCCATAAACGAGGCGGTTCAGGGTTGAGATCAGTTCTTCATCCTGATAGGGTTTCACGATGTAGGCGCTGGCCCCCAACTGCATCGCGCGCTGCTTATGCTTCGAGGCTGCACGCGAGGTCAGCACGACCAGCGGCAGAGTACGGTACTGCTCTTGAGAGCGGACGGTAGCCATCAGCTCATAGCCATCCATGCGCGGCATCTCGATATCGAGCAGGACCGCCGCCGGCGGCTGGCTGGAGATCAGTTCCAGTGCTTCGACACCGTCGCGTGCCGTCTGGACTTCCCAGCCGTGTTGCTTGAGCATGTTGCTGACTACGCGGCGCACGCTTGGGCTGTCGTCCACTACCAGCACATGTCTGCCGCGCTCTATGCGAGGCGTCGGGAGCGGCGAGACCGGGGGACGCACCGCGGGCATCGCTCCGGTGTTGACGGTCACCGTCGTGGCTGCTGCCGCCAGCGAGGCCGGCACCTGGGCAGAGGCGCTCGTCGCCGGTGCCAGGCTTTCTTGCGGCTGCGAGAGCGTCCCGGCGATAGCTGCCGTGCCGCGGCGCTGCACCGAGAGTAGCTCGTTTAGCTCCAGGATCAGAATCACGCGCCCGTTGCCGAGCACCGTGCCGCCAGCAACGCCATGCACGTGCCGCAGGTGAGGACCGAGATTCTTCATCACTACATCCATGCGCGTCTTTACCTCGTCCACCACCAGCGCGACGCGATGGCGTCCGGTATTGACCAGGAGCAAGGGCGAGCGCTCGTCGATCTCACCGGCGGGCAGCTTCAGATAGTGAGCGAGCTGGCTGAGCGGATAGACGTCGTTCTGCACCACGACCGCTGGACGTCCGCCGTGGGTTGTGCGTTTAAAGGTATCGAGTCGTCCGATGGCCTCGACCAGGGTCGTCGGGATGGCGTACTGCTGATCGCCGACACGCACCATCATCACGCTCTGGATCGCCAGGCTGGTCGGGAACTTCATAGTGAAGGCCGTACCCTGGCCTGGCGTTGAGTCGACCTCCAGGGTGGCGCGCAGGCGCGAGATGCTGTCACGCACCACATCCAGGCCCACCCCACGCCCGCTTTCCTCGCTGACCACCTCGGCGGTCGAAAAACCGGGACGGAAGATCAGGTCGATGACATCGCTGGGCGCGAGGACCTGATCGGGCCGGATCAGCCCGCGGGCGATGGCGGCCTGGCGCACCTTCTCGGGATCGATGCCAGTGCCATCGTCGCGCACCGTAATCACGACCTGATTCCCTTCATAGGAGGCCGAGAGCTTTACCAGGCCAGCGGGAGGCTTGCCCTTACGCACACGTACCTCTGGCTCCTCGATCGCGTGGTTCACGGCATTGCGCATCAGGTGCAGCAGCGGGCCGGCGATCTCCTCGTAGACCGTGCGATCAACCTCGGTGTCCTCGCCCTCGGTGACAAAGTTGATTTCCTTATGCTGCTTCAAGGCCACCGAGCGGACCGCGCGATAGAGGCGCGGAATCATCGAGGAGAGCGGCACCAGGCGCGTCTTCATCAGGCGGTCCTGGAAGGTGGTGCTCAGGCGACTCTCACGGGCGAAGATGCTCTCGCACTCACGGATGACCGCCTCCATCTCGCTGCTGAGCGTGATCATATCGGAGACGCCTTCGCTGAGGCCGCGGGTCAGCTGATGGAACTCCGTATAGCGATCCAGCTCCAGCTCATCGAATTCGGCCAGGTGAGCTGGCTCGCCGCCGCCGGTGCCGGGGCGTCCGGCCTGGAGAGCGGGCAGGCGAGAAGAGCCATTAGCGGTGCCAGGAGGAACCTGCACCACTCGTCCGCTGGGCAGAGTAGCCGCTTCAAAGCGACTCTCCAGCTTCTGGCCCACGTCGCGCAGGCGCTCGCTACTCATGCTGACATCGGCGACCAGGCGCATCAGGCGCTGGATATGCTCTTCAAGAGCGCTGCGGTTGACCAGCAATTCGCCGAAGAGGTTCACCAGCTCGTCCAACTTCTGCAGGCGCACACGTACGCTCAGCTCGGCGGCTGGCGCGCGCTGCATCAGCAACTCACCGGCAGAGGGAGCGCCCTCGGCCACAGTTCGCGAGAGGGTTGAGCCATCGGGTCCCTCGCCGCTGTCAAGGAGGCTTTCTAGCTCCTCTTCGGGAGGCAGAGATGAGAGCTGCTGCTCGCCGAGCAGCTCGGCATAGCGGGCCCGCATGGCCGCCACTGCCGCCTCCAGGGTCGCTCGATCTTCCCCTCGATTGTTGATGAGGCGATCAAGGGTTTCGGCAGTATCGAGGATAATGCCGATTACCGGTGGAGAGATGGCAACTCGTCCCTCCATGATGCTATCGAGCAGGTCCTCGGAGACATGGCAAAGATCGGCGATGAGGCGGAAGCCCATCATACCCGCCGCCCCTTTGAGCGTATGGGTAGCGCGTCGGATACTCTGAAGAATATCGCGATCTTCGGGCGACTTCTCCAGGGCGGCCACGTTCATGCTGATGGTCTGCAGGTGCTCCTCCGCCTCCAGCCGGAAGATCTCAGCGGCCTCCTCGCCGAATTCGGTGCCCTCGCTCACCGCCGAGCCACTCGCTTTGGAGGCCGAGGAAGAGACAGGGGCCGGGGTAGGCACAGGCGGCGGAGCAACTACGGGCGGCGGACTGACCTGAGCGCGCGGGATCTCCAGGGCCGGCAATGGGCCGCTGCCCGATCCCGCCTGCGAAAGGCTTGAGGCCGCCTCCAGGTCGGCGTTTCCGGTGAGCTGGGCCAGGAACTCGCGGCGCACCTCGATCTCGATTTCATTGCGTAAGCGCTTGACCAGCTCTTCGTAGCTCTCTTGTCCGTCAGGACCAACAATCTCGTGCTGGAGCTGGCGCTGACGTTCAAACTCCTGGCGCACCTCCTCGCGGATCTGGCGCTCCAATTCCATCCGAGCGGCCAGGGAGAGGGGGCGCTGCTCATACTCGCGGCGCAGCTCCTCACGAATCTTGGCCTCTAACTCGGCCCGCAAGGTGGCCAAATCGCCCTGGCGCTCAAAGGTGACGCGCTCGCGCAGACCAGCGGCATCGCGAGCCACCTCCTGCACCTGCCAGGGAGTCCAACCGGCCTCTTGACGGGTCAGTGCCTGGGGTAGCTGCTCTAAGAAGTCGCCGCAAGCCTCAATCGAGCCGCGGAGCTGGCGCAGCGTCGCCTGAATCTGCTCGTCGGTTGTCTCGACTCCGCTGGTGATGCGAGAGAGCAACTCAAGGATCTTCTTGAGCTTCGTATTGACCACCCACATCACCGAGAGCGGCAGATAGCGGCGGACCTTTTCGGGGCTTTTGCGCAGATTGAGGCCCATCGCCTGGCCCGCCCAGTCTTCCATCCGCTCCAGGGCATCTTTCGAGCCGTCGAGGAAGCTGCGAAACTCACTGCGCTGGTCTTCGATAATGCTGATGGCTTGCCGCAGCTGGGCCAAAAGCGCATGGAGCGTCTGAGCCTGCTCTTCAAGCGAGTGAGCTTCCTGGTGCAGATCGCTGTAGAGACGGGAAGCCGAGGCGGGTAGGACCGGAGCTTCTCCGGACCGTCCCGAGGCCGGCTCTGCGGGTTCAGGCTCCATGGCGGGCTGTGGCCAGGAAGGCGACACCTGCACGGGCGGCGCCGATGGCTGAGATGACTGCCACGCAGGCGGAGCCGGCTGTGAATAGAAAGGAGAAGGTGGCTCTGGCTGCGAGTGGTCCGGGGCTGCAACCGGGCTGGTGTCGGCCGGCATAGCCTGGCTTTGAGCTTCAGGCTGGGCAGCAGTAAAGCGGTTGACCAGCTCCTCCAGCGGCGAGGGAGCGCGGGAGGGGCGCGACTGCTCCCTCCCAGGAGCCGAACCTGAAGAAGAAGAAGAAGAAGAAGAAGAAAGGCCACTCTCTGGACCGCGGAAGCTGGCCGCTAGCATATCCAGAGCGCTGGGAGTCGCCGGCGGGGCGGGCGAGGCAGGAGAGGCCGGCGTCTCGGGGGCCTGCTGAGGGAGAGGTACAGGATCTTCTGGCCAGAGCGGTTCCTCATCGGACGGGGCACTGGGCGTACGAAAGGCCGCCAGCATCTCATCAAAGGAAGGTAGAGACCCACCCTGATCGGCGGCCGGATAGGGCGAGTCCGGCAGGGGCGTCGACTGAGGGGAAGAAGGAGCAGCGGCCGGCAGCGACCACTGCTGATACGAGTAGGACTCGCCTAAGCCCAGACCACCCTCCTGGAGATCGTAGCGCTGAGAAGACTGCGTGGGAGCGTGGTAGTGCGGAGAGTCAGGATAGTCCTGATAGGCCGGCTGAGGCTGACCCTGGTAGCCTGGCTGATCTGCGCGATCATCCTGGTACTCATACGTATACTGCTCTGGGGCGAGCGCCTGGATCTGAGGATTTGACGGCTCCCCCGGCGACTGAGAGGGGGCCGAGGCCATCGCTGCCGAACCCGGAACGACCTTGCCGGCGGCCTCCTGGAGGGCGCGATAGCGGCTATAGTCCGCGTCGTCCTCAGCGATAATGGCATCCTGGTTAACGGAATTGTCGCGGATTCCATCGATCAGCACATGCAGGCGTCGCAGGGAGCGACGCAGCAGGGCCAGCGTAGGTTCATCGAGGGTAGCCAGGCCATCGAGCACATCCCCCAGAATATCCTCCATGCCATGAGCCACATGGGCCAGGCCGGGGAAGTCCATCATCGAGGCCGACCCACCGATCGTATGCGTGCGGCGATAGGTCTCTTCGAGAGCGTCCATATCGCCGGGAGACTGAGCCAGGCGGTCAAGGTTGGCCTCGATCTCTGGCAGGTAGCTCTTCACCTCTTCGATAAACGAATCGAGCACTGACAGTTTATCAAATGTATTTGACATGCTGCACGCACCCACTTATTCTAGTCGATCGAACTCGGTTTCGCGGGATGCCGAGGCGCGAAACGCAGAAACGCGGCGGGGG
>NZ_JBHOQV010000154.1:0-5675 GCF_042408735.1 Thermogemmatispora sp.
GCTGCGAGCTGGGAGACCCAACACGTGAAGAGGGAATTTCCTGTGACTCCTCCTGGAGGAGCCTGGCCACACAAGAAACTTCCCTGGCTCAAATTCAGAGAAAAGCTCAGCGAAGCGTCTGGCAAGGATCGATAGCAGCACTGCCACCCATCCTGCCCGCTATAGGTGAGGACCAGGAGCCCACGGTAGAACCAGGCAAGTCGAGATGGGTCCTGGAGCAGACGGCTGGAAACCCAGGCATCATATGCCTGCAGACCAGGAAGACTCGGCGCTAATACGCCTCCTGCTTTGGAGTTCTGGAGCGCCTGCGGATCACACAGGAGTGCGGCGAAGAAGGCCCCTATGAGATGCTGCTCAACACTGCTCTCCCACTCAACCTCTAGAGCAATGCTGCACTCTTGCGCAGCACCTCCCTGATACCCGGCCCCTGTCCAGCGGCTTGCCGCCTGCTGCGGCCTGAGCAGCACGTCAGACACCGCCTGAATCGCCCGAGCGAGGTTCGTTTTGCCGCTCCCGTTTGGGCCAACGATGACATTCAAACCAGCATCAAGATCTCTCCATATGAATGAGGAGAAGGACAGGAACTGATGAATTTCTATACCTCGGAGAATCATCAGAGTGCGTCCTCTTGTGTCTTCACTTCAGGGGAGGCAGCTTCCCTTGAGGGGATGCTTCTCAGAGCCTCTGCGAGTCACTGGGAGTTCACGGAGTCGAGAGACACTGCTCTCTTCCTGGGAACAGATCGCCTCCCGGGACCTCCTGCCCAGGCGGTGGCTGAGAGGAGAAAGCGGTTGACTGACCCCCGGACAGGAACATCCAGACAGAGATCGTGTATCCGCGGGCAGGCTCTCCTGGGTGTTCCAGCACGGAGCGCACATCGCACACGCAGAGGATCACGCCTGCTCCTGCAGCCTGTCTTTGCGCAACGCCTGCGGTGTGTGCCCTGGCCTGCCCCTGTTCTTCTCTCCACAGATCAGTACGTCGAGAGTCTTGTCATTCCAGGAGTCGAACCACCAGCCCCTGGCTTCCCAAGACAGAAGCGAGATCAGCCTGCGTCCAGCGTTTCCATCGGCTCGCTCCTTTTGCTGCCGGAAGGAGCGCACCACCTGGCCCGGACGAGGAAAGCCATCTGGCCCTAGCTCAAAGGTGGAAGAGCAGAGTGATCGTTATTCCCTTCTACCACACGCATGCGAGCCACCTCTCTGCTGATGCTCATCTCATTGGAAATGCTACGGTGGAAAGGATACCTCCATAAAGATTCTCCTCTCAAGTGAGACCGGTGCTTCAACCATCGCCTTGGTGAGGCGATCTTCTCTCTTCCTCCAAGAGCCAGGACCGTGTGAACAGGTAAGGAGTTCTCGAATTTGGGTTGAGCGCGAAGGAGGGCAGGAGGAGCAGCCCAACCGGAAACCCTGACCTCCCTTCATCAATCGAGCCAAAAGGAGGAAACAAGGCAATGGCCACCGCACCACAGCCCTGCCTGTACCCGTACCCGCAGGCAGGCATCGCTCTCACCGTCCTGTCCGCGTTGTGGGCAGCGGCAGGCCCAGCGAGCAGCACCGCCCCCTCGTGCGCAGGCGCTACTCATCCTGACGAGGAGATGTACAGAGATCCTGAATCTGGAAAGGAGCGCTCACATGGCCCTCTTTCATCGTCTCTTCACACGCCGCCGCGCTCGGGCCGCCGTCGCCTCGGCCCTGCCCGATGCGCTCGCTCCCTCAGACGTACCACCTTCCTCCCGGCAGCGCCAATATCTGGAAGATGTGCCCTCTCTGTTCCCCAAGGACCCGCTGGAAGACCAGCGGCTCAACTACCAGACCAGCAGCCAGCAGGTGGACTGCCTGGGCGTGGGGTCCCAACACCCAGGTGGAACACACCTCATCTCTCGTGCTCCCGGGGAGGAAGCGCAGCGGAGGTGTCCCTCTTCCTTCCTTCCCGAACCCACCGCTGTTTCTCCTCCCACAGCAGGATGCCTAAGAGGCGCCTGGCGCTGTCGCCTCGGAAGAGGCGGAAGCTCCCACCGCTCGCACGGCGACGGGCAGGGTCACCGATCCCAGCTGCCAGCAGCACGTCGGACCTTCCCAACGGAGTGCCAGGGCCTCTGGCGGCGGGCACCCCAGGGCCTGCCACTGGGCTGCCGCGGCCTCCAGCTGCTGCCACCACTGAGCCGCCTCACTGCCATGCGCTCGCACCAGCCACTGAGATGCCGTCTCCTCCTCCAGATGCACCAGCGCGCGCTGCTGCGGTTGCCAACAATTCACCATCCACTGGCCTGCCCTCGTGCGCCCCACTGTGCCAACGGCCCCAGTGGCCCACTGCAGCCACCATCGTCCAGCAGACTGCTGGAGGGCCTGGGGCACCAGGCTTGTAGCCAGCTCGCGCCACTGGCGAGCCGGCTGGCGACTCAGCTCATGAAGGGCCTGCAAGCAGAAGCGCTCCCCTGTCAAGGGCATGAAGGCGCACGGCTCCGGCAGGCAATGTCCTCTTCCCTGGAGCCTGCTCGGCTCCGTCGCAGCGGCCTCTGTGCGCTCGAATACGAGCAGCCGTCCTTCCTGCAGCCCCCCTTGCAGCGGCAAGACGAGGCGTCCCCCTGGGGCCAGTTGGCGCAACCAGGCCAGCGAGAGTGAGGCCGCACTGGCTGTCACCAGCAAGCGCTCATAGGGCGCGGCTGCCGCATAGCCCAGCCAGCCATCGGCACAGATCACGCGGACCGGTCCCACCGTTCGCAGCAGCGCCGCTCGGGCCTGCGCTGCAAGCTCTGGCACCACCTCGACAGTGACCACGCGCCGAGGCTCTCCGGTCAGCCAGGCCAGCAGCGCCGCCGTGTAACCGGTCCCCGTCCCGATCTCCAACACCTGCTGGCCCGGCAGCACCTCCAGTGCCTCTAGCATGCGCGCCATATAGGAAGGCATGGAGCTGGAGCTGCTGGGCCAGTCCCCATCCAGGCGCGTGACCAGCACCTGATCGGTATAGACGAGTTCCAGCCAGCGCTCGGGCCCGCAGGCCGCTGCCTGGCAGAACTGCCAGCCTCGACCGTCTTCCGTACGCACGTAGCAGTGAGAGACAAATGCTTCGCGTGGCAGCGTGGCAAAAGCGGCAGCCACCCGCGCTGACTGCAGCACCCCGCAGTGCCGCAGGTGCGCCACGAGCTGCTGGCGGAGCTCGCGGCTCCTCCAGCTTTCCTCCTCTCTCACCACAAGCCCACCTCCTCGGGCGAGGCTAAGAGAGTGGCCATCGCCGCGGCGAGGGGGACACCCGTCTGTTGTTCCAACCAGTACCATTGACCTGCAGGATTCAACTCTAAGAACACTTCTTCTCCCTCGGGGGAAACGATCAGATCCAATGCAGCAAACTGCAGGTGAAAGTGACGCAGCACATCCAGCACGCGCCGCTCGGTTTCGGAGGAAAGCTGGCGCCGTCCATAGCGGAGATCAGTATAGCAGCGACGCCAATCCAGACGCGTGCGTTCGGACGCTTGCGAATAGATCTCGAAGGCAAAGACCTGCTGCCCCATCACGACCACCCGGAGCTCCAGCGCCTTGGGAATCTCCTCCTGAAAGAGGGTGGGAGCACTTCGCACTCCCTCCAGCCAACCAGTATGCTCAGGCAGGACCCGCTGGGTATAGATCACCTGCGTCTCTGAGAGAGGGGGCATTGCTGGCAACAGACCTCGCGCCAGCGCTTTGCAAATGACTCTCCCCTGACATTGCTCTAGAAAGGCTCGGGCCGCCGCCGGGTCCGTCGTCAGCAGCGTGCGGGGAATGCGCCATCCCAGCTGCGCTGCGGCCTGCAGCTGCGCCGGCTTATACTCCGCGGCCTGGAGCCGCTCGCGCTGATTGACCCAGCACGGACGGAGCCCCCAGCGAGGCCGATGGGCCGCTGGCTCTGTCTCCCTGTTCAGGCCCGCTGCCTCCAACACGACAGGTCGTTCTGCCAGGACTCCCAGGAACCCACGGGTGGTCTCGTCCTGGATAAAGGTCTGAACAGGTGGAGCATAGGCCCCAGCAGCCTGCGGGAAACGAGGCCGTCGCCACCAGACGCTGATCACCTCCTCTATTTCCCAGGCCTCCCCTGGGGGACAGCGACAGGTTCCTTCCCAGCGGCGTGCATCAGTGCTGAGCGTGGCCACCAGGGGAGCGTGGGCCAGCCGCGTCGGCAGATCAGCCAGATCCAGGCAGACCGGCTGTACCCCATGCCGCCGGAGCTCCTGGATCACCGGAGGTGCATGAGCATCTTCCGCACGAGTGAGGATCACCACAGTTGATCGAGCCATCAGGTCCTCCCCGTCCCTTGTCTTCCCCTCACCACCATCCCTCCACGTCCTCCTGCGGATTCGAGTCCGCTCGCTGCCCGGTGTTGGTGGGTGCCCCTCCAGAGATATCCTCGTCGTCCAGATAGTCCGTGTGAGTGGGTCCATCAGGACCGGTCTGGTACGGCGTCTCCGAAATGGTGAGATCATCGTCCCGTTCGCTCACTGGCTCCAGGTAGTGAAGCAGGAAAGGCAGCGGGAATCGTTCTGGATCATGCGTCAGGTGAGAAGCAGTCATCTGCTCGTGCTCCAGGTCCACACGTGCCTCGCGCAGGGAGAACACCTGAGCGGGGACAGGAGGGCTGGTCGACCGCCAGCCCGCTCCCTTGATGCCGCAGAATTCACGCGAGTCTGTGAATACAGAAGGAGTATAGTCACACGTGTTTCTCCTGTCAAGTCGTGCTATGAGAAGCAGTCTCAGTAGACGAGCAAAAAGCTAGACAGGCCCTGTGAGCAGCAGGTCTCAACAGGAGGAAGAGCCGGTTCTGTCACACTCGGTCAGCTCGAGCACTCCAGATGTGGCCCAACGGAGCGCGCCATCCGCGTCCTGGGGCTGACCAGTGCTAGCCCGCCGCAAGCCCCCAGGCTTGAGCCTGGGGGGATAAGGCAGGCTTCCCCCGCGGCTTGAGCCGCTGATTTCCTCGTCGACACGTGGTATACTATCGACATGGAGGATCAGCGCGATGAGCACCGGGTTCACCTCATTCTGTATCATTTGGTCTTCTGTCCCAAGCGGCGTAAGCCTATACTGGTCGATGATGTTGCAAGAGATGCAGCGGCGTTGATTTACCGCAAATGCGAACAACAGGGGTGGGAGGTTGTTGCATGAGAGATCATGCCAGATCACGTTCACTTGTTTGTCCGCGTGTGGCCGACCACAGCGGCAGCTGATGTAGTTAAGGAAGTCAAGGGGATTACCTCACACGAGCTGAGAGCTACCTATCCGCATCTCCTTACATTGCCTTCTCTCTGGACGAGAAGCTACTTCGCTGCTACAGCAGGCAACATCTCACAGGAGACGATAAAGCGATATATTGAGTCGCAGAAAGACAAATAAATGTATAAGGTGTATGTTTATCGTCTCTCCCCTAGTCAGGTACAAGAAAAAGCGCTTGCTTCATACAGTGGAAACATGTCGGCGGTTCTACAATGACCTCCTGGCAGAGCGCCGGGATGCCTGGACCAACGAGCACCGGTCAATCTCCAAGGTCGAGCAGCTCCGCAAGGTCAAGGAACTCAAAGCGACTACCCCAGATGCAAGGGATATCCACAGTCATGTTCTCCAGGTGGTCGTCGCCGATCTGGACCGCGCATTTACAGCTTTCTTCCGGCGTGTAAAGGCTGGCGAGAAACCTGGGTACCCCCG
>NZ_JBHOQV010000096.1:0-38985 GCF_042408735.1 Thermogemmatispora sp.
TAGTAGCATTGCGCTATTCACACTGCTGCTCTCGTATGCTGTTTATCATGTTAGCATATTGAGCGGGTTCGTTGAAAACGGTTCTGTTTATGTTAGTACTATTTGGGGGGCGGCCTCTTTTGCCAGCGAGGGGCAATTATGGTACCATAACAGCAGCAGGAATCAGCCATCGGAAGAGTGTTTGCTCTCCGCAAAGCTAGCTAGCTAACTAAGGAAGGAAGAGAAGGAAAAGAGCATGTCCACGGTTGCAGGGAGGTTGGAGCACGAGCCTGAGCCGGTGCAGCGTGTGCGTCCTCTCTGGTGGCAGGAAGACGAGCGGGGCTGTGGGCTAATGTTGCTTGACCAGACGCTGCTGCCGCAGCAGGTCGTCTACTGCCGGCTGGAAGATGAGCGTCAGGTAGCCGAGGCTATCAAAGCCCTCAAGGTGCGGGGGGCGCCTGCAATTGGCATGGCGGCGGCCTTCGGCCTGGTCCTGGCGCTGAGGCGTTTGCTCCAGGAGCGTGGGGGCCAGGTCGGCCTGGCAGATCTGCTGGCCAGACTTGAGGAGGCGGGGGCCTTGCTTGCCGCCACCCGTCCCACGGCGGTCAACCTTGGCTGGGCCATTCGCCGCCTGCTTGCGCGGGCAGAGGGCCTTGCCGCGGCTGGCAGCCAGCCCACGGAAATCGTGCGTCTGCTGCTGGAGGAGGCCCAGGCCATTGCCGCTGAAGATCGGGCGGCCTGCCTGCGCATGGGGCGCTATGGTGAAGCTCTCATTGCCGATGGGGATCAGCTGCTGACCCACTGTAACACCGGCATTCTGGCCACTGCTGGCTGGGGTACGGCCCTCGCGCCGATGTATCTGGCGCATCGGGCGGGCAAGCGCATTCATGTGCTTGTCGATGAAACGCGCCCGGTGCTTCAAGGGGCCCGCCTCACTGCCTGGGAGCTGCAGCAGGAGGGGGTACCCTTCACTCTGATCACCGACAATATGGCTGGCTATTTCATGCGCCAGGGCAAGGTCGCTGCCGTCTTTGTGGGGGCTGATCGCATCGCGGCCAACGGCGATGTGGCCAACAAGATTGGCACCTACAGTCTGGCTGTCCTGGCTCAGGCGCACGGCATTCCTTTCTACGTGGTCGCCCCGTGTTCCACCATCGATCTCGATTTGCCTTCCGGGGAGGAGATTCCCATTGAGCAACGTGACCCGCGTGAGGTCACGGCCATCCGCGGCGTTGCCATCGCTCCCGATGGTATCTCTGTAGCCAATCCGGCCTTTGATGTGACCCCTCATACATATATAAGTGCTATTATTACCGAGAGAGGGGTTGCGCGCGCTCCGTTCAGCGTGGCCCTGCGCGGCCTCTGTGCAAACGACCATCATCCTAGCGAGAGACAGGCAGAGAGGTAATGGAGACAGACGTTGTGCAGGCTGTGGCCCAGCATGCTGAGGAGACACTGGGCAAGGAAGGTTTTCGCTACGTCAGCGCCGTTGTGGCAAACTGCAAAATGCTTGCCCTAGACCTGGAGGCTCGGGGAGATGAGGAGGCCGCTCACCTGGATATGGAGGCGCTGACGATCGCCGCCTATTTGCACGATATTTCGACGGCCACCTATGGCTTTCAGGACCATCATATCAAGTCCGCTGAGCTGGCCGTCGACTTCTTGCGCGAGCTGGATGTGCCCGAGGAGCGCATTCGCAAGGTGGAGCAGATCATTCTGGCCCATACGACGGTGGTTCCCGCCGAGCAGCGCCGCAAGGTTCCTCTGGAGACGCGCATTCTCTACGATGCCGACAAGCTGGGACGGCTCAGTGGGCTGGCCGTGGTGACCTCGCTCATCGAGTTTGGGGCTCGCTATCCCAATCGGGCGGTGACCAGCGAGGTCCTGGCGGCGATTCTGCGCCACATTGAGGAGCGCTTTGTGGAGCTGTACCAGTCGCTCAATACGGCCCCGGCTCGCGAGCTGGCTCGCGATAAGTTCGGCAAGACCCTGGCCTTCCTGGATGGGGTGATTGAGCATCTGAGCGGAGCCACACCTGTCTGAGCGAGGTTCGCCTCTTCTCGTCTACGCCTGGCTGACTGACTGGCTGACTGACCGCGGAATGCTCCCCGCCGGTTTTTCGTCTCCACCGCTCGCAGGTGCGCCCGCGCTTGCCAGACCAGTCAGCGGCACCGATTTTCTTTCTCTCATGGAGGTTGTGAGGACGTGTCGTCTATCCTCGTTGTTGGCTCGGTGGCCCTGGATACCGTGGAGACTCCCTTCGCGCGGGCCGAGGAGGTACTTGGCGGGGCCGCTTCCTATTTCTCTACGGCGGCTTCCCTCTATAGCCCGGTCAATCTGGTGGCGGTGGTCGGCACCGATTTCCCCCAGGAGTACCTGGAGTTTTTCCGCAGCCGGGCGATCAATCTGGCCGGCTTGCAGGTGCGCCAGGGTCGGACCTTCCGCTGGGTCGGTCGCTATCACCTCGATATGAACGTGCGTGATACGCTCGATACTCAGCTCGGCGTCTATGCTGATTTCCATGCCGAAATTCCTGCTGAATACCACAATAGCTCTCTGCTCTTTCTGGCGAACATCCAGCCCGACCTCCAGCGCGAGGTCCTGGATGCGATGCCACGGGTGCGCCTGTCTGTGCTGGACTCAATGGATCTCTGGATCAATACGGCGCGCTCTCAGCTGACGGAGGTAATGAGGCGTGTCGACATCATGCTGATGAGCGAGGAGGAGCTGCGGCTCTATACCGGTTGCTCGAGCGTGGTGGCCGGCGCCCGCCAGCTCTTCAGCCTGGGCCTGAAGTACGTGATCGTCAAGCAGGGCAGCTATGGGGCCTTGCTGTTCGGCCACGATGGCAGCTATTTCAGTGCCCCCGCTTATCCACTGGAGGAGGTAGTCGATCCGACCGGCGCCGGCGATGCCTTCGCCGGGGGCCTGCTGGGCTATCTGTCAACGGTAGAGCCGGGACCGGATGGTCGCTATCGCTGGGAGGATTTGAAGCGCGCGGTGGTGCATGGCAATATCCTCGGTTCCTTTGTCTGTGAGGATTTCAGTATCCGTCGCTTGCAGCGTCTGACGCTGGCCGATGTGGCCGCTCGCTATCAGATGCTGGTGGCCTGCTCGCATTTCGATCCCGCCTGGCTTCCGACAGGCTCTCCTGGGCTGCCTTCTGCGGGATGAGGCGGAGCTTGTGAGCCTGCTTGCCCTGCCTCCCGGCGCGGGCCTGTGCTTGCTCACAAGATGAGGCTGCGATGACAGTCTGCCTGCCTTATCATAGCTGGCCAGGCGACTGCCTGTAGCACAAAGCTCGGTGGCCAGCAGGGAGCAATTTCCATTACCGTACTATCACTTGGAGATGAGAAGAGAAGAAGGGAAAGAGGGTCTATGACTACGTCGACACAGGGAGATGTTAAGGACCGCTCGCTTGCTCCGCGCGGAAAGGAGCGTATCGAGTGGGCCGCGAGAGATATGCCCGTGCTACGCCTCATTCGCGAGCGCTTTAGTCGGGAACAGCCGCTGAAGGGCGTGCGCATGGCGGGCTGCTTGCATATTACGACGGAGACGGCCAATCTGGCTCTGACCCTGCAGGCTGGCGGGGCTGATCTGGTGCTCTGCGCCTCGAATCCGCTTTCGACGCAGGATGACGTGGCCGCCGCGCTGGTATGCGAGTATGGGATTCCAACCTTTGCCATTAAGGGTGAGGACGAGCAGACCTACTATCGCCATATTCATGCCGCCCTGGATCATGGCCCGCAGTTGACGATGGATGATGGTTGTGATCTGGTCTCGACGCTGCATAGTGGTCGCAGCGAGCTGCTCGGCCAGGTGATCGGGGGGATGGAGGAGACAACCACCGGCGTGATTCGCCTGCGCAGTATGGAGAAGCAAGGGGTGCTCAAATACCCGGTGCTGGCCGTGAACGAGTCCAATACCAAGCATCTCTTCGATAATCGCTATGGCACAGGGCAGAGCACGCTCGACGGCATCATTCGGGCGACCAATCTGCTGCTGGCCGGGCGGACGATCGTGGTGCTGGGTTACGGCTGGTGTGGTCGTGGTGTGGCGGCCCGCGCTCGGGGTCTGGGCGCCAATGTCGTGGTGACAGAGGTAGACCCGATCCGTGCTTTGGAGGCCGTCATGGATGGCTTCCGCGTCTTGCCCTCTCTGGAGGCAGCGGCCATCGGCGATCTCTTTATCACGGTGACGGGCAATCTCAATGTCATCGACCGTCCCCATCTTGAGCGCCTCAAGGATGGGGCCGTGCTCGCCAATTCCGGACATTTCAATGACGAGATCAATATTCCCGCTCTGGAGAAGCTGGCTGTGCGCAAGCGGCGTATCCGCGATTTTGTCGATGAGTATACCTATGCCGACGGGCGTCAGGTCTATTTGCTGGGCGAGGGCCGCCTGATTAACCTGGCCGCCGCTGAGGGGCATCCGGCCAGCGTCATGGATATGAGCTTCGCGAATCAGGCTCTGGGGGCCGAGTATATGCTCAAGCACGCCAGCGAGCTGCAGCCGCGAGTCTACACCTTGCCCCTGGAGATCGACCAGGATATCGCTCGTCTCAAGCTGCAGGCGATGGGGGTGACCATCGATACGCTGACTGCCGAACAGCAGACCTACCTCAACTCCTGGGAGGCGGGCACCTGAGTTCGCCTGGCTGTCGCGTCGGAGCTGGTCGAGGCACCTGGGTCGCTGACCTGGCTCGCTCTCTTGACAGTCAGCGGCTTTCTTCGATATACTGAGAAAAACCTGACCTGTTCTGGACAGGTGGCATCGGCATTTCAGGTGCCTTGTCCAGCGTCCGCTGGCTGGGCAGCACACCTACAACTGAATACGTTCGCGTGAGATCTGCTCTCATCCAGAGAGGTGGAGGGAAACGGCCCGATGAAGCCCGGCAACCCATCTGCCGCCGTGGCCACTGCCCGTGCTGCAGGAAGGGTGCCAATTCCGGCGGAACGTTCCGCAAGATGAGGGGGATAAGCAAGGTGACGTTGCTAGACCCCTGCTTGCCAGGGGTCTTTTTGTGCCTTATGCACCGCTGCAACCACTGCATTGATCCCCACGTCGCTTGTCTCCGGTGAGTGAGTGTGTGTGTGAATGACCTGCTCGATTGGCAGGCAGATAGAAAGCCAAGAAGAGGCAGAGAGTGCCAGTTTTCTCGTCAGGAGGAAAGTCTGCGGTGAGCAATACCATGAGCAGCTTCATGAGCAGTCCAAAGTTGTTCTTTACCAGCGAATCGGTGACTGAGGGGCATCCCGACAAGCTGTGTGACCAGATTTCGGATGCCATTCTCGATGCCATTCTGGCTCAGGACCCCCTGGCGCGAGTCGCCTGTGAGGCGGCGACGACCACCGGCCTGGTCCTGATTGCCGGTGAGATCACGACCTCGGCCTGGGTCGATATGCCCGCGGTGGTGCGCAAGACGATCGAGCAGGTTGGTTACGTGAATGCCGAGTATGGCTTTGACTACCGTACCTGTGGCGTGGTGACCTCCATCGGCAAGCAGTCCCCAGATATCGATCTGGGAGTGAGCCGTTCGGCTGAGGTCAAAAGCGGCCTGGTGCTGACCGACGATGAGTTGGAGCAGATTGGGGCGGGTGATCAGGGAATGATGATCGGCTTTGCCTGCAACGAGACGCCCGAGCTGATGCCTTTGCCGATCAGCCTGGCCCACAAGTTGACCCATCAGCTAGCCCAGGTACGGCGGCGCTCCTGGGCTGGCGATGGTCCTATGCCCTATCTGCGGCCCGATGGCAAGAGCCAGGTCACCGTCCAGTACGAGTATGGGCGCCCGGTGCGCGTCGATACGGTCGTGGTCTCCACGCAGCATGCAGATTATGTCGATCAAGAACAGATTCGTCAGGATGTTCTGGAGTATGTGATCAAGCCGGTCATTCCGCCTCACCTGCTCGACGAGCGCACGCGTATCCTGGTCAACCCCACGGGACGCTTTGTGATTGGGGGACCAATGGGAGACGCCGGCTTGACGGGGCGCAAGATTATTGTCGATACCTACGGCGGTATGGCCCGTCATGGGGGAGGGGCCTTCAGCGGTAAGGACCCCACGAAGGTCGATCGGTCGGCGGCCTACATGGCTCGCTATATTGCTAAAAATCTGGTCGCTGCCGGGTTGGCGGACCGCCTGGAGCTGCAGATCTCCTATGCTATCGGGGTGGCTCGTCCTCTCTCGCTATTTGTCGATACCTTCGGCACCGGGCGGGTCTCTAACGAGGAGCTGGTTCGTCTCATCAATGAGCATTTTGACCTTCGCCCCGCTGCCATTATCCAGAAGCTGAATCTGCGCCGTCCTATCTATCGGCCCACGGCGGCGTACGGCCATTTCGGGCGTACCGATATCGATGCTCCCTGGGAAGCCCTCGATCTGGTCGCCGCCCTACGGCGCAGCGTGGGCGCCAGCGTTCACGGGGAGTCCTCTGCTTCCCAGCAGCCGACGTCTCAGCCGCGGACTGGCGAGGCGGCGGAGATCAATTAAGCTCTTCATTCTGAGACGAGCGTCGCTGGCCTGGACGTTCGGCTCATCTGCGCGAGTGGGGGGAGACGAAGCGAGCAAGAGCACCTGCTTCTCCCGCCGCGGCCCTTCTCGGCCCGGCCCCCTCACTCCTTTTCGTCCTTTGTCCTGGTCTCTCTTTCTCTTCTCCTCCTCCCCTCTCTCGCCCTTCGCGCGGCGGGGCGGAGCGGAGCGGTCCCCCCTTTCGCTCCCCGCGGGCCTGTCTGTGAGTGAGCAGCAGCCTGTGGCTATCGCGTCCAGCCGTGCTTTGTGCTATGATGTATGCCACATAGCTTCTGGACTGACCCTTTGGCCAACAGATTACCCTGAAAGGAAAGTGAGTCGCTGCGATGGACTTTTCGCTCAACGATGAGCAGCTTGCCATTCGCAATACCTGTCGCGAGTTCGCTGAGCAGGAGATCAAGCCACGGGCGGAGGAGATGGATCGCACGGGCGAGTTCCCCTACGATCTCATTCGGAAGATGGGCGAGCTGGGGCTGTTGGGGTTGCCCTTCCCCGAGGAATATGGTGGAGCGGGGGCTGATTTCCTCTCGTATTGCCTTGCCATTGAAGAGATCGCTCGTGGCGATGCCGCGGTCGCGATTACGATGGAGGCCCACACCTCGTTGGGGGCCATGCCCTTCTATCTCTTCGGGACCAAGGAGCAGAAGGAGCGCTATCTGCCGCCGCTAGCGAGTGGTCAGCAGCTGTGGGCCTTTGGAATGACCGAGCCAGAGGCCGGCTCAGATGCCGGCAATCCCCGCACGCGTGCCGTCCTGCGCGATGGCTACTGGCATATCAACGGCTCCAAGGCTTTCATTACCAATGCTGGAACCGATATTAGTGGGGGAGTGACCATCACGGCGGTCACTGGTACTCGGCCCGATGGTCGCAGCGAGATCACCAATCTCATTGTGCCGCGCGGGACCTCGGGTTACATCATCGGTAACCCTTACCGCAAAATGGGCTGGCGGGCCTCCGATACGCGCCCTCTGACGTTTGAGGATTGTCGGGTACCGGCCGAGAACGTGCTGGGTCAGCGCGGTGAGGGCTTCAAGCAGTTCATGCAGATTCTCGATGGGGGGCGGGTGGCCATCGCGGCCCTGGCGGTCGGCCTGGCTCAGGCCTGCTTAGATGAGGCCCTTAGCTACGCCAGGCAGCGCCGGCAGTTCGGCCAGCCGATTAGCAAGTTTCAGGCGATTCAGATGAAGCTGGCCGACATGGCGATGGAGATCGAGCTGGCACGGCTGATGTACTATAAGGCGGCCTGGCTGCATATGCAAGGCAAGCCCTACAGCGCTGAAGCCTCAATGGCCAAGCTCTTTGCCTCCGAGACTGCCAAGCGCGCGGCGGATCAGGCGGTGCAGATCCACGGTGGCTACGGCTTCATGGACGAGTACCCGGTCTCGCGCTACTGGCGCAACGTCAAGGTCAATGAGATTGGGGAGGGCACCAGCGAGGTGCAGCGCCTGATCATTGCCAAGCATCTCGGCTGCTGAGCAGACGAGGGAGAGAGGGAGGGAGGCGTCACTTCTCAGAGACAGGCCCTCCCTCGAATAAGGAAAAGCAATCCAATCTGCCTGCCGACCCGCTCGCTTCCCCGCCTCTGGTCCGTCAGGGCGGGGCATGACGGATCAGGGAGTAGCTGCTCGTTACCGGAGCGCTAGCCTGGTTGTCTGGTCTCTCCTCGCCAGCTTGCCAGGTTTGTCTGCTCTCGGCAAGGCTGGGCTGGGCTGGGCTGGCTTACTGGTGACCGCCGCTGGTGCTGAGAGGCCAGCTAAACATGCGCAGCGTTGCCTGCGGCGTGGTGGTCGCTGGTGTGCGGCTGCCTGTTGAGGCTGGGGCATCGCTCCAGACTGCGCTGTTACCGTTGACCGCCACGAAAGCCGCGCCGCTGAGGACCGAGCCGACCTGGACGAAAGTATTGGACTCCACGTCGAACATGCCGTAGGTATCGTCGTCGTTCTGCCAGAGGACAAAGGTGCTGCCACCCTGCAGCGCAGAGACATGGCTGATGGTATTCAACTGGCTAAAGGTGCCGTCCGAGGTTGGCTCTAGCGAAAGCATGTAGAGCGAGCCGCTGATCAGGAAGTCCAGCGAGGGCGGGTAGATGCTGGCGTTGGCCCAGGGCGTCACGCTGGAATTGAGTGACTGTGCGAGGGCAGCCGTCTGAGAGGCGGACTGAGGGCTGGGACTGGCCGCCGGAGTAGGTGTAGCCAGAGCCGAGACTCCATCTAGTCCATCGTTCGTATTCAGCATAAAGAAGGTGTGGCCTACCACGACGGGGCGGAACGAGGTCCCATCGGCGCGGAAGAGCCAGGTCTGTGGCTGTGTATGTGGCCACCAGCGGCCTTGCGTTGGGGCTGTCAGCTCGATCTCTTGCCGCGTCCAGATATTGCTATGGAGGAAGCCTGCGCTGTCAAGCCACTCATCGGCCCAGAAGATGCGGCTTCCGTCGGCAGTAGCTGTCGGCGAGGTATAGATGTGACCTGCTGGGGCGGCGGCCAGTTCGCTACGGCCGGCGATCTGGCCGTTCTCCTGCAGACTATAGAGCCAGAGATGCGAAAGCCCGCGCTGGTCGAGAGCGGTGACCAGCAGGCCGTTCTGCAGGAACCAGATCCCCGGCACGGGGGTATGCACAATGCCTGCGGCCAGCTCAGGATTGAAAATCCCACTCAGGAGCAGCTGGGCGTGCAGCGCTTCGGCTGAGGTGGCCGTTGGATCAACGACGGCGTAGAAGAGCTTCCAGGAGCGCAGGCCCTCGGTCAGGCTGTCGCGCGGCGGGCTGCTCTGCTGAGCCTTTTTAGGGGTGATGGCCTTTGAAACGTTCCCGACTGCCGGTGGATCATACTGCAGCCAGACGAGGCGATTATGAGCGCTGCCCAGGACAATCAGCGGACTGCTTTGAGGGCTGGTCAGCAAGGGCTGGCTCAGCTGGGTCTGGCGGTCCAGGCGCAAGAGCATCCAGCCGGCGGGCGTGCCGTCGTTGAAGGCGCTGTAGTAAACGACGTTGCCGTCGGCAGCGGCGCTAACGACGTTGTGGTAGAGCGTGGCTGTGGCATAGCGCATCATCACCACATTGGTGGGGTGGTTGATGGCCGCCGGAGGAGGAATCGAGCCTGAAGAATGCTGGGCCAGGAGCAGCACAGAGGTCAGGCCCCCGGTGAGCAGAGCCAACAGGAAGGTGGCCGCCACGGCCAGGGCCGCAAGCTGAGGCATCCGGGGACGGCGCTGGACGCGACGCGGCGTCTGCAGAACGGGCAGAGGGCCGGTCTTGGCCGTAGAGAGCGTCGCTAGCGGATCGTATTCCGCTTCCTGCTCTAGCTGCTCTTGCATATAGGGCTTCAGGAAGTCAGGAGGCGGTGGTGTGCCAGGCAGGCCACGCTTCAGAAAGCGCGCATGTTCAGCAGCCAGAGCGCGCATCAGCCGCTCTCGCATCTCCGGAGGCGGCTCAATGGCGGGCAGACGCTGCAGGCGGGCGCCAACCAGAGTAAAGTCGGCCAGCGCTTGCCGGCAGTCTGGGCAGGACTCCAGATGCTCTTCTAGCTCCTGCAAGGTGGCCCGCGTCTCTTCGTCGTGAAGCGATGGCTGGGCCTCTGCTTCTTTCAAGTCGCGATAGATCGCGAGAAGACCCCGCGCCTCTGTGCAGTTCACTCTTCCCCCACCTCTTGTCGGTACAGCGTAATAAAGCGCTCTCTTGCGCGCATCAGCCGCATTTTTACAGCTGAAGGGCTAATATTGAGCATTTCTGCTATTTCTGCGCATGAGAAGCCATGATACTCATAGAGCCAGAGGCAGACGGCGTATTTAGGAGGCAGTTGCCTCATCACGCGCTCGACCACCTCGTGCTCGGCGACGCGGCTTTCGAAG
Source organism: Thermogemmatispora sp. (assembly GCF_042408735.1). Classification (GTDB taxonomy): domain Bacteria; phylum Chloroflexota; class Ktedonobacteria; order Ktedonobacterales; family Ktedonobacteraceae; genus Thermogemmatispora. The sequence goes on from NZ_JBHOQV010000096.1 coordinate 10,358, forward strand.
CGACCGCCATCGTAGCTTCCCCGCTCGTAGAGCATGCTGGCGGCGCCTGAGCGTCCCTCGCTGCCGTCTTCGCCGCTGCCGGGGAAGCCATCGCCCGTCGTACTGCCCGTCTCTGAGAGCACGCCGGCGCCGATGCCCCGGTCGTCGTTAAAGAGCGACAGAGGTAGCCAGGAGATCAGGCGGCGGCGGCGGAGCGCATCGATCGCCGTATTCTCGGCGATATGATAGAGCCAGGAAGAGAGGGCCCCGGGGCGGACCACGGTACCGGCTAGCAAGGCGCGGTAGGCTTTCACGAAGACATCCTGAGCCAGATCGTACGCCTGCTCCCGATTTCCGATCATATGATAGATAAAATTCGTAATCGGCGTTTGGTAGCGTTGAAAGATCGCCTCGAAGTCCGCCACATCCACGCTGCGGGCCTCGCCCTGGCTTGTCGTCGTTGCCTGGAGGGGGAGGGCCTGAGCCGTTGTCTCGGCCTCCTCTTCCGGCTCCGCCGTGCCCGTATCTTCCCCGGGTGAGTCAAGCTGAGCGGCCTGCTCCTCTTCAGGCAGGGCCATCTCTGGCTGATTCCCACGAGTGGCATCCAGGATGGAGCGCCAGCCACCGTTCGTAGTGTAGAGACGGATAGAGGTATCCATTGGTTACATCAACCTTAGTGTTTCAGGAGATCGTGCTGGATGCGCACATCTATCATACTGTTCTCTTGCGAATACAGCATAGCATATGGTTGTCATCCCCGCTATGAGGTAGGTGACAGCCGCTGGACGAATTTTCCCACAGCCTCCCTCGACTGAGCAGGTAGATAGACAGATGGACAGACAGCGGTACAGCATACAGTATAGCACACTCAAGCGAGCTGGCGCAGAATGGGGCAAGACGGCACTCGCCGAAGCGCGGGAAGGCCGCTCCGCCTTGCCTTGAAGCGCTCTTTCTGCTACGATAATAAAACCATGACTATGACAGCTCTTGAGGCAGCCGCGCACGGTTGGGGGATCATTGGGCATGAGCAAGCCCTGGAGCGTCTGAGACGGGCCCTGGCCTCGCAGCAGGTGCGACATGCCTATCTGTTTACTGGCCCCGATCAGATCGGGAAGACCCTGCTGGCTCAGCGCTTCGCCCAGGCCTTGCTGTGTACGGGAGGCTCTGATCCGCAGCGTGTTCCGGTCGACCCCTGCCATCGCTGTCTGGCCTGTCGGAAGGTGCTGCATGGCAATCATCCTGATGTCCATGTAGTCACTCGCCCGCCGGATAAGCAGTTCATTCTCATCGATCAGATTCGCGCTCTGCAGTCTGAGGCGGCCCGTCACGCTCTGGAAGGTCGCTATAAAGTCTTCCTTATTTTGGGCGCCCATGAGATGAATCCCCAGGCGGCCAACTGTCTGCTGAAGACCCTGGAGGAGCCGGAGCCGGGGGTAGTCTTGCTCTTGACTGCGCCGGAGCGGGGGTTGCTTTTGCCCACGATCCTCTCGCGTGTCCAGCATGTCCCGCTGCATTTGTTGAGCAGCGTCCAGATTCGCGAGGCTTTGGAAAGGTACTGGGAGGTGGAGCCGGCGGAGGCCGAGCTGGTGGCCGCCTTGGCTTCGGGACGCATGGGGTGGGCGGTGCGAGCCGTGGAGGATGAGCAGTTGCTCGCAGAGCGGCGCGAACAGTTGGAGCTGCTGGCGCGTCTGCCTGTGCAAGGGCGGGCAGAGCGCTTCGCTGTCGCTCAGCAGTTGAGCGCTGAACCTGATCGCCTGCGCCAGGTGCTGGAGTTGTGGCTGCTCTGGTGGCGCGATCTGCTGCTGATGGCCAGCGGAGGTCAGGATCTGATTGTCAATGTTGATCGACGGGAGCTGCTCCAGCAGCAGGCGGAGCGCCTCGGGGCGGCTGGTGCGCGCCGCATGATTTATGCGATCCTGCGGACGCTGGAGGCTCTTGATCAGAACGTGAACCCGCGGGCCGCTCTGGAGGTACTCATGCTCGATCTCCCCTTGCTGAGTCGCCTCTGAAGGAGGGGCCTGCGCTCAGCTGGTCTGCCAGCCTGCGCAAAGCTGACTGATTGAGTGACTGACGGTGTTGGCCGGCAACGATGCCTGTTCCCCTCGCTGAGGGAAGGAGCAAAGAAAGCCATGCAGAAGTCGTTCGAACATCTTCTTGTTGACCAGGCGGAGGGCGTGCTGACGATCACGCTCAATCGTCCCGAGGTGCGCAACGCCTTCAACGATCGCATGCTTGAGGAGCTGGGTGAGGCCTTGGAGGCGGCTGCCGCCGATGGAGCCGTGCGCTGTGTCGTGCTGACCGGAGCGGGCGGAGCCTTCGGCTCCGGTCAGGATCTGCGGGCCTTTGAGGCGCGGGCCGCTGGCGAGCCTCGAGGCCGCGTCAGCGAGCATCTGCAGAAGTACCATCGGGTGATCCGCTGCATCAGGGAGATGCAGAAGCCGGTGATTGCCGCTGTTCGCGGTGTGGCGGCAGGGGCCTCGTGTAGCGTGGCGCTGGCCTGTGATCTGCGCATTGCTTCGGAAAATGCCCGCTTTCTCCAGGCTTTTGCCCGTATCGGCTTGATCCCCGATGCGGGAGGCGGCTTCTTCCTGACGCGACTGGTGGGCCTGGGCAAGGCCCTTGAACTGGCGATGCTGGCCGAGGAGGTCTCTGGGCCAGAGGCCGAGCGCCTCGGTCTGGTTAATCGCTGTGTTCCCGACGCTGAATTCGAGGAGGCCACGCGGGCTTTAGCTCGTCGGCTGGCCCAGGGACCGACCCGGGCCTATGGCCTGATCAAGCAGTTACTCAATACGGCGGTGAGCAGCGATCTTGAGACGGTTCTGCGCCTGGAGGGCGAGCTGCAGGAGATCGCCATTGAGACCGCCGACCACCGTGAGGGGGTAGCAGCCTTCCGCGAGAAGCGTCCGCCGCGCTATAGCGGGCAATAAAGAGGCACGCCGCCTGTGCCTGACCTGGCCCTGCCCCGGAGCGAGATCCGCCTGTGCGTTGAGCTGCTATGCGCATCGATTCTCTGCCCAGCAACAATGCTCAAACCCAGGGGCCGGCGCGCCGTCGCTGGCTGCAAGAGCATGCTCCCCAGCATCTGGAGCAGTCTGCCGCTCTGATGCTGGAGGCTGTGCGGCGACGCTCGCCCGCGCTCTCGCGGGGTATTGTGGTCCTGGGGGCGGGCGCCTGCACCGAGATCCCCCTGGAAAAGCTGGCGCGCGCGGCGGATGAAGTAGTGCTTGTGGATCTCGATCGGGCAGCGCTGCTGCAGGCCCAGGCGGAGCTGCCCGCCGCCTCCTTGGGGGCGCGGGTACGCTTGCTGACCGGCGACCTGACCGGTGGCCTCAGCTTCTTGCTGCAAGAGCGTCTGCGCCGGCTACCCTGGCAAGAGCTGGAGCGAGGCGAGGCCTCTGCCCTCTGGGATCGACTGGCGGCCCTCCTCGATGACTGCCCCGTGCCCGACCCGCCACAGATTGAGGACCTGCCGTCCGCCTCCTTCGGTCTCGCCATCAGCTCGCTGGTCCTCTCTCAGCTCTTCAGCTATCCCTTGCTCGACCTGCTGGACGCCGTGCAGCAGAGGGCCGCGCGCCACCTGGAAGGGCAGGAGCGTCATCGCCGCTATCAGGAGGCGGCCCAGCGCTTCCGCTTGCGCGTTATCGCTGCTCACCTGCATCTCTTGCGCGACCTTGTGGAGCCGGGCGGCCTGGTCGTCCTGCTCAGCGATGTGCGCGGCTTTCTCTTTAAAGAGGATTCCCCGGAGCAGGGAGGAGCGATCAGACGCGAGCTACCGTTGGTGCCTTACGCTTTCTTTGACCTGGTGCGCCAGACCTTCACCCTGCTGGATGAACGGCGCTGGGAGTGGCTGAGTGACCTGCCAGGCGCCGAGCGACCTGGCCGTGGCTACGAGGTGGTCGGCTATCTGGCGACCGTACCTTGAGCGCCCCCCCAAACTGACGGTCCAGCTTCCTTTCAGATGGGTGAGAGGCAGATCCAGCAAAGACCGAGAGGGTCCAGGCCAGGAGAGGAGCCGCCTCGCCTGGCCTGGCGCTTGCTGGCCTTCCTTTCCCCATCAAGGTCTCAGCCGTGGACTCTCGTCATGGGCGAAAGGCCCCCTGTAGGTGCCCCGAGCTGCCAGCTCAGGAGCGGCCAGCGGCCCATCGCTCGCGGGCCACGTCCTCCAGAGCGCGGTCGAGGCGCTGGGCGGCCTCATCGATATCGGCGCTTGTCAAGATCAGAGGAGGCACCATGCGCAAGGTGGCATTCCCCAGATTATTCAAAAGCAAACCATGTTTGAGGGCCTGATCGACGATCGCTGGCGCCAGATCGTGCTTGACCTCCACCGCGCGCATCAGGCCGAGGCCGCGCGGATTGGCGATGAAATCGTACTTCTGGCACAGGGCCTGCAGCTTCTCATGCCAGTATTCCCCCATGCGGGCGGCATTCTCGACCAGGCGCCCCTCCTGGATGGTCTTGATGGTAGCCAGGCCAGCGGCGCAGGCCAGAGGATTTCCTCCGAAGGTTGAGCCGTGATCGCCGGGCACAAAGAGATCGGTGCGGCGTCCGGTCAACATGGCCCCGATCGGCACGCCGCCGGCCAGGCCCTTGGCCAGCGTGATGATATCGGGCATCACCCCATAGTGCTCAAAACCGAAGAAGCGGCCCGTGCGTCCCATGCCGGCCTGCACCTCGTCGCAGATCATCACCAGATTCTGCTCGTCGCACCAGCGGCGTACCCCCTGCAAGAACTCCCTGGTCGTTGGCCAGATTCCCCCCTCGCCCTGGACCGACTCCAACAGCACACCGACGGTCTTTTCGCTTGTTGCGGCCTTGAGGGCCTCAAGGTCGTTAAAAGGGACCTGCTTGAAGCCGTCTGGCAGGGGCTTCCAGGTCTCCTGATAGTGGGCCTGGCCGGTAGCCGCCGTTGTGGCCAGCGTGCGCCCGTGGAAGCTGCGTTCCATACTGATGATCTCATAGGCCCCATTGCGATGCAGGCGTCCGAACTTGCGCGCCAGTTTAATGGCCCCCTCGTTGGCCTCCGCGCCGCTGTTGCTGAAGAACGAGCGCATACCGCCGCTGAGCAGGGCAAGCTGCTCGGCCAGCTCGATCTGGCGCGTATTGTAGTATAGGTTTGAGACATGGATCAGCTGGGCCGCCTGCTCCTGCACGGCCTGCACTACCGCCGGATGGCAGTGCCCGAGAACATTCACCGCGATCCCAGCCACGAAATCCAGGTACTCACGCCCCTCCGTATCCCAGACGCGAATGCCCTGGCCGCGCACGAACGTCACCGGCTGGCGTTTGAAGGTGGCCTGATAATATTTCTGCTCAAGAGCGATCCAGTCGCGTTGAAGCATGGGTGTCGTCATCGGTCAAGCTCCTCTCCTTACTCTGCCACGGACCTGCTTCTATCAGTCAGCCTGCGAGCTGGCAAGCTAGCGTGTATAGAGCGTATTCTCATCGATATAGCCGTGGGTGAGATCACAGCCCCAGGCCGTAGCCTCAGCCTCGCCCAGATGGAGATCGATCGTAATCGTTACCTCGCTGGCGGCCATGACAGCGCGGGCCGCTGCCTCATCGTAAGCGGCAGCGCCGCCCTGCTGCACCACCTGGACCGGACCGATAAAAATATCGAAGCGATCGGGATCAAGGGCACAGCCGCAGGCCCCAAGGGCGGCGACAATGCGGCCCCAGTTAGGATCACCACCCGCCAGGGCGCACTGCCAGAGGGGAGAAAGCGTAATCCCCCGGGCGGCCTTAATAGCATCGGTCCGATCACGGGCGCCGCGCACATGGACCGTCATCAGCTTGGTCGCTCCCTCGCCGTCACGGGCGATCTCGCGAGCCAGATAGGTCGTCACGCGACGCAGAGCCTCGCGGAAGCGGGCGGCCTCGGGATGGGACGCCGTGAGCGGCGTGTTCCCCGCCAGACCATTGGCCAACAGCAGGCAGGTATCGTTCGTCGACATATCGCCGTCGACCGAGATCATGTTGAATGAATCGGCCACAGCGGCCCGCAGCTCCTCTTGCAGCCAGGCTTGTTCGACCGCAGCATCGGTAGTCAAGTAGCAGAGCATGGTCGCCATATTCGGGTAGATCATGCCGGCGCCCTTGGTAGCTCCCCCCAGACGCACGGTGCGTCCCTCGATCTCGAATTCCAGAGCGATGCGCTTAGGGCGTGTATCGGTCGTCAGAATAGCCTCCGAGAAATCGTTGCCGCGGTCGCTGCCAAGTTCAATGGCTGAGATACCCTGCTCGATCTTCTCCATCGGCAGTTGTCGCCCGATAATGCCGGTGGAAGAGCAGAGCACCAGCTCCCTGGCGATTCCCAGGCGAGCGGCGGCCAGCTCGGACATCCGATAAGCGTTGCGCAGGCCCTGCTCGCCGGTAGCGCAGTTGGCATTGCCGCTGTTGACCACCACGGCCTGAGCCTTGCCGCTGCGCAAATACTCCCGACACAGCAGCACAGGGGCGGCGGGGGTGCGGCTCGTCGTGAAGGTACCGGCGGCGACGCAAGGGACGTCCGAAGCGAGGATGGCCAGATCCCTGATCGCTGCATCGGATTTAATACCGCAGGCAACAGCCCCGGCGCGGAAACCGCGCGGAGCAGTGACACAGAGGTCTACCTCACGGAAGTGCTCAGTCAATGGTCGTCCCTCCTAATACAGCTAGAGCTGGTGGCTCGGCAGTCTGCTCGTTGGGCCGGATGGTGCCGAGCCTTCTCCCGGACAGGTGATAGGGCGGGCGAGGGAGAGGCTCAGGTTGCCTTCCCTGCTTGTACTTTCCTCTAGAGAGCGCCCCAGGCCCCTCCGCAGGGAGAGCCGTTCCGGCCCGGCTTGAGGCTTGAATGAGGATTTGCAGGCAAAAAAAGAAAAACCGGCGGCAGCCAATCACCGGCTCTGACGAGGGGTCGCACCGCTCGCCGCGGAGGCTGAGGCAGCGACCAGTCTGCTCGGGAGCGGGGGCAGCCATGCGGGAGCCGCCTGCGAGCGAGTGCGTCGAGCAAGCCAGCCTGCCCACCCACCGTCGGCGCGGGTGGGGCGACCTTTGCTGAATAGTATAGTGCGGGGGGCAGTCCTTGTAAAGCCTGGGTCCTGTCTGTGGCCCTTCTTCCGCCGAGGCAGGCTCTTATCAGAGAAGCATTCGTGGGGGTATAATGGAAAGCATAGGAGACTCTAGCTGGAAGGATAGCCTGACCGTGCAAAACCTGGAATTAAAAGTTCGCTGCCTCGATGCGGCCATGCTGAGCCAGGTAGAGGCGCTGGTCTGCAGTGCAGGAGCGACCTATGTGCGCACCGTGAGGCAGCGCGATACCTACTTCCCGACAGCGCGCGCTCGCCTCAAATTGCGCGAGTGGTGGCGCGAGGACCAGACAGGCGCCACGGCCCAAGTGGGCCACCGGATGGCGAACCAGACCGCAGGGGGGCTAGCCCAAAGCGGGGAAGGAGCGGAGCACAGCTCTGACCGTGGCGAGGAGGGAGCCATCCTCATCTCCTCGCTCAGTCAAGAGCGGGCGGGGGCGCGCACCAGCGAATATCTGGTCTATCCTGTAAGGGAGCCGGTTGTACTGCGGGCCTTACTCTCGGCGGCCCTGGGCGTTCTGGTCGTTGTTGAGAAGAGGCGCCGCTTCTATCGGTACGGTCACACGCGCATCCATCTGGATGAGGTCAAAGATCTCGGCTCCTTTGTCGAGCTAGAGACCGTCATCGAGGAAGGGATCACGCCTGGCGAAGCCTCTGCCGAGCATTCTGCGCTCATCTCGCTGCTAGAGCTGGATCGGCTGCCGGTCGTACCCTACTCCTATAGCGACCTGCTCAGCGGGCGCTGCGACTAGCGTATCCAGTTCATAGGCCCCACGCTTCAAGATCAGGGGCTTGAAGGTGCCGGAAGGTGCCTGAGCGCCTTCAGCGCAAGCCGGTATCTATGACCACCCTCTGCGTCGGGGTCCAAAGGACAAGGGCAATGAGGGCACTGCGTTATCCCGGTCTGCACGTTCGGGATGCTTCTCCAGTCTCCGGAAGACGTGGCCGCTGGTGAAACAGCGAGCGGGGGTGCGGCGAGCTGTATTCGGGCGGAGCATCTCCCAACGGGTTGAAACGATTGAAGGTGCCGTTGAAGGTTGCTGCCTTCATAAGCGCCACTCCCTGGGTGTTGTCCCATCGGCTTCTGTTCCTGGGTCTGCCGGGGGAATGCGGGGCGGGAGCAAGAACCAGGCGACAGCCGTTGGAACGTGAGTTGCCGAAAGCGCGCTCCTCCGATGCCTGCTGTATAGGTGCCAGCTCGCCGAAAAAGCTTGTCATAGCACTAAGGTATGCGGCCATGTGGCCATGTGGTCGGCCGTTGGCTATGGCACGCACGAGAGGTGCAGCGCAGATGTGCATGGTGTTCCGATCAGCCACCGGGGGCGGCAGAAGAGGCGTTCTGGCTGGCAGGCTGGCGAGATGATGAAGGCCAACGTGCCACTGGGGAAAGATGTGGGGAGGTGGATCGATCCTGTAGCTGTCTGTGCTGGCGGGTATTTCGGCAGCAAGGACAGTGCTGGAAAGGGGAGCTGCCAGGCCGGTTGCCCGGGTTGCACGGGCACCGCCAATTGTTGCAGCGAGCAGATGGATAGCCATAGGAGAAGAAAACAACAGCGGGCTGAGGTCCGCGCTGCACTTCCTCCCCATTGCCTAAAGGTGAAGGCGCCGATGTGAGGGCATCCGTGCGGTGGAAAGGAATTGGCTGAGAGACAACGGAGGCATTGCGTGGGCGAGCGAGCGCGGCGACCAGGCCGCGGTGGTGGCGGGCGAGCAAGCGAGCTGCCTGCTCACCCACCGCTTGCCCAGGTAGGCGGTTCCAGCCGCAGCCCGGCCTCGCCGGTTTGTCTGACCCGGCGTGGCAGAGGCTGAGGGGCTGATCTGACTACGGCTCATGGCTCCCCTCGCTGTGGGAAGAAGGCGGAAAGCCCGAGGGCAAGGAGGGGAAGAGCGTATCGGGCAGGCGGTTCACATTATCCCGCTTACCGTTGAAGCGGGCCTCTGGTATTCCGGCCAGGATCGAGGGAGACTCGTACTCGTCCTCTTGGATTGGTTGATTGAAGAGCGCCTCAAAGGTTGGTCCCTCCAGTGTTTCCTCCTTAATCAGGCGCTCACTGATCATGATCAAGCGCTTCTTATTCTGCGAAAGCACCTGATAGGCCTTATTGAAAGCCTCCTGGACGATGCGGCGCACCTCCATGTCAATCTCGCGCGCCGTCTCCTCACTGTAGTTGCGCTGCTCATTGAAATCGCGGCCCAGGAAGACCAGCTCCTCCTTATGGCCGAGGGCCACGGGGCCGATCAGGCTGCTCATGCCGTACTCGGTGACCATCGAGCGGGCGATCTTGGTCACACGCTCGATATCGTTGGAGGCGCCGGTAGTCACCTCACCGAAGATAATCAGCTCGGCCACATGACCACCGAGGGCGTAGGCCAGCATATCTTCAAACTGCGACTTGCTCCACAGATAGCGGTCCTCCGTGGGCAGCAGCATTGTGAAGCCGCCGGCCTGGCCGCGGGCCACAATCGAGACCTTATGTACGGGGTCGGTATTGGGAAGCATGCGGGCTACCAGAGCATGGCCGACCTCATGGTAGGCCGTGATAGCCTTCTCGCGCTCGCTAATGATGCGACTCTTGCGCGCTGGTCCGGCCACCACCCGATCGATAGCCTCCTCCAGCTCCTTCATGCTAATCGTCCGGCGATTGCGCCGTGCTGCCAGGATGGCCGCCTCGTTGAGGAGATTGGCCAGGTCCGCGCCGGAGAAGCCTGGCGTTTGGCGGGCGATCGTCTCCAGAGAGACATCCTTCTCCAGCGGCTTACCGCGCGCATGTACCTGAAGGATCGCCATGCGTCCCCGGATATCGGGGCGATCGAGGACCACCTGGCGGTCGAAGCGACCCGGGCGCAGCAAGGCCGGATCGAGGACATCAGGCCGATTCGTGGCGGCGATGACGATCACATTCGTACTCGAATCGAAGCCATCCATCTCCACCAGGATCTGATTGAGGGTCTGCTCCCGCTCGTCGTGCGAGCCACCCAGACCGGCCCCGCGCTGGCGTCCCACGGCATCGATTTCATCGACGAAGACAATGCAGGGGCTATTGCGCTTAGCCTGCTCAAAGAGGTCGCGCACGCGGCTCGCCCCCACGCCGACGAACATCTCCACAAACTCTGAGCCGCTGATACTAAAGAAAGGCACACCGGCCTCACCGGCCACAGCACGGGCGATCAGCGTCTTCCCTGTACCGGGCGGTCCTACCAGCAGCAAGCCCTTGGGAATGCGGGCCCCGAGGGCGGCGAACTTATCGGGATACTTCAGGAATTCGACGATCTCCTGCAGCTCTTGCTTGGCCTCATCCACGCCGGCCACGTCGGCGAAGGTCACCGTTGGCTTATTGCCCAGAAACATGCGGGCGCGGCTCTTGCCGAAGGAAAGCGCCTGATTATTGGTGCCCTGGGCCTGACGCAGCAGAATAATCACGATCACGGCGATCAGCACGAAGGGGATCAAGCCCCCAAGGAGGTTCAACCAGGCGCCCAGCGAGCTGGGTGCCTCGTACTGCAGCGTCAGCAGGCGATTGTTCGTGTAGTCGATGTTATTGTCCCGCAGCACGCGGGTAATATCAAAAGAATCATTGATATTGGCGACCTCGCGCTGGGCCGAGGAAGCGGGACCCCGCGTCAAGGTGAGGGTATTCGTCCCGACGTTGAGGGTATCCTGAACCCCATTGCGCATGTCCGCCTTCAGATGGCTCAGGAGGGTGGAAACCGTCACCGTTTTGGCGCCACTCTGCGGGCGGAAAAAGACAACGAGGATCAGGACAATGGCGATTGCCAGTAGCAGCCATAGCAGGCTGTTTCTGAGCCATTTCCCAGTACTTGGCATCAAGGCTCCTCTCTCTAACCTCTCCTGGAAACGGGCAATCTCGTATGGAAATGTAGGAGAGCGGTACTAGACATTACACTGTTTCAATGAAAGACTCATTCGAGGGGTATTATAACATAGTAGACCCTGAATTCTCCACGGAATTCTGATGTAACGCTGAGTGCGCCTAAAAGCGTGCTGCGTCCTCTTGAAAAGCCGCTGCAGGCCGTTTGCAGAACCTCACTTCTCCGGCTTCCAGGGAGGCAACGAACTTTCAGCTGAGCCTCTCGAGTGATATCTTTTGAACGAAAAGTATCAATCACTGTTGTGGCCAGGCTGATCAGGCCAGCTCAGGCAAATCAGGCAAAGAAGAGGACACCGCCGGAAAAAACCAAAGCCAGGCCGTTAGCCCGTCTCCGACGAGGCTGGTGCTGTCCCCCCTTCCAGACTTCGCAACCAACCAGGCAGCTCATGAGGCTGGCGCGTCGCGCGCTCGGTATAGACATGAACGCTCTCTCCGCGCGCCAGCGGGGTCAGCGAGCCGTTGGCCTCCACTCGAGCAAACGCGTAGCGCACCGTCAGACTGGTGCGTCCCAGGCGCACAAGGGCGGTCGTCAGACGCACGCGCTCGTCAAGGGCCGCCGGTTCCCAGAAATCGAGCTGGCAGTGAACCACCGGGAAGCCGTACCCTTCAGCAAAAAGCGTGTGCAGGGGGTGGCCCAGGGTTTTGAGCAGATGGAGAAAGCCGCGGTCCATCCAGATGCTGTAAGCGGTATAGTGGATAAAGAACGGGTCCATGTCGACCAGCGAAACATCGAACTCCTGCACGGCTTGAGCAAGCACCTTGCCAGTGGACGGCTCCACGTTCTCATATACCTCCCTTGCAGCGATTCAATTCCTCAGAGCGCGGCAGCCAGGCGGTTGCCGTCACTCGGGCGGCCAGGCGAGCCAGACCAGCTCACCTCTATCTCTGCTTCTGGCTCAGACCCGAAGCTGGCCAGACCCAAGGCACCAGGCGCCGGTGAGATGGCTCTGCCTGCCCCCAGTGCCTGATGATCTGATCGATCATGTCTATGGTAGCATAGCTGAGCGCGCCCAGGCCAATCTCCAGGGCTAACCTGGGCCTTCTGTTTATGATAACGTTATCGGAAATAAGGTCGCCTTACTGGGCCATTTTTTTCAGCAGTAAGCGGTTTCGGAGCAGCTGAGGGACGCAAATCGTTAGAGATTACCCTTGACAGAAGGCTGATTCCCAGGTATGATTCAAGCAATCACAGAGCCGATAAGGTTACCGGTAATGGACGCAAAGTCGAGGCAGAACATGAATCGGCGTCGCAGCACCATCGCCGAGATCGCGGCCCGAGCCGGGGTATCGATTCCAACGGTTTCTCGGGTTCTCAACAACCGTCCCGACGTAGCGCCGTCCACTCGCGAGCGAGTAGAGCGCGTCATTCGCGAGGCGGGCTATGTGCGCAGCCGGGTGGCGAACGCGCTGAGGCGTGGTAGCAGCGGCATCATCGATCTCGTGGTTCCCGATCTCGACAGCCCTTACTATTTTGAGATCATTCGCGGTGTCGAGGAGGTGCTGGAGCGCACCGAGCTGCGCATGGCCCTGTCAACGACGCACGACGAGTCGCGCCGTGAGCGGCAGTGGCTGCGTCAGGTCATCGAGGGAGCGACCGACGGGGCGATTCTGGTGCTGGCGCAGGGCCAGTCGGAGCGCCTCGACGAATTGCGTCGTCATCGAATCCCCTTTGTAGTGGTGGACCATCGCGGTGAGCTGGGTCCCGATGTGCCTTCGGTTGGCGCTACGAACTGGGCCGGAGGGCGAGCGGCGACGGAGTACCTGCTCTCTTTGGGCCATCGGCGGGTCGCCATTATCGCCGGTTGGCCTAATCTCCGCTGCAGTCAGGATCGCATTGCCGGCTATCGCGCCGCTTTAGAGGAGGCCGGCCTGCCGATCGACCCGGACCTGATCCGCCCGGGCGAGTTTCGTCAGCAGACGGGCTACGATCAGACCTGCGCACTGCTGGCTCTACCCCAGCCCCCAACGGCTATCTTCGCCGGCAGCGACCTGCAGGCAATGGGGGTCTATGCAGCCCTGCGGGCACATGGCCTGCGCGTGCCCGACGATGTCAGCGTGGTCGGCTTCGATGACGTGCCCATCGCAACGATGGTCTCCCCAACTTTGACAACTATCCGCCAGCCTCTGGCCGAAATGGGTCGCATGGCGACGACGATGTTGCTGCGCCTGATCGCCGGCGAACCGCTCGATAGCATGCGCGTGGAGCTGGCGACCTCTCTGGTTGTGCGCGAGTCTTGCGCGCCCCCGCCCTCGCCCTGATCGCTGGCCCCCTTCAGGGCGCCGATCATCGCAGGGAGGCGTGTACTCATAGATAGCTGTGATCGCTTGCCAATAGCACATCAGTATGTATGAACGTCTGGCTGTACGTATGTAAGGGGGGGAGGGAAGGAAAGAAGAAGGAGGCGGCCTTATCTGGCCCGCGCCTTCTCTGCCGCCAAAGTGGGCAGGCGATAAAGGCAATGGCAGTTTCAACGGCGTAAGCTGCAGAAAGGAGGCTACTCTCAGCGACGAGCGCCTGATTTTGTGCTCCAAGGCAGCCGCCCTGGCGCGCCGCTCTCTGTCGGTGCCGCCTGCGTCGGTCTCTCTGTCTCTGTCTGGCCCCCGTCTCGGGACGGCAGCGGGGGCGCGGTGAGCCGGACGGCTGCCCTCTCCTGCCGCTAAGCAAGGATGTTTTCTGGGTCTGTCCATGTGCAGCGCCATGCCACTGTATGGTATGCGTGGGACCTCAATCACGACGGGCGAGCAAAGATGCCAGAGGAGATGGAACTATGCAGCAAAGGAGAATCTCTCGCCGCGACTTTCTCCAGACGACCGGGACGGTCTCGTTGGCCGCATTGCTCTCGGGCTGCTTCGGGGTGGGCGGCCAGAGCGGTGGCGGTAGTGGTGCCCAGTCAATCATTGTCTGGGATATCAGCAATGGTAACGATCAGAAGCTGATTCAGGATATTACGGCGAAGTTCAATCAGTCGCACCCCTCGATCCACGCCACCGTGCAGTTCTTCCAGAATGACCCCTACAAGCAGAAGCTCCAGGTGGCTATGGGCGCCCACCAGCCCCCTGATATCTTCTTCGGCTGGGGGGGCGGCATCCTCAAGTCCTATATCGATGCCGGCGATGTCTACGACCTTACCCCCGATCTCAATGCCGACCCGGCCTGGCGCGATCGCTTCCTCCCTTCCTCGCTGGGCGCGGCGACCTTCAACAACCACATCTACGGCATCCCCAACGATGGCGTCCAGCCCGTGGTCTTCCTCTATAACAAGGATATCTTCGAGAAGTATAAGTTATCGATCCCTCAGACCTGGGGCGATCTGCTCAATCTGGTCAAGACCGTCAGACAGCATGGCCTGCAACCAATCGCCTTGGGCGGAGCCAGCAAATGGACCTATTTGATGTACGAGATGTATCTGGTCGATCGGCTTGGCGGCCCGCAGGTCTTTGATGCGATCATGGCCAACCAGCCTAACGCCTGGTCGAACCCGGTGATTATTAAGGCCAACACGATGATTCAGGACCTGGTGGCCGCCGGCGCCTTCGGTAGCGGCTTCGCCTCGGTCAGCTACGATACCGGCCAGGCCAGCGCGCTGCTCTATACCGGCAAGGCGGCCATGCACCTGATGGGAACCTGGGACTTCGGAACCATTACGAACGATGATCCGGCCTTCATCCAGCAGGGGAAGCTGGGCTGGTTCCCCTTCCCGGCTGTCGAGGGCGGTGTCGGGGATCCCTCCAATCTGACCGGCGTGCCCTGTAACTATTATTCGGTCGCCAAGACCTCGAAGGCCATTCAGGCTTGTGTCACCTATCTCAAGGATGCTGTGCTCAACGATGAGGCCGTCGATCGGCGTATTGCTCTGGGCGAGATCCCGCCCATCAAGGGCATTGAGAATAAGCTGAGCAACGCGCCTCACAGCGACTGGCTGCTCTTCGTCTATCGCCTGGTGCAGAAGGCAGCTCATTTCCAGTTGGCCTGGGACCAGGCCCTGCCGCCGCAGCCGGCGCAGGCTCTCCTGACCAATCTGGATCAGCTCTTCTTGCGCCAGATCTCGCCGCAGCAGTTCTCGGCCAATATGAACCAGACAATCGGTACCTGATGGGTAGCGCAGGCTGGCTACTCGCAGCGGTAGCTGAGTTGGTGCGGTGAGTGGGGCAGGGTCGGCGAGCGGGGAGGGTCCCCTGCTCCACTCACTCACCCACCCACTTTCCTCTCTTGCCGGATGAACCGCTGCTATCGACTAGTGACGCTGATACCGACTAGTGCCGCTGGGTTGCATGAGTCCTGCGTGCTGGCCGCTTTCCTCGGTCTGCGCTGGGTGTCTTCCTGACAGGCTTACGGAACAAGGAGGCGCTGCTGGCACCCGCTGTTCTCCACTGAGCTGAGGCTAAGACCATGAGCATGAGTGTGACCGCGCGCGTCGCTCCTATCAGAAGACAGCCTGCCTCCTGGCCGGCGCTCCTCTGGACGGCTCCGGCCCTGGGCTTCTATGCCTTGTTCGCTCTCTTCCCCCTGCTGGTGGCTGCCTATCTGAGCTTTACGAATTGGAATGGCATCGCTCAGGCCCTCTGGATCGGCCCGGCGAACTGGCTCCATTTCTTCTCTGATCCGCTGACCCTGCACGCCGTTGGGCTGACACTTGAGATGATGGTTCTGACCTGGGTGCTACAGACACCCCTCAGCCTGCTGCTCGGGGTCTTTATGGCCGGTCCGCAGCGCTACCGGGCTGTGCTGAGCGTCTTCTACTTTTTGCCGCTGCTCTTCTCGACGGTGGCCATCGGGATCACCTGGGTCTCGATCCTCGACCCCAATTTCGGCCTGATCAATGTGACCTTGCGCGCCCTTGGCCTCTCTTCCTGGGCGCATGGCTGGTTGGGCGACCCCAGCCTGGCTTTCTATGTGGTGGCCATTGTTATCGCCTGGCAGTTTATTCCTTTCCATTCTTTGCTCTATATGACCGGCGCGCGCCAGATCCCCCGCGAGCTGTACGATGTGGCCGAGATCGACGGAGCCGGTCGATTGCGCAAGTTCTTTTCAATTACGCTTCCGCAGCTTAAGTATACGATCATCACCTCCTCGATCTTTATGCTGACCGGCTCCCTGACCTACTTCGATCTGATCTGGGTGATGACCGGAGGCGGACCAGGCTATGCAACGCGCATTCTGCCGCTACACATGTATATCACGGCTTTTGTGAATGAGCAGGTCGGCTATGGCAGCGTCATCGCTCTGGTGTTAGCCGTGAGCGGCATTGCGCTCTCTCTCTTGCTGCTGCGGGTGACCGGCTTCCTGCGCATGTCGAGCCAGCTTGAGGGACTATGAGTAGCCTGGTGGGGAGAGGAAAAACATGCAAAGCAGAAGAGAAGGAGGAGAGGCGATGCGGCTGAACCGTACGCTCTTGAGCGCGCTTCCCTTTGCCGGGGGGCGGAGCGTGTCGCTGAAGGCCGAGGCCGGGCTAGCGCCGGCGGTGCCTCGTGAGGAGAAGGGGCCTCTGGAGGAGCAACGGGCGCTGAAAAGAGGCCTTCGGCGTCCCAGGCGGCCTTTCCGGGCCAGTCGTCTTGTCGAGTTGATCCCGGCTTTCTGCGGCCTGCTCTGGTTTGTGGTGGCCTTCTATCCCTTGCTCTACATGTTGATGAGCAGCCTGCGCTCACAGGCCGGCTTCTATCTCGATAATCCCTGGCTGCCGCCGTCGCAGCCAACGCTGGAGAACTACCTCAGTGTCTGGGAGAATGGCTTCAGCCTCTATCTGCTCAACAGCCTCTTTGTGCTGGTGATCAGCGTGGCCCTGATCCTGCTGATCTCGGTCCCGGCGGCCTATGCCATCGCGCGCATGCGCAATCGCCTGACGCGGGTGATCTTCAGCCTCTTCCTGCTGGGCCTGGCTATTCCCTTGCAGGCCGTGATCATCCCAATCTATGCCATTATCAGCGGCATGCACATCTACGATACGCTCTTTGCCCTGATCCTGCCCTATGTGGCCTTTGGGGTGCCGTTGTCGGTGCTGGTGCTGGTGACCTTTATTCGGGATATTCCATCCGAGCTGCATGAGGCGATGCGCCTTGACGGCGCCAGCCATCTGCAGATTCTCTGGCGGCTCGTCATCCCGCTCTCGCGTCCGGCCTTAATCACCGTGACCATCTATGAGTCGATCCAGGTCTGGAATGGCTTCCTCTTCCCGCTGGTTCTGACTCAAAGCCCGGAGGTGCGTGTCTTGCCGCTCGCCTTGTGGAGTTTCCAGGGACAGTACGCTGCCGATGTGCCGGCCATCATGGCGGCGGTCTTCCTCTCGGCAGTGCCGATGCTCCTGCTCTACATCTTCGGTCGGCGGCAGTTGTTGACGGGCCTGCTGGCCGGTTTCAGCCGCTGAGGTGGCTTGACGGACAAAGGAGCGGCGGACCGCAGGGCTGCGCCGCCGCTCCGGGGTGACTGGGAAGATACAGGTCGCCAGCTTGCTCCGGGGACGGGCTGGTCCGCAGAAGGCGCGGGCCGAGGAGCGTCCTGGAGGAGACGGCAGGCGGCTTGTAGAAAGCACCCAGCTCACCTGGAACCATGAGAATGAGAAAGGATAGCATGACATCAGGTATGCTCACTACGCAGGGGTCACAGATTGTCAATGCAGCGGGCCAGCCCGTGATCTTACGCGGCGTCGGGCTGGGTGGCTGGATGAACATGGAGAACTTCGTTACCGGCTATCCAGCTAACGAGGAGGCGCAGCGGGAAGCCTTGTATAAGGTGCTTGGCCCCGAAAAATATCGCTTCTTCTTCGACCGCTTTCTGGAGTACTTCTTCGGCCCTGAAGATGCGCGCTTCATCGCCTCCCTCGGGCTGAATCTGCTGCGCATTCCGATCAACTACCGTCACTTTGAGTCGGATATGGAGCCCTTTGTGATCAACGAGGAGGGCTTCCGGCACCTGGACCGCGTGGTCAATCTCTGTGCGGAGCAGGGGATCTATACTATTCTCGATCTGCATGCCTTGCCGGGCTATCAAAACCAGGACTGGCATAGCGACAATCCGACACACAAGGCCCTATTCTGGAAGCATCGCCATTTCCAGGATCGGACGGTGCATCTCTGGCAGGCCCTTGCTGGTCACTATCGTGATCATCCCTGGGTGGCGGGCTACAATCCGATGAATGAGCCTGGAGACCCTTCTGGCGAGCTGATTGAGCCGTTCTATCGCCGCCTCTACGAGGCCATTCGGGAGGTTGATCCGCACCACATCATCTTCTTCGATGGGAACCGCTATTCGCAAGATTTTCAGATGTTTCACGAGGTCTGGCCCAATACGGTCTTTACAGCCCATGACTACGCGGAACCAGGCTTTATCTACGGCGGTCCCTATCCGGGCTATACCGATGGCCAGTACTTCGATGCTGGGGTCCTCGAAGAGGTCTTTCTGAAGCGCACCGCTTTCATGCGCGAGACAGGGACGCCGATCTGGATCGGTGAGTTCGGCCCGGTCTATCGAGGCGAGCCAGAAGCCGACGCGATGCGCTATCAGCTCCTGCGCGATCAGTTGGAGATCTATCAGCGCTATGGAGCGAGCTGGGCTATCTGGACCTACAAGGATATCGGTCTTCAGGGACTAGTCTATACTGCTCCCGATTCTCCCTGGAACCTGCTGCTGCGTCCCTTTCTCGAGAAAAAGGCTCGCCTTGGCGTCGATACCTGGGGAACGCTGGATACGCAGATCCGGCATATTATGCAGCCATTGGAGGAGACCTTTGCTCGCGAGTTCCCCGACTACGCGCCTTTTCCCTTTGGTGCGGGCTGGCTGATCCGTCGGCTGGTACGTCATATCTTACTGGCGGAGCCACTGGTGGAGGAGTTCGCCGCCCTCTTTGCCGATCTGAGCGAAGCCGAACTGGATCGCCTGCTGCAGTCGTTCCGCTTCGAGAGGTGTCTTCAGCGTACTCCGCTCAATGACATTCTCAAGGAATATGCCTGCCGCTGACGGAGTCGCCGAACAACCCAACTTGACAGGGATAGGGAGGGAGAAAAGCGGGCGCGGGCCAGAAGCAGACTTCTCCCCCTTGAGCACCGCGGTACCCGACCCTGGCTCCCTTTCCTAGAGAGCCATGAGGCTCTCGCACTAGCCTCCCTGTCCCCGGGAGGAAGAGCGGGCGACTGTGACCTCTTACCAGGGTCGCAGCCGCCCGCTCGTTTTATGTGCCATGCCGCCTTGCTGGCGGGTCAGGAGCGAGGCACCCCCTCCCGCCCGGAGCGCGCTGTTGCTCAGCGGCTGGCGCTGCTCGCCGCGGCCACGGCTGGGGTAGCCAGCGGCACGATCTCGACGATGGCGTTGTAGTCGGGCATACCGGCGGCGGTGTCGCAGACGCGCCGACGGATCAAGACATTGCACTCGGGCCAGAAAGCCTGCACGTTGCGCGGCTTGATCTCATCGACGAAGATGCGACACTGCATGCTCTGTCCATTGTCGCTCTTGACCAGGACGCGGTCGCCGTGATGCAGGCCCAAAGCGGCAGCATCTTCTGCCGAGATAAAGAGGCTGTCGCGTGGAGCCCCACTCATCGTATCCTTTTTGCCATAGATCAAGCTGTTGAACTGCTTGCCACGACGGGTTGAAAGAATAAAGCGCCCCTCGGGCAGGTTCAGCTCGGGCGGACGCAGGACAGAGAAATGAGCCTTGCCGTCAGGCGTCTTGAACTGTCCATTGCGGTAGAGCACAGGCCCACCGTACTGGACCTGGTCCCCAGGCTTGCGCAGGCGCTCTATCCCTGCATAGAGCGGCATCACGCGCGCGATCTCTTCTCGAATAGCCTGGGCGTTCGGGAAGATGATGCGCTCGCGGCGCTCGGGATAGACGCGAGCGGCAACCTCCTGGAAGATCTCCCACTCGCAGCGGGCCTCGCCGACGCGCGGCCCCGGAATCTCGGGCGTAAAGATGATGCGCCGCTCGGTGCTGGTCTCCGTTCCACCCCCCGGCTGCTCATAGCGTGTTTGGGCGGGCAGGAGCACAACCGTATCTGCCGGGTCGACCAGCATCTGACTGGTCACGAAGATATCCTGATGCACGCGCAGAGGGATGCGCTCCAGTGCCTGGCGCACGTAGTCTGGATCGGGCAAGACCTCCAGGAAGTTGCCGCCGCTGCAGTAGAGAACGTCAAGATCCCCATCGTAGGCGGCATCGATTATCTGGACGGCACGCAGTCCCGCTCCCTCGGGCACCTCAAAGCCCCAGAGCTGGCTGAAGCGCTCGACATCGGCAGGGTTATTGACAGAAGCCCCGCCGGGCAGAAGATCAGGCACGGCCCCTACCTCGGCGCCTCCCTGGACACCGCTGTGACCGCGGATGGGGACGACGCCGCAGTGTTCTTTGCCGACCCAGCCCTGCGAGAGGGCCAGGTTGACCACGGCTTTAACGTTTTGGACGCCGAAGGTATGCTGAGTCAGGCCCATGCTCCAGATGAGGATACCGCTGCGCGCCTGGTGAATCAGCTCGGCAAAGCGGCGCATCTCGTCTCGCTTGAGGCCGCTGTAGCGCTCTAGTGTCTCCCAGTCCTGTTGCGCCAGCTCAGCCTCTAGCTCTGGCCAGCCGACGGTGTGGCGGTCGATAAAATCGTGATCGATCCAGCCTTGCTCGATCAGATACTTCAAGGTGCCGTTGAGGAAAGCGATATCGCCGCCGGTGGAGACCTGGAAGAAATCGTCCATCAGCCTGGTCCCCATGAGCGCGCTCTCAGGGACGGACGGTACCCAGTAGCGGGTCAGGCCCGGCTCCTTGTAAGGGTTAATGACGACGATGCGCGTACCTGCTTTTTTGGCGTAGTAGAGGTACTTGGTCGTGACAGGCTGGTTGTTGGCAATATCGCTGCCCAGCAGGATCAGCAGATCGGTGCCGATCCAGTCTTTGTAAGAGACCGAGGAGGCGCCGACCCCCAGGGTCTGCTTGAGTGCCACCGTGCTGGGAGAGTGGCAGACGCGGGCGGCGTTATCGATATTGTTGGTTCCCAGGAAGCGAGCCACTTTCTGGGCGACATAGTAGACCTCGTTGGTAATGCCGCGCGAGGTCAGGTAAAAAGCTAGCCGATCCGGGCGCGTGGCGCGGATGCGCCCGGCAATCAGATCGAGAGCTTCATCCCAGGACACGCGCCGAAAGCCGCTTTCACCCCGTCGTCGGACCATTGGGTAGGGAAGGCGGCCAAGCTGGCGCAACTGAGGACTGGAGAGCCGCTTGAGGTTCTCTAGATCGTTGACCAGCCGCTCCCAGGGCATGGCCCCCATCGTGTTGAGCTGGAGCAGATTAAGGCGAATGGTGCACAGATGGATGCCGCTCATTGTCCAATCGTGCATCCCATAGGTGCCGAGCGCACAGCCGTCGCAGCAGCCGCGTGTCAGGATGCGCCAGGCATAGAGGGGATGGCGCCGATTCTGCCAGACCGTGCGGGCGATCTCAGTGAAGTGATGCGGCTTGCGCTCACCCAGGCCAAAGGGCTTCCACCCGGCCCAGAGATGCGGTGCAAAAAGCTTGCCGACAGCCATAGCTTCGCCCTTTCTCTCGCTGAAATGATTGGAACCTAGTAGCGTTCTTGTTCGCCTCGCTGCCGCTGCCTGTGATCGCAGTTCAGGCGGGCGGCAGCGCGAGTTGTGCCAATTCCATCCATCCTTGTTCCGCCGGTCAAGGGAGGCAGACAGACAAACAGCCAGACGCGGAGATAGGCCCTGCCAGTGCTGGTCGAGGGCGGGGGCAGTCTACCTGCCTGCTTATTGACCTGACGGCGTGCGAGCTGGTCAGGCTGGTGCTGCCTCGCCCACGGCCTCGATGCGCGGCGGACGGGTGAGAAGCGGCAACAGGAAGCTTAGAGCCATGATGATGGCCAGAGCTACCAGGGCCACGACGTAGCCGCCGGTGCGGTCCTTAACCTGGGCGATCAGGATCGGCCCGAGTACGCCGCCGGCGCTCCAGGCTGTCAGCATCAGGCCATAGATCGAGCCAGAATTTTTGGGGCCGAAGTAGTCCGCGGTGAAAGCCGGCATGGTTCCGAAACCGCCGCCGTAGCAGAGAGCTACGATGAGGGCCGGCACCAGAATGATGGCGAAGGACTTAATGAAGGCGGCCATCAGCAGGAAGAGCAAGACCTGCAGGGCGAACATCGTCATGAAGACCTGTCGGCGCCCAATCAGGTCGGAGAGCCAGGCCCAGACGAAGCGGCCGCAGGCGTTGAAGATAGAGATCAGGCTGACGAAGAGGGTAGCCAGGGCGTCAGGGGCGCCACCGCCAAGGGCGATTTGCTTGGCCTGCGAGATCATGGCGATGCCGGCGGTCACATTAAGGGCCAGAATGCCCCATAGGGCATACCACTGCCAGCGCGTCAGGGCCTCGCCCGGGGTAAGGTCGCGGGCAGCGCGCTGGGCAATGACCTGGGCGCTGGGCGTCCAACCGGCGGGACGATAGCCTGCCGGAGGATTGGCATAGAACTGGGAGGCGAGACCGATGAGGATCAGGTAGATGATGCCCAGGGTCATAAAAGCCGGGCCAATGCCGTGGGCCTGGACACCTCCACCATAGGCGCTCATCAGAAGCGGCCCCACCTGCGAGACAATTACGGCCCCTCCGCCGAAGCCGAAGACAGCCAGACCGGTCACCATACCGCGCTTATCGGGGAACCACTTGACCAGGGTTGCTACCGGCACGATATAGCCCAAACCCATCCCCAGGCCTCCGAGTACTCCATAAGCCAGGCAGAGGAGGACCAACTGATTGCCGGTGAAGCCAGCCAAAAACACCCCTAGCCCGTAGCAAACAGCGGCGGTGGTTCCTACAATGCGCGGCCCAACGCGGTCCATCCAAAACCCGCCGATGGCCGCGGCAATGCCCAAAACGAGGATCGCGATCGTGAAGGGCAACGTTGCCTGTGTGTTATCCCAGCCGTACAGTTTTTGCAACTGGGATGAGAAGACGCTCCAGGCGTAGACGGAGCCGAGCGCGAGCTGCATCACAATGGCAGCGATGACGATAACCCAGCGATTGCGCACCTGCATCGTCGCACTTGCAGTCGCCATAAGCTCATCCTTTCTGGCCGCCAGGGACGACTGGCGACCTTGGTTCTGATGGTCTGGCGGCAACGCCAGACTTGCTTGGTCACTGTGGCCGCTTGCCCACAACTATGAAGAGAACCTGAAAGGAGATAGCAGCTTGCCGACTCACCTGATCGCTTGAAAGAGCCAATGCGCTCCCCGCGATGCAGACACCGTCTTCCCTTCCTCCCCGCCACGCCGCGGCTGGGGTCCGGGCGTGGAACCAGCAGTCGCCCAGTAGGGAGCGCTACCGGATTGGCCAGGACGGCCCCCCTCCGGCCAGCGCCGCCTCAGACAGACCGATGCTCCTGAAAAGGAGAGAGACAGGTCCCAGGCTGCTTACCAGGCTCAGAGCCGGCCTGCCAGTCGTGCGAGAGCGCTTGCTGATCACCCCTCTCGAGCAAGCGAGATCCCTTCTCTCTGCCCGGTCTCCCCTCTCCCGCCTGCCCTCATCTCTGGGCGGAGGCAGAGAGCGAGGGATGCTGGCGGTGCTGAAAGTTCTGGAGAAGCGGAGAGAGTGCCCGGCCCGAGTACGTCGCGTGCTCGTACACTCGTACGCTACAGGGAAAGCCCCAGTGGCCCATGCTGAGGCTCTCAGCGTCCGGTTCTTCGCTCAGGAAGCAGTGTGCTGAGGAACTGTGATAGTATATTGCTAAGTATACCAGACTCCCATGAGCCAATCAAGTCCATTCCTTTTCGATCTTCAAAGAACTGCTGTAGTAGTTAAACTGCTATCTCTATCAATAAAGAATCAATTGTTTATTTCAACCTGCAAGGCGGCCGTCGGTGGCAGACGAGAAGAGTGGAGCGAGGAGGAAAGCAAGCGAGGCAAGGAGAAGGAGCGATAGTCACTGAAGAAAGGCATGGGGAGCATGCTGAGAGTCGGAGCCGAGCAAGCGGCCGGCCGCACCAGCTTCGGGCTGTACGGGTCGGGAGTTTGCGCGTCCTGGCGCTCAGGGGCGAAGGGCAGAGGGAGAGGCTCGCGCGTCAGCTCGGGCGACAGGACTGGAACCTCCGACGAACGCCCCATTTTCTGCTGGCCTGGCGACCTGGGGCTTCGGAGAGGGCAGTTCCAGAAGAGCGCCTCCTGGTGCATTGGCTGGAGAGGATGGAGAGCGACAACCGCCTTGTTGACTACCTTCAACAAGAACTGGTCAGCATTAGCTGGCTGCGAGGAGAAGAGGATTTCAACGCCGCCCTCAGCGCCCTTGTTGTCTCCTTTGAGCCGACAGCCCCCTTACAAGCCTGGCGCTGCTTTGCTCTCAACACCTTTACCCGTCTCAGCGAGCAGCTCGCTCTGACCCCCGCGAGCGCGGAGGGCGGGGGGACCATCGCCTCCTTTGCCGCTATCTATCGCCGCTTGCTCGCTCTCGTACAAGGCAAGAGCCTGCTCGATGTGGGCTGCTCCTGCGCCTACTGGCCGCTGCTCGTTGCCAGAGAAAAGGGCTGCTCTGGGGGGCCGATTGTCGCGATTGATCGGCGGGCTGAGGCCCTGCGCTTATCGGCCCTCCTGGCCGACGCCCTGGGGTTGGCCGGTCAGCTCCGCCTGGAGCGGCAGGATCTTCTCCAGCCAGCCTTTCTCCGCTTGGGCCAATTTGATACCGTCACCGCTATTCATCTCCTGGAGCATCTCGATGAAAGCGAGCTGCCCCTGGCCCTGAGCCATTTACTGCGGGTCACGGGCCGTCGCCTCCTCATCGTAGTCCCTTACGAAGAACAGGCTCAGGAATGTTACGGGCACCGCCAGGTCTTCTCGCAGGCGAAGCTCCAGTTTTGGGGGAAATGGTGTCTGGAACAGCTTGAGGGACGCGCCTCCTTCTGGTATGAGGACCTTCTTGGGGGGCTGCTGGTTATCGATCGTCAAGAGTGATCCCGATCTGGCTCTCGTCCCTGGACAGCCGATCGGAAGAAGGCTCTGAGCGAGGTTCTGAAGGAACGGGGCAGGCCATCAAAAGAGCCTGCCCCGTTGGTGGGGATAGCGGGACTGCTCGCCGGAATCTGGCTCCGGCGAGCAGCTCCCCTGGCGAGACGGAGGCGCTAAACGATCGTACAGGCGGTCCCATTCAGGTAGAAAGCCGTGGGTGACGGATTACTGCCGCTCCAGGTTCCGTTGAAGCCCGGGTAGACGGAGGCCCCTGGCGCGATCGAGCCGTTGTAGCTGGCATTAGTAATCGTCACCTGGTTCCCCTGCTGGGAGAAGACCCCGTTCCAGCCCTGGGTAACCGTCTGGTTACCAGGGAAGCTGAAGGTCAGAGTCCAGCCATTAATAGTCGTTGACCCGGTATTGGTCACCGTCAGGTTAGCCGTAAAGCCACCGGGCCACTGATTGACCGCGTAATGGACGCTGCACTTCAGGCCGGCTGTCGGCGTCGAGGTTGGTGTAGGAGTCGCCGTTGGCGTTGCCGTTGGAGTCACCGTCGGTCGCGGTGTAGGAGTTGGAGTCGGCGCCGTAGTAGCGGTTGGGGTAGGTGTAACAGCCGTTGTAGGGGTCGGCGTTGCCGCCACAGTCGCCGTCGGCGTCGGAGTTGTAGCAGTCCCAGCAATATCGCCGTAGACGATGCCAAAGCCATTGGTTCCCACATAGACGCGACCGTAGATGCGTGGGTCGCCCGTGATTGTCGTCACATTGCCGTACTGGTGCTGGCTATCGTTAATCAGTACCCAGGTATTCCCTCCGTCATCAGAGCGGAAGATCCCGCGTACATTGCCCACGATGCCGCTGATATAGATCGCCGGATAGCTTTGACCGGGGGCGGGCATGCCGAAGCCGATCTTATCGGCCCCGGCCAGGCTGGTCAGCTTCGTAAAGGTCTGGCCCCCGTCGGTCGAATGCCAGAGGCCATAGTCGCTCGTCCAGGCGTTGCCGCCGGCCACCCAGACATCGCCCTCGCGGCCTGGCACCGCCTTCACCTCCACCGGATCGCCGGCCTGGGGCAGGCCCGTCGCCGACGAGGCGGTAAAGGTCGCTCCACCATCCGTACTGTACCAGAACTTGCCCTGCCCGTAGGCGTAGAACTTCTTCGGATTCACGCGATCCGAGGCCACGACCGCATTCTGCGGCACATTAGCCGAAGCCACCCAGCTATTGCCATTGTCGGTCGAGTAGGAGACAGGGGCGTTCACGGGGGCCCACAGCACGCGGCTGGCGTCGGCAGCCGCAGCCACCGTGCCACCGTTCTGGGAGACACCGGGAATATCCTTATTGCCAGCGAACCAGGTGGCACCGCCATCGTAGCTGAAAGCCGTACTCGTCACGGGCGGGCTGGCGCTCGGATTGCCGTAGCCAACGCGCACCATAAAGTTGGGATTCAGCTCCGCGTAGTCGATGGCGGCATACGAACCGGCGTAAGGGATATAGTACATCTCTGGAGGCGACTTCGTCAGATCGTCGTGGCGGAAGCCGCTCACGTCGGCCATGGTGCTGTAGAGGTGAGCATTGGCCGGCGGACTCACCAGATCGGTAACATACTCCTCCTCGATGCCCAGAGCCGTGCTCTTGAAATTGACAATGCCGCCGTTCTGGTAGTTATCCCAGGCTGTCAGATTATTGGTGGCATAGAGCGTAGCGCCGGTGCCGTACATCAGGCGGTCCGAGTTGAAGGGATCGATGTTCATGCCCTCGATCATCCAACCCAATTTCACGGCTGGCACCGGCGGAACCGGATTCTTGTTGCCGAAATCGAGCCAGGGGGCGTTAGAGACATCGATCGTATAGTAGAGGTTACGGTTGGGATAGCTGGCCCAGGTCCAGATCGGTTCCCAGGTTGTGCCGCCGTTGGTGGTGCGGAAGAGCTGGGCATCGGGCCACCATGAATTGACGCTGGCCACCACGATCGTCCCGGGATGCTGCCAGTCGACAGCCAGACCACCGTAGCCGAAGTAATCGTTGGCGCTATCTGAGCCCGGCACAGGGCTGATCTTCGTCCAGGTGCCGGTGCTGGGGGTGAACTTCCAGACATCGCCGCGGCTCCCGTTGTAGGGGCCTTCCCAGTCGCTATAAGTCACATAGAGTGTTCCCTGCGAATCGACCTTACCCTGATGGGGGAGATAACCAGTAGAGGCGTCGCTGGTCGTGCTCCAGGTGGCGCCGCCGGTGCAGGTCACCGTGGTACCGCTGACGCTGCAGGTTGGCTCGCCCGGGATCGGGGCCCAGGTTGCCCCAGCATCCGTGCTGCGGTAGATGTTGTAAGCGCCGCTGCGGTTATCGGCGACGCCGACATAGATCGTCTTTGTTGGGCTGCCCGGGGTGCCGGTCGACGGATCGAAGGTCACCCAGACCACGCCCACAGGGTCGCTGAGGTAGCCGGTGGAGTCGTTCGGGTTCTCGGCAAAGGGACCGGTATCGGGGAAGTTGGTCACCTTGCTCCAGGTCACACCGTAGTCGGTGCTGCGCCAGAGGCCGTTGCCGCTGCGGGCGCCAAAGTAGAGAATGGCATCGTCGTTGGGATCGATAGCCAGGCGCTCGCCCATGCCGCGCCCGGGCATGTTCCCGCCCATTTTGAAGGGCATCTGTGTAATCTGGAAGGTATTGCCGTAGTCGGTCGAGCGCAGAATGACCCCGTTCTGGTTGGTCCAGTTATTGGTATACATGCCAGCGGCGATGTAGAGGCGGTTGGGCTGGACAGGGTCGGTGGCGATGCTCTCCACGCCGGCCATATTCCAGTTGTCAGGGGTCACCCAGGCCATCAGTTGGGTCCAGGTGCCGGTGGAGGGGTTCCAGCGATAGGCTCCCCCGATGTCTGTGCGGGCGTAAATCAGGTCCTTCTGTTTGGGATTGAAGATCACGTCGACGACGAAGCCGCCGCCCCCACCTGTCACCACATTTTGCCAGGTATAGGACTGGGTAGCCGCCAGCGCGGCGCCAGCAGCCCGCGAGGAGCGTGCGCCGGCCAGGGTGATGGTGGGCAGGAGAATGGCGAAGAGGGTCAGCAGGGGGAGGGCCTGCCGGACCCATCTGGCCCGTCTAGTCCACCAGGGCCATCTGAGCCACCTGCGGGGAGGTGAAACGTGTTCTACCATAGCAAGCACTCCTTTGCAGCGGTAGTGATAGAGGACCAAGCTGAGCGCTCGGTCGACACAGGCATGGGGAACCTCACTGCTCTGGCTGCTATTCGTGATGGTATCGCTCCCGGGAGCGATACCACAAGAGCAAGGGCTGAGCAGGTAATAGGCAGGTGGGCAGCAGGGAGCCGGGACGCCGAGGCCCCACCCCTCACCGCGGCTGGCGCAGCCTCAGTGGCCAGGAATCAAGATGATTGAAATGCACGAATATACAATTAGCGTTCATTGGCGCGACTGGAGGTTGCTACTGGCGCCCAGTAATGCTACAATAGCAATCGTAAACGGTTCCGTAATCGGTTACATAACGAATGAAACTGCTGTGATCTGCATTGTTAGGAAGCATCTCTCATTGTAGGGCAGAAGGGTGGCTTGGGAGTGTACAATCGAGAGAGTGGGCAATGCAGAGAGAGCAACGAGACGCTGTCAGGTTGCGATCAGCAAGCAAGCAAAGGCCGTTACAGGACTGCAGAGCAGGATGCTCTCAGCAGATCAGCCAATGCTGCGAGGTCTTTGGAGGAGACACGCATGCCGACCCCAAATCGTCGCCTTAGGCAGGCACGCGAACTACGAGGTTGGTCCCAGGCCAAAGTTGCGGAGC
>NZ_JBHOQV010000097.1:0-3100 GCF_042408735.1 Thermogemmatispora sp.
ATCACGCCGGAGGGGTTGCCCCATTCGGAGACTCAGGGATCATCGCTTGCCAGCAGCTCCCCCTGAACGTTTCGCCGCTCGCCGCGTCCTTCCTCGGCCTTCAGCGCCCAGGCATCCCCCGCGCACGCTTCTCGCTTGTGCGCCATCCTATTGACACCGAAGCACAACGTTCTTCGCTTACCTCTATCGCGTTGCACTCGGCCTGCAGACATGCTGTCTGCTTTCAGGCTCTCAGCAAAATTGAAGCAAGTATCACTAACGCGATTCAGTTGTCAAGGTACACTACCCTGCCGATCCCTTTTCGGTAGTCTCACCGAGGGGATATCGGTATCGTCTGGCTGAGCCGCGTTGTTTGCGGCGTCTTTAAGTATTCCACACCAGGCGCCTCTTGTCAAGCTCCCAGTACCCTCCACTTTTCAGCATCCTCAGCGAGGGGACATCGAGGCGGTGTGGCTGAGCCGTGTTGTTTACGGCGTCTTTAAGTATTCCACACCAGGCGCCTCTTGTCAAGCCCTCAGGACCCTCAAATTGCCGTTTCAGGACCTTCGAATTGAAGAAGGGCACCGAGATCAGGTTGTCTGACAGGGTCACCGGAAGCGGGAGGGAGTTGGGGCATTCGCCCGAGAGAGGGCGACGTGCTCATTCATCCCTTTTCAGCATCCCCGACTCGAACGAATCGAGGCCGCAGCAAAGCCGGTGCGTTCTGTGGCGTGGTGCCTGCATACTATTGCACAGGGGGAAGGATTTTGTCAAGACCTCAGCTATTGAGATTCGGGGAAGAGCGGAAGATTAGCCAGAATCTCCCAGAGAGGATTGACGGATTTCTTTGTGCTGACGTACGCTTTGCTACGTGATAGTACGAGGGGTCACCATACCTTTGCGGAAGGGGAGTCTCTTTGATGAAATATTTTTTCTGGATAGCATTCGCCGTATTCCTGGCGGCCTCTATTCCACATGTTGCTTACTTTTTTGCATCGTTTGAGCCATCATCGGGTCCAGAGGGGATCTGGTGGTGGGGTGTAAGCTATGCCATAGCGATCAGCATTGACGTCACGATTTATCTGCTGTCCTGGACGGCCTTTCAGCGCTATCGACGTTATCGGACCCCCAAGGCGGTCTGGCAGCACTGGTTACTCATTATTATCTGTACTGGTTTCTCTTGGGCGGTGAACTGGGCCTATGCCAAGCAGTTTCACAGCCCGCAGATGCTGAGTGCGGCGGAGCACGCGGCGCCCTGGCTGACCAACATTTTCCCCTTCATGGCCAGTGCCTTTCCGCTGCTGGGCATTGTCTATACGATGATGGCAGAGACCATCAGCGAGGCTGAGGCAGAGGAGAAGAAGGCACGGCAACAGCAGCTGACGGCGCTCTCCGAGCTTGCCAAACAGGTTCAACTCCCCATGTCGACCCTGCGCCGCGCTCTGACGGCCGGCTCGCGGCTGAACCCCTCCAGCCTCCTGCCGATTATCAATCAGGAGCGCACGACCGAGGTGGCCCCCGTTGCCAACGCCGCAGGCAATGGGACGGCGCGCGAGGGCAACCAGGATCTCTCGCGCCCGATCACTGGTCAGATTGTGGCCGTGGGCAACGAAGGTTCCAATGGCGAGCAGAATACCAATCCAGCCATGCTGGCCACGTCCGGTGAGGGCAACCCCGATAAGCTCCAGATGACGATCGAAGTCTTGAAATCTAACCCCTCTATCACCGATGAAGCTCTGGCCCAGTACCTCGCCCTGAAACGCCCCGCCAGCGCTCGCTTCTGGCGCTTGAAGGCCCTGGAGATCCTCAATGCTAACGGGAATGGTGCTGGACAGACCAACCACCATGTCAATGGAGTCAGCGACACCGGCGTGTGGGCCACGCGCGAAGTTGCCAATGGCTCGCTTGGCCGACGCTAGCCTCCAGATGCCAGCTCCCCCTGGCCGCTCCTGGCCAGAGGGCAATCGGCCCGGCTCCCGTTCCCTCCCTTTGCTCACCGCCAGGCAGCCAGGGAGCCGGGCGCCTCTCCGCTCACTACCTTGACGTCCGTTGCAACGATATGATAGACTAACCAAGAGCAGTGGAGAAACTTTCTGACCTGTCTTGATGTATACAGTGACAGCGCCGTCAATCTGTGCGCTACAGGTTTCCCATATTGCCACTATCTTAGGGAGGGATCAATGCCGACCACTTTCAGCTACGCGCGTATCCTCTACGC
Source organism: Thermogemmatispora sp. (assembly GCF_042408735.1). Taxonomy (GTDB): domain Bacteria; phylum Chloroflexota; class Ktedonobacteria; order Ktedonobacterales; family Ktedonobacteraceae; genus Thermogemmatispora. The sequence continues at coordinate 2,198 of NZ_JBHOQV010000097.1, forward strand.
CGTAGGCCAGGTGCTGGACCAGATCGGGGTGAAAAGCATCGCTCTCCGCGAGGAGGAGGATGGTCTCTTCGTCGAGGGCTATAATAGTAACGGCCAGCTCCAGGTCCAGCTGCGCTACGATATCCCTGACCTCTACGAGCTGCTGACGCGCGTAGAAGAGCAAGAGAACGGGCGGGAGCTGCCACAAACAGCAGAGGTGGAGGGGCTGTTGCGCCGCTTCTTAACAGAGCACGACCGCGAGTTGGTTGGTATTTCTCGCTAGCAGCTGAATAGCGTTGGCCGGAGGAACCGGGGGATATCCCCGGTTCTTGTGTATCAATGGTGCACTCCGGCTGGCTGACTGACCGCCTGACCGCAGCGGCGAGCCAGGCCGCCTCCGCCGCCACCCCGAACTGGAAATGGGAGGCCAACGTCCACCTCAACCGGCAGGCGAGCCACCCAGGCCAGCTCAGATGGCTCACGGATCTCAGCCCGGCCCAGGTTGCACTCATCAATAGCTACCCGGCCTGGCCCAACGCGCATGAGATAGCGCTGGCTGCCGCCCAGCGGTACCGGATTGATCAGGCTGCCTGAGTTGCGGAGGTCGCGATCCGCTTCAGGATACTGGATGGAAACAGGATACGGAAAACAAGCGTATCCCTGACCAACGCCGGTCGATCAGATCGAGGTGATCGTATGCCGATGATGTCTTAGTATTTGCTCTTCACCCTCTGATAAGCAGCCCGGTAGCTATCTTAATAAGAGACTATATCATAAGTAGTTCTGAAAAGTAAAGCGCAGACCACTCGACTTCGCCAATAAAGTATGATATGCTCATAGTTGTAGGATTGCATAGCAGGCAATCCGAGCACCTGAACAATCAGCAATCCTGGTCTGCGCGGTTTCTCCCCATGAGAGGAGAAG
>NZ_JBHOQV010000158.1:0-13006 GCF_042408735.1 Thermogemmatispora sp.
GTCGACTAACAAGGAGGTTTGCGCATGGTCGAAGCCAGGAACATCAGGGACATCGCTGACCTGCGGCTTCAGTACGACCTGGCGATCTACAACTGCCAGCGCTTTGGCACCTACGAGGCCCTGGTCTATGAGGACCCCCAGTTGGCGGAGCCACGCCGCTACAGCAACGTAGAGATTGCCCGCGAGGCCGTGCAATTGGCCGCCGGCCTGCGCGCCCTCGGTATCCAGACTGGTGACCGCGTGATGGTCATGATCCCCAATTGTCCCGAGGTGATCATCTCCTACCAGGCCATTGCGCGCGCCGGCGCCATCGTCATTCCCGTTCTTCCGCTGCTGAAGCCGCCCGAGGTCCAATACATCGCGCAGAACTCGGGTGCGCGCCTGTTGATCACCAGTCCGCTGCTGCTCCCACTTCACGGGGCCAGCCTGGCCCAGGTGCCGACCCTCGAACAGCTCATCGTTGTTGGTGATCCGGCAGCCGCCGGAGGACCTCTGCCGACAGAGCGGCTCCAGGTCCACGCCTATCAGGACGTTCTCGCGCGAGGGGCAGATTACGCCGACTACTATCTGAGCGACCTGCCCGGCGTCCAGCTCAGTCCCGATGACACCGCCGTCATCCTTTACACCTCTGGCACCACGGGGCGTCCCAAGGGCGTCATGCTCTCCCACCGCAATTTGGTGGCCAACGCCGTCAGTGGGCGTGGCGTTGGCGGGGATGAGGATCCCCAGGCCGCCGAGAGCCAGGGCGAGACCCATCTCGCTATTCTGCCTCTGGCCCACGCCTTTGGACTCGTCGCCTCCAACGTCGCCTACCTCAACGGCGCCCGGATCGTCATGTTGCCGCGCTTCGACACGACTGCCGTCTTCTCGGCCATCGAGCGCTACCGGGTCTCCGGTTTTGCCGGGGTTCCCGCCATGTTCGTGGCCCTCCTGCATAGCCCTGATGCCGACAAGTACGATACCAGCAGCCTGCAGTACTGTGTCAGTGGCTCGGCCCCCCTGCCTGTGGCCGTTTTGGAAGCCTTTGAAAAGAAGTTTGGCTGTCGTATCCTTGAAGGCTACGGCCTCTCGGAGGCTACCGCCGCGCTCACCGGCCACAATCGTGAGATGCCGCGCAAGCCTGGCTCGGTCGGCAGACCGTTGCCGGGCGTCGAGATCCGTATCGTCGATGAGAACGACCAGGATGTGCCGGTGGGCGAGGTGGGCGAGATTATCGCCCGCGGCCCCAATATCATGCAGCAGTACTACAATCTGCCCGAGGAGACGGCGGCCACTATGCGCAATGGCTGGCTGCATACCGGCGATATGGGACGCATGGATGAGGATGGCTACATCTACGTCGTAGAGCGCAAAAAGGACCTGATCATCCGCGGTGGCTTTAACATCTATCCGCGCGACGTTGAGGAAGTTCTCAACCGCCATCCCGCGGTCATCGAGTCCGCCGTGGTGGGCATCCCCTCCGAGCGCATGGGAGAGGAAGTCAAGGCTTTCGTGGTCACGCGCGAGCCCGTCGATGCCGAGACGCTCAAAGCCTTCTGTCGCGAATACCTGGCCAACTACAAGACGCCGAGTGAGATCGAGTTCGTGGACTCCCTGCCGCGCAACCTTGTGGGCAAGATCGATAAGAAGGAGCTGAGGAGGCGTTATGTCCAACAGCCCTCACAATAGCAGTCACTCGCTAGAGACCGCTCCGCTCTCTCAGTTGCAGGGGACGCCGATCGATGCGGTGCTCAATATCATCGATCAGGGTCTGGTGCATCTGCCTGGCTATCGTGAGCTTTACTATCGCTGGGAGCGCCAGCAGTGGCAGGCTCAGGAGCTGGACTTCAGCTATGACCGCCAGCAGTGGGAAGCAATGCCAGCCGAGGAGCGGCAGGCGCGCATGTACGGCCTCTCGGCCTTCTTCAAAGGGGAGGAGTGCGTGACCAATACGCTGGCTCCCTACGTGGTCGCTATGCCAGATGAGGAGATGCGCCTCTTCCTGACCACCCAGCTTGTCGACGAGGCTCGCCATACGGTCTTCTTCGATCGTTTTTTCCACGAGGTGCTGGGCGTTGAGCAGGAGAGCCTCGATGGCGCTTTGCAGGTGGCCGTCGGATATATGAACGAGCACCTGCGCTCCATCCTGATCGAGGCCCTGGCAGAGATCGCCGAGCGTATCCGCCAGGAGCCGGGCCAGCTCTCCCACCTGATCGAGGGGGTGACGCTCTACCACATCATTGTGGAGGGTACGATGGCTCTGGCTGGCCAGCGCTCCATTCTGGAGACCTACCGCCAATTCAACCTGTTCCCGGCTTTCCGCGCCGGCTTTACCGCCGTGGCGCGCGATGAGTCACGCCATGTGCTCTTCGGGGTCAAGTTTCTGCGCGACATGATCCAGCAGGATCGCGGGCGAGCGCAGATTGTCTACGCCGCCGTTCAGAAGTATCTGCCGACCGCTCTGGCTGGCCTCACTCCCCCAGAGCGCGAGATTCCGCAGTACCTGGCGGCCCGTGTCGATCCCTGGCAGACCCCGCGCTACGCTGTTGAGTCGCTCCGCAAAAAGCTCAAGGGTATTGGGCTGAGCATGGAGCTACCCAGCGTACCGCCCCCGCCCGTCTTTCAAGCGTAAGGGAGAGGCCATCCACCTGCCAGCTCACAGCCGGGACCCCAGCCTCGACCAGCCAGCCCATCGGTCAGACCCGCCCGCTCCCGGGCATTGGCCACCCACGAGGTGGGCGGATAGACAGGTGAGCGGACAGGCAAGTACAGCAAGTACAGTAAAAATAGGGCCGGGCAGCCTGAGCAATTGCTCAGCTCTCCGCTTGCCCGGCCCTCAACTCAGGCTCGTCCTCTTATCCCAAGGGGCTGGCAGCCCAGCCAGGGCGAGCGCGGGAGTGCGGCCCTTCTGAATAGCCGAGCTGGCCAGAGCTGCCACGTCAAATGCGCCTGCTCACCTCCTGCCAATCACAGAGCGGTGCAGCGCCCACAAGAATACATACACAACGAAAGAACAACGAGGGAGAAAGAGGGATTGCGATGATTACAGCCCTGGTACTGATGAACGTTGAGAGAGGACAGATCAACGAGACAGCGCAGCGACTGCTGGAGATTCCCGGAGTGGCCGAGGTCTATTCGGTCACCGGCGATTATGACCTGGTGGCGCTGCTACGCCTGCCACGCTACGAGGACCTGGCCGAGGTCGTGACGGGGAAGATGACCGCCATCTCAAGCATTACGCGCACCCATACCTTGATGGCCTTTCAGTGCTACTCACGGGCCGACCTACAACAGGCGTGGGACCTCGGGGTCGAATAGCAGCGAGGAAGGGCGCTGGTCCGCCACCAGGCCACTCCGAGCGGTCTCCTCCTGGCTTCAGATGGGCATCCCCTGCTTGCCCAGCTCGCCGCGGATGTGGGCGATCTCGCCAAGATGAGTAAAGCAATGCGTCAGGCAGATCTGGCCGATGGCCTGGATGGCCGGCATCTCTCCCAGGGGCTTCACCTTTACGATGCGCGCAGACAGCTCGGCGCCTCCATCCTCGATGGCCGCCAGATAGCTTTCAAACTCCTGCCAGACGCGGGCCGCATACTGCAGAAATAGTGCGGGGTCAGCGATCCGAAACTGCCGCGCCTCCTCGCTACTCATGCCAGTCCCCTGGACACGCGGCGGCAGGCCCAGGCGCGTATGCCACTCTTCCTCATTCCAGATGGGCTGCCGGCCCTGCAAAATAAAGCGCAGGATATTATCCTCTGTGCGCACGCAGTGCCAGAGCAGAAAAGCGATCGTATTGACCTGTCCCGGTCCCAGATAGTGCCACTCCTCCACGCTGAGATCGCTCACACTGGTGCGCATCCACTCATGCAAGCGACGCTGCTCCAGTCGGAAGAACTCGATGATATTCATGGTGACAGCTTTCCCCTTTCTGTCACTTGCCTGGCCTGGCCCTCCGCCTCGCTGCGGCTGAGCTTTCGAGCGGCCCCAGGCCGAGTCAAGCCGACCTCGGCGCCGGCTCCCTCCCTTCTTTGGTTCCCCTCGTTTCCTTCCTGGCCCTTCGCTGCCCAGAGAAACCAGGCAGGCAGCAAGAGAAGAAAAGACGGCGCGCTCTCACGAGCTATTGTACACGCCGTCATTGCCTTCTGCTATGTTGCTGGCTAACGTTCTCTTGCTCGCTCGCTGGTGGAGCTGCCTCGAGCCGACGGAGCCTGCCCGCTCCTACTGAAGCGGGAGGGCGCCAGCGCTGTCCAGATCGGCCTAGCGCGAGAGCAGCTCGCCCACAGCCACGCGCTCAGTCAGGAGGGAGGAAGAAGAGGCCGGAGCCTCCTTCTCGACCAGCTTGTACTCTCCGGAAATCTCCTCCAGCGAGCGACCGCTAGGCTCGGGGAGCGTCAGCAAGGTCAGGACCAGGCCAGCCACCGAGATCACGGCGGTGAAGGTCATCACGCCAGGCAGATGGAAGCTGGTCAGCAGGAAGGGGAAAATCAGGGCGCCGATAAAGGCGCCAACCTTCCCCAGGGCCGCCGCAATGCCGTGCGCGGTGGAGCGGATCATCACCGGGAAGATTTCGGCGGGGTAGACGAAGGTAGTTACGTTGGGGCCGAACTCGGTGAAGAAGTAGCTCACACCGTAGACCAGCAGGAAGGGTACCGTTAGCTGGGTCAGGGCCGGGAAAATCGCCAGCAGCCCGTAGGCCAGGGCCATCATGGCAAAGCCCACGCACTGAATCCACCTGCGCCCCAGGCGGTCAATGGTCAGCGCCGCCACAATGTAGCCGGGGAAAGCGGCCACCAGGAAGATCAGCAGCGTATAGACCATGTTCAGCAGCAGGCTTGAGTGCCCGTTGAGGGACTTCAAGACCAGCGGGCTAGAGATGGTCGTGCCATAGTAGGCGATATCCAGCAGCAACCAGGCACCAGCGGTACCAATCAGCCAACGCAGATAAGGGGCGCGTCCGAGGAGCGGGAGCCAGGAGCGCTTTTTCTGGGCGCCCGAATTCGAGCCGTTGGGAGCGACGGACTGGGGGGCGGGCCTCGACCGCTGCTGAGTCAGAGCCAGGGCCGAAGGGTGAGCGCCGTTGTGTCCATATCCATTCTGGCCGGTCACCTGACTGACCGTCGCCGCCGCGGCCTCCAGATCACCCTGCATCATCAAGGCGAAGCGGGGCGTCTCCGCGATTTGGCGACGCAGATAGAAGGTGGCCAGCGCGGGTACCGCTCCCAGAGCCAACATCATGCGCCAGGTCAGATCGTGGTCCAGCCCGGCCAACAGGAGAGCAATGGCGACCAGAGGACCCAGAATGAGGCCGACCCCCTGCATGGCAAAGACCATCGTCACCAGCTTGCCACGATCGCGCCGGTTAGCGTACTCGCTCATCAGCGTCGCGCTCAGGGGATAGTCGCCACCGATCCCCAGGCCCAGAATGAAGCGGAAGATGATCAACCAGACCACGTTAGGGGAGAGAGCGGAGGCTAAAGCCCCTGCCGCCAGCACCAGCAACGTGAAGCCGTAGATCGAGCGCCGCCCCACGAAGTCGGCGAGACGCCCAAAGATCATCGAGCCAAGGGCTGCGGCGATCAGCGAGGTGCTGCCAACGAGGGAGATCTCAAAGTTACCGAGGTGCCAGAGGGGCGTCAGAATCGCGAGGACAACACCGATAATAAACAGGTCATAGGCGTCTGTGAAGAAGCCCATGCCCGAGGTGATCATCGCCTTCCAGTGGAAACCTGAGAGGCTACTGTTGTCCAGTGCGTGCAAGACAGATTTATGCGTTTCAATAGCACTATCCACGGCTGCAATCCGGGATGGCTCTCCGCCATCAACCATATGTGTTGTGTCTCCTTGCTTCAGGGACATGTTTTCGACTCACACCAGTTCTAGCAGAATCGTAGCGCGCCAATGTTATGTCTTTGTTAAATTAACTTTAAGGCCGGTTAACAAAGGAGTACAGGCAGGAAGGCAGGCAGGAAGACGGGGCGCGCCACCTTCTTACCTTGCCCACCGGAGAGCCGGCTGGCAAGGAGAACTGGGGAGCCGCGGCAGTCGTCTCGCTGCTCCGGCTGGGCAGACCGAGACGACTGCCTGGCCCTCTTTGCCCACTTTCAGGGCCTCTTTTTCTCTTCCTTTCACTTTATTACAACACCGCCGGTAGCCTGGTCATGCCCAGGGCCTGGGCCAGCCTTGTGGTGGACGGCGGGTCGTTCCAGAATGGGCCAGAACGGGAGAGAGGCGTCCTCACCTTTCCTGGTTACTGGCTAGCCGGGCCAGACGAGCGCTGGAATGGCAGAGCGCGCCAGCAGGCAGGCCCCTCATTCCATCTCTCGGAGGTGACAGGCATCGTTGTAGCAGAGCAGATGCCAGCAGGCACGTTCTCCCAGGAAAGAAGTTCCATAATACCAGTGAGTGATAGAGGTATTCTGTGTCTGGAATCGTACCGCGGGAAAAGCGAGAGAGTTAAGGCCAAAGAAGTAGATAAATGAGCCATCGATCACGCCACCGTGGCAGACCACCACGATAGTCTTACCGGCATACTCGTGAGTAATGCGCTGAAGGGCGCGCCCCACGCGGAGCATGAACTCGGACCAGCTTTCGCCCTCCGGTGCGCCTGGCCGGAAAGGATTCTGCTCGAAATCGGGGGGACCAAAGCGCTGCAGAAACTCCTCCTCGCTCAATCCGGCGGCCTGGCCCTCATGCATCTCTTGCACTTCATCATCGAGCACGATCGGGAGGCCCAAAGCAGGAGCGATAATCTCAGCCGTCTGATAGGCGCGGCGCAAGGTACTGGAAATCAAAATATCAGCGGCGATTTCATGCGTCGCGGCCAGACGATCGCGCAAGCGCTCGGCCTGTCTGATCCCTCGAGGGGAGAGGTCCAGATCGCCGAAACGATGCTGAACCGCATTCAATGACTCGGCATGCCGGATCAGATAGAGATGGGTCATAAGCAGCGTCTCCCTTGTTTCTCTTCAAGACTGAGTCCTGCGCCAGTCAGCGCTGGACGAACGAGACCCGCAGCGGCCCAGAGGAGCCATGCATGCGACGGAGGAGCCATGCGAGTCGGTAGCAGTTGACTGCGTGTGTGTGTGTGCACCTGCTTTTCTCCTTTCATGCTACCATGTGCGCCAGTCGCCGCACAACAAGGGGGGAAGAAGCCCAGGTGGGCGCAAAGAAGAAGTATAGTATAATGAAATGAAGTGATTCAGAGTGATACCTTCCTATCTCAGCCAGCCAGAGAGACGAGGACGGAGAAGAACCGTGGCGCGCAAGATTCTCGTGGTAGACGATGAGGAGGTTCTGGTTGATACCATCGCCTACAACCTGGAGCAGGCCGGCTATCAGGTGATCACGGCGGCGGATGGCTACAGCGCTCTGGAGGCGGCCCGTAGCGAGCGCCCCGACGTCATTCTGCTTGATATTATGCTGCCCGGCCTTGACGGACTTGAGGTTTGTCGGCAGTTGCGGCGCGAGCCGGAGACCGCCACCATTCCTATCATCATGCTCACCGCCAAGGGAGACGAGATCGACAAAGTGGTCGGCCTCGAGGTGGGGGCCGATGACTACGTGACCAAGCCTTTTGGCCGTCGGGAGCTGCTAGCGCGCATCCGGGCCTTGCTGCGTCGTGTTGAATACGGAAGTCCCTTCGAGGAAGAGAGTCTGCGCGGCAGCAACGAGGCACCCGCGCGGCCCAGGCGCGAACTGGTCGCCGGTCCCCTGCGTATCGACCTCGACGGTCGCCGTATCTTCTGTCGCGATCAAGAGATCGAGCTGCAGCCCAAGCAGTTCGACCTCCTCGTCTATATGGTGCGCAACCGGGGGACCGTGCTTACCCGCGACCAGCTTCTCCACAACGTCTGGGGCTACGACTATGTCGGCGACACCCGCACGGTTGATGTCCACGTGCGCTGGTTGCGGGAGAAGATCGAGGAAGATCCCGCCAATCCCAAGCTGATCCAGACCGTACGAGGCGTTGGCTACTGCTTCCGCCGCTGAGAGCCGGGGGCTAGCCAGCCAGCCAGCGAGAGGGCAACGGAGCCAGAGCCAGGGTGTAGTTCAGCAGAGCGAGTCGACAGCCACTGAGCCAGGCCAAGACGGCGTTCCCTTCTTCAGCGGGGGGCGTCGCTCCTCTATGGCCGACTTGCTGACTCATTCAAGCGAGAGAGGGCCGCTCAAAGCAAAGCAACCCACATGATCCTATCATCAGCCGAAGGAGTTTAGTGTTGGACGTATTCACAGCACCGCTCAAGCTTTCTCCAGAAGCGCCCATCGACCTGCACATGCACACCACCTACAGCGATGGACGCTGGACAGCCGATCAACTGATCGACTACCTGGTCCAGGAAGGCTTTGCGCTGGTAGCCGTTACAGACCATGACCGTGTCGATACCATCAACACGGTGCGCGAGCAGGCCGCAGCCAGGGGATTGCCCGTGCTGGCCGGCGTTGAAATGAGCACCACCTGGCGCAACCACTCGGCGCATGTCCTCTGCTACGGCTTCGACCCCGAGACCACTCACCTGCGCGAGATCATCGCGGACGTCAGGCGCCGCCAGCGAGAGCAGACCCGCGAGGTCCATGAGGCCCTTAAAGGACGAGGCTACCATTTTCCGCGAGCGGCAGAGCTACTGGCGGCCAGCGGAGGCGAGCCACAGCAGCCGCGCGACAACGCCCTGCTCCTCATCGAGCATGGCTACGCCCGCGACTGGCAAAGCGCCTTAGAGATCCTGCGTGAAGCCGGCCAGCGGACCATTCATCCCGAGATGGCCGCGACCGTGGAGGCCGTTCATCGCAGCGGAGGCGTGGCCCTGATCGCCCATCCTGGACGGCGCGAGCGAGGCTTCACCTTCTACGATCCCGCTCTGCTAGATGAGGTGAGGGCCGAGGTGCCGCTAGATGGCATCGAGGTCTACCACCCCTACCACAGCCCCGAGATCATCGAGAGCTACCTGGCCTATGTCGACAGGCACGACCTCCTGCTGAGCACCGGCTCGGACTCCCATGGGCACGCCGGACGCATGCCGATCAAGTACCGCGCCGAGATCAGCCGACGGCTGCTTGAACGTCTCGGCGTTCAGGTAGGATAGAGGCGGTTGCCTCTATCCTACTCGCCATTGTGGACGATATACCAGTCGGTTGAGGTGAGTCCCTGATAGGAGACGGTCTTCTTCACCACGCCAGGCGGTGGGCCAGGGAACTGCTCAACCGGCTTGCCCTTCTCCACCAGCAGCATCGTATCGTGCCAGATGGGACCAGCGCCATCAACACCAATGACGTTGATCATTGGCGAGTTATCGTCATTGCCGACCCAGACCCCAACCACCGCATCGGGCGTATAGCCCACCGTCCAGTTATCCATAAAGTTCTCCGACGTACCCGTCTTGGCCGCCGCAGGGCGGACCACGCCGGGGTTGCCGGCATAGCACTGCTGCTGCGTGTTGCTATAGAGGTAGAGGGCACTGCACTTTCCAAACTCGTAGGTACGGTTGTTGTTATCGCTGAGCACATTGGTAACCACAAAGGCCACCTGGCGGCTGATGACCCGCTTGCCCTGGGGCACATAGCGGTAGACCAGATGCCCCTGGGCGTCCGTGACCGTGTCGACGGCGTGGGGCGGTACCCGAATGCCGCCGTTGTCAAAGACGGCGTAGGCAGCAGTCATATCCAGCAGGTGGACCCCCAGGGTGCCCAGTACCATCGTATAGTTGGGGGTGCCGACATAGCTGGTGATCCCCATAGCCTCCGCCGTCTTGAGGGCATTATCGACTCCGACCTGCATCAGCAACTTAACCGCTGGGATGTTGAACGAGTTCTGCAAAGCGTAGCGGTAAGTGATCAGGCCATGATAGCTCATATCATAGTTATGAGGCGTATAGGGCGGCAGGCCACAGCACATCTGAATGGTTAGCGGGCCATCGTAGACCGGCATACCCGGGCTGACTCCCTGGGCGAAGGCCGTGGCGTAGATGAAGGGCTTAAAGGCCGAGCCAGGCTGGCGATAGCCCTGGGTGGCCACGTCGAACTGGCCGGTGTTGGGGTCGTTGGGGTGAATGTTGCCGATCAGCGTCCGGATGGCGCCCGTACGCGGGTCCATCACGACTACCGCGGCATCGCTCATGTGATGAGAGGCCATCTTCTGAATCTGCTTCTTGGCGATGTTGAAGACCTGCTTCTGCAGATTCAGGTCGAGCGTGGTATGGACGATCAGCCCGCTGCGGGCGAGCTGCGAGACCTTCACGTGCAGGACCTGAGCCAGCTCATTGAGGGCATAATTGATGAAGTGAGGGGCATCAGGACTATTCTTCACCACGCCGCGATGCAGGAAATTTGGCTGCTGCATCTCGACAATGGCAGCTCGCTCTTCCTGGGCAGTGATGTAGCCCTGAAGGCGCATCTGGTGGAGGACATCCTTGGCACGCTGGAAGGCCGCCGGCCAATTGATGAAGGGATCGCGGGCGATCGGCGAACTGGGGATGCCAGCCAGCATGGCCGACTGGGCAATATCGAGCTGAGCCGCCGCCTTCTTGGTTGGAGTATCTTTGAGGCCGAAGTAGGTGAAGGCCGCGGCCTCGGCTCCATAAGCCTGCTCACCGTAGTAGACGGTGTTCAGGTACATCGAGAGAATCTGCTCCTTGGTATAGTAGCGTGTCACCTGCGGAGCAAGAATGATTTCCTGGAGTTTTCTAATGATAGTATCCTTATTACCGACGATAGCATTTTTAATGAGCTGCTGGGTAATGGTGCTGCCGCCGGAGACGATACGGCCGTGCGTCAGGTCGTCGAGGGCGGCACGCACGATGCCGGTGATATCGTAGCCTGGGTTGCTCCAGAAATTCTGATCCTCGATAGCGATTTCAGCATGCTGGAGATGAATGGAGATCTGGGAGAGGGGGACCGTGGTTTGCAGACCGTCGCTGGTCATCTGATAGATCAGATCACCATCGGCATCGTACATCTTCAGGTTATCTTTGGGCAGAATATCGGCCAACGTGACGACCTGCTGCCCAAAGCGCTCCTGGGTTGCGCTGACCAGGCCCGCCACTCCTACCAAGACGCTGGTGAGGACGATAACCACTGCTAGCGAGATCAGGGCCAGCGGCATCAGCGTCCACTGGGTACCGATCTTCTCGGCCAGGGCATAGCGCAAATTGCTGCGATGGAGGTTCTTGCGCTTGTAGTGACGTCTGAGACGCCAGCCGCGTGGGTGGGTCACCAGATGGGGCGCCTCGTAGTAGACGCCCACTGGAGGTTTTTCAGGGCGCTCCTCCAGGCGTTGCGCGGCAGCTGCCCGGCTGTTGGCCGGCAGGCGAGCAGGAAGGTGCAGGACCTCCGTCTTCTCTCCCGCCGACTCTCCTTCCAGAACCTCTATCTGCCTCTCGTCGGACATAGTCTATCCCTTCTTCTCTCTCCTGCTTGCTTGCTTACGAATGGCAAGGCAGGGCTAGCGCGGAGGCTTTCCCTGCCCATGCTGCTGGCTGCTGATCCTTCTCGGAGACAGTAGCTACCATGACCCGCTCCCTCAAGGACGGGAGGTCGTTTGAGAATCAAACGGGTCCTTATATCCAGAATAGCAGATAACAGAAACTGACAATCTATCTCAATGGAGTGGATTTCACAGGAAATGTAGAGTCGTGCCCGCTTTCGCTGCTCCGCCCTCTGGGCAGGAGCGGCCACAAGAACCGGCTTTCACTAATGCTGTGCTTATTTCTTTCTGGTCGTACCCTTATTCACGAACGAACGAGCAGCACCACCAGTCACCGCCCCTCTCTCCTCCAGGCTCTTCGCGGGTTATATTCATATTGTAACACAGAATGTACCATTAATTCAATTGTAGACCGCGGATCACGGAATACTTTCTAGATTACGGCTGAGATCTGCCGCCCGCTCATCCCCCAGAGCGTGGCGGGCTTGTGCTGCTCACAGGTGGTAATACGTCTATCCTTCCCCGTTTGTATCGGGGGAAGCGCTCCATAGGAGAGAAGGGTACGTCAGCGCTCTGTTAAAGCGGGCGGAGGAGAGGACGGGCAGGGAGGGATGAGGAAGAAAGGGAGAGGTCAGCCAGCTCAGGGGTGAGAGCCAGCAGCCTGGTTAAGGAGGAGGGTGCTTCAGCCCACTCGATTCTGCCGGAGGTCTGGTCTCTTCGGGAGAGAGAGGAAAACATTGCAGGAGATGAAGCCTTCAGGAGGGCTGACCCGGGTTCTCGCCCAGAGCGGCCTCGATCAGGGCTGGCAAGATCTCATTGGTCAAGCGCTGGATCTGATACAGGCTTTCGGCCCAGGGCACTTCCTGATGGTCACGGTTGCCCTGGACTTCGGCCAACTGGATGAGAGTTTCGTCGACGAGGCTTCGAAAATAGAGGAAGGCGCGGACGGCGTCGGCCACTGGCACGTGGGAAGCGCGGGTAATCGAGCCGTACTCGTAGCCGAGGCGGGCAGCCTCATGCAGCAGCTCCGGATAGGCGCCGGCGTCGGTCAGAGCGCGCAGCAGCAGCTCCAGCAAGCGGCGTCCCAGGCGGCGATAGGCTTCGCGAGCGGCCTCGTCGAAATGGCGATGCCAGGGCAGGCTATCCAGCACGCCCTCCGCCCAGGCTTCGCGCACGCGCCCCAGCACGCTCTGCACGAGCAGGCGAGCGGCGGGACGAGGTTTGCGCTCGCTTTCCTGGCGCAGGTGGGCCTCGATATCGGAGCGGCGGAAGCGGCGGTGGCCTCCACTGGTGCGTCGTGAGGGCAAGGCGTTGCGGTCAGCCCACAGGCGTACGGTTGCTGGATGCATTCCTAGCAGCTCTGCAGCCTCGCGCAGGCTCAGCCACTCCTCTTCTGGCCGTGGCGTAGAAGCAGACGTCATGGCCCGACCTCCCTTCGAAACCAGGGCCGGTGTGGTGCCGACAGGCGAACGACGAACGGATCTCTGAGGGTCTGGTATATTTTCTGTGCCTAATGGTCGTCAGGCTTCACCAGCTGACTGCACGTCTCTCCCCTGTAAATAGATTGTATGGGAATTGCGCATGCCCGTCAAGGCTGCTCTCTTCTCACGCCAC
>NZ_JBHOQV010000098.1:0-32249 GCF_042408735.1 Thermogemmatispora sp.
CCATTGAACGTCAAGCCGCGTCAAGAAATGGAGGAAGGTCATGGAGATTGTACCTGGCATTCACCGCCAGGAAGCCTACATCGGCAAGAAGCTGATGGCCCATCACTTGATCGTTGGCGAGCGCTCGCTGCTGGTCGACGCGGGCACGCCCGAGCTGGCCCGCGAGGTGCTTATTCCCTGGCTGGCCCAGGTGCTTGGCGACCCCGCTCACCTGGATATGATCCTGGTAACGCATGGCGATGTCGACCACTTCGGCGGCCTGGAGACCCTGCGTTCGGCCTGTCCGCGCGCGCTGACGCTGGTGCCAGCGCTTGATCGACGCTGGATCGAGGACGCCGAGGCGATCTTCCGCGAGCGCTATGACGCTTACCATGCCGATCATGGCCTGACCTACGCCCCGGAGATGACGCAGATGCTGCGCTCCTGGCAAGGGAATCCGATCCCCACAACCCTCGGTCTAGCCGGCGGCGAAGATATCCGCTGCGGGCCGGAGCTGATCCTCCAGGTCCTGCATGTACCAGGTCACACGCCCGGCCACTTGATGCTGTGGGAGCCCCGCCGGCGCGTGGCGATTATCGGCGATGCTCTCAATGGCGCTACCCAGATCGATCGCGATGGTGCTCCGACAGCCCCCCCTCCCTACACCGACCGCGATATCTATCTGACCTCGATCCAGACCATCGCTTCCCTGCAGCCGGCGATCCTGCTCACCGGCCACTTCCCTCTTATGCGCGACCAGGAGGTGACGAGTTTCCTGCAAGCAAGCCGCGATTTTGTCCTGCGCACCGACGCCGTGCTGGCCCGCCTGCTGGCCGAGGCCAGCGAGCCACTCACGCTCGCTCGTCTGATCGAGCTGGCTGACCCTCTGCTCGGTCCCTTTGGTTTCCCGCCCGACCTGGAATATGCCCTGGAAGCTCATATGCGCTGGTTGGAGCGCAACGGGCGCGCGCGCCGTCTCCAACACAAGGGAGTCGTGGCCTGGGAAGCCGTGAGCAGCTAGGCCCGCGCAATCCCAGTCAGCGCGCTGACGCCGTCTGTTCACTTGCCCAGCCACTTGGCGAAAGACCGGAGAGGGCCAGCGGGTGCCAGGCCACAAAGCGGGAGAGCTTCACTCACGAGGATGCTGTCGATTCGTTGAGGGAATCGGGCCTGCCTCTCCGTCTGAGAGCCGTTGCGCCGCTGCTCGTTGGTCGTATCGGGCCGCCAGACGGAGGACGAAGCTGTCACAGTCTACTTACTTCCTCAGCCGTGTGAAAGGAAGGAAGAGGAGCAAAGCTATGGGAATGCTTTCTGGTCGTCTTGCTCTGGTCACCGGTGCCGGGATGGGTATCGGCCAGGGGATTGCTATCGAGCTGGCGCGCCAGGGTGCCAGCGTTGCCGTTCACTATGCTCACAGCGAAGAGGGCGCCCGCGAGACGGTGGCGCGCATCGAAGCTCTAGGCGGCAAAGCGATAGCCATCAGAGGCAATCTGGCCCAGGTGGCCGAGTGCCGCCGGGTCGTCGACGAGGCCGCCCAGGGCCTCGGTGGTCTGGATATCCTGGTGAATAACGCGGGAGTCACTCGCGCCGATGATTTTCTTAAAATCAGCGAAGAGACCTACAACGAAGTCTTCGATCTCAATATGCGTGGCTACTTCTTCTGCGCACAGCAGGCGGTTCCCTATCTGCTCAAGCGGGGCGGTGGCTCGATCGTGAATATCACTTCGATTCATGGTTACGCTGGCTTTCCACGTCACTCGGCTTACGCCGCCACCAAGGGGGCCATCATCGCCTTCACGCGCGAACTGGCCATTGAGCTGGCCCCACAGCACATCCGCGTCAATGCCGTTGGCCCTGGCATCATCGAGGTACCGCGCTATTTCGCTATCCCGGGCTACACTCGCGAGCTGGGCAACAGCCTGGTTCCCTGGGGGCGCGTCGGTCACCCCGAGGATATCGGGCCTGCTGTCGCTTTCCTGGTCTCGGAGGCCGCTGAATTTATTACGGGCCAGGTACTCTTCGTTGACGGTGGCACCACCGCCCGCATGGGCCTGTGGTGGGACCAGGGAGAGACCCCTCAGTAGCTCCTCTAACCTGCCATCGCTCTACACCTGAGGCTGGCAAGAAGCAGGCTATCCCTGGGCCGGACCCGAAGGCAGCGTGCTGCCGATTTCTTTCCAGCCCTGGCCTTTCATTGCTGGCCTGCTTCTTGGCCTGGCCAGCCGGCGCGGCAACCAGCGGAGGATACCATATCAGAGGCTCCCTCATGCTCTTCTTCCGCCACAGAGAGCGGCTTCTCTTCCGAAGGTTCACATTGACGACCTGGCATTTTTGCAAAAAGCGATCTATAGTTAGTTCATAGATGGGGGGGAGGGAGGAAAGACGGTCAGCCGAGCTGCGGCTTTCGCCCGTTACAACCGCGGGCCACCTTCCGTTCCCAGCCAGACCCATCGTTATCTACTCACCATTCTATTCCAGGATAGCAGGAGAGACAGGAGAGCATGACCCGCAACGACAGAGGGCCGCTGCCGACTACCCCGGTGGAGCAGCGACAGCCCATGCCTGGGCCATCGGCGGCAACAGGCCGGGCCGTCGATGCTCAGGCAGCAACCATCATTGGTTGGATTCTGCAGGGCGGCGTCCTGGTGAGCGCCGCCGTTATTTTGGTTGGAGTGGCCTGGCTTTTTCTTCAACCAGGTGGTCCAGCAGCGACCAGCGTGGCCCGTTTCCCGCATTCGCTGTCCGATCTAGCGCTCAGCCTGGTTCAGTGGCAGGCGCCAGCACTGATTGTCCTCGGCCTGGTCTTGCTTATCGCCACACCGGTGCTGCGCGTCGCTACCTCAATCGTCGCTTTCGCTGTAGAGCGCGACTTTCGCTATGTAGCGATTACCCTGGTCGTGCTTCTGATCTTGCTCTATAGCCTCTTCTTCGGCGATCGCGGCGCGAGCACTGCCAGCGCAGCCCACCTGGCCAGCTTGAGGCATTTCCAGTTCTCCGGTGGCGTCTTCGCTCTCATCTTCGTTGGCTCGGTGGTGGCCGGGCTGCTCGGCTCCCTGATCGGCCTGGGGGGCGGTGTTCTCATTGTTCCCCTGTTGACGCTGGTTTTCGGCCTGCCCATTAGCTTCGCCATCGGCGCGAGCATCATCTCCGTGATCGCCACCTCCAGCGGTGCGGCAGCGGCTTACGTGCGCGATCGTATTACCAATATGCGAGTAGGGATGTTTTTGGAGCTGGCCACCACCACGGGAGCCATCAGCGGTGCCTTTCTAGCGGGACTGCTGGCTCCGGGCGTTCTGGGGGTTATCTTTGGCTTCATCCTGCTGCTGTCAGCCCTGCCCACGCTCTTTAAAATGGGCGAGGAACTCCCTTCGGGCGTGCAGAACGACTGGCTGGCGAGGCGCTTGAACCTGGCAAGCAGCTATCCCGATGAGCATCTTGGGCACGAGGTCAGCTATCAGGTGACGCGCACTCCGCTGGGCCTGATCCTGATGTACCTGGCCGGGGTCATCTCGGGCCTGCTGGGTATCGGCAGCGGCGCCTTTAAGGTTCTGGCCATGGATGTCGTCATGCGTCTGCCTCTGAAGGTTTCTACGACAACAAGCAATTTCATGATCGGGGTGACAGCGGCGGCGAGCGCCGGCATCTACTTTGCCCGCGGCGATATTCCGCCGTTGGTAGCCGCGCCTGTGGCGCTGGGCATTCTCCTCGGCGCCTTGATCGGCTCGCGCCTGCTCTCTCGCCTGAGCAACCGCGTTATTCGCTTAGTCTTTCTGCCGGTCATCGTGGCGACCGCCGTGGAGATGATTCTGCACGGCCTGGGCATCGGTAGCCTCTAGCCCGGGACGGAGGGAAGGGCACGGAAGAGCTTGTAAGCCTTGCATCGCGCTGGCCGTGCCCTTGATTTTTGGCCAGATTCTCTGGCATGATTGCAGGTGATTGTGACTAGTTGTTGCTCATACGGAGTAGAGTGTATCCTATGATCACCACTGCTGGTTTTCATCCACAGATTCGCCCCCCTTGCCAGCTCCTCATCTGTGCCCTCTGAGCAGCCACCTGGCTCTCGGCTCGGACAGCCCCTCGCGGGACAAGGTCGCCGGCGTGCAGGAGGCTTTGCAGCCCTCTCTCAGAGGGAGATTCGTGACCCGCTTCTTCGTCAGCGCCTGCGTGCTGAGTATGCTTGCGAGAAGCGAGCAAGGCGGGTCCAGCGCCAGCAGCGAGGAAGACCGTGCTTCTGGTCATTGCCTTCCTGGCCCCTCTGGAGCGGGCTGGCCAGGCATAGAAGCCGTCTCTCGCCGGTGGGAGAGACGGCTTCCTTCCGAGCAAAGACCGCCAGTCTGACTGGCTCAGTGAGCTTTCTCTAAGTCAGTAAGCAAGAAGACAGCCTTGCACAAGCTGTCGACGTTGTCCGCACGCTCTCAAGCACTACCAAAGAATCGAGGGAAGGTTACTGTGGGCTTTTCTTCCCCATCAGCGACAAGCCGGCACCGCGGTGAGCGGAGCCTGGCGGGTTTGGCTCCACTGGGAGCCTCTTGCCTCTGGGGAGGCATGTATGTTGTGAGTCGGGCCAGCTTTGGCGCCATTCCTCCGGTCACCTTGGGATTGCTCCGCCTCCTGTTGGGAGGGGCTGCTCTCTGGCTGGTGCTACGCCTGCGTGGCTCTCGCGAACACCTGCCGTCTCAGACGCGCTGGCGTTTGCCTTTGCTGGGTTTCTGTATTGCCGCTACCATCACAAGTCAGTTTCTGGGCACCGCCCTGGCCAGCGCTCACGATGGCGCCTTGCTGACCACGATTACCCCTCTCTTCATCGTGCCACTGGCCTGGCTCCTGCTTGGCGAGCGCCCGAGCTGGCGGGTCATCGCCGGCACCCTGCTGGCGTTGATTGGAGTAGTGATCATCGTTGGCAGCGAGCAGGGGGACGGTGGCGAGATCCAGGCCCACTCTGTGCTCTTGGGCGATGGGTTGCTTATTATCTCAGCCTTTTTCTGGGCCTTGTTTACTGTGCTCGGGACGCCACTGGTGCGTAAACACTCGGCCCTGGTGGTCACGACCTACGGTACCCTCTGGAGCCTGTTCTTTTTTGTTCCTCTGGCTCTCTGGGAGCTGTGCCAGCACCCTCCGCTCTCGTTCTCGCTCAGCTCTCTGGGCAGCGTACTTTACCTGGGGTTGGGAGCGACAGCCCTGGCCTGGTTTCTGTGGTATCGCGGCGTGGAACGGCTACCTACGGGCGTGGCGGCTATCTTCTTCTTCGCGCAACCACTAGTGGGCGGCCTGCTGAGCGCTCTCCTGCTCCACGAAGCTCTGGGAGCTGGCTTCTGGCTGGGCGGCCTGGTGTTGGCCCTGGGGATCGTGTTGGCTTCGCTCTGAGCCAGCTGAGAGCCTTCACCTTCTCTCTCGGGGAGGAAGAGGGAGCCGCTCTAAGCGGATCGCTCTCAGAGCCTCACGGCTGGCCCAGGAATCAGGACAGGTGAGGAAGCGCCTGCTACCTGGATAAGGTAGCAGGCACTTCCTCCGACCCTTGCGCGCCTGGGCGACATTTTAACGATATATTGCTATATGTGGAAGTAGAGAAAAAGCGAAACTAATCCGCCTGGCCCGCAAGCCGTGTATTGAGCAAAGCGGTGAGCTGAGTGAGAGCGCTTACAATGCGCGTCTCCAGCGCAACCATCTCGTCCTTGATGCGCGTCTCCAGCGCAGCCATCTCGTCCTTGATGCGCGTCTCCAAAGCTGTCATCTCTCCACTGAGGCGCTTCTCCAGGGCCGTCATCTCGTCCTTGATACGCGTCTCCAAAGCTGTCATCTCTCCACCGAGGCGCTTCTCCAGGGCCGTCATCTCGTCCTTAGTAACCATCCTCTCTTCGATAGAGGCAACGCGGTGCCCCAAAGCTTCTAGCTGTCCCTCCACCTTCTCCATGCGCTGCTCCAGCACCTCTAGCCGCCCTTCTACCTTCTGCATGCGCTGCTCCAGCACCTCCATCCGCCCTTCTATCTTCTCCATGCGCTGCTCCAGCACCTCTAGCCGCCGCTCCACCTTCCCCATGCGGGTCTCTAGCTGATCTACGCGCCTTCCAAGAACCTCCATCCGCCCTTCCATCTTCTCCATCCGCGTTTCCAGCCCCCCCATGCGCTTCTCAAGGCCGATCATACGGCTCTCCAGGCTGCCGGTGCGCATCTCCAGTAGCGCCGTTCGCTCCTGAATCCCTCGCACATCCTCGCGGGTTGCCACCAGTAGCGTCTCCAGGCGCTGAAAACGGGTCTCGACCTGTCGCTCGCTCCGTAGCTGATACTCAGCCAGTTGTCGGAAACTCATCTGCAAATCGGAGGCCAGCCCTTTGACCTCCGCACTGAGTATGGCAATGGCCTGCTCCTGGGCCCTCACGCGGCTGATCAGCCAGGATTGCTCTAAAGACATCCTCGACCTGACTCCCTTCTCTCGAATGAGCGGCAAGCAAACCCAGAGAGGACGGACCGCCCTGAAGCTTGCACGCCATGGGACGGCGCTGACTCGCGCCCTGGTGAGAGGATAGCACAGCCAGGCACCAAAAGCAAGTCATTCAAGAGACACATTCATTCCTTTTTATAGATACACAAGAAAGATGAAAATTATCTTAAACACAGTCTCCTTGCCTCAAAAGAGGCGGCAGAGCTGACAGGAATCGGGAAAGATCCGGCGATAGGGGGAGGAAGACAGGAGCGGTAGCTAAGCGAGAATAACCTCGATGCCCAGCTCCCGCAGACGGACCAGCGTCTCTCCATCCAAGCCGCTATCGGTGATAATCGTATCGATGGCCTGCAGCGGCGCCACCGTTGTCAACATAACCTTACCAAACTTGCTATGATCGGCCACCACAATGCGCCGCCGTGCCCGCTCAATCATCGCTTGTTTGGTCCCAGCCTCCTCAAAATTGAACTCGGTCAGACCGTGCTCAACCGTGATCCCGCCGACGGCAATAAAAGCCTTGTCCACCTGAAAGCTGCGCAGCGTGCGCTCGGCCAGGTGGCCAACCAGCGACAGCTCGCTTGGACGTAGCTTTCCTCCCACGACAATGACTTGAATAGCCGATTGGTTGGCCAACTCCAAAGCCGCGCGCAGATTCGTCACCAGCACCGTCAGATTGCGCTTCCCTTTGAGGGCCCGCGCGATCTCCAGTGTCGTCGTCCCCACATCAAGGATCAGGCTCTCCCCATCGTTGACCAGCTCCACGGCGCGTGCAGCGATGCGGCGCTTCTCCTCGGCGTGCTCAGTCTCGCGCGCACTAAAGGGCGGCTCATAGCTGGCCCCCCGCAGGCTAATCGCTCCTCCGTGCACCCTCCTGATCAGACCCTGCTCCTCCAGATCCTGCAAATCCCTGATCACCGTAATGCTGGAAACAGCAAAGCGCTGCGCCAGGTCACGTACCGAGACCACTCCACTGGATTCTATAATCTCAAATATCTTCCTTCTACGTTCTTGAGCAATAATCTTGTTTTCCTTTTTCATTCAGCAATTACTCCCTCAATTGATCCCCCTCACTCCGTCTGGCCGCCAGGCGGACGAACAGATCGGGCCATCAACCCCTTCTCCTTGCCCTGCCCGACCTCCCGCTCAGGCCCTACCGAGCATTGTACCATGTCCTGTCCCCAGAGCAGGCGGTCCGCCGCTCTTGCCCCGCCTGAACGGGCGATCCTCTGTCCAGCCCTCCCATCTGGAAGAAATCGTGCCAAAAAAGCAAGAGGGGAAAAAGCAGCCAGAGCATTACCCTTACCTAGAGTCTTCTCTGGCGGCGTCTTTAGAGCAGAGTACCAATCGCCGGATGCTAAGGGGCATCCAGCGAAGTGCGTACTGCCCTGCTAAACAGCTGAGTTGAGATGAGGAGGAGACATGGCCAAAGTCGATATTCACGAAACCACAAGAGCTGCTCGTGATATGCAAGAGCAGTATTTTCGGACCACCGATCGTCTGCCGGGCGAGCTGTGGTACTGGGCTGCTCTGGTCTCAATCATTACCTCTGCAGTGCTTTTCTTGAGCGGTAAGCGCGACTGGGGGCTGTTTGTTGGCCAGTGGCCGCCAGCCTTTTTGCTCTTCGGCATCTTCCACAAGCTGCTGCGCCCGGCGCGCAGCCAGCTCTAACCAAGGCGCGCAGGCAGGCCAATCCTGCACGTCAGCGTCCTTCAACGGTAGGCAGAAGGGCGGAAGGAGGAGAGGACCGGCAGGGTCCAACCAAGGGGTAGCTTTATCCCCTGGCTCGAGCCGGAGGACCGGACTTCTGTCCCGGTCGTTTCTCCTTCTTCCGCCCCTAGCTTTTCCCCTTCCAACAGAGGGGAGTCAGCCCGCCGCCTAGAGCGCCTCCTTCCTCCCAAAGCGACGCAGGCGTAAGGCATTCCCCACTACCGAGACGGACGAGAGAGCCATCGCCGCTGCCGCGAAGATCGGGGCCTGCTCCTTGAGGAAAGGAATCAGAGGCGAGAGTATCGCGGTTGGGATGAGCACGACGTTGTAGGCAAAGGCCCAGAAGAGATTTTGTTTGATGGTGCGCAGCGTCGCCCGCGAGAGGGCCAGGGCGGTGGCCAGGCTGCGCAGATTTCCCTTCACCAGAACAATATCAGCCGTCTCAAGAGCAATATCGCTGCCGTTGCCCATCGCGATGCCGACATCGGCCTGGGCCAGGGCGGGGGCATCATTGATACCATCGCCCGCGAAGGCTACGGTCAGTCCCTGCTGCTGCAGGCGGCGTACCTGCTCGGCCTTCTCCGCAGGCAAGAGACCGGCCAGCACGCGCTCGCTGGGAATACCAACCTGAGCGGCAATGGCGCGGGCGGTGCGCGGCCGATCGCCACTCAGCAGCCAGAGCTGTAGCCCCTGGGCCTGCAGTTGGCGCACCGCCTCAGCAGAGCCAGGCTTGAGAGTATCAGCCATCGCCAGCAAGCCCGCCAGGCGACCAGCAACGGCCACCAGCATCAGCGTGCTTCCCTCCTGCTCCAAACGCTCCAGCTCAGCGCGCACCTTGCCCAGGTCCAGGCCGCACTCCTCCAGCAAGCGAGGGCCACCTATCAGGACCGCTTGTCCCTCCAGCACGGCCTCCAGCCCCCGACCAGGCAGCGCCGTTAGCCGCTCGGGCCTGCGCACCAAGGAGAGGCCCCGCTGACGAGCGGCCTCTACCACCGCCCGCGCCAGCGGGTGCTCTGAGCCTTGCTCGACCTCGGCAGCCAGGCGCAGCAATTCGGATTCGTCCCAGGGAGCGAGGGCCAGCAGGGCTGTCAGCCGCGGCCTGCCACGCGTCAGAGTTCCCGTCTTGTCAAAGAGCACTGCCTTCACCGCCTGAATACGCTCCAGGCTCTCACCACCCTTGATCAGAATACCCTGCTCAGCCCCCACCCCGGTCCCCACAATGATCGCCGTAGGGGTTGCCAGCCCCAGGGCACAGGGACAGGCCACTACCAGGACGGCCACGGCGGCGATCAAGGCCCTGACCCAACCTGCAGCCCCCAGGTCGCTCATGGTCCCCGCCAGCCCCCAACCAAGGAAAGTCAGCAGAGCAATGGCGAGCACCGCTGGCACGAAGACTCCCGCTACCTGATCGGCCAGACGCTGCACAGGGGCCTTGCTGCCCTGGGCCTGCTCAACAAGACGAATAATCTGGGCCAGCAGCGTATCCGCCCCGACACGCGTGGCCCGCATGGTCAGCAGCCCATCCCCATTGATCGTGGCCCCAATCAGCGGATCGCCTTCGCCTTTCTCGACAGGCAGGCTCTCGCCAGTGACCATCGACTCATCGACCACAGAGTGACCGGTCACCACCAGGCCATCAACCGGTATCTGCTCGCCTGGACGAACGACGAGCAGGTCACCGGGCCTGACCTGAGCAATCGGCACCTCGCGCTCCTGGCCATCGCGCAGGACATGGGCGCTGCGCGGCTGCAGCCCGATCAGGCGGCGGATGGCCTGCCCGGCCTCCCCTCTGGCCCGCGCCTCCAGGTAGCGCCCGAGATAGATCAGGGTAATAATGAGGGCAGCAGTATCGTAGAAGGTCGGCTCGTTGGCCAACTGCGGCAGCACAGTGGCAAACAGGCTCAGCAGATAAGCCGCCGTCGAACCCGCCGAGATGAGAGTATCCATCGTAGCCGCCCCATGCCGCAGATTCTTGAGCGTATTGCGGTGAAACTCCCAGCCAACCACTGCCCAGACCGGCGTAGTGAGCAGCAGCAACAGATAGTTCTCCCCAGAAAAACGGTCCATGAAAAACATGCTCAAGATGACAACGGGCAGCGAGAGGGCGATCGCCATCAGCAGCAACCACAGACGACGACGGGCCGCCCGCTGCTGAGCCAGGGTCACCTCCGAGACTCCCGACAGGTCCTCACCACCTCCGTTCCCTCCCCCAAATCCTGCCTCCTGAGCACGCCCTTCCAGCCGATCTTTATCTGCAGCCTCTTCCTCCTGCACAGCAGGCCCAACCAGCGGCAGCGCCTCATAGCCAAGCTGCTCAACTTTTTGGACCATCAGCGTCGGGTCAACCAGCCCGGGATCATAGAGCACGGTAGCCTGCTCGGTAGCAAAATTAACATTGGCCTCTTTGACGCCCGGCAGGCGCTGGAGACCACGCTCAATACGTCTGGCGCAAGAGGCACAGCTCATGCCCTCCAGAGCCAGACGGAGAGAAGCTAGCTCTTCCGATCCAGAGCGCTCTATAGTGCGACGCTGTCCGTCAGGATCAGTCAGATGCGTTGTCATAGTGCCTTACTCCTTGTGCTTGGCGCTGACCCATACCCCCCCGGTAGGGGTCTAAGAAGAAGATAGCACATGAAGGCAAGCCTGTCAAATGTCCTTTCGCCGAAGCCGTGCTGGACCAGCCAACGGGCGGTGGTGCTGTGGTATAATGTAGGCAACTGCAAGCCAGTGAAAGCCTATCCAGGGGGGAGAAGCGTGACCAACCCTTCAGCCAGCCAGGCGGGGGCAGCTCGTCGGATTCTTCGCCGTTTCCGCGGCCTGCAAGCTCATTTGCAGCCGGGCGAAGAGCCGCTCGGCAGTCGGCCCGTGATCTGGCACAGTCAGGAGCACGGCGCCGTGGCCTGTGACGTCATCCTCACCAATAGGCGCCTGCTCGGCTATTACCAAACACGCTTTCCGCGCTCGCGCCTTTTTCTAGAGGCTATTCCGCTCCAAGAGATCACCTCTCTCACGCAGCGCATCCCTCAGAGCAAGTCGCTCCTGCATGAACTGCTGATTATCTCGGGGCAGGGGCAGGTTCTCCTGCGTGCTCCACGTCGCAGCATCGAGCAGCTATGCGAGGCCATTCGTCTTCTCAAGGAGGGAGCCAGCCAGGAGAGAGAGGCGGCCTCGTCCTCAGCGGTAGCTGCGGGCGGAGAAGAAGAGCCAGAGAGGGAGCCGCCTTTGCGCCTCGCCCGCCAGCAGCTTGTTGGCAGTGCCGAGCGCTCACCCGCCGCCATTGCCGCAATCTTCGCCTGTGGCCTCATCCTCGAAATCATCGCCGTCTTTCTCTGGGCGACCACTGGCAGCCTGGCCACCAGCCTGCCACCCTTTGGAGCCGGCCTGCTGGCTGTCCTGACCGCTATCCTTGTCTATCGGCAGCGCTAGCCTCCCCCAGGTCCCGCCCGACCCAGGAGCGCTTCCAGCCTTTGCCCCCTTGTTAGCTGAGGCTGCTTTGGCCGTTAGCCAGCAACGTTGACACGTTCTTTTTGCGACAGGTACAATACAAAGGGCCTGGTAAATACAGCGATTGGCCTGCTCGGTCTATCCAATAGCGAGAGAATCTGTGCAGACGTAAGGCGCCCGGGGCAGTCCTCTCTTCTGACGAACGCAGACAGCACGCGGCCCTTTTCCGACGGAGAATGGCAAAGAAGGCGCTGCCGTTCTTCTTTGCTGAGAAGGAGCCATCTTACGCAGTTGTAGGCTGTCTTGTGTCTTGCGCCTTTGCTCGCACATAGGTAAGATGAGGCAACAACGAGATGAAGATCTTCGTCTGTGTAAAGCAGATTCCAGACCCCAACACCGTCGAAAGCAAACTTGATCCCGCAACAAAACGGCTGGTGCGCACAGGGGTCTCGCTGGTGCTTGACCCGGGAGACGAGACAACGATCGCGGCAGCGATCAAGCTGCGCGATAGTCTCGGCAACAGCGAGCTGACGGCGATCAGCATGGGTCCGACCAGCGCCCAGGAGGCCCTGAGGCGCGCCCTGGCGATGGGCGTTGACCGTGCCATTCTGATCAGCGATCCGGCCCTGGCCGGCTCCGATGTGCTGGGCACGGCTCGGACATTGGCCGCCGCCCTCAAGCGCGAGAATCCCGATCTCATTTTCTGCTCGACAGAGAGCACCGATGGTTACACCGGCATGGTGCCCGGGGCCATCGCCGAGTTTCTGGGCCTGCCCCAGCTCACCTTCGCGCGTGAGATCACTGTTGAGGGGACAAAGGCCGTCATCAAGCGTGTTACCCAGACCGGCTACGAGGTTGTCGAGAGTCCTTTGCCGGCAGTGGTCACCGTCGCCAGCGGATCTTTTGAAGCGATCTACCCGACGATGAAGGGCATCATGAGCGCTCGCAAGAAGCCCTTCAGCCAGTTGAGCCTGAGCGATCTCGGGCTGGAAGCGTCGCAGGTTGGAGAGGCCGGTGCCCGCGAGCAGGTGCTTTCCATTGGCAAGGCCGAGGCCCGCGCCGCCGGACAGATTATTAAGGATGAGGGCAACGCTGCCGAGATCATCGCCGACTTCTTGCAGCGTCACCAGTTGCTCTAGGAGGAGTGCAGGTTATGGCAAAAACGATCTGGGTCCTGGTTGAAATTGAGGATGGCCGGCCAGCTCGCTCGTCTCTAGAGGTGCTCAGCAAGGCGGCCCATCTGGGACGTGCCGAGGCGATCGTGCTCGGCTCCGCTGCCGCCACGGTGGCCCCCTCCCTGGGCGAGTTCGGCGCCGAAAAGGTCTATGTCCACGCCGATCCCACCTACGACACCTACCTGACGCTCCCCGCCGTCGATACGCTGAGCGACCTGCTGCAGCGGCAGCAGCCCGATCTTCTGCTCTTCCCCACAACCTACGATGTGCGCGACATCGCCGCCCGCCTGAGCGCCCGCCATAATCTGGGCCTGATCACCGATGCCACCGACCTGCGCTACGAGGGCGATCGCCTGGAGGTGACGGTCCCCTGGGGCGGGGAGAACGTGGTGGTGGCAACCCATCCCTACCAGGGCACAGGGATCGTGCTGGCACGCCCGAAAGCTTTCTCGGTAGAGCGTTTCGAGGGCCGTCAGGCCGAGATCGAGCAGCTCTCGGTGACGCTGCGCCCCGAGTCGCAGCAGATGAAGATTCTCGACCGCGTCGAGGTCCAGAGCGAAGGCCCCGCCCTGGAGGACGCCAGCATCATCGTGAGCGGAGGCCGCGGCCTGGGGAAGCCCGAGAATTATCGCCTGGTCGAAGAGCTGGCCAGCGTGCTGGGTGGCGCGCCAGGCGCAACACGCGCTATCGTCGACGCCGGCTGGCTTCCCTACAGCTATCAGATCGGCCAGACCGGCAAGACAGTCAAGCCAACCCTCTATATCGCCTGCGGTATCAGCGGCGCGATTCAGCATCTGGCCGGTATGAAAGGCTCGAAGTATATTGTGGCCATCAATAAGGATGAGCACGCGCCGATCTTCTCGGTCGCCGACCTGGGCGTCATCGGCGACGTGCTGACTATCCTGCCTCAGCTGATCGAGGAAGTGAAGAAGCGCAAGGCTCAGCTCTAGCTTCAGCTCGTTCTCGCTGACGCATAAGCAGGCAAGAAGCAACTTACTACTGCGGTGGGGCACGGCTGCCGCTGCAAGGTGGCAAGCAGGCAGAAAGGCAGGGCGACGGGGCCCCGCCGCCTTTAAGGGAGGTTGTCATGGCACCCCCTGCCATTTCTCCGACCGGGGGCTGGATTGGGACGACCATCTTTGTGGTGATTTTCCTGGCGGCGCTGACGGTCTTCGGCCTGCGCGTTGGGCAGTTGGTGACCTTGCTGGCCAAAGCGCGCCGCGAGGATCGCACCGATCATCTGGAGGAGCGCATCGGCGATTTCCTGCTGGTGGTGCTCGGCCAGAGCGGTGTCCTGCGCGATCCCATCCCCGGCCTGGCACACTTCTTCACGTTCTGGGGCTTTATCATTATCCAGTTTGGGCTGCTCAACCTGATTCTGGGAGCTTTCAACGGCTCGCTCCCATTGATCGGCCACGATCATACCTTTGCAGCCCTGCTCGATCTGTTTGTACTTTTCGTGCTGGTCTCGCTGATCGTCTTCGCGGTCCGGCGCGGTATTGTGCGGCCTCGACAGCTATCTAGCCGCCTGCATGGCCCGTGGGACGGCTTTATCATCCTGGGCCTTATCTTCCTGGTTCTCCTGACGCTGGCCCTGGTCGAAACCTTCGGCTTCGCCGCCAGCCACGGCGAGGAGTGGTCGCTGCTCGGCTCCTGGTTCGGCCCGGCCTTCTATGGCCTGGGTCCGGCGACCAACGTGGTGCTCTACCGCGTCTTCTGGTGGGCCCACATTCTGACGGTGCTGGGCTTCCTGGTCTATCTGCCAGGCTCAAAGCACCTGCATTTGATGGCTACGCCTTTCAACGTTTTCTTCCGCAACTATGGTCCCCGCGGCGCACTCCCGCTGCTGGAGAACCTGGAGGAGCGCGAGGACTACGGCGTCTCGAAGGCCGAGCAGTTTACCTGGAAGCAGCTGCTAGATGGCTACGCCTGCACAGAGTGCGGTCGCTGTAATACGGTTTGTCCGGCGACCAATACCGGCAAGCCTTTGCTGCCCAAGGAGATTATCCTGGGCGTCAAGGAGTCTCTGCTGGATCGCCGCCACGAGATTCTGGGCGAGCCAAATCTTTTCCAGAAGTTGCCGCTGGCCGATGTGCGGGCGGCCAACGGCCATGAGGAGATTCAGCCTCTTGTGGGTGGGGTCATCAGCAAGGAAGCACTCTGGGCCTGCACGACCTGTAGCGCCTGCATGGAGATCTGCCCGGTCTCGATCGAGCACGTGCCCAAGATCGTGGATATGCGGCGTCACCTGGTGATGGAGGAGAGCGATTTCCCGCCCGAGGTGACCTCGCTCT
Organism: Thermogemmatispora sp.; assembly: GCF_042408735.1. GTDB lineage: Bacteria > Chloroflexota > Ktedonobacteria > Ktedonobacterales > Ktedonobacteraceae > Thermogemmatispora. The sequence goes on from NZ_JBHOQV010000098.1 coordinate 15,039, forward strand.
TCAACAATATTGAGCGCAATGGCAATCCGTGGGAGATCAGCAACGATCGCCGCGCGGAGTGGGCCGCCGGCCTGGGCGTGCCCCTGATGGCAGAGAACCCCGATGCCGAGGTGCTCTACTGGGTCGGTTGTATGGGCTCCTTCGACCAGCGTAACCGCAAGGTGGCCACGGCACTGGTCAAGATTCTGCAGGCTGCAGGGGTGAATTTCGCTATTCTCGGCCCCGAGGAGTCGTGTACGGGCGATCCGGCTCGCCGCATCGGCAATGAGTACCTCTGGCAGATGATGGCTCAGCAGAATATCGAGGTGCTCAATAGCTACGGCTTTAATACGGCTCAGACAGAGACGGCCCACAATGGCCATCACGAGCAGCCGGCCCGCACCCGCACGATTATTACGGCCTGCCCTCACTGCTTCAATACCATTAAGAATGAGTATCCCCAGCTCGGCGGCCACTATGAGGTGATCCACCACAGCGTGTTTATCGATCGCCTGATCAAGGAGGGCCGCCTCCAGCTCCCCGCCAACTTCGACCGCCGGAAGCTGACCTACCACGACCCATGCTATATCGGTCGCTATAATGGGGTCTACGAGGAGCCACGCCGCGTGCTGACGGTCCTCAATAGCAATGGGGTGACGGAGATGCGCCGCAACCGCAATAAGAGTTTCTGTTGCGGCGGCGGCGGCGGTCGCGCCTGGATGGAGGAGAAGATCGGGAAGCGGGTCAATCAGGCCCGCGTGAATGAGGCTCTGGAGACCGAGGCCGAGGTCCTGGCCGCAGCCTGCCCGTTCTGCATCACGATGTTCGAGGATGGGGTGAAAGGCGTGGAGGCCGAGGAACGTCTCCAGGTCGAGGATATCGCTGAAATCGTGGCCCGCGCTCTGGAGGAGGCTGCAACTACGACGACAGCCCGCGCCGGCCAGTAGTTCTTTCTTTTCTCTGTCTTTTCGCTCTCTCTCCTCCATGTCTCTCCCTTGAGTGAGGCGCCCCGGTCGACTGGACCGGGGCGCTTTCTTTGCCTTCCCCCACTCAGGCCATTGTTAGAGTTGTGTTAGAAGATTGTCTGAAAACCGTTATATGACTTGACATTTTTTGTAAGATAGACTATACTATGGACGGACGAACGAAAGAGCGGGTGCCGGCGGAGGCCGGGGAACCGCCAGCGTCAGGGGCGTGCCCCTGACCAGGCTGGCGCCTATCCGGCTCCGCCCGGCGGGTGACGGTTGTTGTCTGTCTGTCTGTCTGTCCGGATTGGCTGGGGGTCTGGGTGGATGTGGAAAGTGGAAGATGGCGATGGTGCCGCAGGTGGGTTGGGTTCAGTGGCAAGGGAGGCGCGCGAGGAGAAGCAGCCAGGGAGTCACGGTCTTGTGATAGCCGGCTTGAGTTGAAGGAGGTGTGAGCGATGACGACGCTGCTGCAGTTTGATCCTTTCCGGGAGGCGTTGAGCCTGCGCAAGGCAATCGATCAGCTCTTTGAGCAGAGCTTTGTCCGCCCCGGTTGGCCGCTGGCGAGCCGCCAGGGGCCAAGCGCTCTGCTGGATGCCTACGAGACGGAGCAGGGGTATCGGGTGCGCTTCCTGGTGCCTGGTGTGAAGCCGGAGGATCTGGATGTGAGCATCCAGCAGAATACGCTGACGCTTAAGGGCCAGTTGCCGGCCTTCGTCGGCTCGGACGAGCAGGTGCGCTGGCTGGCCCAGGAGATTACGCCTGGCCATTTTGAGCGCAGTATTACTTTCCCCAGGCCCATCGATGCCGATCACGTGGAGTGCACCTACGAGCACGGTGTCCTGACGCTCTGGTTGCCGATTACAGAGGAGAGTCGCCCGAAGCATATCAGTGTGCGCAGCGGCTCGGGTCAGCCGCTGACGGTTGAGTCGAGTCTCGCCCGGTAATCGCTTGCTCATTCGCTGGCTGAAGCGAGAGCAGGGGCGGGGCTACGGCTGTCTAAGCTGGGACGGGGCGCCGCTCCTGCTCTCCCAAGCCTGGATGCCGATCTGCTTCTTGGTCGCCGGCGGCAGCTATTCCGCCTGCCAGGGAAGCAGGACGGCTGGTCGCTGGCGCCCGTCGATTCTTCGCCTCGGGACAACTGCCAGACGGCACCGATCTGCAGGTTGTAAGCAGGCAGACAGGTAGAGAAAGGAGCGGGGGCGGCCTTCCTTTGAGCGAAGAGTCGCTCCGGTCTGTGCTGATGTAGGCGACCTGAATAAGGAAAGGAAAGGAGGAGAGGACCATGAACGCGCTTCTTGCCACCGGTCTCTTGCTGTTGCGTCTGACGCTCGGTCTCATCATTATGGCTCATGGTGCTCAGAAGCTGTTCGGCCTGTTTGGTGGTCATGGGCTGCACGGTACTCAGGAGATGATGAACCGGCTGGGACTGCAGCCGGCTCCATTCTGGGCCTGGGTAGTGGCCCTGGGCGAGTTTGGCGGTGGCCTGTTGGTGGCGCTGGGTCTGCTGACTCCTCTGGCGGTGCTGCTTCCGATCGGCTCCATGCTGGTGGCGATCGCTAGAGTCCATTGGGCTAAGGGCTTCTGGAACAGTCAGGGCGGCTTTGAGTTCAATCTGGCGCTGCTGATGATGGGCGTAGTGCTCGGACTAACGGGCGCTGGCAGCTTCTCACTGGACCAGGTGCTCAACTTCGCTCCGCCTCAGCCGCTGACCTTCTTGATCGGGCTGGTGGTCCTGGTCGTGCTCCTGTTGATCCTGATCCCGCTGGGCAGTGCGCTGGCCCGACGCTCACAGGAGCCGGCTGGGGGGACAGCTCACTCCTGACGGCTCCTGAGCTGGGCCACCCCGGCGCTGCTCAGTTGAGGCTGAGAAGGCGGGTGCTGACCAGCGTTCTTGTGGCGCATCGGTCAGCACCCCTGCTTTTTTTGTTTTTGGGGTCAGTGAACCCGCCTGTCAGCTTAGTCCTGGCGTTCGGAGGCGGTGGGCTGCAGCGGAACGCCAGCGAGACCCGTCACCTGGGGTCCTTTGCCGGCCCGCACCAGCGAGCAGGCTATGGCCACAAGGCAGATGAGGGCCGAGGCCACAAAGGCATGATCCATGGCGGCGGTGAAAGCCTGGGCAATGGCGGGGGCCAGGTGGCCAACCGTTCCCAGGAAGACGCTGGCCACCAGGGCCGGTGGCATCGAGACAGCGGCTACGTCCAGGGCGACGGCGAAGCTGAAGATCATGCCTACGTTGCGCAGGGTGTTGAGGGTAGCTGAGGCTACGCTCAGATGGCTGCGCGGGGCCGCACTCATAGCAGTGCTGGTGTTAGGCGACCAGAAGAAGGAGCCGCCGATGCCCATGAGGGCCAGAACGAGGGCGAGCTGCCAGTAGGGCGTGGTCGGCGTCAGCAGGCCGAGCAGGAGCAGGGCCAGCGCCTGAAGGGCCAGGCCAACGGTTGCCGGTATGGCTCCGCCGATCCGATCAGCCCAGCGCCCACCTAGCGGCCCTACCAGGGAGATGAAGAGGGGCAGGGGCAGAATAAGCAGGGCCGCCACCAGGGGCGAGTAGCCACGCACGCCCTGCAGATAGAAGATGACCAGGAAGTTGACGGCAAATACGGCCAGCGATTGGAGCATGGCGGCCAGGACAGAGAAGGCGTAGACGCGGTTGCTGAACAGGCTCAGGTTGAGCATGGGATAGGCGTAATGGCGCTCACGCCAGAAGAAGACGAGCAGCGCTACAAGGCCAATGAGCAGGAGAGCCACAATGAGTGGCGAGCGCCAGCCAACGCTGATGCCCTCTAGCAGGCCAAAAAGAAGCCCCACCAGGCCAATACAGAAGAGGAGAGCGCCGAGAATGTCGAAGCGCTCACGCCGCCCCCGCGGGGCGATCTCGTGGAGGAGAAAGTAGGCAGCCAGCATCCCTACCAAACCGACAGGCAGGTTGACCAGGAAGATCCAGCGCCAGCTCGCGAGCGAGAGGATGAGTCCCCCGAGAACAGGACCTAGAACGCTGCCCGCTCCCCAGGTGATGGAGTTGAAGCCCATAGCGGTGCCACGCTCGCCCGGGGGAAAGACTTCGGTGATGATGGCCATAGCGTTGGCGTTGAGCATGGCCCCCCCAGCTCCCTGCAGCACACGGGCCGCAATGAGAAAGATGTCGTTGGGAGCCAGACCACAGAGAACCGAGCCGATGGTGAAGACGAGAAAGCCCAGATTATAGAGGCGGACCCGCCCAAACATGTCGGCCATCCTGCCAAAGGAGAGCAGCAGCACGGTGCTGATGAGCAAATAGCTGGTAATGACCCAGGTCATGCGCACTAGATCGGAATGTAGATCCTGCAGCATGGCCGGCAAGGCCAGAATGACGATGGTGGAGTCGATGGCAACCATCAGGGAACCCAGGGTGACAACGGAAAGCGCGATCCATTTGTATTGCAGCTTCTTCATGATGCGGTGCCCATCTACAATCAGGTCTGCCAGTCGGGCAGCGGCGGGCAAGATGCAATAGAGGAGCTGCCACTGGCTCTAGAGGCCCCTCGCCTCTCGGCACTGATCTGACGACCCGCCGTTTCGCCTGCGGCCATCGCCGCCGATACCGAGCGCCAGCAGCCCACCCCAGCGCTGCCCGCCCAACGCCCCACCGGGGGAAGGAAGCGCCAGGCCGCTCGCTCCATTGGCCGCTCCTCCCTCTCTCTTTTTTCATCATAGCACAAATCGATCGAGAGCTGTCGATCTTTATATGGACATATGAATCATTTTCGCTTAAAAACATTTTCTGAGGGAGAGGTGGCCTTCAGCCTGGCGAAGCCTGCGGCGCTCGCTCCGGATACCTTCCAGCCGGGGAGTCGGCGAGAGGAAGGAAAGCTCGTCGCTCCAGCGCTGGCCCCAGGAGCGGCCTTTGGAGAGGCGAGCCAGTCAGGTCAAGGCAGCCAGGGCAAGAGGGGCAGCCGCGGGTCGCCTTCGTCAGAAGTAAGCCTTCGTCAGAAGTAAGGAGCCACCCCTCTCGCCCGAGCGAGCCAGACAAAAAGGAAAGGGCGCTGCCCTTGCCCTTGGTTGAACCTAAGCCGAGGCGCGCGCCAGCAACTCGCGCGCGATCACCAGGCGCTGAATCTGATTCGTGCCCTCGTAGATCTGGGTAATTTTAGCATCGCGCAGCATCCGCTCCGCAGGATACTCCTTCATGTACCCGTAGCCGCCCAGAATCTGGATGGCGTCGCTGGTCACCTCCATCGCAATGTCCGAGGCGAACATTTTGGCCATCGAGGAGTACATGGTAAAGCGCTCCTCGCCGCGATCGATCATCTCCGCCACATTATAGACCAGCAAACGCGCTGCCTCGATTTTGGTGGCCATATCGGCCAGCATAAACTGAATGCCCTGATTTTCAGCGATCGGGCGCCCAAACTGCACCCGCTGCCTGGCATAGGAGAGAGCCAGATCCAGCGCTCCCTGGGCAATGCCTACCGCCTGGGCTCCAATGCCAGGCCGCGTGCGATCCAGTGTACGCATAGCAATGCGGAAGCCATCACCCTCCCGCCCAATCAAATTCTCGGCTGGCACCTCACAATCGTTAAAGATCAGCTCCGCGGTCTGTGAGCCTTTGATCCCCATTTTATCCTCAATGCGCCCCACGGCAAAGCCCGGAAAATCGCGCTCCACGATAAAGGCACTGATGCCACGTGTCCCGGCCTGGGGATCAGTCAGGGCAAAGACCGTATTGACCTGCGCCAGGCCCCCGTTGGTAATGAAGCGTTTTGAGCCATTCAGAATGTAGCGGTCGCCCTTGCGCACGGCCACCGTGCGCATCGCCGCCGCATCAGAGCCAGAATCGGCCTCTGTCAGGCCGAAAGCCGCCAGCCACTCGCCACGCGCCAGGGGCGGCAAATACTTGCGCTTCTGTTCCTCGCTGCCAGCCAGCAAGATCGGCATGGCCCCGAGCTGCTGCACAGCCAGCAGCAGGCCCGTGGTGGCACAACAGCGAGACAGCTCCTCGATCGCCCGCACCACCGCCAGCTTGGTTGAGCCGAGGCCACCGTACTCGACCGGGAAGGGCATAGCATAGATATCCTGCTGGGCCAGCAGCTCTTTCATGTCCCAGGGGAATTCTCCTGTGCGATCTATCTCCGCCGCGCGTGGCGCCACGCGCTCGCTGGCAATTTCGCGAATCGCAGCAATCAGCTCCTCTTCTTCGGGGGAGAGATGAGAAACCGCCATATACAACGCTCCTTTGCTGGATATCGATCAGATACAAAGCACAAGACACAACCATCGTGTTTTGGAATATACCACAGAGAGGCGGCCTTCGTGCCAGAGGCCAGCGCCCGTTGAAGAGGAGAGGGCGGCCCTGCCGCCCGGGCGTGAGGCTTAGCCCTCGCGGCGGGCCCGCTGTTGCAGCTCGTAGAGTTTGCTGATGGCCTCAATGGGTGTCAGGCTCTCGATATCCAGGGTCTTCAGCTCCTCGATGACGGGATGCGACTCAGAGGCAAAGAGCGTCATCTGCCAGCCCAGCGGCATGGTCATATCCTTCATAGCCTTGCGGCGGGCCTGGGCCTCGCCCTTGCGCTCTAACTCCGCCAGGATCTCCTGAGCGCGGTGGATCACTGGACGCGGGATGCCGGCCAACTCGGCCACATGTACCCCATAGCTGCGATCGGCGCCACCTGGCACAATCTTACGCAGAAAGACAATCCGCCCCTCCTCTTCGCTGACTGCCACGTTGAAGCAGCGAATGCGAGGGAGCACCCGCGCCACCTCTACTAGCTCATGATAGTGGGTAGCAAAGAGGGTCCGCGCCCCACAGCGCTTGTTGTTATGCAAATACTCGACCACCGCCCGCGCGATCGCCAGGCCATCGTAGGTGCTGGTGCCGCGTCCGATCTCGTCGAGAATCACCAGGCTGCGCGGCGTCGCATGGTGCAAAATATTGGCCGTCTCCACCATCTCGACCATAAAGGTGCTCTGACCCGTGGCCAGGTCGTCCTGGGCTCCAATGCGCGTGAAGATGCGGTCCACGATGCCAATGGTGGCCGCCTGGGCCGGTACATAGCTGCCGATCTGGGCCATCAAGGTGATCAAGGCCACCTGGCGCAGATAGGTCGATTTGCCCGCCATATTGGGCCCAGTGATGATGAGAATCTGGGCCTCATGATTCGAGAGTTCCGTGTCGTTGGGAACAAAGGGGACCTCGGGCTGGGCCTGCTCTACCACCGGATGGCGGCCCGCGACGATGCGAATGGTATCCCCATCGTTCAGCTCGGGGCGGCAATAGTTATTGCGGGCCGCCACCTCGGCCAGGCTCAGGTAGACGTCAATCTCAGCCAGGGCGTGGGCCGTGGCGAGTACCCGCTCGGCACCTTGAGCGGCAATCTCGGCGCGAATCTCGGCGAACAGCTCGCTCTCCAGCTTGTTAATGCGCTCGCGAGCATTGAGAATGGTCGCCTCGTACTCTTTGAGTTCGGGCGTCACAAAGCGCTCGCTGTTGGTCAGGGTCTGGCGCCGCTGGTAATCGGCAGGGACCCGCTGCTTATGAGCATTGGAGACCTCGATGAAGTAGCCGGTGTTCTTGTTGTAGCCCACCTTGAGGGAGCTGATGCCGGTGCGGGCGCGCTCGCGCTGCTCCAGCCGCTCCAGCCAGCGCTGTCCATCCTGGGAGATAGCGCGCAGGCGATCGAGTTCCTCGTTGAAGCCGGAGCGAATGATGCCCCCCTCGGAGGTGCTCGCCGGTGGCTCCGCTACAATGGCGCCTTCAATGAGGGCGATGATGTCTTCTGTATCGGCCAGCCGCTGCAGCAGGGCCGCCAGCGAGGGCATGGTGCCGAGGGTCGTCGCCCCCTCCTCGTCGGCAGTCAGATCAGCGCGGATCTCTGCCGCCGCCCGCAGGCTGCTGGCCAGGGCGACCAGGTCGCGCGGACTGGCGATACGCTGGCAGACTCGGTTGATCAGGCGCTCGACATCGCCGATCTTCTTGAGGATCTCGCCCAGGCGAGCCCGCAGCAGTGGGGCCGCTAACAGCTCTGCAATCACTTCCTGGCGCCCACGTAGGGCGGCAATATCCAGAAGCGGCTGACCGAGCCAGCGGCGTAGCAAGCGCCCACCCATCGGGGTGCGCGTGCGATCCAGCACCCAGAGCAGCGAGCCTTTGAACGAGCCACTGCGCCCGCTCTCGAAGAGTTCCAGGTTGCGCCGCGTGTGGGGATCAAGTGTCATAAAGCTGGCGGTCGAGTAGGTTTCTAGCGCGGTGAGTTGGGGCACAATCTCCTTTTGTGTCTCTTGCACATAGGCCAGAACGGCCCCGGCGGCGCGGATCGCCAGCGGCAGCTTCTCGCAGCCGAAGCCCTCCAGGGAGGCGACGCCAAAGTGAGTTTGCAGGCGGTGACGGGCATCAGCCTCACTGAAGAAGCGAGCATCGTAGGGGGTCACATGGCCGGCCAGCCCTTTAAAGAGGCGTGCCAGAGGAGCAAAATCCTCGTCCTCGTCCTCATCCAGCCCTTCCTGCTCCCCCAAGAGGGCCGCCGCCCCATCGGGATCGCCATTGCTTCCAAGACGAGGCACCGGCTTCTCGCTCATCACCGCCGCCAGCCAGCGCCGCTTGCGGTTGCTTTGCTGGCTGTAGTGGGCCTCCACCAGGACCTCTGCCGGTGCGATGCGCGCAATCTCTTGCTGCAAGGTCAGTTCCGGCTCGCCGGTGGCGATCTGGGTTGTCGCGAATTCGCCCGTGGTAATGTCTACATAGGCCACCCCAACCGCGTTGCGGCCCATGACTGCCGCCGCCAGAAAGTTATTGCGCTTGGCCGCCAGCATGGCCGGTTCAACCACTGTCCCCGGGGTCACAATGCGCGTCACCTCGCGCTCCACCAGTCCCCGCGAAAGGGCTGGATCACTGACCTGCTCGCAGACGGCTACGCGGTAGCCTTTGCTCACCAGACGAGCAATGTAGCTCTCGGCGGCCTGGTGTGGCACTCCGGCCATTGGGGCCTTCTCCCCACGGCCAAAGTCGCGTCGCGTCAGGGCGATCTCCAGCTCCCGCGCCACAATTTCGGCGTCCTCGTCGAACATTTCGTAGAAGTCGCCCATGCGGAAAAAGAGGATGGTATCGGGATAACGCTCCTTGATGGCGAGATATTGAGAGCGGATCGGGCTATGGTTGCTTTGCTGACCTCTCTCGTACTCCTCAAATAGCACGGTTCACCTCTCCCAGAGACTCTTGGCGTGATGCTTAGTTTACCCCGAAACGGAGGCTTTGTAAAAGCGTTCTGGCCATCCTGACGCCGCCTTTGCGGCCTCCCCCTAGCTGTTCAGTCCTACCCAGTTGCCAGTATGATCAGCTTTTGCATATACTTTGAACATCCCCGTGTGGGCTGGAGGAACCACGTCGTGCGGCCCGGCTCTCCCAGGCGCGGTCTCTTCCTCCTATCTCGCTCGTAAGGTCAGCTCGTGCATGAGCGCAGAGACGCCGGCTATATATACTGATGAGCACGCATCGATAGATCTGCTATTGAACGGTGCACCATGATGACTGCAAACGGGTCTCCATTGAGCGACGTTGAGCTGTCTCTCTTCTCCTGGCATCTCCATATTCCTCTTCCGCTGGGAGTGCTGCTTCTGCTCTCCTTCCTCTTGGGCGCACTGGTCTTCTATGTGATCGCGGTTCTGGCCTCGCTGAGGGACCGGCGGGAGCTGGAGCGGCTGCGCAAGCGTGTGGAAGAGCTTGAGCGAGAGAAGGCAGCAGCCTTGCAGGCCGCACAGGCGGCGCGCATTCCGTCCGGCCCCCTTCCACAGATGCCCTCGGTTGTCCCCATGCCTGGTATTCCCGGCATGCCTGGCCCCGGCGGGTCGCTCGGCCACCATCTCGGCCCTCCCACTGGCTTTCCACCTGGGGGCTACTAAAGCGGTAGTTGGTGTTGCTCAGCCCGACCGTTCTGACCGCTGTGCGTCAGGAAGGCTGTGCTCTTTGGCTTGAGGGCGGTCCGCCCGAGGGCGAGCAGAGGTTGGGGGGCAGCGGGAACAGGAACAAGAAAAGGACGGGTCTTTGACTCCGTCCCGGCTCTTGATTGTTCTCTTATCTGCCGCTCCGCTCCTGGTCCGGTGGCCAGCGTGGCCAGCCAGCGGTGTCAATCAAGCTCGACACTATGCCGGCCAAAGATGCGCTGCCAGAATTGGAGTTCCGTGGCAGTGTCTTCCTCTTCGTCCTCCTGTTCCCGAGGCGAGCGGACTGGCTCACCTGTCATGACCGACCCCCCTTGCGGGTCGGCCTCTTGCCGACATTCCCCCTGCTCATCTCCAGGCTGCGCAGTTTCGGAGGGCTGCTCCTCCAAGGCAGCCAGAGCAGAAGGCTGACTCTTAGCCGCAGCCGGGGCAGGATGAGGCAGCGCTTCAGACTCAACTGGATCTTGAGACGGCGCCAGCACCGCTTCTGCCTTTTCGTTCTCTTCCTGAGCCTGGTCTGCATCTGCCAGGCAGGAGAAGCTCGTGTCTTGTGCCACCAGCTCCTGGCTCTCCCCTTCGGGGACAACCACTTCTTCCGCACCAGAAGGAGCCTCCTGGTGGCCTGCGGGGCTGAACTCATAGAAGGCACCCACCGAAGAGGATATCGCCTCTTGCTCCCCTGGAGACTGGTCTTCCCCCTCCTGGCCTTCGCTGGGGGATGGCTTTGGGGCTGCGCCGTTGGCGGTGTCGCTGACGTACTCGCGGATAGCTGGCTCCTCCAAAGAAGAGAAGTCCTGTCCTGACCCAGCCTGCTCAGGCAGCGTCTCAGGAGCCTCGTCGAGTGGGGACCCGCTCCCAGCGCTGCAGGGCGCTTCTAGCGCTTCCGTCTCCTCTGGCTGGCTGGCTGCCGCGTCCGAGTGCGTCAGCCCTGTCTGCGTTGCCTGGTCGGCCTCCTGCTCCGGAAGAGGAACGACCTCCGCTGGCACTGCCTGCTCAGACCCTGTCGGGACCTCACCGCCGTCGCCATCGACAACCACTACCTCGGCCGGCGCGATCGCGGGTAGGCTACCTGCGGTCGCCTCCTCGCGTAGCAGGCGACGCAGAAACTCATCCTCTGTCAGCCCGGCCCCGAGGCTCTCCTCCTCACCAGCAGCCCACTCAGCGGTCTCTGGCGAGACCAGCTCCTCAGAGGTCAGAGGCGGCTCCTCCTCGATCGAATCGAGCCAGTCATAGGCTCCCTCTAGAGCATGCTCGCACCAGCGCGCGCAGTCACCATCAAAGAGGCCCAGCCGGCGACAGGTATCGAGCCGGCGGAACATGGCCTGCAACCATTCCTCGCCACGCTCACAGAGACGATCGAGCAGGACGACATCGCTTACCCCCCAGGCGCGCAGGCTCGTGAGCAGGTTCGCTAGCCCCTCGGACGGCTGGAGCTGACGCAGACGCTGCTCGTTCTGCTCGATCTGCTGGCGCAAAGCCTGAATCTCTGCATCTAAGACCGCCAGACGCTGCTCGGCTAACCAGAGCTGATAGCCGGCATAGAACTCATCAATATCGCGCCGGCTTAAACGGCTGTAGAGACGCTGCAACTGCTCGCTATCGTTCATCTTGGTATCCTCAAGCAGAGCACGGGGCCAGCTTGTTGGCAGGAGCCTTTACTCCTGGGTTAGGCCCTCTCTCAAAGAAGGGGACTGGGACGAAGATGAAGTTGACGAGGGGGGAATCCGCCCCCAGCGCTCCAACCAGCGCTGTACCAGGCGATTGGTGCGTATTCGCTCTTCATCAATCGGGCCGGGGCGCCGATCTTTGCCCGAGGAGATGGTCAGACGATGGAGCCACTCAGGTAGCTCAAGTTCCTGCAACTTCAAGGGTAATCCCAGCTGGGCTAGACCCTCCTTGTGAGGAAGGGAGGAATTTCCTCCAAGCTGCTCAGCACCCGGCCCAGGCACAGGCATCCGCATAGGACTAGAACCAGCCCCTCCTCCAGCCACCTCAGCCGGGCTACGCCTGGGCGGGATCACCGTGGCACCGCCAGAACTAGAGGATGACGACGAGGATAACGGCGAGAAGCTTATACGCGCCTGCTGACCTTGCTGCTGCCCCTCCTCCCCTAACGCGCTCAGCAGAAGACGCACAAGCTGGTTCCCCGGCCGCGGCTGCTCACGCTCTAGCTGGCTTATACGCTCCAGCAGGGCGGCTCGCTCAGCCTCCAGCGCCTCTAGTTTCCGTCTCAGGCTCTGATCAGTCTCCTGACAGAGCAGCCATTGCTGGTACTGGCCCATCGTACTTGCTCTGCTCACAGCAGTCGCTTGAATGGTACGCGGCTCCCTTCTGCCAAAGTATACCATGCCTGGCCCCCACGAACAAGCGGCACTTTACACGAGACCGTATACTATGTTTAGGTATTTATACCTAGTGGTAGGCATAAATACTGGTACTGGTCCTGGCCCCAGGACCAGGGCGTGGATAGTTTTCCAGATCATGGCGGGGGGACCTTTTCAGATGACATACCCAGTAGCTCCTCTGGCTCAACATTATAAAAAAGAAGTGGCGCTAGCAAGGCGCCCGTCCGGATCGCTGCTCCCTGGTGGCCTTGTACTTTTGCTGGGGATCAGCCTGGCAGTTCTCGGCCTCATTCTGCCTCTGCGCGCGCTCTACTTTTATCAAGCCTTCCCCGGCTCATGGGTAGAGCACTGGCTACTTCTGCCGACTCACCTGCTCTTTCCCCACCAGCCGCTCGTCTCGGCGCGCCATCCTCTGGACAACCAGGCCCTGCACAACGCCCCCCTGAACTGGCGCGACCTGCTCCTCTTCTGCGGCGGGCTGGCTCTCGTCTGCCTGCTCTATCTGCTGGCTCTGCGTGCTTTGCCTCCTCTGGTCTCTTATCGGTTTATCCTCTTATCGACGGCTTTCCTCGGTTTCATTTTGGTATTATATCCTGCTCTGACATCACAAGACGTTTTCTCGTACATTATCTATGCCCGCATAGGCGTAATTTACCATCTCAATCCCCTGACAACGCTACCCATCGCTATCTCCCACGATCCCATCTATCAATATATCTTCTGGACCACTCAGCCTTCGGCCTACGGACCCACCTGGATCGCCTGTACCAGCCTGCTTCAGTGGCTGGCCCTACAGCTTCATCACAGCAGCGTCTGGAGCATGGTATTCCTCCTGCGTTTATTCGGCCTGAGCATGCACCTTGGTGCAACGGCCCTGCTCTGGAGCGGCAGCGGCCTGGCCTTCAGGGCGCAGGAAGCCACTACCCCGCGTCTGCGTCTCACGCGCCTCACCGTTACCCTTGGGCTGGCCTGGAATCCCCTGCTTCTGCTAGAGGCCTGCGTCAATGCCCACAACGACGCCGCTATCCTTTTCCTGATCTTGCTGGCCTGCTGGCTCCTCCTCCGCTGGCAGCGCGCTCAGCAACTGCCCTGGCTGCTAGCAGCCACTCTTGCGCTGGCCTTAGCCGCCTGTCTTAAAATCACCTTCATTGTTATCTTTCCTGGTTTGCTCCTCTTCCTCCTGGCGCGTTCCGAGCAGGAGCTTCCTTTCTGGCGACGCCTGCGGCTCCCGATGGCCATGCTTCTGGTCTATGTCAGCTGTATTGTGCTGCTCTACTGGCCATTCTGGCAGCACGGAGCGGTGCTGCGCCTGCTCAAGGTCAACCCCAGCGCCTCGATGGCTCGCAACACTCCCTACGAGTTTCTGGTACACCTCTATGCGACCATCGCCGGTATCCGTTTGATCCAGCTTAACGAGAATACCGGTTCCCTTCCGGAGATTATCGCCCACAGCATCGCCAGTCTCCTCTTCATCGTGGCCTATGGGGGTCTCTGTCTCTCTGCTCTGCGCCGTCCTGCCTCCATCCGCTCGTTCTCGGCGCTCTGTGGCTGGATGGCGCTGGCCTGGCTGCTCTTCTGTTTCGTCGGCTCAACCTGGTTCTGGCCCTGGTACCTGGTGAGCTGGGTCGGCCTCAGCCTGCTGGCGCTGGCGACTGACAAGCGCTGGCAGAACCTGCTCCGCTCGCGGGCCTTGGCCGTTACCCTGGCCCTGACGGCTTTCTGCATGCTCTCCATCTACGCTGGCTATGTCTGGGGCATGGAGCGCACAGGGCTACCTTTGTGGCCAGGCTTACAAATCAGCTGGCTGCGTGGTCTGTGGGGCTGGTCCTTCCTGCTGCTGGCTATCCCGCTGGTGCTGGCTGAGCGTCGACGGCAGCGGACCTGGTCACCGCCGCTCGGCCCTCAGCCGCTGCCTCTGACGTCCCGCGAGCAAGGAGGAGACCCTCATCTTGAGCGAGAGGGACGCCTGCCGGTGGGCTGATTCGGGCATTTCAGGTTCTCAGGTTCGGACAGCAAAAGCGGAGGGGCCTGCCTCAGCCTGTGAGAGCGGGCAGAGCGCGGGCCGGCGCATCATCTGGCCAGACCAGCTCACAGATGATGTGCCGGCTCCAGCCCAGTCTGCCATTGGATTGGATGCCAGCGCCCGGCTACGCCAGCCCCTCACGTTCAAGAGCTGTATTGGAGGAGATGCGCAGAAGGAGGCCAATAATGATGTAGTTAGCGATCACCGAGCTACCGCCGTAGCTCAAAAACGGCAGAGGAATACCTGTGAGCGGGAGCAACTTGATGTTGCCCGCGGCAATGATGAGGGTCTGGAGAGCAAAGATCGAGGTCAGACCAGCCGCCAGGAGCTGGTTAAAAGGATCGCGGGCCTCCATAGCGATGCGATAGCCGCGGTAAATCAGCAGCAGATAGAGGCCAATGAGGGCCAGCAAGCCCCCCAGTCCCAGCTCCTCGCCGAAGGCGGTCAGCACCATATCCGACTCGACCACCGGGACAATCGTCGGATGCCCAAGGCCGAGGCCAGCCCCCAGGATGCCGCCGCTAGAGAGCGTGATCAGTCCCTGGACAATCTGGAAGCCCTGGTTCTCAGCGAAAGTGGTCTGCGCCTCTGTCCAGCGCTGCCAATTTACTACATCAAAACCGACCACCGCGAAGCGGTTACGCACGTAGCTGAACAACGAATAGCCGATGAAGGCCAGCAAGGCGAAGAGCAGTAGCCCGAAGAAGACATAGGACTTCTTCTGCGAGCTGAGGTAGATCATGCAGAGGAAGAGGCCGTAGATCAAGAGGGCCAGCCCCAGCTCACGGACCACCAGGAAGAGCAGCAGGGCAATACCCAGCATCATAAAGACCGGGCCGAGCTGGCGCAGCGGAGGAAGACGGAATGGGCCAAAGCGCGGACCTTTGCCGGCCAGAATATCGCGATTCTCGCTCAGGTAGGCCGCAAAGAAGATGACGATACAGATCTTGAGCAGCTCCGAAGGCTGAAAGGCAAAAGGACCCAGCTTGAGCTGATCATGAGTGGGGCTATCCAGGTTCTTGACATGCAGAGTGTTCACCAGAGTCACCCCCACCAGCAACAAGCCCAGGGCCGCCCAGGTGTACTTATAGCGCTCCAGCCACTGCATGCGCCGCAGGCCAAAGAGGGTGACCATACACATAATAATGCCCAGGATTACCCAGATCAGTTGCTGGGTCCCCAGGGTGGGCCGATTGATATCTGGGCCGACACGCATCGCCATCAGAACGCCCAGGCCACTGAGCAAACCGGCCAGCGGCAGTAGCATCTGATCGGCCCGCGAGAAAAAGAAGCTCAGCACAATATTGACCGTCAGAAAGAGAGCGATCAGTCCCAGAATGGGGATCAGGCCCTGGACTGGCGGCAAATTGCGCGTGCTCAGCGATGAGGTCTGATCGCGATTAGCGAGCAGAAGCTGGGTCATTCCCAGCAACAGAATCAGGAATGGGACGATAAACAATCCCAATTCTTTCCAGCGATAGCGGAACGTCATCGCAGTCTGACCTTTCACTGTCAGCAGTCAGCAAGTCACGACAAAACCAGGCGTGCCGAGCCTGAGAGGAAGCGGACCTCGACCAGGCCCGGCAGGCAGCGCGAGCAGGACTAGGGAGTGAGCTTAAAAGAGACGGGGCCGATCTGGATCAGGTCCCCGGGCCGGGCGGGCAAGGCCTCGCGGGCCGGCTTGCTATTCAGAAAGGTACCGTTAACGCTGCCGGCATCCTGGACATACCAGACGCCATTGCGATACCAGAGCCGCGTATGCTCGGCGGAGATAAAGGGGTAGGGCAACTGGATCGTATTGGTAGGGCCGCGCCCGATCGTCGTCTGCGGCATCAGGTCAAAGCGTGTCCCCGGCAGCAGATTGCTGGGACCACTATCGACCACCACCAGATGCCCAACCACCGGCGGGGTTCGTGCATCCATCTCGCTTCCCAAGGTCGCCGTCCTGCGCAGATCGCGGGAGATCGTGAGCACGACTTGCATCAAAAAGAGGTAGAGAAGGATCAGCAGCAGGATTCTTAATATTAATAAAAAGACGTCCAAAGGCATGAGTCAGTGTCCCTACCTTCGCTCAAAGTAAAAATCATAGCTCCCAATGGTGAAACGATCACCGCTGCGCAGGGTATGCTGGCGTACCCCGGGCATCCCATTCACCGTGATCCCGTTGGTACTGCCAAGATCGAAGAGCATAAACTGCCCATTGGGCTGATATTTGATTTGAGCATGGTAGCGCGAGACGCGCTTGTCCTCCACAATAATATCGTTATTGAGCTGCCTGCCGATATTGATGACGGGCTTCTCGATGCGATAGATCTGCTGGCCCTGGGGGACGCGAATGGTCAGCCAGGCTTGCGGCAGAGCGGGAGCGACGCGCGCTGAAGCCAGGCCGCTCATAGAGGAACCGGCGGGGACATCGATGCCGGGCAGCAACTGGCCAGATTGCAGCTGGGCCCGGAGCTGGGCGAGCTGCTCAGCGCTGAGGGCCTGCGTCTCCATGACCTCTCCGTCCACGCTGGGATCGCCGGTGCGATGCTGCCGGTCGACCAGTTCGGCCTCGATGCGCACCAGGCCGGGGCGCAGGCTACTATCGGCATGCAGGCGCAGCACCGGATTGGAGCGCAGGGTATAGTGCCGTTGGCGAGCCAGATTCACCAGATCCTCCTGCCACTCTCGCACCAGAATGGCCTGACTGGGAGCGAAACGCTGGTGGTCCTTGATACTCAAATAGATATCGTAGACGTTCGGTGCCAGCAGACGATCCACCCCCTGAAAGACATTATCCTCCATTGCCCGCTCCAGCTTCCGGGCCACCTCCACCGGCTCCAGTCTCGAAGGAAAGAGAAAGGCAAACGGCCCCTCGATCAGCCGCTGCATAAAGGCTTCAAACCGTGAGAGTGGATTCTGGCGCGTTTTCACCCTGGCTCACGCTCCCTTTATAGAATCTGCCGAACCTGCTCCACATCGGCGGCCATCTGCGCCTTCAAGG
>NZ_JBHOQV010000099.1:0-38346 GCF_042408735.1 Thermogemmatispora sp.
GGTGGCGAAGTTGCCCCGCCCTCTTTCGTCAATCAGTTTGTAGCGACCCTTGATGACACGCCCGATCATGTCACCGTCCATGGCGCAATCTCCTACTTAAAGGCTATTCCTCGCGGCTATTATAGCATCATTCCCTGTCTCGTGTCATTGGTACGTGGCTTTTTTCATCACTCTCATCTCCGGAGGACGAGTGCTGACAGGCCGGGCAAGAGGGGCAAATAGACTACTCTTCGTGTAAACGCTCGAAACCTTCTTGCTTTGCCGACCGGAAAAGCATATAGTGATAATGGTTTCTCTTCAGCCTCGTTAAAACCTTGAACCCGGGAGCCTCGCAGATCGCTGCCCTTTTCTGCCAGACCGGAGGCAGGCTCGCTGTGGTACCATCGCCTGCTCGCTCTCCGCGGAGGCTCCCTCGGGCTTCTGCCCTTGCTGAGAAGGAGGTGCCTATGGGCATGATTCGCGGGGTATTGCTGGACATCGATGGAGTCTTGCATGTGAGTATGCGGCCCGTCGAGGGTGCCGCTGAGACACTGCGCTGGCTAGAGCAGCATGGCTACCGCTATGCCTTTGTTACCAATACTACGACGATGGCCCGGACGACTCTAGCCCAGCGCCTTCAGTCCATCGGCCTGCCCGTCTCCCCTGAGCGCTTGATTACGGCCCCTGTGGCTACCGCGGCCTATCTGCGCCGCCTCTACCCAGGGAAGCGCTGCTGGCTTCTCACAAAGGGCGATACGGCTGCCGATTTCTCTGGCCTTGAACTGGTCGACCCGAACGGTGCGGATACGCCTCAGGTCGATGTGGTAGTGATCGGCGGGGCCGAAGAATTGCTCTCCTATGAGACGATGAACCGCGCCTTTCGCCTACTTATGGCTGGGGCCGACCTGATCGCCATGCACAAGAACCTCTACTGGCGTGTCAGCGATGGGCTGCGCCTCGATAGTGGGCCTTTTGTCTTCGCCCTGGAATTGGCCACTGGCAAGCAGGCTGTGGTTATTGGCAAGCCGGAGCGGGCCTTCTTTGAGGAGGCTGTGCGCTTGCTGGCAACGGCGCCGGAGGAGACGCTTATGGTCGGCGATGACCTGGTCAATGACATTCAAGGAGCCAGGCGCGCTGGCCTGCGGGCGCTGCTGGTCTGCACTGGCAAGCATGGGCCGGATTCCCCCTTGCTGAGGCAGAGCCTGTCGGAAGAGCGTCCCGAGGCGGTATTGCCTTCGATAGCGGCCCTGCCCGACTATCTGTCCGACCAGGGCTGAAATGAAAAAGCCAGGGGAGACGCTGTCATGTCGCTTGCCGCTCGGTGCTCGCCAGGAGAGCAGCAAGCGCCATAGTTATGGCGCGCTGACAGACTAGTTGTGCCCTTCCTGCGGGGATGGTTGGCCATCGGTCAGTTCGAAGCGCATTTCAACAGTGCCGAAGCGTAAGAGGTCGCCGTGTTTTAGAGGGCGCTCTTCGCCGGGCGGCAGGAAGCGGCCATTGAGACGGGTGCGGTTCCGCGAATGGAGATCCTCAACGGTGAAGGTCCCCTGACGGTTGCGGATGCGGGCGTGACGTCGCCCCACCATTTTGTCTGCCAGGCTGATATCAGGATAAAGGTTGCGGACGGGGTCGCGTCGCCCGATGATCATCTCCTGGCCGGCCAGTGGGAAGATTCTGCCTGTACTCAGGTCGACAAGTCTCGCTGGAGCCTTCTCCGTAGGAGGGGAGGTCTCGATGATGGTGCTCAGCTCGGAGGAGGCTGGCTGATTGGCTGGACCTGGGCGAGCCTCTCTCTGAGGAGGTGGGGCAGCAGGGACCGAGAGGGGAGTGGCCATGACGGGTGAGCTGGACTGCTGAGAGTAGCTGGACTGCTGAGAGTAGCTGGTAGCGGCCTGGCGCAAGCTCTCTAAGGCCCCGATGAATTCTTGCGGCGTCTGGTAGCGTTGCTCTGGTTGCTTGGCCAGCGCTTTAGCAAAAAATTGATCGACAAGGGGGGGCAGGTCTGGGCGCAGCGGCCTCAAGGCAGGGATAGGCTCCCTCTGATGCTTGACAATGAGTTCCATGACGTTGGTCCCCCGATAGGGCGGCTGCCCAGCCAGCATCTCGAAGAGGATGGCCGCCAGCGAGTAAAGGTCAGAGCGGATATCCGCCGAGTGGCCGCTATCGATCTGCTCGGGAGAAATGTAGTAGGCTGTGCCCATGAACTCGTCGGTGTCGGTAATGGTCGGGGTATCTTTGGCGCGTGCCAGGCCAAAATCGGTGATTTTCACTTCCCCCCGGTTATTGACTAGAATATTCTGCGGCTTGAGATCGCGGTGGACGATACCACGGCAGTTGGCCGCCTCCAGTCCGCGCGCCACCTGCTCGGCGTAAGTCAGGGCCGTCTCCAGCGGGAGCGGGCCGCTGCGCTGCATGATGGTGCGCAGATTATGGCCGTCGATGTAGTCCATGACGATGAAATGGACGTGCCCATCCCAGCCGTAGTCGATGACGTGCACGATGTGCGGATCATCAAGGCTCAGCGGGAGCGAGGCTTCGCGCTGGAAGCGCTGCAGGATTTCCGAGTTGCGGAAAAACTTCTCGTGCAGCAATTTAACGGCATAGAGGTAATTGGTTTCCAGGTCGCGCGCAATGTAGACAGCGCCGAAAGCCCCCTCGGCAATCTCATCGATCAGCTTGTAACGCTCTTTGACCAGGTAGCCGAGGAATCCATCTTCCATAGGGATAGCTGTTCCTCCTCCTCCTGACTTATTTGTCTGTCCTGACCAGTGCGACTGCCGCTTAGCCCGCCTCACTATATCATAACGCGCGGCGAAGAGCGAGGCCAAACCGGCCAAGGGTGACCGCAAGTACAAGGCCATTGCGTAGCAGGATGATGGCAAAGAAGCCGGGCAGCCTTGGAGCGATCTGGGGAGCGCTGGCTGGATCGGCCAGGTGGGAGTAGTAGAAGACGTAGATAATGCTTGTCAGCAGACCGATGGCGAGCCAGGTGAGCAGCCAGAGGCGGGCCTGGCTCGCGGAGCTCCGGCTCAGGCCGGAGCTGGCCACCAGGGGAATGACCCACAGAAGATACTGCGGACTGAAGACCTTGCCGGTCACAATGAGGAGCAACAGGAGCGAGAGCATACTTTCCCAGAGATCGAAGGTGCCTTTGTATTGTAGCCAGAGAGTCAGCAGGAGGCCAAGGCAAAGTAGGACTGTCAAGAAGAGGCTCACGGCGGGTGCTAGCGGACTGATGAGATTGAGCGAGCCGTAGCTGAAGAGCAGCTGGGGCGGCAGGCTGATGCCGATCAGACCACTGAGCCAGAGCAGGCTCGCGGCCAGCGATTCGATCTGGGGAGGACGCTGGCCAAAGTACCGTAACGGTCCCAGAAGGGCGCCTTCGGGGTTGAGCAGAGCAAAGAGAGCGCTGACCATGACTACGGCGGCCACGAAAAGCAACAGGTGACGCCAGCGCCAGCCAGTGATCTTATGAGCCGATGGCTCGCCAGCTCTAAGATGCTGTTGCTCGGCCAGGAAGAGCGCTGGCAGACCCAGGAGGGGATAGAGCTTGAGGAGCGTCCCGCTGGCCAGCGCCAGGTAGGCCAGCGCCCATCGCTGGCGTTGCGCCGCTACAAGACAGACCAGCACGCAAAGCGAGGGCAGCAGGTCGTAGCGCACCTGAAGGATCGGACCGCCTCCCACGATGAGCAGCAGCGCGCCGCTCAGCGCGGCCTGGGGCGAAACAAAGCGATACAGGAGCCAGAGCATGAGGCCGGCAGCGACGAGCATCAGCAGCGCGAAGGTTAGAGTGTAGTAGGGAGGCGGAACCAGCAGAGGCAAGGAAAAAGGTACGAGCGCGAGCGGTGGATACTCGAGCGGCAGGACCTGAAAGGGAGCCTGCGCTCCCTGGAGCGAGAGAAAGGCGCATTGCTGCGCCGGAAGCCAGCGCAGGGCGGGGCTGCCGAACCAGAAAACCAGGGCGTAGCACTGGTAGCGTAGCAGGTCGGTTGGGGCAAAGAAGACCTGCCAGGCGCTCTCGACGAAGAGGAAGGCGCCGAGCAGGAAGAGCAGCCAGGGGGCGGGCCACCGGCGCAGACCACCTATCCAGCGAAGAGCGGAGCGTCGCATCGCGATTGCTATGCTCAAGAGGCAGAGGGGGGTCGCGAAGGAGCGGCCTCGCGTTCTGCCAGCATCTCCAGAAAGACCTCGTAGGTCTTGCGGGCGATGGCCTCCTGAGTATAATTCCGCAAGATATGCTGGCGGGCCTGGCGCGCCAAACGCTGATAGAGGTCCTGATCCTCAAGCAGGCGTCGCACACATTCAGCCATCGCGCGCGCGTCCCCCTCCGGGAAGATCAGGCCGCCGTCGCCGACCGTCACAGGGATCTCGCCCGAGCTAGAACCGACTACAGGCACCTCGCAGCACATGGCCTCAGCCATCGAGCGCCCGAACTGCTCCATCCAGTTGGGGCGTGTCAGCGAAGGCTGCAGCAGCACATGCATCTTGCGCATCTCATCGGGCACCTTGTAGCTTGGCAGGCTGCCCAGGAAGGTCACGCGCTCGGCCACGCCCAGACGCTGGGCCTGGCGCTCCAGCTCATCGCGCAAAGGCCCATAGCCAATAAAGACCACCCGACAGCACTCCGGCAGCATGGCCAGGGCCTCGATAATCAACGGAACCCCTTTTTCCTCCTTCAGGCGGCCCACGTAGCCCAGGATAAACGGCTCACCCGGCTGATAAGGTCGGCGTTGGGGATCGGGATAGTGCAGACCAGGCTCGGCGCCGAACTGTGCAATCAAATGGATCTTGCCCTGATAGCCCTTCCGGCGCAGCACCTCGCCCGCGGCCTTGTTGCAAGCTTGCGCGTGGCGGGCGTAGCGATAGCAGTACAGTTCAAATTGGCGGAACGGAGGCGGATAGCGGCGGTAAAGGTTCTGGAACGTCGAAAAGATCGGCAAGGCCCCATAGCGCCGAGCCAGGCGGATCGCCTGATAGGTGGCGAAATTATACGGCTCCTCATCGACGTGAACGATATCGGGGCGCACCCGGCGCAGAATGCTATTGAGCTGGGGGTAGTAGTGGATATGAAAATGGCCGTTGAGGGCCATTGGCGTCACGATCAGCTCGTAGCCCTCCAGGTAGACCCGTTCCAGCTCCTGCTTGCTGCCGTCATCGGCCAGCCAATAGGGAGGAGTGACGGCGATCAGCTCGACGCCAGGACACTTTGCCAGCTCCTCCAGCTTGCGATGAGAAGTGCCGGCGACATAGGCTTTAGAGATGGTCAGAACGCGCATCGCACTAAGCTCTCTCCAGGGATAAAGCAGCTTCGTAGGCAGCCAGCGTCTCGCTCGCGGTCCGCTGCCAGCTAAACTGGGTAGCGCGGCGCAGAGAACGGGCCCGCAGGTCTGCCTCCAGTCTCATATCACTGAGAACAGCATACATTGCATCCGTGAGGGCGTCCAGATCGGTAGGATCAACGCATAGAGCGGCGTCGCCCACGACCTCCGGCAGAGAAGTCCGATTAGAGCAGACCACGGGGGCGCCGCAGGCCATCGCCTCCAGGGGATCGAGGCCGAAGCCCTCGTAGAGGGAAGGGAAAACGAAGAGACCGGCGCTGCTATAGAGTGCGGCCTTATCTTCATCGTGCACAAAGCGCACGATGACCTTATCGGCGATGCCCAGTTCGGCGGCCACCGGGCGCGGATCGGAGAAGCGTGGGCCACGCTGCCGGTCAGGATCGCCCGAAATCAGCAGGCGCAGGTCTGGCTCGCCCAGGCGCTGATAGACACGCGCAAAGGCCCGCACCAACTGTGGAACGTTCTTACGGACATCTAGTCCGCCCAGGTAGAACACGTAGCGTTGGTGCTCGGCCAGGCCGTAGCGCGCGCGCGCCCTGGCCAGGCGCTCGGGGTCGTGCACTGGACGAAACTCCTCGCCAGCAGCCTCATAGATCACGCGAATGCGCTCGGGTGGCAGCTTCAGCGTCTCGACGATATCGCGCTTTGCGTGCTCGGAGACGGTGATGATCAGAGTTGCGCGCCGTACCGCGTATTCGATGAGGCGCATATACGCCTCGATCTTGGCTCCGGCTCGATAAATGGGGATATGCCATGGAATCACGTCATGGACAGTAACGACGACGGGCAGGGAAGTTCGCAGCGGTGGGGCAAAATAGGGAACATGGAGCAGATCGACGCCGTGGCGCCGGGCCGCGCGCACGGACGTCATCTGCTCCCACACAAGCTTTTCGACATTCTCGCTCCGAGCCAGCCAGGCGGGAACGGCGGCTCTGACATAGCGCATCCGAGGTGCAAGCGTCAGCGGCAAAGGCTCAGAGCCTGGTCCCAGCAGGAGATACTCATGCTGCTGATCGAGCGTAGCCAGGGCCTGGAGCAGGTGCAGGAGGTACTGGCCGCTCCCGCTGGCGGGATAGCGAAAGAAGAGCGCATTAATGCCGATC
The DNA here is from genome assembly GCF_042408735.1 of Thermogemmatispora sp. GTDB lineage: Bacteria > Chloroflexota > Ktedonobacteria > Ktedonobacterales > Ktedonobacteraceae > Thermogemmatispora. The sequence goes on from NZ_JBHOQV010000099.1 coordinate 6,422, forward strand.
CGCATAGGAAGCCTCCAGCGTAGTAAAATCCGAGAGGCCCTCGTGGAGCTTCTGATAGACAAGGAGCATTTTACGGGCCGAGGCTTCCCAGGTATAGCGTTTCACCTGCTCGTAGCCCTTCTGGCGTAGCTCCTCGCAGAGCTGCTGATCGGCGAGCAAGCGGGTGATGGCGGAAGCCAGAGCCTCGACATCGTAGGGATCGACCTTGAGGGCGGCCTCGCCGACCACCTCGGGCAAGGAGGAAGTATTCGAGGTGACCACGGGGGCGCCGCAGGCCAGCGCCTCCAGGGCGGGCATCCCGAAGCCCTCATAGAAGGAAGGATAGGCGAAGACATCGGCCATACTATAGAGCATGACCAGATCAAGAGTACTCACGTGGCCCAGGAAGCGCACCTTCTCGCTCAGGCCCAGGCGGGCCACCTCCTGCTCGGTTTCCTCGTAGAGCCAGCCAGGGCCGCCGACGATGGCCAGCATTTTCGGACGCGGCTTGCGGCTCTGAGCCTGGTGGAAGGCGCGGATCAGGCCCAGATGGTTCTTCCGTGGCTCCCTGGTCCCCACGGTCAGCACAAAGGGATGCTTCAGGCCGTACTTATAGCGGGTGGCCTCCAGAAGGACCGGGTCGGTGACGCGCCGGAAGGCCCGGCCTACTCCCGGAGAGATGATGACCATCTTCTCCGGGGGGGTACCCAGATACTGGCTCAGAGTTCGAGCCGAAGCCTGAGAGACCGTCGCCACCACATCGGCGCTGCGGGCAGCCCGTGGAACCACCTCGCGCAGGTAGGCGGCCAGTGAGGGGACAGCGTATTGAGGGTATTCCAGAAACGCCAGGTCGTGGATGGTCACCACGGTGCGCGGACGGCGGAAACGGCTAAACGGTGGCAGGACAAAGTCGGGGCCATGGTAGAGATCGACAGGGCCGGTGAACCAGTTCGCGTAGAGAGGGAGCTGCCAGCGGTACCAGAGAATATTGAGGTAGCGCTCAGGAATTGGAACGCGCCGAATCGTCACGTGCTCAGCGTGAGGGAAAGTGCGGCCCTCTTGAGGGGGCTGGCTGCTCAACAGGACATAATGATTCACCTGATCTTGAGCCAGCAGGGCGTCGACCAGGCAGCGGATATAGGTGCCGATGCCGGCGCCCTGTCTGATCGCCGTGGTATAGTCGATGGCAATGCGCATAAAGACTTCCCTGGCCTTTGTAGAGATCTTCCTGAAGGATTGACTCAGCGCTGCTCGGCCTGGTAGTGACCTCGGCTCGCCAGAGGCGGCGGTTCGACTTGCTTGCCGGACTCCTGTCTGCCTCTCTACCTGTCTACCTGTCCGCCTGTCCATGAGCGGAGGAGGAACGGAGGAAGAGCAGGCCAGCAGGCCAGAAGAGGCTAAGGAGCGAGGCGAACTTACCAAAGGCCGACGATGCTACCGCGGGGCCATAGAGACCCAACCCGAAGCGACCCAACCGTCCCCACCAGCGCGCGGAACAGTAACGACTCGGATTGGTCCAGTCGAACCATGTCGAAATCGTGCCTGTATGGAACACGAAAGAAGAGGGGCGAGAGAGGCGCCGTGTCAAGGCGAGCCAGGCGCTCGAGGAGCGCTGGCGATTCTCGCCCCAGGGAAAAGCGGTTCGGCCTGCGGCGACTAGCCGGGCGGCCAGCCGAACCGACGTCCGCCCAAGAGATGGAAGTGCAGATGAAAGACCGATTGTCCGGCGTCGGGTCCGACGTTGGTGACGAAGCGGAACCCGCGCTCAGAGAGACCGAGATCCTGAGCGAGCTTATTGGCGACGACGAAGATGTGGGCGAGCAAGGCCCCATCCTGCTCCGTCACCTCCTTCATTGAAGCCAGGTGGCGCCGCGGAATCAGCAGCACGTGGTGGGGTGCCTGTGGATTGATGTCCGCAAAAGCGACGACCTCGGCATCCTGGTAAAGGATCGTGCTCGGGATCTCGCCGTTAGCGATCTTGCAGAACAGACAATCTTGCATAGTTGCCTTCCCTCAAGCCAGGAGCGGGCCGGGGCTGCCAGGCTTGGCCCGACCGGGCAAGCGGCGGAGCAAGCTCGAAGGCCAGCCCAGCTCTGGCCGATTACTCCTCCGAGGCTGGCTGGCTCTCAGCCACGTGGAGCCTACCAGGCTCGCTGCTGCCGGAGCTAGCGCTCTCCCGAGGGAGAGAGAGGGCCTCTGGAGCGGGCGAGGTTGCCAGCGTACCTGCCGGCAAGGCTGGCACCGCCTGTTTATTGTCCCCGTCCTGAGCGCCCGTTGTCAATTCCTGAGCGTGCAGGCTAGGATCATTGTACTGCGGCAGCTTCAGCTCCTGGCGGATGAGGCGGATCGCCTGATAGACCACAGCGGGCTTAAGCGAAAGCTGTTGCGCGATGGTCCGATGGATACCGATCGGAGGCACAGGGAGAAACGGCTCATACAAAGCGCGGATCTTCGCCAGTTCTTCACTGTTCCCTCGGTAAGGCTGAACCTCCCACCAGCTTGGAAGCCCCTCGCGCTCGCGCAGGGCCTTAATGATCCGCTTCACCGCCGATTTCGGGATATTCAACTCGTGGGCGATCCGTGTGCGGATGCCATCGAACTCAACAGGCTGGGCCAGCTCCTTGTAGCGCGCTTCGACCAGAGCCACCTGCTCTGGCGTGGGCACGAAGGGAGCCGGCGGGGGAGTTTTTTCGCGCTTGGGCTTGGCCGGCTGTGGGAGAGGCTTCGCTGCTTTAGTGGGCTCCTTTGCCTGTCGATGGTGGTGATACGGGTAAGCGGCCTGGCCCGTCCCTGGGCGGGCCCCTCCTTTTCCACTGGGGGTGAGACCGGAGCTGGCGCCGCTGGCTCTAGAGAAAGGACCAGCCGGACGGGGTGTCCGTGCGGGGCCGCTCTCCGCGGGAGGGCGCGGACGCTGACCCAGCGAGGAGAAGCCGCCCCGGAAGAGGGGTCCCCGGCGCTCCGCCTCCCAATACTGGGCGGGGCCGCGTGGTCCTGGCCGCTCGCGTTCTCGCTCGCGCTCCCGCTCCGCTCGCGGGGGACGCCCGGCGGGCCGGACTCCTTCTCGCCCTGGGTGGTTCGTGTTGGCAGGGAGACGCGAGGCTGGCCCCTGCAGTGGTCTGGCTCGTGCGGGCGACGGAGACTGCTCCGGCTCACTGACCTTGATATCCTGCAAGTGATCAAGCCAATGGCTGGTCCCTCCCGGAGAACTGTGGGGCCGTGGGGGTGGCGGCACCGGACGGGGCGCGCTCACCGGTCGCTGTGGGCCTGTTTTGGTGACCTGCTTCTCTTTTCGCGATTTCTGATTACACTCAGGGCAAAGGGCTTCTTTAGCATTAACCGACTGGAATCGCTTGCCGCAGTTGATGCAGCGCATCTTGACTTTGCTCATGCAGTTCTCCCTGTACCGCTGGATACAAGAACTTCTCTCACTCGCGTCGGAATGCACTTCCTAGTATAGCAGCTTTACCCGGAGCGTCAATTGTCTTAGAAAAAGATCCTGTTTCCCCATCGGTATTGCTGAGTGCGCAATAATGCTTAGTACCGGAACACCCGCCAATTGTCTGCTCTGGGCGAGGCTGCTAGGCGTCCTGGAAAAAGCGGTAGACCTCTTCCAGCCGATCGGTGCGGCGGGCTGGAGGCAGGGCGCTCAGAATGAGTCGGCCATAGCTCTTAGTATAGATGCGACTATCGAGAATCGCCATCACCCCGCGATCGTCGCGTGTGCGCAGCAAGCGGCCCAAGCCCTGCTTGAGGCGCAGCACGGCCTGGGGAAGCACATAGGAGCCAAACCAATTCTCGCCGGCCTCTTTCATCAGGGCAACGCGGGCGGCGTGGACCGGGTCATCGGGGGGATCGAACGGTAGCTTATCGATGACTACCAGAGAGAGCGCTTCGCCGGGAATATCGACCCCCTCCCAGAAGCTCTTGAGGCCGAAGAGGACCGCCGGCTCTGCTTTGAACTGGCGCAGCAGCTCGCTGCGGGGCCAGTCGCCCTGGCGCAGCAGGCGGTAGGGCAGGGAACTTGCCTGCAGCAGCTCGTAGACGGCGTCCAACATGCGCTGACTGGAGAAGAGTAAGAAGGCGCGGCCCTGAGAAGCGTTGACCAGGTGCAGCATTTCGCCGGCGATCGCCTCGGTGTAGCGTCGCACGGCCTCGCCGCTGCCGTAGGCCGGTTCGGGCAGATGGCGCGGCAGATAAAGCAAGGCGTTGCGCTGGTAGTCGAAGGTCAAGGGAAGAATCCGCTCCTCGACCTCGGGCATCTCCTCGTAGCTGAGGCCGATGCGCTGTCGAAAATAGGCGAAGTGAGGACCTTTCTCCTCGGGTCGGAGCGGGTGTGGTCCCGTGGTGGCCAACGTGGCCGAAGTGAAGATAAGGACCGGTGTCTTGAGGAGCTTCTCGCGCAGCCAGGAAGTCACATCCAGTGGTGCTGCCGAGACCTCGATATGGCTGCCGCGCTGGCCGAGCTGAGCCACGCGCTCCAGGTAGTAAACGTAGCGCTCGGGCTGATTGACGGCGAACACGGTGCGAATCTGCTCGGCCAGATTCTGTGTGCGTTTGAGGAGCCGATCGTAGAGCGTACTTTCCTTCTCTGGCAGATCGCGGGGGCGCTCCTGGCGCAGGGAGTCGGCGAGCTGGGCGATGACGGTGGCCAGTTGAAGGCCCTCTTCCAGCGGCTCCTGTAAGTTCAGGCGTGAGCCGGGGCCGCAGTAACGCGCCAGCTGCTCCAGGCGGCGCCAGGTCGTGAGCCAGGCACGCTCGGCCTCGTCCTGGATGCTCAGGCGGCTATGCTCCTTGAGCATACGCTGGGCGAGCAGGGTCCGAATCTGGTTGGGACTGATCGTAATCGTGAAAGCGCGCGTGGCTTCCTCTTCGAGGTGATGGGCCTCGTCGAGGACGATGAGATCGCGCTCGGGGAGCAGGTGCCCCTCCAGGGCGGCGTCGAGCAGCAGCAGCGTGTGATTAACCACAATGATCTGGGCCCGTTCGGCGCGCAGGCGCATCTGCCGGACATAGCAGTCGAAGAAGAACGGGCACTTGCTCCAGGCACACTGATCGCGCTCGGCCACGATGCGACTGCGAAGGTCGGCGGGGAGAGGGAAATCGAGGCTCTCGATATCGCCGTTGAAATCGGCATCGGGGTCCTGGGTCAGCTCATAGAGACGGCGGAACTCGCGGTTTTTGGTAAAGAGCTGCATGCCCAGGCGCTCGTTCTCGAGGCGGTCGAGGCAGATGTAGTTGCCCATGCCCTTGACCAGGGCGGCCTCGAAGGGCTTGATGTACTGCTGGACAAAGGGAATGTCCTTGTAAAAGAGCTGCTCCTGCAGGGCTTTGTTGGCCGTACTGATGATGGCCACCCGGCCAGAGCGCACGATGGGCACAAGGTAGGCCAGCGATTTCCCTGTGCCGGTGGCCGCTTCCAGGATGGCGTGGTGCCCTTGCTCCAGGGCGCGGGCCACGATCTCGGCCATGGCGATCTGGGCGGGTCGCTCTTCGTAACCCGGCAGGCTTCGCGAGAGGATACCACCCTGGCGCAGGTCAGCGCGGACGGTGGCCAGCAGACCTTCCGCCGCTGGCTCCTCCGGCCGCTCCTCCGCCTTGTTGGAAGAACGTATGCTGGCATTGACCGGCTCCCGGTCCTGGCCTGAGGCCGCCGGCGACGGACGCGCTGGTAGAGTGCCGGCCGGCGCTACCACGGTGGCAAGGCGTGAGGCGACAGGGCTGACAGGCTCGCCGGCTGGAGCCTGGGAGACTGCAGCGGGGAGTTGAGCGGCCTGCCCGAGCGCGCTCTCTCCCTCCCGCGAGCGATAGAGGGTCTTGGGCAGGCCCTTGATGGCTGCCAGACAGGCATCGGTAAAGGCGCGCACGTGCGGGAAGCGCTCATCGGGGTCAAGGGCCAGAGCTTGCAAGAGCACCGCCTCTAGCTCTGGGGAGATAGCCGCGTTCAGACGTCGCGGCCCAATGAGAAGCCGGCGCTCCTGCTGTGCCAGCAGCTCTTGGGCTGTCTTTCCCTCGTAGGGGGGACGACCGCAGAGCCAGTGGTAGAGCAGAGCCGCCAGGGCATACTGATCGCTAGCCGGTTGGGGCGAACCGCGCAGATGCTCGGGAGCTTTATAAGGCAAGGCTGCAGGCTCGTCGTCGTATGTCAGGCTCCCGTCGCGGCAGGCCAGGGCAAAATCGGTCAGTACGGCATTGGCGGGAGTGCCGAGAATGCAGCCCGGATGCAGATTGCCATGCAGAACCTTGCGCTGATGAGCCACATGCAGGGCGTCGCCGATGGCCAGCAACACGGGCAGCGCCCCATCGGGCGTCAGAGGGTGCTGGTTCTGGAAATAGGCTTCCAGGCTCTCCCCTGGAAGATCGCGCAACACAAGATAGCCGTAGAGCCGATCGCCGGCGGCCTGGCCAAGGAGGCCATAGTCTCTCACCGAGACAATGGCGCGGTTACCAGAGAGCCTCTTGAGGTGGCGCGCGCGCTCCTGAAAAAGCTGTTGGTCGGCTTCCGTAAGCAGGGGGAGAGCGCTGACCTGAATGAAAATCTCGGAGCGGGAGCGTTTCGTTGGCTGACAGCGGTAAAGGGTGCCACTGGCCTTCTCCTTGATTTTCTCTGCGATGGCGTAGGAATCGATCTGGTGCAAGTCTGTGCCTGCCATGAATGGCTCTCCCCCACAACTGAACAGATGTTTGTGCTGCCTGTGCCAGTATATCACAGCCGTCCCTGGCGCACAATGCCAGCACTGCTGAAGCCAACTGGCCAGGCCAGGCTTGCCGAAGCGGGCGGGACCTCGCTATCCGCCCGGTGGGGCGTGCCGCTCCTGTCGCCTTAAGCGCTCCCACTTGACAGGAGTCCCAGAGTCGGCTATTTTAGCCTAGACGAGACACGCATTGTGAGGAGCGTGGCACGATACGCAATGGATGAGCGAGCGGGCAGGCGCCGGGGACGGGTGCGCGCTTCTCGCGGCGAACTCTCTACCCAGCGACTGATCAACTGACGATCGATCGATCGACCGACCGACGCATCTCTTATGCGCCGCTCATCCAGCCGAAGTGTTGCCTCCAATTGGCCACAGAGCTGTCTCCCGGTTTCCTTCTTACAGACTCTGATCAACAACTATGGGTGAGCAGAACGAGCAGATGAGCAGTGGGCAAAGCCAGATACCGAGCGCGGAGGCCCAGGCCCATCATTATGATCCCTCAAAATATGAGCGGCCCTCGGTCACCGTTGACGTGGTGATGATGAGTATTCGCCAGTCCGACCTGCAGGTGCTGCTGGTCAAGCGGCGCTCCTGGCCGTATGAGGGCATGTGGGCTATTCCTGGGGGCTTCGTGCATATCGACGAGTCGCTAGAGGATGCGGCCAAGCGTGAGCTGCATGAGGAGACGGGCGTCCAGGACGTCTATCTGGAGCAGCTTTATACCTTCGGTGACCCTGGACGTGATCCGCGCATGCGGGTAATCACGGTAGTCTACTATGCGCTTCTCGATTCGGAGCGGCTGCAGGTACGGGCGGCAGACGATGCCAGCGATGTCGGCTGGTTTTCCATGTACAACCTGCCGGAGCTGGCCTTTGATCACGCCAAGATCCTGGCCTATACGCTGCAGCGCATTCGGGGCAAGCTGGAGTATACGACGATCGCCTTCAACCTCTTGCCTGAGCAATTCACGCTCCGCGAGCTGCAGCGCGTCTACGAGATCATTTTGCACCGCAAGTTGGACAAGCGCAATTTTCGCAAGAAGATTCTCTCCACCGGTATTCTTGAAGATACGGGGGCCAAGAAGATGGAAGGCACCCACCGGCCCGCCCGGCTCTATCGCTTCAATCCGGCAGCGGTAGCGCGCCAGTAGGGCGGGACAGCGGGTGCTGAGAAGGCCCTCGTCTATCTCTGGTCTGGTCTTCGGAGCGCTTCCTTCCTCTTGTGGAGCACGGAGTCGCCTCTGGCCCGGCATGAAAGGCTTGCCCATCTCCGGGCTGCGGCTGCTCCGGGTCCGGGTCATCCGATCTCGCTGTGTGTGAGGTCGGCCTGGCCTCTGTCTAGCTCGGGACCTCGTCGTACCCGGGCAGCTCAAGCAGCGTCAGCAGCTCTGTCAGGGAATGAATAAGGAGGCAGTCGACGTCGCTGCTGCGCAGGCGCTGTGCGCGGTCAAGGAGTACGGGCGTGATACCCGCTGAACGAGCGCCGAGCACGTCATGGATATACGAGTCGCCAACGTGCAGCGTGTAGTCAGCAACGGCGTTGGCGCGCTGGAGGGCCGTTTCATAGAGAAGTGTCGATGGCTTGGCGTGCCGCGCGATGGCGGAGACGATCACGCAGTCGAAGAAGCGCGTCAGACGATGGCGGCGCAGGATAGGGCCGAGGCTGATGCCCCAGTCTGAGATGACGCCCAGGGTATATTGATGCTCACGCAGGACCTCCAGCGTAGGCACAACGTCGGGAAAGACCTCCCAGCTCGTGTGAGCCTCAAACTCCTCTATAATGGCCCGGGCCAGCTCGTAAAGTCGCTGCTCGCTTCGCTCATCGACGGCCTGACGAAGCAGGCTGACGTAGTAGCCGAGCCACAGCTCATTGATGGCCTGCTCGCTGGCCCAAGTATGGCGGTTCAAGCGCACCTGGCGGTAGAAGTAATCCTCTGCCTCGATCAGCCCCTGCTTGAGGCGGGAAAGATCGACGCCCAGGCCCGCCCGCTGGCAGACCTGCTGACAGATCTCGACAACGGAAGGGTAGGGCTGCAGGAGGGTCTGACCTGCATCAAAAAAGATAGTGCGAATTGCCTGGGGTTGCTCGAGACGCATAGCCACCTCTTTTCCTATCTGCTCCAGTCCATGAACCGATTGGGGCCGACCTGCTGACCCGCCGCGGGCAGGGGCCGGGAACGGCACTCGACCCTGCCTTGGGGGACGAGGCCGTTCCTGTTGAATGCCTCTAGGCTGCTGGGCGGCGGGCAGTCCTTCCTGGCAGCCTGGGACAGAGAAGATTGGAGGCCGTCAGGGGCCAGCACGCCTTGCCTTGCTCCTGTCGCACTGACCTGCCTGTCTGCCTGGTAGCGCGGACGGACAGTGCGCGGCAGCTCTGTCTGGCTCCTCGCGCGTTGCCAGTCTGCCACCCGCTTTGCCAGCTCAAGCCTGTTGGGAGACCTGGTCAGCGCCCCGATAGATTTCCGCAGCAGCCGCCAGTGCCGTCCCGGCCTGAACTGGCCAACCAAATGAGGGCAGCAGCTGCTCAAGGGCCGCCAGCACCGTCTCAACGTTCTTACGTGAGGCATTGTAGCCCATTAGCCCGATGCGCAGGAGCTGCCCTTTCAGGGGACCGAGGCCCCCACCGACCTCGATGCTGTAGGCCGTCAGGAGCTGGCGCCGAAGCTGCTCTTCTGGAACTGGAGCGGGCAGACGAACGGCTGTCAACACCGGCAGCTCGTAACCTGGACGCGGCAGCGGGGAGAGACCTAGCGCCTGCAGCCCGGCGCGCAGCGCCTCCCCATGCAAGCGGTGGCGTTGCCAGCGGGCCTTAAGCCCCTCTTCTAGTACGATGCGTAGGGCCTCATGCATAGCGAGCAGCAGATTGCTGCAGGCCGTATGATGATAGGCGTGGTCGCCGTTCCAGTAGCGCTGGAGGGCCAGCAGGTCGAGATAGTAGCTCTGGACCGGTCGATGGCGTCGACGGATCACTTCAACGGCACGGGCGTTGAGCGTCACCGGGGCCAGACCGGGCAGCGCCCCAAGGCACTTCTGGCTGCCGGCATAGCAGGCGTCGATCTGCATCTGATCGATATGGATGGGAATGCCGCCCAGGCCGGAAACGGCGTCGACCACAAAGAGGGCCTCATGAGCATGGGCGATCTGCGCCAGCTCTTCCACGGGCTGCAGCAGGCCGGTGGAGGTTTCCGCGATGGCGGTGGCGAAAAGCCTGGCCTCGGGATGCCGCTCAAACGCCTCAGCCACCTGCTGCGGATCGAGCGGCTGCCCAGGCTCGCTCTCCAACAGAATCACCCTGGCCCCGATCCGCTGCGCAATCTCGGCGATTTTCCCGCTGAAGAAGCCCAGGCTTCCTGCAATGAGCGTATCGCCCTCCTCCAGCAGATTGCAGAGCACGGCCTCGGCCCCTGCGAATCCCGAGCCAGAGACGCAGAGCGTCAGCTCATTCTGCGTCTGAAAAACCCGGCGTAGCTGGGCGGCGACGGCTCCGAGCGTATCGAGCAAAAAGGGGTCGAGATGCCCAAGCTGGGGGGCAGCAGCGGCGCGTAACACCCGCGGATCGACATTACAGGGTCCTGGCCCGAGCAAAAGTCGATAGGGAGGATGGAGTTCAGAGAGCGTCTCCTGGGTCACAGCGGCCTGACCAGGCAATGGTCGATTCATCGAAGAAAAAGCCTACCTTTCACTGAGAGAAATAGCGAAGTTATACCCTCTCCACCCCCGCGGCCCACTCTTCACGGAAGAAGGATAGCACATCGCGACCAGCTTTGTCCGTGGAAGACGAGGGGACTCAGCTGGGCTGGGGCCGGCGGAGAAGGAAGGGAGCAGAGGGGTGCGCGGAGGCAGGCAGAGCGGAGCAGAGCAGCAAGGATGAGGATGCTCTATACCTCTAGACCTGCGGCAGACGGGTCGACGGACGGTCCCACGTCCGTGGGCAGTCCCCTGCTTCCGCGCTTCACTGGACGGCGGCAGGCTCTTCAGCAAAGAGGCGCTGCAAGCGATCGGCCTGGTCCGCAGCGATGAGGTTATCGATGAACTCATCCAGCTCGCCGTCGAGCACGCCCTGCAGGTTGTAGCGAGTCAGGCCGATGCGGTGATCGGTCACCCGATCCTGGGGGAAATTATAGGTGCGGATCTTCTCGCTGCGATCGCCCATCTGCACCTGCGAGCGGCGCGCTTTCCCCAACTCCTCCTGACGGCGGGCCTCCTCCAGATCCCAGAGGCGAGCTTTCAAGACCGAGAGCGCCCGCTCCTTATTCTTCAACTGGGATTTCTCATCCTGGCAGGTCACCACCAGGCCGGTGGGCAGGTGCGTGATACGCACCGCTGAATCGGTCGTATTCACGCTTTGGCCGCCGTGGCCCGTTGAACGGAAGACGTCGATACGGATATCGCTCTCCTTGATCTCGATATTGATCTCCTCATCGGCCTCTGGCAGGACGATCACCTTCGCCGTTGAGGTATGGATCCGTCCATTGGCCTCCGTCACGGGGACGCGCTGGACGCGGTGGGTGCCGCCCTCGTATTTCAAGCGGCGATAGGCTCCCTTGCCACGCACCAGAAAAGTGATATCCTTGATCCCTCCCTGATCGGTCTCGTTTAAGTCGAGAATCTCGATTTTCCAGCGGCGCTGCTCGGCATAGCGGCTATACATGCGGAAGAGGTCGGCGGCGAAGAGCGCGGCCTCCTCTCCACCGGCGCCGCCCTGGATAGTGACGATGGCGTTCTTCTCATCCATCGCATCCTTGGGTAGCAGAGCCAGCTTGACCTCTTCGGTCAGCTGTTCGCGGCGCTCCTTAAGGCGGATAACCTCCTCGCGAGCCAGCTCGCGCAGAGCTGGATCGTCGCTGTCGCGCTCCAGCTCCTCGGCCTCCTCCAGCTCTTTAAGGGTAGTGCGCAGCCGATAATATTTCTGAACGACCTCTTCCAGCTCGGCCTGCTCACGCCCGTAGCGTTGGAGCAGAGGGACATTGCTCAGAACCTCGGGCTGGGCCATAAGCGTATTGAGTTCTTCGTAGCGATTGGCCAGACTCTCAAGCTTCTGCATTAAATCCATAGATGATACCTCACTGACTCGCAGATACTGATCTTGTGGCAGAGCCACCTGGTGATGAGCCGGAAGCTGACGGCTCGCTGCTCCACCTTGTTGAGCCTCTCGCTCTGCCAGGTGGCCAGCCTGACCCGAGTGGCAATCGCGCCAGGCAGCGCTTGCAGGGACTGGCCTGGTGCCTTGTGCAGAGGATCTCGGCAGGAGAGCAGTGTATGCAGCTTGTCACGCTGACACGTGCAGAGCAGGCGTGGCCCTGTTCTGTTCTGAGCAGAGAAGAAAGCCGCTACCCGGCAGCGAGCAGATAGCACTCCGTGCCAGTAAGACTGGCACGATGGGCAACGGATGATAGACGCGGAAGATCGCGCATGATGACAGACAGGAACAAACCCATTTCCATTGTATTATAACACAGCGGCGCCGCTCTTTCTGGCCTCCCCCCGAAAGGTTGCTGCTATTGGCAAGCATCTCTATACTCAAAAGTGTAGAGGGTAAGGTCTGGGTGAGAGGTAGAGTGCTGAGGAGCTGATGTGAGGCCCACTCAGATCCTGGAAGCGAGTCTGTTGCCTGCCTCAGCGCGGGCCGTGGGAGGCCAGAGCGGCTCTGTTCCTGAGCTGACGGTCCTGGGGGCGGCGCAAGGTGAGGGTGGCTCAAAGAACATGGGAGCGAGACGGGGAGGTTGGGGGGGGGATGCGGAAGGTTGCTCGCAGGGTGGGGACCCATGAGAGGCCGGAGAGAGGCATCTTTTGCCCGAAGGAGATGAAACTTGCCGTCCTATCGGATCGTGCCAGGAGCAGGTTCTCCACTCATGCCAGTGAGCGCGGGGCGTACGAGCAGCCTGGTCAGCCCTGCCAGCTTAGCGTATTTGTTGGCGGTGCTGGCGGCCCGATCTCTGTCGGGGACCCATCCGTTGCCTGCACTGCCGGCAGCCCAATCGGCATGATCAGCGTGAAAGAAAGAAAGAGAAGAAGGGCCTGTCCACAGCGAAAGGATGTGATGAATAGCAATGGCGAAAGGTAATGGCTTTGCGCCGGTAACAGAAACGCTCAAAGAAGTCCGGGCGCGTACAGCCGAAATGGCGCGTACCGGCCTCTCGACTGTCCAGGACAATGTGCAGACCGTCTTAGAGCCGCGCCGTCGGCGCCGTTTTCTGAAGCGCCTGCGCAGGGGACTGCGCGAGACCTCGGGGCACGTCGAAGACCAGCTCCAGCAGGGGAGCCAGGCACTCCAGCGAGCCTGGAGCGAGGGCCGCAAACCGGTGGAGCGCTCGCTCGACCAGGCCCGACGCGAGGGTGGGCGCCTCAAGGATCTGCTAAGCGAGCAATTCAGTCTGCTGTTAGGGGCCGCGGCGGCAGGACTGGGCCTTCTCCAGGTGGCTCTCGAGAGAAGCATGCACGACGCCCGAGGCAGGCTGGAGCGCGCGCGTGGCAACCTGGCAGAAGCGCGGGCCGCCTGGCAACAGGAGCGCGAGCGACGGGCGCGTCGTCGCCGACAGGCACGCCGGCTCTTCCGCTTCGGCCTTCTGGTCGGGATTGTGCTCGCCCTCCTCTTTGCCCCTCGCCCAGGCCAGGAAACGCGGCGTCGTCTCGGTGGCTATCTGCGCAACATCGTAGCCTTTTTCCAATCGCGGCCGTTCGTCCGCTCGCAGTCTGAAACTACCGAGCACGTCCCTCTCAACGTTCATTAAGCCCGGCCGATGTTGGCGAAAGAAAAGGAATGACAGGCATGACGGCGGGCAGAAGGAGCGTCCCATCCCTCGGGGCATTTGTTCCTTCTGCCCGCTCTTCGTTTTGACGGTAAGAGGACCAGTGGCGGTCCCAGCGACCTGGGCGGCGGATCGGTTCAGCGCCTTTGCAGGTGACAGATATCGTTTAGAGCAAAGAGCACGCGCTGTGAGCCGGCCACGCGCACAACCGTAATCGAGGTATTGGCCGCCGGGAAGAAGAAATCGCGCTCCAGACCCAGCACCTCGGCCACATAAGCATTGATCACGCCCCCATGCGCGAAAGCGATCACCCGTCTCCCGCGATGGGCATGAGCGATCTCGTCCAGCGCCCTGACCACGCGCGCCCGGAAGGCCTTAGACGGCTCGCTGCCCTCGATGGCATCCCAGCTTCCGCTGGCCCCGGCTAGACGAATAATATCCAGTTGGCGCTCCTGCAGTGTACGCGCCAAAAGCTCTAGATTCCCTTCCTCAACCGGCAGCGGACGAACCGTGCCGAGGCGGATCTCTTGCAGGTCGGGGACCACGATGGGAGTGAGACCCAGGCGGTGTGCCAGAGGAGCCGCGGTCTCGCGGCAGCGGCGCAGAGGGCTGCTATAAATAGCCGCGAACTCCAGCGAAGCCAGGCGCTCGGCCAGGGCTTGGGCCTGCTCCTGGCCTTTGCGCGAGAGAGGAAGATCATCGTAGAGGCCGCCCGGGATCAGCTCGTCTGCAGGGGGGAGCGCATCGCCATGACGAACCAGGAACAGCTCAGCGGCGTGAGAACGCCGCAGGAGAAAAGGGTCATCCTGCAACAAAGAAACCTCCTCACCGAGACTGACAGTCAGCCTGCTCCACCAGTGCCACGCTGGCAGACCTCCAGTGCCCGCCGTGCCAGGGCCGGAATACCCTGCTCCAACTGCTCGAAGAAAGGATCATCGGTTGTGCCAGCCCGGTAGCGAGCGTAGCTGCCCTCCAGCAGGATAGCCAGCTTCCAGATTGCCAGCGCCTCATAGAAGTCCATCTCGCGCACCGAGCGTCCGCTGCGCTCGGCATAGTATTCTTTCAGCTCAGCGCGTGTCAGGAAGCCGGGCTGCTCCATGACGCGCCAGGTCTCCGTATCGAGGGCCGGAGGCGGATCGCCCGGCTCGCGCCAGAAAGAAAGCAAGTAGCCGAGGTCGGCCAGGGGGTCGCCGATCGTTGCCATCTCCCAGTCGAAGATCGCCACCACGCGCGGCTCCTGCTCGGCGTACATCACGTTGTCGAGGCGATAGTCGCCGTGGACGATAGTCGACGGCCCGGAGGCAGGCAGATGAGCCTTGAGCCACTCCGTCACCATATCCAGCTCAGGCAAAGGGCGCTGACGCGAGCGCTCTAGCTGGCCGATCCAGCGTCGCAACTGGCGCTCCAGATAGCCCGTGGGTCGACCGAAGTCCCCCAGACCGACGGCCTGCCAGTCGACGGCATGCAGCTCAACCAGAGCATCGATCAAGGAGCGGCTGATCGCCTTGCGTCCCGCCTCATCGGCCCCGTAAGGAGGGAGCGTCTCGCGGATAATATGGCCATGCACGCGCTCCATGAGATAGAAAGGGGCCCCGATCACGCTGGTATCCTCGCAGGCCAAAAGGACACGTGGCGTCGGCACGGGACTGTTATTGAGCGCCTTCAAGACGCGGTACTCGCGCAGCACATCGTGAGCGGTGGGCAGCAAGGGGCCAAGCGGTGGCCGACGCAATACCCATTCCTGATCTCCGCGTGTAATGTAGAAGGTCTCGTTAGAATGTCCTCCGCGGACACGCTCAATGACCAGAGGCAGATCCTCGCCCGGTAGCTGCTCGGCCAGGTAACGGCGGAGTTTTTCCTCGTCTATGAGAGGGGGGAGTGTGGTCATACTTCCTCCTTCTGTTTACGAGCCTGGGATTCCCTGGAGGGAGCTGCTTACAGGAACATCGCTATATATGATAGCGCGCCTGGGCGGGCTTTGGCCAGGCAGGCGAGGGGGGAGACAGGCCAGGAGGCAGTGGGAATAATCGAGGCTGAAACTTCCGTTCTAGGTGGTGGCAGGAGCCAGAAGGTGAAGCGAGACGAGCCTGGCCGGGAGATTGCCAGGCCACCTGGCTGTGCCCCACGGCTGAGCAGAGCGGGCACGAGGTGGGGAGGGCGAGCCTGGGAATAAACGGGCCAGGTGGCGTGTTATTCAGGGTAGTTAGCAGTCAAGAATGGCGAGTGCTAGACAGCAGTGAAAAACCTGTGCTATAATGCTGGCAATCACCCGCGCAGATTGCTAAGATTCCCGGGGAGGGAGCGGAGCGCTGGAGAGCGGAGCTGCTGCCCCCCGGTTATGTGAGGAGCCTGGAATGAAGTGCGAGCGATGTCATAAGAACAACGCCAGCATCACCGTTGATCTGCTCGTGGAAGGGCGTCATGAGCGCCATTTTCTCTGCCAGCAATGTGTTGATGAGCTGATGCGCTCATCGATGAACCAGGCGGGCAACTTCTTCGGGCAGGGCTTCCCCGCGTCGGCCTTTGGCTTCTTTAACGGCCATGAGGCGACTAACGGGCGCGGGACCAGGACCGCCGAGCGTCAGGCCAACAGCAACAGCAAGACGCCGACGCTGGACCAGTACGGCCGAGACATTACGGCGGAAGCGGCGCAGGGGAAGCTTGATCCAGCGGTTGGGCGTGAGCGCGAGCTGCGCCGCCTGATTACCGTTCTGGGGCGCCGGCAGAAGAATAACCCGGTGCTGATCGGTGAGCCTGGGGTTGGTAAGACCGCGATTGTCGAGGATCTGGCGCGGCGTATCCACGCGGGTAACGTTCCGGCCCCGCTGCGCAACAAGCGTATCGTGGCGCTTAACATCGGCGGCATGATTGCCGGAGCGAT
Organism: Thermogemmatispora sp.; assembly: GCF_042408735.1. Classification (GTDB taxonomy): domain Bacteria; phylum Chloroflexota; class Ktedonobacteria; order Ktedonobacterales; family Ktedonobacteraceae; genus Thermogemmatispora. Next base: position 22,722 of record NZ_JBHOQV010000099.1, read on the forward strand.
GTTCCGCGGCCAGTTTGAGCAGCGCATGAAGGCTATCCTTGATGAGCTGCGGCAGGCGCCGGATGTGATCCTCTTTATTGATGAGCTACATACCGTTGTCGGAGCGGGTGCGGCGGAAGGTGCGGTCGGCGCCTCGGATATGCTGAAGCCGGCCCTGGCGCGCGGCGAGATCCGCTGTATCGGTGCGACGACACTTGATGAATATCGCAAGTACATAGAGAAGGATGCGGCCCTCGAGCGCCGCTTCCAGCCGATCATGGTCGATGAGCCGACCGTCGAGGAGGCTATCGCCATGCTGCGCGCCGTGCGGCCCAACTACGAGGCCCATCACGGCGTGACCATCCCCGACGAGGCCATCGAGGCGGCGGTCAAGCTCTCTGATCGCTATATCAACGATCGCTTCTTGCCCGATAAGGCCATCGATGTGATGGATGAGGCCGCCTCGGCCCTGCGCCTGGAGGCCCTGGAGAAGGGTATCGTCAGCCCAGCGATGATCACGGAGCTGGAGCAGCAGTTGGCCGATATCCAGGCCAAGAAGGAGGCTGCCGCTAACGCTGAGGACTATGAGCGCGCGGCCCTCCTGCGCCAGCAGGAGCTGCTGACACTCCAGAAGCTGGAGAAGGCTCGCTCCGAGGTCAATGCCTCCTTCCAGTTGATTGTGACGCCGGAGCAGATCGCTCAGGTGGTTGAGAACTGGACAGGCGTGCCGGTGACGCAGATGATGGAGAGCGAGCGCCAGAATCTGCGCGATCTGGAGGAGCGCCTGCGCAGGCATGTCATCGGACAGGACGAGGCCATCAGTGCGGTGGCACGTGCCATCCGCCGCTCACGAGCCGGATTGAAAGATCCGAAGAGACCGATTGGATCCTTCCTCTTCCTTGGGCCGACGGGTGTTGGCAAGACCGAGCTGGCCCGCGCCCTGGCGCGCGAGCTGTTCGGCGGCGAGGAGAACATGATCCGTCTTGACATGTCCGAGTACATGGAGCCGCATACGGTCTCGCGCCTCTTCGGTAGCCCGCCTGGCTATGTGGGCTATGAGGAAGGTGGCCAGCTCACCGAGCAGGTGCGGCGCCGACCGTACAGCGTGATCCTGCTGGACGAGGTGGAGAAGGCCCATCCCGAGGTCTTCAATGCCCTGCTGCAGATCCTTGACGATGGGCGTCTGACCGATGGCCAGGGTCGCACCGTGGACTTCAAGAATACGGTGCTGATCATGACCAGCAACGCTGGAACCAACGAACTGCGGCGCGCGGCTCGTATCGGCTTCATGCCGATCAGCGGCGGGGACGAGCGCCACGAGCAGTACGAGGCGATGCGCGAGAAGGCGCTTGAGGGCCTGAAGCAGATGTTCCGGCCCGAGTTCCTCAACCGCATCGACCAGATCGTGGTCTTCCATTCGCTGGGCAAGGACGAGCTGTATCGCATTGTCGATCTGCTGCTGGGTCAGGTGCGCGAGCGCCTGCGCGAGCAGAAGATCGAGCTGGTGATCAGCGATGAGGTGCGTGAGTTCTTGCTGCGCGAGGGCTACGATGAAGAGTACGGCGCGCGTCCTCTGCGCCGTGCTATTCAGACGCACGTCGATGATACGCTGGCCGATGCCCTGCTGAACGGCGAGATTGCTCCGGGCCAGACGGTGCGTCTGGTCCTGCGCGATGGCCATGTGGTGGCGGAAGCAGTGGTTCCTGAGCCTGAGCCGGCGGCTTGAGCGGCTGGCCTGGTCTCCAGACAAGACGGTCTTAAGGCGTCCGTTGATCTCGACATGAGATCAACGGACGTTTTTTTTGAGGCGTTGGCGCCCGCCGCTGCCTGAGTCCTGAAGTACCACCCTCTTGATCCTCTGGAGGGGATGCTAAAGCAGATTCGACCACGCGAAGTGTGCCAGCCGATCGAGCTGGCGGATGTGGGCGATGAGGGCCTCCCGCCTGGAGGCTTCCTTAATGGTGGCGGCGGCCAGCTCGTGGAAGCGGGCGGCCAGTTGTTCTCCACTTAAGGGGTTTTCGGGATCGCCGAGTGGGTAGCGCACGCTGGCCTGGAAAACCTGTCCATCGTCCATCTCCACGCTGGCCGTAGCGCGCCACTCCGCAGGGTAGTGGCGGTCCAGTTCGGGATCGCTCTCGCAGTCGACGCGCTGCATCAGGTCGCGGATCTCAGGGTGCCACAGCCAGGTTTCATTGAAGACGCTCAAGCCTGCCTGGCCGGTGACCAGAGCCACGGCGGCCCCGAAGGGCATGCTGAACTGGGCGTCAACAACGTTGCTGGGCTGCCGCTTAGTCTCGATAGGATCGGCGACCAGACCGCGTCCGGCGCTTAGCACGCCGCAGCGTACGCGGCGAATATGGCGCGGGTCAGGTGCGTGCTGGCGCCGGATGGCGAGGAGACAGTCAAGCGGACCGTGCATATAGCGGCAGCAGGCGTAAGGTTTGAGCGAGACGCGCAGAATGGCGAAGTCCTCTGGGCCAGTGGGCGGCTGCAGCTCCCCGGCCTGGCTGGCATCAGAGTAGGCGTGCAGGAAGCCGTAGCGTCCACAGAAGATCTCCTCCGGTCCCCGAAAGCCGGAGGCAGCCAGGCGTGCGGCGATGATCCCGGCGTGGGCACTCCATCCGGGGTGCAGGCGCTTGGTCCAGGCCCCGTTCTCCAGATAGGCCAGTGAGCCAGCCGCCATACTGCCGGCAATGCCCAGAGCCTGGGCCGTTTGCTCTGCCGCGAGGCCGAGCAGGCGCGCGCTGGCGGCGGTAGCGCCGAAGGTAGCGCAAAGAGCGGTTGGATGGAAGCCGCGGGCGTAGGCCGAGGCGGGATTGAGGGCGGCGCCGAGGCGGAGGGTCAGCTCATAGCCGGCCACGATGGCGGCGTAGAAGTCCTCGATGGGAGCGGCCAGCTCTTCAGCCAGGGCCAGGGCCGCGGGAAAGACCGCCACCCCTGGATGCAGCGACGAGCGATTCTCGACGTCGTCCATCTCGAGACCATGGGCGGCAATGCCGTTGAAGAGGGCGGCCCAGGAGGCTTCGGCGCGTTCGCCGCGCCCCAGAAGGGTGGCTCTGTTCCCACTGATATGGGGACCAGTCCCCGCGGGCTGCAGCACGCCCATGAGGGCCAACAGCTGATGGGCAGCCTCGCTGGATGGGAGGTATGCTCCTCCCAGAGCGACGGCCAGATGGTCCAGCAAGAGATCTCGCACTTTGAGGCGCACCCGCTCAGGCAGGGTCGTCCCTTCCAGCGAGGCGCAGAAGCGTGCCAGCGCCTGCGTTGCGCTCATAGAGCACCTCGTCTCTTTCTGTGGGAGGTTCCTCGTGTAATAGAAGAGGTGACCCGCACTCCCTCACCTGTATTGCAGATCAACACTCGATTCTGATGATATCCCATCTGAAGTAGAGGTGTATAGATGTGTGCTCGTAAAGCGGAGGGACCCTTGTCCGAGGAGCCTCTGGAGGAACTACCCGAAGACGTTGAAGCCTTCATCGACCACTTTCTCGGCACGATGTGCGACCCCAGCCGTAGACAAATTCTTGCCTTGCTGGCAGCGCCGGCTGTTGAGCAAGAGAAGCCCGTTGAGATGCGCTCGGGAGAGATTGCGCGGGCCCTTGGGTTAGCCCATGCCACTGTCTCGGGCCATCTCCGTCAGCTCGCGCGCACGGGGCTGCTCGGCTCGCGGCGCAGCGGCAACGAGGTCTACTACAGCGTTCGCAATCACCTGCTGGTGCGGGCCTTTCACGATCTCGTCGAGGCTCTCTACAAGGAGCATCAGGAGCGCTTCAAAGGGAAGGAGCAGACTTCTGAAGGCGGAAAGAGTGCCTGAAGAGCAACAAGGCTAGGGCCAGGGTCTCCAAGACGGCTTGTAGGGCTAACAAAGAGGAAGGATCAGGCGCTCGCCTTCTCGGCTTCTCTCCGAGGAGGCGGGCGTGTCTTCTGCTTTGCCCGAGCTGCCAGGGAATGCTATACTGCACAATGGACAACAATGAACCTGGGCAGGAGAGACCCACGGCCATGCAAGCCACACGTGTCAAAGAAGGTCGCAAGCCATTGATTCTCATGCGTCTCCGCCAGAGCGCGGAAGTGCGCAGACTCTACGCCGCACGGGTTCCCTGGTGGCGCCGCGCCCCCATTGGTTATCTCCTTTGTCTTCCTATTGTAGCCCTTGGGCTAGGCATCGTCTATCTTGAACATTTCTTTGCCCTCCATATCTACGTGCCAGACTTGCCGCTGGTCTTGCCAGTACTGCTTGTAGCCCTCCTTTGGGGAGTAGGGCCGGCGCTGTGTGCTGCTTTGCTCTGCACCCTGGCTCTCATCTATATCTATGTCCCGCCTCAAGGAGCCTTTATGGTTCTGCCGCGCGTTCAGTGGGCAGCTGACAATATCGATAAGCTGGCCGAGATCATGCCTTTCTTCCTGGTGGAGGTGGGGATCGCCATTATCGCCGGTCAGCGCGAGTCGGCGCGGCGCCGAGCCTTGCTGGCCGAGTTGGAGGCCCAGGCCCGGGCCCACGATCTGGAGCTGCTCAACGAAGAATTGAAACGTGTAGATCAGCTCAAGGATCACTTTATCTCGCTGGCCTCTCACGAGCTGAAAACCCCTATCACTACCATTCGTGGTCAGGCCCAGATTGCCTTGCGGCGCCTCACACGTGTGGCCGAGCTGCCGCCCGAGCTAGAGAATGTGCGCCTGGCGCTGCAGAAGATCGACGAGCAGACCTATCGCCTCAGCGCGCTGATCGATGACATGCTCGCCCTGAGCAGCATTCAGGCTGGCAAGCTCAAGCTGCGACCTCGTCCTTGCGATCTGGTCGAGATCTGCCGCGAGGCCGTTGAAGATCAGCGTCTTGTCTCGGGACGCACAGTTACCCTTGCGACTCCGGTCGAGACCATCATCATTAAGGCCGATGCTGACCGTCTCCATCAGGTACTGACCAACCTTCTGAGCAATGCCATCAAGTACTCGCCCGAGCACACTCCGGTTGAGGTCAGCCTGGAGTGCCAGAATGGCCAGGTCGAGATCCGCGTCCGGGATCATGGTCGAGGAATTCCCGAGGATCAGCGAGAGCAGATCTTTCAGGCCTTTTACCGGACGCCGGAAGCCCAGGCCTCGCCGAAGGATGGTTGGGGCCTGGGTCTGGCCATCTGTAAAGATATCGTGGAGCGGCACGGTGGACGCATCTGGTGCGAAGCCGCTCCTGACGAAGGCACAGTCTTTGTTGTAGTCCTGCCCGTCAGCTAGGGCTGGTCTCACCTCTGGTCATTGCCGTCGCCAGCTCTTGAGAGTGAGGGAGAGCTGTCTTGGCGGAAGGGAAACCCTGCTGCGCTCCTCGCTAATCCTGGCCAGTCCTGAGCCGGAAACCGAGGAGGGGATAGGAGGGGAGAGCGACAAAGGATCAGCCCAATTCAGGCCCCGCCGAACAGGAGCCAGGCGGGTCCGGAGTGGCCCGGCCAGCAAAGAGGCGGGGGAGAGAAGACGCCTGCTCCTGTTCCCTTTCCTTATTCCTTGGGTTGGAGGGCTGAGATGGAACGGCTCGTTAGCTGGCGGCGGCGCTGGCGCGTCGGTAACGGGCTGTCCCCATCTCGCCGATGCCGATCGCCAGGACCGCGACCAGCAGGTGCAGGACCTGGACAATCCAGTGCGAGGAATTCAAGAGCCAAGAGTTCTGTAGCAGTCCGATGATTGGCAAGAGGAGGCCGACAATAACAGCCAGAACAGCGATCGCCGGGCTGCCGCCTCGCGCCAGCGCCTGCCCAATACCAATTACCCACAGGGCCAGCACGACCACAAAGCCGAGCAGCATGTGTAGCGGAATCAGCTGGGCGGCGTTGCCTGTCCAGAAAAGCACCCCGAGAATCAGGGCCAGCAGTCCAGCAATACGCAGCGCGAAAGAAGCGATCCTGATAGCCATGCAAATCTCCTGCAAACGGCGAAAGTAGTTAGAAGGGACCCCCTTGTGGACCTGGAAGAGGAGGCGGGTGGGCGACTCACTGACAAGGCCGAGCCGAGCCGAGCCGAGCGAGGCATTTCCTCTTTCTGCCCTGGCTTGTCCCTGTCCCGCCGAGCCCAGTCCGGGTCAGGACGCTGGGAAGCCCTCCTAAGGCTGTGGCGGGGAGAGGCGGGCCGTTGAGTTGAACTGCGCTGATGGGCCGATGCTTCCGTCCGTCTAGGAGGGGCAGATGGCGGCCTGCTCCTCGCCACAACTAGAATCATAGCATTTACCAGGACGGAGAGAGCAATCGCCCCTTGAGGGCCGCTGTCCCCAAAGCAGGCAGCCCGGCAGTCATGGAATGGGCACTAGTGTGGAATGAAGGCTTGCCAGAAGCGGCTCAAGTGCTCGCGCAGGGCCGCATGTTCCGGGCGTCGCAGGTAAGGATCGCTGGCCCAGAGACGAGCGGCCAGGGTCCGCGTCTCCTCGATCAGGCGCGTATCGTTGAAATCGGCGATACGCAGCTCGGGCATCCCGCTCTGGCGCACCCCGATAAAGTCGCCCGGCCCGCGCAGGCGCAGGTCGTGCTCGGCCAGCTTAAAGCCATCGTCGGTCTCCTGGAAAATCGCCAGGCGCTCGCGAGCCTGGGCTCCCGCGTCGGCGCTCAAGACGTAGCAGTAGGACTGGTGGGCGCCGCGTCCAACGCGACCGCGGAACTGGTGGAGCTGAGAGAGGCCGAAGCGGTCGGCATCCTCGATGACCATGACGGTGGCGTTGGGAACATCGATGCCCACCTCGACCACTGAGGTGGCAACCAGAATATCCAGCTCGTGGTCGCGGAAGCGCCGCATGACGGTGTCCTTCTCGGCGGGCTTCATTCCACCGTGCAAGAGGCCCAGCCGGCGGTGAGGAAAGACCTCGCGACTCAGCCGCTCGTATTCGGCAGTGACTGCTCTGGCGCTCAAGCTTTCCGACTCGTCGACCAGGGGACAGATAATGAAGGCCTGGCGGCCTTCGGCTATCTGCTGCTCGATCAGACGATAAGCTTCCTCACGGCGGGCGCCGGTGCGCCAGCGCGTGATGACCTTCTGCCGGCCCGGTGGGAGCTGATCGATCACCGAGAGGTCCAGGTCCCCATAGAGCGTCAGGGCCAGCGTGCGCGGGATAGGGGTGGCTGTCATCACCAGCATATGGGGATGGTAGCCTTTCTGTCGGAGCGCCTCACGCTGCTCCACGCCAAAGCGATGCTGTTCATCGATGATGACCAGGCCCAGGCGTTGGAAGGTGACGTCATCCTGAATCAGGGCATGGGTTCCGATGGCTACAGCCGCCTCGCCGCTCTCGATGGCTGCCCGTCCGAGCGAGCGCTCCCGGGGACGCAGTCCCCCGGTTAGCAAGACCGTGCGGATGCCGAAAGGAGCGAGCATTGCGCCGATGCTGCGGGCGTGTTGTTCGGCCAGAATCTCGGTCGGCGCCATGATGGCTCCCTGATAGCCATTGAGGGCGGCTACAAAGAGGGCTGCTGCGGCCACTGCAGTTTTGCCGGAGCCAACATCGCCTTGGAGCAGGCGGCACATCGGCTGGCTGCGACTGAGGTCGCCCAGAATCTCGCAGAGGACGCGGCGTTGAGCTGCCGTGAAGCGGAAAGGGAGCGTGGCCTCGAAGGGGCGTTGATCGGCCAACGGCGCCCACAGCGTTGTGCCCGGCGTGGTCTGGGCATCCTGCGCCTCCTGGGCACTGGCCTCTTGCTCCGCCGCTGTCGCTTGCACTGCCTGACGTTCGGCCTCGCTTGGCTCGACGAAAATGCGCGCCAGATCAACCTTGAAGGCCTGGCCGCTGGCCAGCTCGCGTTGCCAGCGTGCGCGACGCTCCTGCATGCCAAGCTGGATCAGGAACAGCTCGTCGAAAGCCAGGCGGCGCCGGGCAGCAGCGAGCAGCTCCTCATTGGCCGGGTAATGCATCTGAGCGACGGCCTCCGAGAGAGGCAGCAGGCCCGCCGCCTGACGAATCGTGGCCGGCAGATGATCGGGGATCAGGGCGGCATAGCGATCGACGACCCAGCGCGTCAGGCGGCGCATGGTGCGCGCTGGCAGGCCCTCGGTGAGCGAGTAGATCGGAACCAGGATGCCGGTGTTGAGCAACTCGCCTTTCTCGGGCAGCTCGTGGCTGCGTACCGTAAAGGTGACCTTGTTGCCAAAGCGCTGCTTGACTCCCGTGACGACCAGCCACTCGCCACGCGCCTCCGAAAGCTGCTTTTGCAGGTAGGGCTGGTTAAACCAGACCGCGCTGAGGCGACCGGTCCCGTCGCTCAAGGTAGCCACCGTGCGCGTACGCCCGCTGCTGGTGCGGCTCGTCTTGACCTCCCAGATCAGGCCGCGCGTTGTAACCACCTCATCGAAAGGCAGCTCGGCGATATTGAGCAGCTTGCTGTAGTCGCGGTGCTCGCGCGGGAAATAGAAGAGCAGATCGCCAACGGTGCGGATACCCAGACTGTGCAGGCGAGTGGCCACCGTCGGGCCAACGCCGTGGATGGCTGAAACATCCGTTGTCAGGAGGGTCAGGGCGGCATGGCCGGGAGAGCTACGACTATCGAGGGTAATCTGATCCTCCGGCTCATCCTCCAGGCGCTCTCGCTCCCCACGGTCCGCGTGACCGCCCTCGCGGCGGCTGATCGCTGGCTGAGGTCCCGAGTGAGCGGAGGGGGAGGCCGCCGTTGGCTCCGGAACCCCTCTCGCTTCGCTTCCTCCTCCCGCCGGCTGGCTGAGGCGCCCTGGAGAGGCAGAAGGCAGCGCAGGGCCTGCCGACGCTGCCTTTGACTGGTTGGAGCCTGAGCGCGCCGGCCCTGCTACCGGCGGCTGCCGCTCAGCGACAGGACCTTGCTCCCGCTCCAGCTCGTTCAGCAGGGCCAGGGCGGCCCGCAGGTTGGCGGCGCGCTGCATCGGGTCCTGCTGGCGGTAGCCCTCCAGACAGGAGGCCAGCCGATAGAAGGGGCGCAAATCGCGTCCTGACGCATGGCAGACAGGCCCGATCTCATCCAGCCAGCGTTTCACAAAGGCTTCCAGTCCACCGGGCTTGACAGCCTGGTCTTGATGATTGGTATGTTGCTCATGCTGAAGCACTTTGCGGGCGCGCTCGATATAGGACCTGAGTGCGGTGCTGGCTCCTGTTGTCATACGTTGACGCTAGTGCTTGTTTCTTGAGAATGATGCTGCTCACCTACTATAGTCGTCGCCGCCCAAGAGTGTCAAGGCCCGCCAGTGCCCTGGCGCCTCCGGCTGGCCAGATAGCCAGACCTGGCTGGGAGGCGATGGCTCTCCACAGGGCGCGCACCACCAGTCGAGTAAGATAGGACTGAGCCGCTGGCCCTGGTGCGCCAGTCTACTAAAGATGTTGCATAAAAATAGTGCCTGTTGATCCCAGGGCCGGAGGGGAATAATATAGAAGCTGCGAGCCTGCAAGATGCTTTCTGGAGGAAAGAAAGAGAGATGGCACTGATTGGATCTGCTGCCGTGGTGGGCATTTTTGAAGAGCGGAGTCAGGCGGAGCAGGCGATCGGTGAGCTGAGAGCCGCCGGTTTCAAGGATGAGCAGATAACCAGGCTCTGGCGGGAGCCGCTCAAGCTGCAGGAAGCTGGTCCGGCGGACCGGCTGCTGGAGCGAGCGAGGGCCAGATATAATCTGCCCTTATTGGGGGGAGTTGTAGGAGCGGTAGTCGGGGGGCTATGCAGTCTCATTGCCTCCCTGGTCCTTCCTCTGGCGGGCCTACAGTCTGGCGGAGGACCAGTCATTGCCCTGCTTGAAGGTCTTGTGCTGGGGGCCTTGGGAGGGGGCTTTTTCGGAACCGTCATCGGCCCTTCCCTCAATGGGACGCGGCCACGACCACGCTATGCGGAAGCCGACGCCCTACCAGAACGTACCGTGATCATGGTCAAGACCGTGGAACGCCAGGCTGAGGCGGCCTCTATCCTGCGCAAGTACGGAGCGCGCGATGCGCTGGTGCCGCGAGCCACCGAAACCGCGGCAATGGCGGCCCTGCGCCTGGCCGCCCCGGTCGACTCTCGGGCAGTGACCCCTGCAACAGCGAGAGAGGAAAGGCCCTCTCTTCCTGATGAGCTAGAGGCCAGACCGAAAGAAGAGAGCGTCGCGGAGAACGGAGAAGAGGGAGAGGCCCAGCCTGGCGAGTGAAATTTGCCGACCAGGATCGGGCCACCAGGCCGTCCGCGGGTGCAACTGACCTGAGCGATCGCCGGCGGAGCTGTTTCTTGCCGCCGGGGAAGGCGGAGATCCTGGCCTCGGGCGAGAGCCGCGGAGCGCATCGCAGAGCCATCCAGGACAGAGCAGGCCGCGGCTGCTTCCCTGGCCTGCCTTGGCCCGATGGCCATCAGCTTCCTACCATTCTATCAACCAGGAAAGCCAGCCCAACTAATGAACCAGGCCGGCTTTCCTGGCTCCTGGGGAGGGGGCTGGCCCTCCCTTCCTCTGGCAGGCAGAAGCGTTCCCGCGCTCTATCCATTCTCGTCACTGACCCTGACACTGCCCTGTGCTTTTCATCTCTGAGCAGGTGCCACATCCTCATAGATATCGTGAACGGGCTGCCAGCCCAGCAGGCGGCGGGCAGCCTCATTGCTGCAGCGGAAGGAAGGAGGGCAGGGCATCGAAAGATCGCGCGGAGGAGGGGGGACCTGCAGTAGGGCGGCGATATGGTCCACATACTCCCCGTAGCGGACCGGCGTCGTCACGATATTAAAGATGCGGCCCACGGCAGCCGGCTGAAGGGCGGCAACGATCGCCGTCGCCATATCGGCCACATGAATTGGAGAAATAAAATTACTCCCGTCGCAGATCACCACCAGCCGCCCCTCGCGCAAGCGAGCAACTAGCGTATCCTGGGCAGTTCCACGACCGACGAAGCTGCCTCCGCGCAAGATACACCAGCCCAGCTCAGCGGGACTGACGGCCTGCACCATCTCCTCCATGACAATCACCGGTCCGCAGATAGTAGCGCGCTGCGGCGAGCGGTCCAGGGGGGTGGTCTCGTCAAGCCAGCGCTCTCCCCCGTCGGGATAAGCGATCGCGATGCTCTGCTGGATATAGTAGCGGGCCCCCGCCGCGCGGGCGGCTGCCAGCAACCGTCGAGTGCCCTCGGTGCGCAGCCGAGTCGTTGGCTCCCAGGCGGCGGCCTCGGTGGGATTGCGCGGAATGGCTGTCGCGATGTGCACCACGGCGTCGCACCCGCGGACCAGGGCCGGGAGCTGCTGCGCGGTCGTCTCGCTCAGCAGATCGCCGCTGACCAGCTCAACGCCGGCCGCGCGAATCAGTTGCCCCCTTTCGGGGGAGCGTACGAGCGCGCGCACCGTGTGTCCCTGCTGGAGCAAGCGAGGGACCAGCGCGCGACCCAGAACTCCTGTTGCACCGGCAACAAAGACCTGCATTGTCCTTTCACCTTTCTCTGGTGGCCTTGCGTCTGCCTGGCCGCCAGCCTCTTGGCTCTGCCAGCCTGCTGGCGTCGATAGTTGAGTTGGGTTTGCTCTGACTGAGCAGTCAGCCTCTCAGGGACTGAGCAGGCCGTACTCGCGGAGCGCTTGCCAAATTGTCTGTCGCTCTATCCATAGCAATGGAAGGCAGCCCGCTGCCAGAGGCGAGCGGGCCAGCATCTGTCGGTAGCCAGGGCGGAGGGCGGTCAGCCTGGCCTGAGCGAGTGGGCGAAGCGAGCGTTGTATGGCTCCTACTCCTAGGCCGATTTCTCGCGCTCCGATTCCGGCTGGCTGGCTGGTGGCGCAAAATGGATCTCCAGGGCCTTATCGACAAAGCGGGCCACCGTGGCCTCCTGGCTGGCCAGGAGAGCGGGCAGAGGGATATCGCGCTTGAAATTGCCGATCTCGATAATCATCTCATCTCCTTTTTTCGTCATCAGCACCTTCTCCAGCTCAACATGAGGGAGGGGGAGGCGCAGGACGTAGTGGCCATCCTGCTCGATGACCTCCTGAACAGGCCCGCGATAAAAGACCTCCGTTGGGTCCTGCTCGCCGAAGATGGCCTGAGCCAGCTCGGCCAGTCGCTCGAGACCGAGCGGTTCCTGAGCATAATAGGGGGCCTCCCAGACAGGCAGAGGGGCGAAGGTCTGCTGGATATAGCGGCGAAGCTTCTCCTGGCTCTGGTACATCTGCTGCATGAACTGGTCCTGATAAGGGCCAGGGGGCAGAACGCGGTTGCAGACCACGCCGTCGATGGGGTAGCCGAAGAGAGCGAGGTAAGTTTCGGCGCGCAGCGCCTCCTTAATAACCATGCGCTCTGGATTGACCACCGGGCGGTAAGAGCTGACGGCGGGATCGCTCAGCACCGCCCGCAGGGCCTTGACGCGCTCGCTCAGCAACTGGACGGCGTCCAGGACCTCTGCCGAAGGGAGGAAAGCCTTAATCAGGGGACGAGCCAGATTCAGCGTACTGCTCTGGAGGCCAGCGATGCGCCCGGCATACCACTGGAACGTATCGGGCATACTCAACAGGCGTACCGTCTCGCCGGTCGGAGCGGCGTCGATGACCACGACCTCGAAAGCGCCGTCGCGCGCATTGCGGTAGATATTCAGCAAACTGACGATTTCATCCATACCGGGGATCAGGGCCAGTTCCTCGGCCATGATACTGTTCAGGCCCTGAGCGCGCAGGAGAGTACTCAGCGTGCTCTGCAGTTTCCCCCAACTGCGGCGCATCTCGTCGAGCACATTCACCTCCTGGGCCCACAACTGAGGAGCCAGCTCGCCTGGTTCCGAGGTCAGAGGCTGTCTCAAGCAATCAGCAAGGCTGTGGGCCAGATCGGTGCTTACCACCAGCGTGCGTTTGCCAAGCTGAGCCGAGCGCACAGCGGTCGCGGCGGCCACCGTCGTTTTGCCCACGCCACCCTTGCCGAGATAGAGAATCATTCGCATAGGAGAAACCTTATATTTCCTCGTCGTATGTGCTGTCCTTATTATATGATCCCAAAGGCACAGTCTGGCGGCGCGAAGTATCGATTCTGGAAGGCGGCGCCTGGTCAGACGGCTCTTTTCCGGTTTCAGCAATTACTACGTTGGTCGGCGGGGACAAGTTAGAATAGGGAGAGGAAGAAGAAAGGCGGCGGCGAGCTGGCAGTTGATCCAGGGAGGGATAGCTGCCGACTCGCCGCAGTAGGAAGTCTCTATCGTCACGCGCCCGCCCGTTCGCCCTCGCTCTGCTGCTTTCAGTATCCCCAGGCAGATCGCCTCCCGCGAGGGGGCGCAAGAGGTGGCAGGCGGGCAGACAAAATAAGCTACAACTCGATTTTGCCGCGGAGGAAGAGCATTCTGATAAACTCCAGGCGGCGGACAATCTCCATGCGATCGCTTCCTCCACTCTGGTACCACTGACGCAGCCAGAGCAGAGACATGACCTCGTCCTCCGTAAAGCCCTGGCGCATCAACGCCTCGCCCTCATTTGTCAGCTGACCGAAGGTTGTGCCGCACGGTGTTTCAGGTTGCCGTTCCTCATCGATCTGTGGGTTCATCATGCTCTCTCTGTCCTCACGTTCAAGCGCTTGCTCACTCGCTTATGCATTCACTCACTCGTCGAAGCACTCACTCATTGACTGGCCGAGCCCCTATTCCACCTTACCCTGATTGTGCAGGTGCGGTGGCCGCTGTTGCTCATCAATTAGAGTGAGAAAAGAGCAGCAAGCGGTCAACGTTTCAAATAAGGCGTGACCTGGGCATCTGCACAAGTCCTCTCATTTTATAGTAACGCTTTCCATCCCTCACTTTGGCAGTTCCTCTGCAGCGAGGGAAAGCGGAAATAGCAGGCGCGGCTCTCTGCCGGTTGGCCCAGCGGCCTCCAGGCGGCGTATTGGGCGACCTCTGGCAGTTCTCGCTCTTATTACGATTGAGGTCGCGCACAGGTTCCATCTCTGGCGGCGGTGGCCCAGGCAAGCGGTGGCGTAAGGAGGAGAGCTTCTCCTCCGCCTGCTCCGTGGGGTGGCTGAGTCGAGTTGGCTGGGAGGAGGAGGGAGAGTCGGGAGGCTCAGGGCCGCAGAACGGCAGAGGCAGAGCGGTCTGGATATGCTATAATAGTTGCCGGGACTGGAACAGCTTGGGAGCGAGGAGTGGCTTCGAGCCGCACTTCACTTCTTTTATCCGATCCTCTCCTCTATAATCTTATCTCACAATATATTAGGAAGTTGAGGGGTGAATTATGCATTTGATGAAGCAGATGCAGGCACAGAACTGGCTCATAGATTTTCGTGGAGGCACGCGGGCCAACATGTATCGCGTGCTCAAGACGGTGGTAGCCACCAAGTCGCCGTATCAGGAGATCCTGATCCTGGACACCATAGGTTTCGGGAGGGCGCTCTTTCTGGACGGTATTCCGCAGTCCTCGGCCCTGGACGAGCACATCTATCACGAGGCCCTGATCCATCCAGTCCTGGTAGCGCACCGCCAGCCCAAGAAAGTCTTCATCGTTGGAGGAGGGGAAGGAGCCACGCTACGAGAAGTACTGAGGCACAACACAGTTGAGCGTGTTGTCATGGTAGACATTGACGACACGCTTGTCGCCCTGGCCAAAGAGCATCTGGGTGACTGGCACCAGGGAGCCTTTGATGATCCGCGAGTGGAGCTGGTGCATGCTGACGCGCGGGGCTATCTAGAGAAGACCAGCGAGACCTTTGACAGCATCATTGTAGATGCCACCGATCCTCTGGAGGGTGGGCCGGCGGCCCTGCTCTTCACCACCGAATTCTTCACCCTTGCCAAGTCCCGTCTCAATCCGGGGGGGACCTTTGGCATGCAGGCCGAGGCGACCGACATCGGGGTATGTGAGGCCCATGCCTCTATCATCAAGACCCTGAAGCAGTGTTTCAAATCGGTGTTTTCCTATCAGGCGATGGTTACCTTCTTTGGCCTGCCCTGGGGCTTTGCGGTAGCCAGCGACGAAGACATCGCGGCGCGCTTCACGCCGGAGGTCATCGCGGCCACCCTGCGGGAGAGGGGCTGCACCAATCTCAAGTTTTACGACGTTGAGTCGCATCAGCACATGTTTGCCCTACCGAAGTACATCAGGGAGGCCATTGAGGACCCGAACGTTGGGATGATCATTCGTGACGACCGGGTTCTTGTAGTGGAATAGAAAAAACGCCCACCTGAGCCATGCCCCGCTCGGCTTCGGCGCGGGGCATGGCCGTGAGCGTTTTCTGCGCCGAGGAGCCGACCCCACCCACAGGGATGCTCTCTTTCCTCCTCTCTTCCCCTTTCCTTCCATCCTCCTCCCTTCCTCTCCTCTCTCGCACCTTCGCGAAGACCCGTCCCTGCGGACAGGCAGGTGGATAGCGGGCAGGCGGACAGGTTTGGTGGATGAGCGGAGGGCGGAGTTAGCGGGCGAGCCGGCGAGTTTCGACTTTACCTGGCTCGAAGAACGAGACGAGCGCGGCGTGGATGCGTTCAGCGGCGTCGGAGTTATCCCGCTGATAGTTGCAGATGTAGACCTCCAGCGTCGCGTAGCCCAGCTCGGGCCAGGTATGGATAGCAATATGAGACTCAGCCAGGGCGATCAGGCAGGTGATACCGCCCCCATCGAACTGATGACAGAAAGCTCCCAGTTGCGTGAGATTGTGCTCTTTCGTCATCCTAGAGACGGCTGCACGCAGCTTCTCGCTATCCAGCTGAGCCATCAGGTTCTTGTCGCACGAATACAGTTCCGACAAGATGTGCTTTCCAACCGGAGGGGGT
>NZ_JBHOQV010000167.1:0-10005 GCF_042408735.1 Thermogemmatispora sp.
GGCCGCCTGCTGGTTGGCCTTGAGCGCGGCCAGCACCTCGCTGGCATCGTGCGCCTGCGCAACCACGGTCGGCACCACGCGGCTGGCCCAGATCTGGTTGACGTAGCGCTCCGGATCAAAGGGCTGGGCGCCCCCGCCCCCTCCTCCAGAGCTGCTGCTGGCGTTGAGTGGCCGCACCGTGTAGAGGCTGCAGGCCGAGAGCAGCAGACAGAGCAGGCAGGCCAGACCGCTCCATAGCAATGGCTGCTGTCGGATTGAGGCCATACAGGACCTCTGGGACTGCTGCTTTGTGCGGCTCATCCTCTGAGCATGGTCGTGCATAGGATCCTCCCAACCAGACAATGGTCGGTCGTTGTTGGGTTGGCTTTCCTGCGCGCGTGGCAGGCTGCCTCGGCTTCGTTTGCAGCTAGCGCCTGGCTGCATCAGCCCCTTCTCCACGCTCGGGAGCGACAGCCCGAGCTTGCTTCTGCTCTACCAGCCAACGCGCCGTCAGGTGATCGGTGATCAGGACATTGATCCAGCGCCCTTCGAGGGCACCACGAATGGCCGCCTGCTTGCGCTCGCCACCGGCAACGCCAACGGCATATTTGACCCGCTGGAGCTGCTCGAGGCGCATGCCGATCACGCGCTCGTCAAGGGGGGTCACCACCGGACGCCCCTGGGCATCGAAGAAGCGCAGCAGGATGTCGCCGACGGCTCCATGCTCGCGCAGTATGTGCAGCTCTTCCAGCGAGAAGATATTGCCACTGCTGGCCAGGAGCGCCGAGGGTTCGACGGCGCCAATACCGACCAGAGCCACGGTGACGCTGTCGAAGAGCTGGTAGGCTTCGCGTACAAAGGGGTCTTCAAAGAAGATCTGGCGGGCCTCCGGCGAGCTGACCACGCCCGGCGCCGGCAGAAAGACGGCCTCTCCATGCAGCAGCTCGGCCAAGCGGCGCGTGAGCTGGGTGGCGTGGACCTCCGCCGCCGGGTTGCCAATGCCTCCCAGGATCTGGAGCACCTTGGCCCGCGAGGGCTGCGCCAGCGGATGCATGGCGTCCACCATCGCCAGCAGGGAGGCGCTCCAGGACGAGATGCCAACGATTTCTCCAGGCGTGACCTTTGACTCCAGCCAGAAGGCCGCCGCGCTGCCAATGGCTTGCAGCACCTGTTCGCCGCTGGCCTCCTCCGGGCAATCGGCAACGATGGCCTCCTTGAGGCCGTAGAGAGCCTCTAACTGGTTCTCCAGGTCGGTATAGACGCCGCGCGGCATGCTCACCGTGATGCGCACAATCTGCTCCTGTTGGGCCCGCTTCAGCAGGCGCGAGACGTTGGACTGCGAGAGCTGCAGCCGCTCGGCAATTTCTACCTGCGAGAGGCCGCGCTCGTAGTAGAGGCTAGCCACCTTGGCCATCAAGCGCAGATCGTCAATGCGTGCCATACGTGGGTTACTCCTTGGCTTTCGCCGGATAAGATCCTTCCTACCGGCGCCCTGCGGATCGGTGCAGCGTGGCGCGGGCGACCGCCTCCTGCCAGCCGGCATAGCGGGCCTCACGCTCCTCCGCAGGCAGGAGCGGCTCAAAGCGCTGACGAGGCCGCGGCAGGGCCGCGATGGCTTCTTCGCTCTCCCAGAGGCCCAGCGCCAGACCAGCCAGGTAAGCGGCTCCCAGCGCGGAGACATCCGCCGATTCACAGCGCAGCACCGGTTTGCCAATGATGTCGGCCTGAAATTGCATAAGCAGGTCGTTGCGGGTGGCACCACCATCGGCTAATAATACCTGGAGTTCGACGCCCGCTTCCGCCTGCAGGGCGTCAAAGACGGCACGCACCTGATAGGCGATGGCCTCGACGGTGGCCCGCGCCAGTTGCGGCAGGGTGCTGGCCTGGGTCAGGCCGCAGATGAGACCGCGGGCCTCTTTGTCCCAGTAGGGCGCCCCTAAGCCGCTGAGAGCGGGGACGAAGTAGAGGCCGCCGCTGTCGGGCACGCTGGCGGCCAGGGCGGCCAGTTCTCCAACGGGATCACGTTCGCTGAGGCCAAGGAAGCGCCCCAGCCACTCGACGGCGGCTCCGGTGACGTAAATATTGCCTTCGAGGGCATAGGTGACGCGCTCGCCAATGGCCCAGGCGATGGTTGTAGAGAGCCCGCTCTGCGAGAGGCGCGGCTCCGGCACCGGTGTCATCAGCGATGAACCGGTGCCATAGGTGGCTTTGACGGCTCCCGGCAGAAAGCCGGCCTGGCCAAAGAGGGCGGCGTGCGAGTCGCCGATCAGGGCCGCTATCGGAAGGCCCGCCGGAATGGCCCCACAGGCCACGGTGTGGGCGTGAAGGCTGGCCGACGGCTCTACCGCGGGCAGAACGGCCGCCGGTACGCCCAGCAGCCCTAACAGCTCCTCGTCCCAGGCGCGCCGCTGCAGGTTGAAGAGCTGTGTGCGCGAGGCGTTGGTCATGTCGCAGACATGGGCCGCCCCGCCGCTGAGCTGCCAGCAGAGCCAGCTATCGATCGTGCCAGCACACAGCTCGCCAGCTTCTGCCCGCGCCAGGAGATCCTGCTCTTCCAGCAGCCAGCGGATCTTGGTCCCCGAGAACATGGGATCGATGGTGAGGCCGCTGCGCTCGCGAATGAGCGGCTCCAGCCCCTGATCTTGCAGGGCCTGGCAGAGCTGGCGCGAGCGCTGGCATTGCCAGCTCACGCATGGCCCCAGGGGCTGACCGCTGGCGCGCTCCCAGAGCAGCACCGACTCACGCTGGTTACTGATGGCTATGGCCACCGGCTCTGCCTTCGCCCCCGCCTGTTCCAGACAGGCGGCGCCGGCCTCCAGCACGCTCTGCCAGAGTTCCTGCGGATCTTGCTCAACCCAGGCCGGACGCGGATAGCGGCGCCCCACAGGGCGACTGGCCCGGGCGAGCACATTGCCCGCGACGTCGACAAGCAGGGCTTTGGTATTGGTCGTTCCCTGATCAATGGCCAGGATTGCCGTCTGCTTCATTGCTCTGCTCTCGCCTTGAGAAGCTCTAACGCCGCGGCCCGAATGCCAGCAGGCGTCAGACCGAAATGCTCTAAGAGATACTCGGGCGAGCCGGTGGGCGCGAAGACGCCGGGCACGCCCAGAATGCGCATTGGGACGGGATAGGTGGTCACGACTACCTCGGCGACCGCTCCTCCGAGGCCGCCGTAGACGGTGTGCTCTTCAACGGTGACAATGGCTCCGCTGCGCCGCGCGGCCTCGATTACGGCCTCGCGATCAAGCGGGCGAATGGTCGCCATGTTGAGCACTGCCGCCTCGATGCCTTCGTTGGCAAGCAGTGCGGCAGCCTCCAGGGCGCGCGCAACCATGACTCCCGTGGCGATCAGGGTCACATCGCTTCCCTGACGCAACCAGCTCGCCTTGCCGAGGCGGAAGCGGTAGTCCGCCGGATGCACCTGCGGCACGGGCATGCGGCTGATGCGCAGGAAGAAGGGTCCGGGGAGACGGGCCGCTTCGTGGATAGCCTGGGCGGTCTCCAGCGGGTCGGCGGGAACAACGACCGTGAGATTGGCGATGGCGCGCGTCCAGGCCAGATCTTCGATAGAGTGATGGGTCGGCCCCAGCTCGCCATAGGCCAGGCCGCTGCTCATCCCGCAGAGCTTGACGTTGGCTTGCGAGTAGGCCAGGTCGACCTTGATCTGCTCCAGCGCGCGCGCTGTCAGAAAGGGCGAGGCCCCGCTGACAAAGGGGATCTTGCCGCCGTTGGCAAGGCCGGCGGCCACTCCGACCATGTTCTGCTCGGCAATGCCAACGTTGATCAGCCGCTGCGGAAAGGCCGCCTTGAAGCCCTTGAGCTTGCTGGAGCCGAGAGAGTCGTTGATGACCACGACGATACGCGGGTCATTGCGCGCCGCCTCTTCGAGCGCCTGGGCAAAGGCATCACGACAGTCGTAGAGCTGGCTCATCAGTGCACCGCCTCCCGTAGCTCCTGCAGTGCCCGCTCGGCCTCCTCGGGCGTCGGTACTCGATGGTGCCAGTCAACATTGTCGCACATAAAGGAAACCCCTTGACCTTTGTGTGTGTAGGCGATCAGGCAGCGCGGACGCCCCGGCTCCCATCCGCTGCTCGCTCGTAAGGCCTCTAGCAGCGCGGCATGGTCGTGCCCATCAACTTCACGTACCGCCCAGCCGAAGGCTCGCCATTTGTCAGCCAGCGGCTCCAGACGGATGGTCTCTTCGGTGGCCGCTCCTTGCTGAAGCCGATTACGATCAACGATGACGGTGAGGTTGTCCAGGCCATAGTGGGCCGCGGCCATAGCCGCCTCCCAGTTGCTGCCTTCCTGCAGCTCACCGTCGCCGGTGAGGACGTAGGTACGCCAGGCCGCCCCGTCCAGCCTGGCCGCTAAAGCGGCCCCTACCCCAATGGGGAGACCGTGACCCAGCGGGCCAGTGCTGGCCTCAACCCCCGGTACCTTGGTGCGATCCGGGTGACCGTTGAGGCGCGAGAGGGGCTTCATGAAGGTCTCTAGCTCGCTGGTCGGGAAGAAACCTACTTCGGCAATGGTGTTGTAGAGGGCTCCAGCACAATGTCCCTTGCTCAGAATGAAGCGATCGCGCTCAGGAGCATCGGGATGCTGCGGGTCCACACGCAGGACGGCAAAGTAGAGCGTGACCAGGATGTCAAGGGCGGAGAAGTCTCCGCCAATGTGCCCCATCCCGGCACGCTGGATCATCACGAGGTCTCGCTGCCTCAAAAGGTTGGCTTTCCTGCGTAGGGCCGCAAGCTGGTCCTCATGATCCTGGGTCATGCCTGCTCTTCGCCTCCGTCCAGTCCCAGCAGGGCAGCAAAGACTAGTTGCTGCGCCCGCAGGGCATCTTGCTTCTCCTGCGCTTCCTTGAGCGCCGCCTGGTCGAGGCGCCGACGCACCCGCTCAAGGGCCTGTATGCGCTTGATGCTGACCCGCGCCGCCTCCACCGGATCTTCACGGAAGGGGAACTGGTCAAGCAGAATCGGACGCTGCCAGCCGATGCGCTCGACGGCCTGCAAAAATTCAATGGTTTCGATGATGTGCAGGGAGGCAACGGCCAGGTCGTCGTCCCATTCGCGCCAGTTGTCGTTGACTTCGATGCTTGTCAGCTTGCCCTGACGGGCGATCAACTGTAAGGCTTCCGCCGGGGTCTCCTTGGCAAAGAGGGAGTGGCCCAGGTCCATGACGATGCCAACGTTGTTGACGCCCATCTCCTGGATGGCGAGCAGCGTGCGCGCGGAGGAGCTGAGGACCAGATGAACACGCGGCTCTTTGGCTTTGTATTCGATAGCATACTGCAGGTCGGGGTTGGCTTCGGCTACCGCCCGAATGCCGTTGACGGTGAAATCCCAGAGCTGCAGATGGTCGGCCTGGAAGGGGTAGTCGTAGCCGTCCTGCCCCGGCCAGAATTTGACGTAGTCAGCTCCCAGTACCCGCGCAACGTCGCTGGCTCGCTTGCCCAGGTCGATCGCCTGCTGCCTGATGGCCGGATCCGGATGGGTAAAGCTGCCGCGCGCGAAGCGCTGGTCATAGATGACTGGGGTGATGGCTATGGCCCGTAGACCGTTGCGCTCCAGGGCCTCTTTGACTTGCTCCAGGCTCAGGTCCTCTTCGGGAAAGGGATAGTTGATGTCTAGCCCAACTAGCCCCCCAACACGCCCGGCCCGCTCGATGGCCTCAAGGGTGCCCACCGGCGGCCCGTAGGCGTTGGTCGCATAGCGGTCAATAAACTGGCCGAAGAGCCAGATGCCCGCGCCAAACTGGAGGCCGTTGCTCATCTCTCTCGTCTCCTCGTCTCTGAATAATTATTCATCACTGAAAAAATATTCAACACACCGATAAGTGTACCGGGACGGGGCCGCTCTGTCAAGAGGCCAGGGCCTTGAATTTTTTGCGGGCCTGGGCTTCTCCTCCTCGGCAGGCAACGGCTGATGCCGCGGGCGGACCAGGCGAGCAGGTGGGACGGCAACCTCGAACGCTCGGGAAGAGATCTGGCTCTCTCTCTGGCCGGGGGTGGGTGCGGGAAGGTTTTGGAAGGTAGTCGCTGAGCGGTTTTTATGCTACACTGGGGGCGATTAGACCAGGAAGAGAGGCAGCTTGATGCAGGCACGGCCTGACGCAGATGAGGCGGAGCTGCTCGCCCAAAGCCAGCGCGGTGACGTGAGCGCTTTTAATGAGCTGGTCCTGCGCTATCAGTCCAGCGTCTATAATGTGGCTCTGCGTATGCTGGGCGATGCGGATCTGGCCGCCGATATTACCCAGGAGACCTTTCTTTCGGCCTTTCGCCATCTGTCGACCTTCCGCGGCGGGACGGCCTTCCGCTCGTGGCTGCTGCGCATCACAACAAACCTGGTCTACGATCATTGGCGTCGCCAGCGCCGTCATCCCGAAGAGTCGCTGGAGACGGCCAGCGAGGAGGACGATCCTCAGCCCTCGCTGACGCTGGCTCAGTTGGCCTCGTCCGAGCTGGAGGCCAACCCGGAGCAGTACTTGCTCCACCGGGAGTTACAGGAGCTGCTCCAGCGCGGCCTGGCGGAGCTTCCTCCTGAGCAGCGCCTGGCGCTGATTCTCTGCGATATCGAGGGCCTGTCTTACGAGGAGATCGCCACGGTGATGCATACGATGCTTGGGACGGTACGCTCGCGCATCGCGCGGGGTCGCGCTCGCCTGCGGGCCTATCTGGCTCGCCATCAGGAACTTTTGCCGCGCCAGTTTCGTTCCTCCTAAGAGGTGCTGCCCGGCGCCCGCCGCTGAGCGTCGAGGACGGGCTTGTTGGCAGAGGGCAATTTTCTGGCACTGGAGTAGTGAGCTGTGGCACAGGACCATCAGGAGCATCCGACACTTGAGCAGCTTTCGGCCTATCTGGATGGGGCGCTCTCTTCTGAGGAGGAGACTTTCTGCGCCGCTCATCTGCCCCATTGTGCCGCCTGTCGCTCAGAGCTGGCGAGCCTGCGCCTGACGCGCGAGCTGCTGCGCGCGCTACCGCCGGCCAGGCCGCCGCGGACCTTTACGCTGACGCCCGAGCTGCTGCGGACCTCGCCTCCGGCAGCAGAGCCGGAGGTGAATACGCTGGCGACATCGACGGGTTCAGAGGGGCCTGCCGCTTCCTCGGCGGGACGTTCAGGTCCCCAGAGCGAGCCGATGGCAGGAGCTGGAACCAGACGCTCGCCTCTGCGGCGCCTGGTGCGGGTCATGAGTACGCTGGCAGCGGTGATTGCTCTGGCGCTGCTGCTCTCGGCCTTGCTGGCTTCGGTGAGCGGTGGCTTTTCAGGCAGCACGAGTACGGCGGTCCAGGTGGCGCCGGTGCGCCCGCCGGCCTCGTCTCCAGAGGCACAGCAGCATGCTGCAGCGACACCGGCCACCTCCAGCGAGGTTCCGCGTGGCATGCGACCGGGTCTGACGGGCACACCAGCCCCTGCCGAGGCCACTCCCCCCGGCTACAGTCCCTGGCAACTACCAAATGGTGCTCCCGCCTTTTCTCTGACAGCTTTCCTGCTGGCCCCTTTGACTCGCCTGCTCCTCGGCTGCTTGCTCTTGATCGCCGCCCTCGCCGGACTGCTCTTGACGCGCCAGCCCCCCTCGTCTGCCGGACGCGGCTTCGATCGAACTACTACCAGGCCGAGGTAGGCCGACAGGCGAGCAAGCAGGCCAGGTCAGGTCAGGTCAGGCCGGGATCGGGACAGGTCGGGTCAGGGGATCTGGACGCCGATATCGGCCAGGCCCTGGCGCAGGCTCTGCTCGCTTAGCTCGGTAATGGCTACGGCCCGTACAATGCCCTGCCGGTCGATAAAGTAGGTGGTCGGGATGGCGGTGACACGATAGGCGGCGTTGACCGTGCCACCGGCATCGAAGAGTAAGGGATAGGTGACTTTGAAGGCCCGGCCAAAGCTGGCGATGTCTTCTTTGGGATCGGCCTGGTTGATGCCCAGCAGGACAAAGGTGCCCCGCGCTCCGTACTGTTCGTAGGTGCGCTGTAGGAGCGGGACTTCACGCCGACAGGGATCGCAGGATTCCGACCAGAAGTTGATGACGACTGGATGGCCACGCAGGGCTTTGAGGCTGACGGTCGGACCACCACTCCCACCATAGACAGGCAGGGTGAAGTCCGGCGCCGGCTGCCCGACAGCTACACCCGCAGTCGGCGTCTGGGCCGGCGCGGGGAGCAGGGTCAGAACGATGTAGCCCCCGACCAGGACGACGACCAATACGAGAACGCCGATGAAGATGGGACGCCTCCGATCGCGTGGCCTGCCCACTTGCTCCTTGTAATGAGCGGCTAGCTCTTCTTCAAATTCGCGTCGCTGCTCCCGCGCAAGCTGCTTCTCCGTCCGCTCTTTGCTGCTGACTCCTCGTTTCTGTGCCATGCTTTCAACCTTGAGAGAGGATGTTGCGCTTCGCTCGCCCGGAGGGGTCTGGCTTCCTCTCTGCTGCTCGACACTATCCTATACTATAGGCCGGGCCGCTCAATTCCTGCAAGCTCCTACTCCGCGCTGGCTCCCCTTCCTTCACCCGCTTACCTTCGCTCCTCTGGCGGGTCCGGCACTTCTTCGAGCAGATCTGCAACATGCAAACCTAGCGCTTTAGCTAGCTGCTCCAGGGTATGGACTGTTGGGCTGTAGCCAGGGTCGTTGCAAATCCGGTTGATGGTGCTAAAGGAGATATCCGACATCCGCGAGAGCTTGCTCATGCTGATGCCGCGCTCCGCCAGGATCTCTTTGACTTTCAGACGAACCATAGGGCCTTTCTCGCATGCTGATCTGCCTTGATTATACAGAGGGGATCTCTTGAAAAAGCTGTGTCACTTGTGATATGCTTGATAAGAAATTCCATATCAGATATTCCATATATGAAAGAGAGCGAGGTCAGCCATGACAAGGAGCGAGGCCGAGGCTCTGGCGGAGCGTATCCGTCAGGACCGGGAGGCCAACGTTCGCGTCCACAGCATCGAGAAGGACCCTTATCAGAAGGAAGCCTACTACCTCGTGTGCTGCTATGAGAATGGTCTGCCTTTTGTAGTGCGTCATGAGGGCATGTGGCAGGAGCGTCGGCTCTACGGAGTCATGCGGCATCCACTGGCCACAACGCCGCTAGAGCAAGAGCGCGTGCGTCTGGAGCCTCTCTAAGTCAACCACCCCACGGCTCAAGCCGGGGGGCTTCTGATGCACAGGCCCGAGGTTGACCAGCCCAAGTCCGGAGGCGGATGGCCTTGCGGGACTCCGTTCCGCCAGTCATGACAGCCTGGGGCGCACGAAGTGCTTCGCGCGAGCCGGGTTCCGGACGGACCTTCCACAGGCGGGGCCTGCGGGAACGCGGGTGCCGGCTCTGTTCCGGCGAAGGGGCCGGTTGGAGGTCGCCCCCAAGGGGCGCCTGCTTCGGTTCGGGTCGGAGTGGGTCTTCTGGCTTTGCGTGCATTGCGGCCCGGAGGAGGTCGTCATCAGCACCTCGGAAGGGGCGAGCTTCGAGGAAGAGCGGATACAGGGTACAGGAGCGCATCAGGCTGGTTTCGACCCGGCTGGAGGGGAGCCGGCAGCATCGGGGCCTCCTGAACCAACTGCAGGAGGTGGCCGCTGCGGCCCTCCCTGAACATGCGTCTGGCAGTGGAAGAACAGCGCGTGGCGGGGCTGGACGACCTGTCACGGATCGCAGCCGGGGAAGGCGTCGGGCAAGGAAGAACCAACCGCTCATCGGATGGTTCAGAGGGATCCAGACCTGGGCGGCGACCCGCTTCGGGAACGGGGATGGCGCGTGGATGGCTCGTGGGGCCAAGACGGCTCGCCCCGCATCTGCCATGCCTGCCATTCCACTCCAAAGGGCCAGAGGGGATGCCGCCGGAGCGGAGATTCGGGCATGGACCTGTCAGGAGGAGCGCGGGGCGCGGCATCTTTGGGACGGGCGCGCGGCAATGAACGGCCTGGCGCAAGTGCTGAAGACGCCTGAGATGCCCTGCCCGGGCCGTCTGGGAGGCCGGCTGGCCGTTAAGACCGGGCGGGCCTGACGGTTCGACGGTCCAGTCCTCAAAGAGAGGGCTGGGAT
>NZ_JBHOQV010000170.1:0-16962 GCF_042408735.1 Thermogemmatispora sp.
TCGGAGGCAAATGCTTCCTTTGCGACGGACACATCAACGTCGCTCTTCTCTGGCTGCGAATGTTCTCTTGTCACAAAAAGATCTCCAGTCTCACTAATTCGGGACCGGAGCGCAGGCGATCGTGTGGAGAGGTACTTGACGACGCACAGAACCGTCAGGGCGAATGGATGCCGTCATTGCTCGCCTATCGTCTGCTCTACCTTAACGGGTGCTCGGGAAAAGGCCAGACAACGAAGAGTAAGCATATCAGGCGCACGCCGTACTTTCACCGATCCGCGTTGCAAAGATGGGCGGATGCGCATCACCATCTATCCGCCCTGCCTGTCCAGCGCTTCTTGCGACAGGCACCTCACGCTACATGCACGTCCGATCCCGATCTCCTCTACACCGTTCGCAAAGCTTAGATTCACTCTTGTTGCTGCATACCGCCACTGAGAGGCGGGACATGGCTGGGGACGGGGCGAGCGGGTGATTCTTGGGCCTCGCCGGCCCGGCCCCGGCCCAGGAACCGCGTGCGGCGCTCGCGCTCGCGGTCAAGGCGGGCACCGCTTTCCTGGTCACTGGTGCGCGTTGTGGTGGGAGCAGGAGCCAGCTCAGGCGCGAGGCGCTGGCCTTCCTGCCGGCGTGTGATGCGCCAGACGTAAAACATGCGCTCAAGGGCAGTAACCTGAGAGAAAACCGCCAGCAGAACCAGTGCCCAGATCTCAATGCCCGCGATCAGGCCAACGGCCAGAATGACGACACGTTCGGGGCGGGCAAGCAATCCTGTTCTACATTCCAGTCCCAGACCTTCGGCGCGCGCTTTAGTATAGCTAACCATCAGCGAGCCGACGACAGCGACAAACACCAGGACAATCATCCAGAGCTGCTCATGGCCGAAGGGCCAGAGCTGCTCATGGAGATCTGGCCGCTGCAACACGTACCAGAGCAGCCCAAAGAGAATGATACTTTCCGAATAGCGGTCGAGAGTCGAGTCGAAGAAAGCGCCAAAGGTCGTAGCGGCCTGGCGAACGCGAGCCACAGCCCCATCGAACATGTCGAAGATGCCAGCAAACAACACCAGCAAACCGCCTGCCACCAGGTACCCCTGCGCAATCACCAGGGCTGTTAAGCCGCTAAGCAACAGCCCGACGAGCGTTAACATATTTGGAGTCACGCCAAGGTTGGCCAGCGGTCTGATAATGAAAGCCACCAGGAGTCGAACTTGTTGCTGGATGCGTCTGCTTAACATATCTTTATTGTACCATACCTGACCCTCTGCGGACTAGCTCTTTTTTAGCGGCGAGCCTGCCACCGAGGGCCATCCTTACTGATCGAGACGACGCACTACGAGACGAACGAAAGGCCAGGTAGCGAAGGGCAGCTCGGGCGCTTCTTGGGTCAGGCCCTCCCGAGCGCGGATGGCCAGGACAGCGAGAGAAGAGAGCAAGAGAGAGAGCGCAGCCAGCCCGCAAGGCGATCGCCAGCGAGGAGGAGCGCCGATCGGCGGGCGGCCAGGGCCAGCGTTGGGCCGATGCGATGCCGGGCACAGGGTCAGCTCCCTTGCTGCCTGTGCCCACCATTGTCATCGCCTCCTTTCCACTCCGTCCCACGGCTTTCGTCACCGGCGACTGTCTGCCCGGCCTGCTGAGGCTGGACGGCACAAGGACCCAGACGTAGATCCAGACCAGAGGCGAGCGCCCGCTCGTCGATCTGCTCGTAGCGCCCGGCGCTGCCGTTGTCCTGCCAGCCTGGTTGCAGGACGACTGAGCGGGGTCCAGTCAGACTAGACCGGCTCGCGCTCCCGCAAAGTATAGAGCTGCTGGCGTTGCTCCAGCAGCTCCTGGTAGTAGTCCAGGACGCGGCGAGCAATCTGCGGCCAGGCATACTGTTGGCTTGTCTGGAGGCCAGCCTCAACCAGACGACGGCGCAACGGCTCATCCTCCAGCAGGCGGCAGATGGCCATACTCAGGGCAAGGCTATCGCGAGGGGGAGCCAAAAGGCCATTGAGGCCATGAGAGACAACGGTGGCGTAGCCCTCGATGTTGCTGGCCACTACCGGCACCCCGGAGGCCATCGCTTCCAGCAAGACCACGCCCAGGCTTTCGCCGCCAATCGAGGGGGCGCAGAAGATATGCGCGCTGGCAAAGTAACGTGGCAGCTCCTCCGCCGAGACACGGCCCACAAAGACCACGTCCTGCCAGCCCTGCTTTTCGACAAAGCGTTCGAAACCGCGCTTCAACCCACCTTCGCCCACCAGAATGAAGCGGGTGTCGGGATGACGCTCGCGGATCGTGGGGATAGCCCGTAACAGGTACTTGGCGCCCTTGCGCTTCTCAAACCGCCCGACAAAGAGGATGTTCCGCTTCCCATCCATGAACCAGGGCAAAGGCTGGTTCCAGATGTTGAAGCGCTCCAGATCGACCCCATTCGGGATCAGGCGATAGTCCGCCGGAAAGTAGCGCGAGACGAACTGGTAGGCCGCCGGTGAAACGGCGATGCGCCCGGCCAGCCGGCGAAAGTAAGGGCGCAGGAAAGGATGTAGCGATGCATAGGCCAGATAGGGCGTGGAGGTAATCCTGGCGGCAGCAAAGGCGTGAAATGTTCCCACATTGATCGCGCGTGAGAAACGCAAGACGGCCAGGGGCAGACCGGGAATCAGTGGCTCATGGAGGTGAATAATATCGAAGCGCTCGTGTTGCAGCACAGAGCGTACGCGCCGTCCCAGATAGGGATTGAGCGCTACGCGAGCGATCGAGCCATTAAAAGGAACGGGCGAGGCCCCGGCCATTTTATAGACCTGCTCCTCTGCCAGCCGCTCGTCGTCCTGAGAGACCGGGGCAAGGATGCGCACCTCTAGACCCATTTTGCGAAACTCATGCGCCAAATGGCGAACATGTTCACGCACTCCACCAGGATAGCTCCAATCATATGGAGTCACGAGACCTATTTTCACAAGTCGCTCCCTGCCTTACAATGTTGTAGAGACGCGACTATCCCCTGGACCTTACGCAAGCCCGGCCACGGTCCCCTCCTACTCAGCCAAAGGCGCCATACAACATTTTATCAGACTTTCGCAAGAGCTTCCCTCTTCCAAAAGGAAGGCACTGCGCGCTTCACGCCGCAAAGACGCGACGGTTGCGTTGATTCCGCTTGCTAAAGTGATACTGGGCCAACTGGAGATAATCGTACATCTGCCAGAGTCGCCCTCCTGGGGCCGTTGTCCCGGCCTGCAGCGAAGCGCGCAGATCGCGGGCCGTTTTTCCTTCAAACCAGGTGCAGCCGCGCCCGATGGCGTTGAGCGTATGGGCGTCGCTGTTGCCTACTTCGGGAAGGCGGTAGACGCGGCGATTGGCGCGCATGGCCACCTGATTGGCGTAGATGCCACAGAAGCTGGCGTTCCAGGTCTCGATGCCATCCAGTTGCACGCTGCTCGAGGAGACCAGGCGATCAAGTACCTCACGCTGGCAGCTGTGACGGAAGAGGCGATGGAGTGGATGGGCGACGATGGCCAGTCCGTCTTGCTCATGGATGAGGGCGATGCTCTCTTCCATGCTCAGTCCTGGAGGGATGCGCTGCTCGATGAAGAGTGCCAGCAGGTGCCCCTCGCGTGTGCTGATCTCCTCGCCAACGATGTAGTCAAAGCGGTAGTGCCCCCTGGCCCACAGGTCGCGTGCCCGCAGTGAGCCATCGATGGCGTCGTGGTCGGTAATGGCGATCACATCCAGATCGCTAAAGCGCTCGGTGTATTCCAGAATTTCTTCAACGCTAGCTGTACCGTCGCTGCAAGTACTATGAATATGAAGATCGGCCCGGCCCAGCTTTCCGGCCAGAGAGGCTTCGGCAGCCGTCATCTGTCGCTGGCGGCCCAGCAAGCGTCTGGCCAGGCTAGCGGGTCGTAATTCCTCAGTCATCCTGTTGCTCATACGTCTAGCCATACTACTCCTTCACCATTGAGAAGGTTCTACCCTTGAGTGCAGGAGGAGGAGCCTGGTCCGCCTACCAGCAGACTCAGGCGCTCAAGGCCCTTGCTGGCAGTTCGCTCGTTGCTCACTGGCAGCTCACCATGCCCCTTTCTTCCCCGCGCTCTTCTGTTCCGAGCTGGCGCCTCTGCCCATTTGAGCCAGCCCCGGTCTGATCCAGCCAGACGGGCGCGAAGACGAGCCACTGCTCGGGATGGGCGCCGATATAGCGCTCCATGACCTGGACGATCGAGCGCATGAGGGCTTCGGGATTCTGCTGCTCCTCCTCGGGAAGCGCCAGAGAGATGGGTGCAAATTCGCCCTGCATGCGGGTTCCTTCGAGGCGCCAGCCGAAGGCGCCGACGAGGGCGGCTCCCGTGCGCTGAGCCAGCATGGCCGGCCCCCCCGGCAAGCGAGCCGGGGCTCCGAAGAAGGGTATCTCGACGCTCTGGCCTACCACGGCGCGGTCGGCGGTGATGAGCACCAGTTGATTCTGGCGCAGGGTGCGCAGAATGGCTCGCATAGCCGTGCCATTTCCCACAGGGAGATATTTGATGCCATGGCTGCAGCGCAGGTTGAGCATAAGCTCGAGCATGCGCCGATCTTTGAGCTGCTCGACCGGAATTACCAGCTCGTAACCTCTAGCAACCAGCCACTGGCTGAGGTAGTCAAAAGGGCCAAAGTGGGCGGAGACAATCAGCACGCCCTTGCCTCGGGCCAAAGCGGCAGCCAGATGCTCCTCTCCCCCTGGGATGATATTGTTGACGATCTCTTCGACCGGCACGTAAGGTAAGCAAAAGCCTTCGAGATAGTTGCGCGCGTTGTTGATAAACATTTGACGCACGGTGCGCCTGAGACGCCGGCGCCCGAGGCGCGTAGTCCGTATTTCTGGCCCCAGCACATGGAGCATATTGGCAGTCGCCTGCCGACGCGCTTTGAAGGCAATCGCCCAGGCAAGCCAACCCAGCAGAACGCTGAGTGGCGGCAGCCAACGACGCGGCAGACGTGGAACGATGACAGCGGCAAGGCGAAATAGCAGGTACATCTTCGTCGTTTTCCGACTCAATGAGCGCTTCTTTCATAATCTTGCGGCCCGTTGCCTTGCGGCTCGCCCAGGCTTCTGGCTGTCCGCCTGCCCGACTGGCTGGCTGCCGTGACCAGGGCAACCCATCTTTGAGGCTTTCAGGCCGACCCTTGAGCCGGCCAGCCGCCAGGGAAAGGGCAATCGATCTTCTTCTGGATACCGCCACCTCGTCTGACCTGGCAGAGAGCAGCAGGGTTGTCTACGCCAGGCCAGGACGGTCGCGAGCTGGTGAAGCTCTCCCCCCGGCCCCGGCAGGTTGCTTCTCCGTCGCCAGGTCCAGAGAGCAATCAGGCACTTTTATCTCAGCTAAGGATCGGCGACAGGCCAGAACGGGCGAAACATATACCACTGGTCGGGGTAGCTGCGGACCATCTCCTCCAGCGCATCGAAGATAGCCTGTGTCAGGCGGACGACCTCGGCCTCGCGGTCCCCTTCGGGGTGGGGAAAGACGGGGGGAAAGGCGCGCATATAGTACTCTCCCCGTCTGCCGTACCAGACGAAGCCGGACATAATCGCCGCGCCAGTCTTCATTGCCAGCCTTGCCGCACCAGCGGGAACGTAGGTTGTGCGTCCGAAGAACTTGACGGGAACGCCCTCGTTCTCTGTCAGTGGGCGATCGATCAGAATGGCCAGCATCTGATTTTGCTGCAGAACACGCAAAATTGGTCGGGCCGAGCGCTCCATTGGGATAATGGCCATGCCCTTATCCTGGCGCTGTTTTTGCACCAGCGCGTTGAGCTGCGGATCGGCGAAGGTTTCGGCGATGGCCGAGAAGGGCACCTCGCGGGCGATGATGGCTCCGGCCACGTCCCAGTTGCCAAAATGGGCGGTAGTCAGGATCACACCGCGGCCTGGCTGGAGGGCCTGCTGCAGATACTCGCGCCAGGAAGAGGCTCCCCGGGTCAGGTCACGCCCCTGTCGTTCAATAGCCTCAATATCGAGGCGGGCGAAGCTCAAAAAATCGGAAGCGTAGCGGCCGTAGTTGCTCCAGGAAGCGCGTGCCAGTCGGCGGACAGCGCGATCGCCTGGGGGGCGGCCCAAGACCTGAGCCATATTGGACTGGGTCACCTGGCGCTTCGAGCGCCAGGCCAGATAGCTTGCCGTCCCGATCGCCGCTCCGAGAGCGTGGCGCAAGGGCCGAGGTGTACGCCCCGCAAAGGCACTCGTACCACGTGCCAGCCAGTAGATGACGGACACCGGTTACTCCTCCAGGTTGACTTCAACCGCCGTCTCCGCCGTGGGAGTACTCCCGACGGGCAGCGTTGCCAGCACGAACCCGGGATCGACCAGTTGCTGTAGCCGCTGCAGGCAATACTGAAAGCGCTCCTTGTCCAGGGAACAGTAGACCTGGCGTCCGGCGCGACGCATGCGCGTCAATCCGGCGCGCTGCAGCTTCCGCAGATGCCAGGAAACCAGCGGCTGACTGATCTCCAGAGCATCAGTGAGAGCCGTGACCGTCATCTCCTGCTTGCGCGCCAGGTGGTAAATGATGGTCAGGCGCACGACATCCGCCAGCGCTTTCATCATGGTTTTCAGTTCACGCCAGTCGTTCGATCTATCCAAGTCGATCCTTCTCTGCGTGCTCAGACGATTTTGTATAAACCTTTGTTTATATACTAACGCGCGCTGGCAAGGCTGTCAAGATGGGAATGCGGACAGCAGAGCTATGAGAAGGCTCGGGGAGCGTTTTCCGACAGCAGAGATTGAGTTGGTCCTCCACAAAGGTCCTGTTCCGCCAAGATAGGTGGAAGCGCAAGGGAGGAGCCGCAGAGAAGCTGATGGGCCAATCGAGATAGGCAGGCAAGAGGATGGGTAAGAGGCCGGAATGAGCAGCAAGGAGAGGGGGAGGAAAAAGAGAAGAGCCGGAGGTGGAGCTGTTTCATAGCCACCTCCGGCTCTATCCATCTATAAGCTCTATTTCCTGATGGTGCTCTTCGTACCGAAGGTTACGAACTGCAGAGCCAAGATTGGTGGTGGGTGACCAGGGACTCGAACCCTGAACCTAGCGAGTGAAGCAGACAGCCAGCACAACCGGGTCAGGCGGCCGCGGCCTGAGATCCGAAGCAGGCAGGCTCGGCCGTGCCGTGCTGGTTATCCCCTCCCGAACCGGACGTGCACCTTTCAATGCATCCGGCTCTCCAGAGAAGCGTCTTCCGGCGCCTCTCCTGCGCCCCTTCCCCGTGTATCAGCCATTACGCTGATCGTTTGAGTACTATGGGCGCTCCGTCACCATGAGCCACAGGGAGCGATCCCTGTCGCTTTTAGGTGATCCCGCAGTTCCCACAGCGCTCCGCTCCGTACGTAGGTCTCCCTTCCTGTTGCCTGGCCTGCCTGGCGGGAGCATTCGCCAGCCCTCCTAATCACAGCTGACGACACCGAGGCGGGCATTAAGGGATTCAACCCTTTACGGGCTTGACCATATACGGCCTAGCTGCCGCCGCCAGGAACCGGCGTTGTAGCATCGGCCCTTCCTTTCGCTTTCATACGGTGGTGAGGGCCGGCATCAACACCCGATCCTTCCGGGCAGCGACTTTTCCATCATGCTGTTGTCCCCCGCCACCTTTCGGCGCGAGGTAAGATGGCGCTTTAGCCACGTCTGCTCCAGTGGCATCGGGTCTTTCCCGACAGGAACGCTGTGAGCACAACGGCGCACTTAAGAGTCGCTTGCTCTACCGATTGAGCTAGTCACCCAGCCTTTGTCCTACAGTGATACCGAAGTCCCCGAGCTTGCTGCGGGCACCTCAGTGGCACTGCAGGATGAAGGATAGCACATCTGGGGCGTTCCGTCAAGTAGGAAAAAGGCCAGTGGCAGAAGTCGGTCAGCGCTTCACATGCTGGGGATGGAGGAGAGCGAGGGCGCCGGCTCCTCCATCTCACCAGTTAGCTTCAGTCCAGGTGCTGGGACGGGAGCGGGCTGGCCGGCTTTGATTGGCCCACGCCATAGCGGCTCAGAAGGCCGGCTCCCGGGCTGGTACTGCGCCCGGCGAGCAGCGGTACGGCCACAGGAGCTGGCCGGGCGGGAGCGGCGGCGAGCAGCGGGCCTGCCGAAATGGGCTGTAACTCTGGGAGCTGGGAGAAGGGGTCGGACCAGGGTTCTGGCTGAACGGTGGCGGCGAAGGCCACCTCCTGAGCCTCGGGCCTGGCCGGCAGAGTCCAGAGCGGCAAGGGATCTGTATCGCGGCTGGATGCTGAAGGGTCGCAGCCCAGAGCGAAGGGGTGTCCCGTGACCGCCGGGACGGGAGCGGCGGCCAGTACCAGCGTATCGGTGACCGGCTCTGACCCTGATAGCGCCCCAGCCGAAGGTAGGGTGGCGAGCGAGGCCGCCAGGAGGCGCTGGCGACGATGCAACCAGGTAGCCCCCAGCGCCAGAACCAGTGCGCAGCCGAGGCCAAGCGTCATCAAGAAGAGACCGCCCCCGGTTGGCTGAGCCGAGGCAGCAGTCGAGGGAAGAGTCGCTGTCGTTGGAGCTGCGGCGGCGGGAGAGGCTACCGACGGAGGCAAGCTATCGTCTCGCTCCGCCGCGCTCTGCTGGGCCGTTTTGTTGTGCAAGGCCGTTGCAATCTTATATTTCAGGGTCGCGGGCGTGGGAGTAGGTGTTGGCGTTGGCGGTGGGGCCTCGTTGCGATAAATTGTCATTAAATTCATGACCTTGGCCGCCCAGGAACCCGAGCTAGAGGTTCCAACGTAGGGGCCGGCGATCAGGTAGACGGTGGTCAGTCCGCGAGCGATATAGCGTTGTTGGACGATGGAAAACCAGTCCTGAATAGCAGCAGCGTAGGAAGGATAGATGGTATAGCCCCCGGCGTCGCCTGGATAGCTGGCGCTGGCGCGGACGCCGCCGGGATTACGGTCTCCCAGACCGACCCCAGCCGCTCCCTGATTCGTTTCGACATACCAGACGGCCAGGGCGAAGGCATCGTCGATATTGGTTTGACGGGCAGCCTGCTCGACCACTTCGCCGG
The DNA here is from genome assembly GCF_042408735.1 of Thermogemmatispora sp. Lineage (GTDB taxonomy): Bacteria > Chloroflexota > Ktedonobacteria > Ktedonobacterales > Ktedonobacteraceae > Thermogemmatispora. The sequence continues at coordinate 8,988 of NZ_JBHOQV010000170.1, forward strand.
TACCGGCCATAGGAGTGGAGGCCAGAATTCGATTGACAGTCGCTGCCGGCAGCGTTGGTGGCCCCAGCACGCTGGCGCCGCTGGCCTGACTGCCAGCCGTGGCGTTGACGATCTGCCAGGTCAGTACTGCCGCACCAAGGAGGAGCAGCGCCAAACTGACGAGCACAACGCGCAGCGAACGTCGGAGAGGTGGCAGTGGGAATGCTGGCTGAACAGTCTTAACGATCAGCTTGCTCTTCATCATACTCCTGTTATCCCTGAAGCCAGAGAGGCGAGCCTCCTTCCCTGCCACCTCTCTCCCCCATGCCTCACTGCCGATCCCTGCTCAGATCGGTGAAATCAGTCCCTTCTTCCCCTTGTTTTGTTCTCGATACAATCTTTTTCCTGGCTGGTGGCGCCTCTGGTCTGGTCGCGACCCATCTTGCTCGTTTTCAGCATCGGCTTCTTTAGCGGCGCGGGCCGTTTACACTCCCTGGAGAGAAGGAGCCGCGCCCAGCGCCTTTCTCTCCTCCTACGCCAGAAGGGGCGGTCGGAGAGAAGAGCGCGTCTATGCTGATTGTACCATGCAGCGCGAATTTACTTGTATCAATAGCATCCAGCATAGGTAGTATCTCCCATAAATGGTATGCTATACTGGAATGCACGAGAGCCACGAAGGCGCTGCAGGCCCTCTGGTTGGCCGGGACAGGTTGGCCACGAGGGGAGGCAACGAGCTTGAGCCGGCTCGGCGGCGCCAGCGGTGGGCCAAGGAGCGTCGATGTCTGTGAGGAGAGACAGGGGGTTCGCCATCAGTCCCATTAGTCCACAGAACGGTCAGGGGAATGCTCAGACAGGACGCCTGGGGCGCAATACCCTGCTCCACAAGCGCTACATCATTCTGCGCGTGATCGGCCAGGGGGGCATGGGAGCAGTCTACCAGGCACGCGATACCAAGCGGGGCGAGATCTGTGCGGTCAAGGAGATGAGCCTCTCTTCTGTGCCGCCAGGCGAGCAGGGTAAGGCCCTGGAGAACTTTCTGGCGGAGGCGACGATTCTCTCTCGCCTTAGCCATCCCAATCTGCCCGCCTTTACCGACTTTTTTAGCGAGGGCGAGCGCCATTTCCTGGTCATGGAGTACATCGACGGGGAGACCCTGGAGGAACTACTAGAGGAGAACGGCGGACCGTTCTCTGAGCGGAGGGTACTGGGATGGGCACGCCAGCTCTGTGATGTGCTTGAGTATTTGCACAGCCAGCAGCCGCCGGTGATTTTCCGCGATCTGAAGCCCGGCAATATTATGCTGCGCCGAGACGGACGCATTAAGCTGATCGACTTCGGTATTGCCCGGCTGGTACGCCGCTCCTCCTCGCAAGATACCCAGTTGCTTGGTACTCCTGGTTTCGCTCCCCCGGAGCAGTATGGCAGCGCTCAGACAGATCAGCGTTCTGACATCTATTCGCTGGCGGTCACCCTCTTTCAGCTCCTGACAGGAACTCTGCCGGAAAAGGGCTTTGGCCTGCCAGATGCACGCACCTTGAATCCTGCCATCTCGCCAACGGTGGCGCGGGCGCTGGAGAAGGCCGCCTCTCTTGACCCGAACGACCGCTATCCCAGCGTGGCCGTTTTCCGCCGGGCCCTCTTCCGCGTGGGAACACTTCCCTTTGAGAACGGGCAGGAGGCCACCACGCCCGAGGAGCTGGCCGAGTTATGCGCCCGCTTCCCCAACGAAGGGGCCGATTACCTGTTCAATGGGGAGATCGAGTCGTGGCTGGAGGAAATCGGGGAGAGCGATCTGGCGCGCAAGGTACGCCGCTTACGAACAACGACCGGCGATCCCGAGCTGGGAGTCGAACGGCTGATCCAGCTCATTATGGGGCCTGACGCCCATCTGCGCACACAGTCCCAGAAGTCCATGAGCGCCACGGCGCCTGTCCCCGCAGAGGCGGCCCGCGGTCGCTCGCCGGCGCGTCCTCGCAAGGCCCCGCTGATGATTGTGCGCCCGGCTACCATTAATTTTGGCCAGGTCTATCCGGGCTTGTCTGCTCCTATGCTGCTCACAATCACAGGCAATCAGGGTTCAGTGGTTCAGGGGACGATTCAGCCCAGGGAACCCTGGATTATCGTCGACCAGACACGCTTCGATGGGATGAGCACGCTGGTGCGTGTACGGGTGGATAGCAGTCGCCTGGCGGGGTCGCAGCGCTATAGCGGCAGCATTGTCATCACCCCCCTTGGCGAGGTGACAGGCAAGCCGGCGGAGGTGAAGGTGGAGGTGGAGGTCATGGACTATAGGGCTACGGGACCAGTGCCCGCACCAGGAACCCGCGCAGGCAGTGGCCAGGTCTCCGGGAGCGTCGGAGCCGGGGCCGGTCAACGCTTGCTTCCTCCCGGTCAACGCTCTGGCTCTGTGGCCGCCGCTCTGCCGGCCTATATCAACCCTCAGGATGAAGCCTATAAGACAAAATTTGGTCAGCCAGGAGGTTGGGATCCACTGCGGGCCAGTCCTGCTGAGCGCCGCAGGCTGCACTGGCTTCAGGTTTTTGCCGCAGCTTTGTTGATCCCCTCCCTCTTCTATGAGCTTTTTGCCCATCTCCCATTCTTTTCCCTTACTCCCCTTCCTCCCAACCCAGCTTTTTTGCCGATGCTGCTGGCAATGCTGCCTCTGGCGCCCTTGGGCGCTCTGCTGCTGAACGCCGATCATGGCTGGCAGCTTCCCGAGGTACTGAACCGCTTCTGTGCAGGACAGGCCACCACCCTGGCGGCCTTGGGCCTGCTGGAACCGGCCTGGCACAGCATTTTCCAGGATGGAGCGCCTCCATTGCATGCCCTGGCCCTGTTTGCTCTGGCCGCCCTGGCCAGCACTCTGGGCAGCAGTCAGCCGATCAGCAGCCGCATCCTGGCAGGAGCCAGCTGGGCCATGAAGCGCTTCCGTTTACCGACCCTGGCCCTCCTGATGATGACCGGCGTCGGCCTGGGCCTGAGCCTGGCGCTGGGGACCAGCCTGAGTCTGCTGACTCCCCTGGCTGTGGCTGCGGGAGCGGCTGTGACTCTGGCCCTGATCTTTCGTATCGACCGGCTGATCGGGCATCCATAGCCATGAGTGGGGAAAAGCTCATAAGACCAGCAGAGGCGGCGCAGCCGGCGCGAAAAGGGAAAGTGGTCGTGGTACTGGGGCCAACCGCCTCGGGTAAAAGCGCCCTTGGGATCCAGCTGGCTCTGCGTTTCAATGGGGAGATCGTCTCTGCAGACTCGCGCCAGGTCTATCGTGGTTTGGATATCGGCACCGCTAAGGTCACTCCAGAGGAGCGGGCGCTGGTTCCTCACCACCTGCTCGATGTAGCCGACCCTGGCGAGAGCTACAGCTCGGCACGCTTCCGGGAGGAGGCCCTGAGCGCCATTGAGGCTATTTTGAGCCGTGGCAGGCTTCCGTTACTGGTCGGCGGCTCCCCCCACTATATCCAGCTAGTGGTGGACAATCTGCAGGTTCCCCAGGTGCCACCCGACAAGGAGCTGCGCCGCCAACTTGAGCAACGTCCACTAGAAGCGCTGGTCGCCGAGCTGGAAAGACGCGATCCGGAGGCCGCGGCACGCATCGATCGCCGCAACCCTCGTCGGGTGATCCGGGCACTGGAGGTCTGTCTTTTAACGGGCCGCCCTTTTTCCGAGCAGCAGGGCAGGCCGGCTCCCCTCTACAAGAGCCTCCTGCTGGGGATTCACTGGCCGCGCCCAGAACTCTATCGCCGCATCGACCAGCGCGTTGACGAGCGCCTGCGTCAAGGTATGATCGCCGAGGTTCGCCGCCTGCTTGACCAGGGCCTCAGCCATGAGCGCCTGGAGGCTCTGGGTCTGGAGTATCGCTTTATCAGTCGTCTGCTGCGCGGTGAATATCAGGATGAGGCGACGATGGCCGAGCATCTGAAGCACGCCATTCACGACTTCGCTCGCCGTCAGCTGAGCTGGTTTCGACGTGATCGGCGCATTATCTGGTTGGAGGGCGCTGACCTGGAGCGGGCCGAGGCCGAAGTGGAGCGCTTCCTGGCGGGGGAAGAATGACCGGGGTCAAAGACAGAGGAAGTCAGGGCCAAAAAGAAAGTTGGCCAGGATTGACCTGGCCCGAGTGAGATCCATCGTCCGGCGGAGTCCGTCCTTGAGGGGCAGACTCCGCCGCCTGGCAGCCGCCGCAGATGAGCGAGCAAGCGAGGGCTAGGCCACAACCGAGGTCGCCTCCGAGCTGGCCTCGGGTCCCTCCTCGGACGTGGGGCGGCTGCCATTGCCATTAAGCGAGCTGCGCGGGGTTACCACTGGCAGGTTGCTCTCGACCACCTGGCCGCCGTCGATCAAGAGATAGTAGGGGAACTGAGCCGGGTCGAAAGCGCTGCTATGTGAGATAAAGAAAACCTGCTCGAAGTGCTGTCCCAGCATCTCCCCGGTGACTACCTCGACCACCGCTTGCGCGCGCCGCTGATCGAAGGAGCTGAGCGGCTCGTCGAGGAGCAAGAAACCGGGAGCCGCGTTCAGTTCGCGCGGCAGGGCAGCGATCGCGAAGGCCAGGCGCAAGGCGAAGGAAATCTGGTCGGCGGCCCCACTAGAGAGCGCTTCGCGGGGGATATACTCGCCGGCAGCCGAATCCCAGACGCGCCAGCGTAGAGGCCCGCCGCTGGCGCTCCCCTCCTCCGGCTCGGTCACCAGTTGCACATCGTGATAGCGACCGCTGGTCAAGAGCGGCAGAATTTGCTGCATGTAGTATTCGGTGCGCGGGATCATCTTGCGCATCAGGCGCTCGATGACGGCAGCGATCAGCATGCTTCCGCGCTTCTTGGTCTGATAGCTGCGCTCCTGCTGTTCCATACGCCTGCGAGCCTGCTCCAGGTCGAGCTGTTCGCCGCCGGTACCCAGTTGCTGGCTTAGCTCCAGCTCCTCCTTCTCACGCTGCCGCAGCTCCTCCTCCAGGCGAGCGCGCTCCTCTTCGAGACGCTGGCGGTCGGAAATGCCATACTCGCCAACGAGAGGCCAGACTGCCACGATCTCCTCGCGCTGATAGCCCTGGGGAGCGGGGCGCCCGCGCAGCTCCAGTAAGGCCCGAATGCGCTCGCGAATCTCCTCGATGTCCTGGCGGCACAGCTCGATCTTGGCCTGTGAGGCACCTTCCTGAATCTGCAGCTGCTCAAGCTCCTGGAGAATGCTCTCTTCGCTGGCGGCCTCCAGCTCCTGCTGACAGCGCCCGCGGAGCGCATTGAGCGTCTCAGTGAAGGGATTGGGCGGGATGATCCAGCTACCGAGCACGGTGCTGAACTTAGCAAGCTGCTGATAGTAACCAGACAGCGACTGCTGACGCTCCTTGAGAAGAGTGGCGTAATACTCGCGCCGTCCCTGCAGCTCGATACGGCGTCCGAGAGTGATATGCAGAGCCTCCAATTCGCGGCGGGCCGCACTCTCCGCGCTACTGACCTGGGCCTGACCGAACTGCAGCCCAAGGGGTTTCACGCGCTGGCGCAGGGAGTCCGTAAGCTTCTGCAGGGCCTCCCTGAGAGCAGCCTGCTGTTCGCGGGCACGAGCTAGCTGCTGCAGAGGATCGCTGGTCTGGAAGCGTTCCAGGCGTCCCAGCAGGACCTGCTTGCGAGTCTGTAGGGTCTCCAGTTCGTGCTCACAGAGCCTGATCTGCTCCTGAAGCTCAGCAATGGCGTCGATCTTGCCATCGAGAGCAGCTATTTCCAGCTCGGCAGTTTTGAGCGCCTCGTCGATGATGGCCTTCAGCTCAGCATGTCTGGCGGGGGAATTAAACACATTGGCCTCGAAGGTTGGAATCGGCAGGCCCTCCTGACCCATCAAGGTAGCCAGCTCGTGGCGAGCCTGTTCCACAGCCACCAGGTCGCTGCGGAGCTTGCTGTGAATATCATCCCAGTCCTTAGCGTGGGCCTCTGTCTCCAGTTCGGTCACTTGCCGGCGCAGAGCGGTGGCCATCTCAGCAGCCTTCGTGGCTTGCGCGCGCAGAGTAGCCAGGCGTTCGCGAGCTTCAGCCAGGGCCTGCTGCTCATCGGCAGAGGCACCTTCGGCCTGGGCCTGCTCGATCAAGCGGCGGGCCTCATCGGGGGAAGCTGGCACCTCGGCGCCAAGAGCGCGGATCTCCTCCTCGACGCGAGCCAGGGCCTCTTGACCGCCATTAGCGCGGGCCGCGGCCTCACGAGCGGCTACCATAGCCCGTACATGATTGAGGGCATCCTGCTCGCGCTGCAGAGCTTGCTGGACGGAGACACGTGCCCGACTATAGCGGATAAAGAGGACCACGAAAGCGGCAACGCAGGCAGCCGCCAGTACGATGCCGATCACAGCAGGGACCAGGAGCTGCGAGAGCGCCCATATAAAGCTCAAGAGGGCGGCGATTCCAAAGCCGATTCCGGCCATGATCAGGAAAGCCAGCAAGCGGCGCATCACACTGAGTGCGGCGGCAGCCTCCTGATGGCAGCGCTCATGCTGCTGATAGGCCGCGCGTACCTGGCGCTCAGCCTCTGTCAGGCCGCGCAGCTTATCGCGCAGGCGCAGCCATTCCTCGAACTGGCGAGCCAGTTGCTGACGGCGCCAGCGTTCCTCATAGGCCGTGATCCGCTGCTCGGTCTGGCGCACCTCCTGTTCAGAGCGAGCCTGGTCCTGCTCGGCCTCTCGCAGTCGGCGACGCATGTCCTCGATGTGATTCTCCAGTTGCTCGGCCTGATCACGAGCCGCCAGGCGTTGGGCATAGCGCTCCTCGGCCTGACGCAGGGCCTCCAGGCGCGAGGCCAGGTGACGTAGGCGGCGCAGGCGCTCCTCCAGCGAGGGACGTCCGGCACGCCGGCGCTCCTCCAGCTCGCTGCGAGTCAGGCGGGCCTGATCGAGGCGGGCCTGAGCGCGAGCGATCTGCTCCTCCAGTTGCTCCAGATTCTCCTCAAAGGTTGTCCGCTCCTGGGCCTCCTGCTCCAGCTCCTTAATCGTGCTGACAGTAGCCAGCAGGTCGGTCGCCATGCGCTCCAGAGTGCCGAAAGAGCGCGAGAGATCTTCCAGCTCGCGCACGCGCTTTTCAAGAGCAGGTAGTTCCTCACGCTCGCGCAATTCCAGATCGGCGATCTGGCGATCCAGCTCGGGCAACTCGCGGCGAGCCTCGGCCATCTCGTCGTAAGCGGTAATCAGCTCGGCCAGAATAGCTTCAGCCTTCTTAAGCTGCTGCACGCGCGCCTGGCGGCTCTTCAGCTCTGAGCGCTTCCGCTGGATCGTGGCCAGAGTATGCTCCTGCTCAGCGATCTCCGCCTCCTGCTGCTCGATCTCGGCCAGATACTCATTGACAGTGACCGCATCGAGAGCCTCCTCGACCTGGCCCAACTTGGCGCTCAGCTCAGGGATGCGGGCCTGCAGCTCGGCCAATCGCAGGCGGGCCGCACAGTCGCGCAGCTGCTCCTCATCCTCGGGAGTTAAACGGAACTGCTCAGCCAGACGGGCCAGCTTTTCCAGGCCCAACAGACGGCGCAGAGCGACCTCGCGTTCGCGGCCACCGATCTGCTCTAGACGCTGAAGTCCTTTCTGCTCGATCAGGCAGGAATTGCGCAGCGTGTCGCCATCGAGGCGTCCCAGCTCGGCAATGATGCGCTCATTAGCGGCGCGTAGCTGTGTAATCGGCTCGCTTTCGGGCATGCCCAGGCGGCGGACCACCAGCGAGACGCGCTGGCCGCTGCCGCGCTCAATGGTGCGTGTGATGGCCAGTTCGGTGGCGCCCACGGAGAGGGTCAGCCTGACCGTAGCCTCAGACTCTCCGTACATAATCAGATCGTCCAGCGCCCGTTTCTCCCGATGCGTAGTGAGTGGCTCGCCAAAGAGAGCAAAGTAGATGCATTCAAAGAGGGTTGACTTACCAGCCTCGTTCGGCCCCTGGATCAGGATACTTCCGCGCTGGGGAAAGTGCAGATCTATTTCTCGCAAGAGCCTGAAACGCTCGACTGTCAGATGTTTCAGAATAATCATTTCTGCTTCA
>NZ_JBHOQV010000173.1:0-6546 GCF_042408735.1 Thermogemmatispora sp.
AAGTCTCGGAATTGCCTAGTGTGCACATCACTCAATCGCGAGCTATCAAGTACGGGAGAGAAGTGCTTTGGCCAAACAACTCCGTCTCGACGTTGCACAGCTAACAGACGTTGGCCGCAAGCGTGAGCACAATGAAGACAATATGGCCTATGTCATCCCCAAGGACCCCCAGGTGATGGCAACCAAAGGCTCACTGTTCATTGTGGCCGATGGCATGGGCGGTCATGCGGCGGGGGAGGTGGCAAGCGAGATTGCCGTAGACACTGTTAGCACGGCATACTATCAGGACGACAGCGATGAGGTTCCGGTCGCCCTGGTCCGCGCCATTAAGCGCGCCAATGCCGCCATTCATCAACGCGCAGCCGAGAATATGCTGCGCAGCGGCATGGGCACAACCTGCGTGGCAGCGGTGCTGCGCGGGAATATGGCCTATATTGCCAATGTGGGCGATAGCCGCGCTTATCTGATCCGCGGCAAGACGGTCAAGCAGATCTCTCAGGATCACTCCTGGGTTGCCGAGCAGGTACGCGCAGGCTTGCTGACTGAGGATCAGGCCCGTACTCACGCGCAGCGCAATGTGATCACTCGCTCGCTGGGCACACAACCCGATGTCGAGATCGATATTTTCACCGAGCCACTGCAGGAAGGGGATTCGCTGGTCCTCTGTACCGATGGCCTCTCCGGGCTTATCACCGAGGACGAGCTGCAGGAGATTGTCAACCGCTTTGTTCCTCAGGAAAGCGTCTATCATCTGGTAGAGCGCGCTAATGAGAATGGGGGACCCGACAATATTACGGCGATCGTCATTCGCGTCAATGAGGTGGGCGTGGAACCTCCACCTCGTCAGCGGCGCCCGGTGACGGTCGGCGGCCCCGAAGAGGATACGGCCATTCTGGAGACTTCGCTGGCTTCCTCGGGCGGCCAGGCGGGGGCCCGCTATGGGAACGGCCATAGTGGCACCTTCTCTTTCTCCCCTCGCCCGGCACCGGCCCTGTCGGAGATGCCGATGCCTGCTCTTGCCCCACCGTTAGCCAAGCGCCGGCGGCGGGGACGCATCTTCTTGCTGAATGTGGCCCTGCTGGCTGTGGTATTCCTGGCTCTGGTTGCTGGGGCGGTCTACTATCTGGTCCTCCGCCAGGGACCTGACCCTGATCAGGTGCTGGCCCAGGCAACTACGCTGGTCAACCGCGCGGCCGGCGAGTTGAATAGCGATCCGGTGCGCGCCCTGCAAGACCTGGCCAGCGCTCAGCAGTCTCTGCGCTCGCTTCAGGGCCTGACCCTCTCCGATGCCCAGCGTACACAGCTCACCAGCCTGCAGCGCTCTCTGACCAGCCAGGCCCAGGCCGCCCTGGCTGCCTATAATAAACGCTTCGGTATTACCTCCCTGCCTTGCTCCAGCACCGCTGTCAGCCCAATCAATACCGGCAGCCTTGCGACTCATGCCCGCAGCCTGGCGGCTTTGGAGCAGAAGGGGAAGACCCTCTTGTACGCCCTGGGAGAAGATAGCCAGCTCTACCCGCTGATGCAGGTCAATCAGCAGTATAGCCTGCAGAGCCACCTCGAGCTTGACGGCAAGGTCCTCGGCGTTGCTACCGCTAACGATGGCTCGCAGCTCTACCTGCTCATTGCTCATTCTGGCCAGAGCCAGGGGGCAACCTCTACTAGCTATGAGCTGGCCGTTCTGCAGGCCGGCCAGACGAAAGCTAAGACGGCCCCCATCGATACGGCCCTGACCTCAAATGGCCAGGTGCCTTCCTTAATCGCCGCCTGGGACAGCGATGTCTACGTGGTCTTTTCCTCCAAGCAGGCCCCCAACAGCGCCCAGATCGTCGACTTCGATCGCACGAAACTGACGACCAAACAGGCTCCCCTGCCGGTCTCGGCCAACGTGGTCAGCATTGCGGCTTTTCCCAACAATCAGCTCTTTCTCCTGCTGGGCGATGGCAGCGTCCAGAGCCTCCAATATAGCTCGGGCAAGGCCCAAGAGCCTGTCCCTGTGCCTGTCCAGGTGCAGCGTCCCATTCCGGGCACCCTGCCGGTAAGCGAGCGCGGCTTCACGCTGGCTACTCCCGTGCCCACCGTCACCGTGCCGGCCCAGCAAGGCCCTGTTTCCCTGGTGGCCTCTAACAAAGCGATTCTCTCTTCTGGCCTGGTAAATCATATTCCTCATCTCTATATCGCCGATAGCGCTACCCATCGCCTGCTCGCCCTTACGCCGCTCGGGGGTGGGGCGGCGGGAGGAACGTCTGGCTCTAACAGTATTCTCATGCAGCTTACTGGACAGTACGCCTCTCCGATCCTGTTCGCCTCCCTGCGTGCCGCCCAGCCCGATCCGGCTAAAGGGACCTTGCTCTATGCGCTAGCGCAGAACACGGCCTCCCTTCTCAATGTGGTCTCTGTAGACACCAGCTCCTCGGGGAGTTGTGCCTGAGCGCCAGATGGTGTACACTTGGTGACAACCATCGCCGAGAGTTCTTGGCAGGGACCGCTGCCTGGGAGGCTTTCTTTCTTTTTCTGAGCCATCGGTGTCTGTCCACGGGAAGCGGTTTCCGTGGCCTGTGCGTGAAGTGAAAGGGCAGTCATAGACCCCACGGCTAAAGCCGGGGGCTTGAAGGCACTGGAAGGTGCCTGAGCACCTTCAGCGGAAGCCGGTATCTATGACCATCCTGAGCGTCGGAGTCCGAAGGACAAGGGCAATGAGGGCGCTACGTTATCCCGGTCATCACGTTCGGGATGCTTCTCCAGTCTCCGGGAGACGTGGCCGCTGGTGAAACAGCGGACGGGAGTGCAGCGAGCGATGCCGCCGGCGCAAAAAGCCGGGAGAACCTTGGGGAGGAGAGACGGCGGCCGAGTCCGGCTGTCGCGTCACCAGGCCCGTAAGAGCACTCCGAAAGGAGTGGGAAGATGGTTTTTGTCTTGGACAAGCGCAAGAAGCCGCTCATCCCCTGTACGGAAAAACGGGCGCGGTTCTTACTGAGACGTGGTCGTGCAGTTGTGCATCGGAGGTGCCCTTTATCATCCGGCGAAAAGACCGGACGGTGGAGGAAAGCGATCTGCAACCGATGCGGTTGAAGCTGGATCCAGGAAGCAAAACAACTGGATTTGCTGCTCTCCGGGAAGATGGACCGAACAAAGCCGAAGCCGTTTTTCTCGGAGAGATTCGGCACAAGCCGGAGATCAAAGGCCAGTTGGACGCCCGTAGGAGCCTGCGTCGCAACCGGCGCTACCGCAAGAGACGGTACCGCAAACCCAGATACACCACCCATGCCAGGGTAGAAGGATGGCTCCTACCATCGTTGGAAGCACCGGTTGGACAGACGATGAGTGCGGCCACGAAAGTGGCCTGTTGGCTACCGATTACCTCCATCTCGATGGAACAGGTGAAATTCGACATTCAACTGCTCCAGAACCCGGAAATCAGCGGGGTGGAGTACCAGCAAGGAGAACTCTTTGGACGTGAAGTCCGGGAATACCTGCTGGAGAGACGGGGGCGAAGGTGCGCTTCCTGCGGAAAGGAAGGCATGCCGTTGGAGGTGGAACACGTCGTGCCGTGGAACCCGAAATGCGGGCCAAAGGGCACCAACCGGATCTGCAACCTGACGCTGGCATGTAAGGAGTGCAACCGGGCAAAGGGGAATCTCCAGCCGCATGAGTGGCTGGAACAGTTGAAGCGGTCACGACAAAAGATCGACCGGATTCGGGCGGAGCATCTCCCGGAAGTGTTGAAACAAGTAAAGGTGCCGTTGAAGGATGCAGCGTTCATGAACGCCACGCGGTGGGCGTTGTCCCATCGGCTTCTGTCCTTGGGCCTGCCAGTGGGATGCGGTGCGGGTGCGAGAACAAAGAAACAGCGTTTGGAACGTGGGTTGCTGAAAGAGCATTATTACGATGCCTGCTGTGTAGGTGCCAGCAGGCCGGAAAAGATCGTTATAGCGCAAAGGGATGCGCCCGTTTGGTCGGCCGTTGGCCGTGAAACGCGGAAGATGTGCAACACGGATGCTCATGGTTTTCCGGTCGGTCACCGAGAACGGCAGAAGAGGCACTTCGGCCTCCAGACTGGGGATATGGTGGTGGCCGACGTGCCAATGGGGAAGGATGCGGGGAGGTGGATCGGTCGTGTAGCTGTCCGTGCTAGCGGGTGTTTCGACAGCAAGGACAGTTCAGGGAAACGTCTTTGCCAAGGCATATCGCACAGGCACATAAAATTGTTGCAGCAAGCAGATGGATGGCAATACGAGAAGAAAACAACAGCGAGCTGACGCCCGCGCCGCACTTCCTCCCCATGCCTGAAGGCGGGGGCATCCGTGTGGCGGAAAGGAATTGGTGAAGAAGGAGTCCTGAGCAATCGTGAGTTTCGCCGTACATTATCGTACCCATACCTGTGGAGAGCTGCGTCGCGAGCATTGTGGGCAGCAGGTGCGTCTGGCGGGTTGGGTCAACCGCCGGCGCGATCATGGAAGTCTTATCTTCCTTGATCTGCGCGATCGCTATGGAATCACTCAGATCGTTTGCGACCCCTCGCGCTCGGCGGAAGCCCACCGTGTGGCCAGCGAGCTGCGGGCGGAGTATGTGATCGAGGTGACGGGGACGGTGGCGCCCCGCCTGCCGGGCACAGAGAACCCTCACCTGGCGACGGGGACCATCGAGGTAGCCGCCTCCACTATTCGCGTGCTCAATCCCGCGCGTGTGCCCCCTTTCTCGATCGCCGATGAGAGCCAGGTTGATGAGGTACTGCGCTTAAAGTACCGCTATCTTGATCTGCGCCGGGCTCGCATGCGCGAGAATATGATCCTGCGTCATCGCCTGATCAAGGCGATGCGCGATTATCTCGATGAGCGGGGTTTTCTGGAGATCGAGACCCCGATGCTGATCAAGAGCACTCCCGAGGGGGCGCGCGACTACCTGGTACCCAGCCGGCTCTACCCTGGTCAGTTCTATGCTTTGCCACAGTCGCCGCAGCAGCTCAAGCAGCTGCTGATGGTCGCTGGCCTGGACCGCTACTTCCAGATCGCGCGCTGCTTCCGCGACGAAGATCAGCGCGCCGACCGGCAGCCGGAATTTACGCAGCTCGATGTGGAGATGGCCTTTGTCGATGAGAACGATGTCATGAACCTCATCGAGGGGCTGCTCATCTTTGTGGTCGAGCGGGTGACGCAGAGGCGCATCAAGGAGAAGCCTTTCCCACGTCTCTCCTATCAGGAAGCTCTGGAGCGTTACGGTAACGATCGTCCCGATCTGCGCTTTGATCTGCCGCTGGTGACGATCTCTGACCTGGCGGCTGGCAATTTCGGGGTTTTTCAGCAGGCGCTGGAGGCGGGCGGCGCTGTCAAAGGTGTCCGCGTTCCGGGAGCAGCGGGCTACAGCCGCCGCGAGGTGGAGGAGCTGACCACCTATGCGCGTAGCCTGGGCGCCAAAGGTCTGGTCTCGCTGGCTATTAGCCCGACAGGCGAGCTGAAGTCAGCTCTGACCAAGTTCCTGACGCCGGAGCAGCTGCAGGCCATCGTGGCGCGCATGCAGGCCGGACCAGGCGATCTCCTGCTCTTCGTGGCCGACCAGCTCGAGGTCTGCAATGAGGTGCTCTCTCGCCTGCGCTTGCGCTTGGCTGAGCGCCTGAAACTGATCGATCCTCAAGAGCTGGCCTTTTGCTGGGTGGTCGATTTCCCGCTGCTCAGCTACAACGAGGAAGAGAGGCGCTACGAGGCGGAGCACAATCCCTTCTCCGGCATGCGAGAGGAGGACATCCCCTTGCTGGAAACGGAGCCGCTCAAGGTGCGTTCGCGCCAGTACGATATCATTTGCAATGGCATTGAGATCGGCGGGGGCAGCGTCCGTATCAATGTGGCCTCGCTGCTGCATAAGGTCTTTTCTTTGATGAACTACAGCGACGAGCAGATTCGCGACCGCTTCGGCCATATGCTGGAAGCCTTCGAGTACGGCGCTCCCCCTCACGGCGGCATCGCCTTGGGCCTGGATCGCCTGGTGATGATTCTCGCCGGCGAGCAAACAATCCGGGAGGTGATTGCCTTCCCCAAGACCCAGAGCGCCCAGGATGTCTTGCTCAATGCCCCCTCGCCTGTGGATGAGCAGCAACTGCGCGAGCTGCATCTGCAGGTGCGCGCCGAGCCGGAGTCGCCTCAGCCCTCGACCCAGAGCTGAAGAGCAGAAAAGGTTGCGTCTAGGGCCAGGGAGGACCAGCTGACCGGGGCGCTGATCCCCTCGACGTTCAGCGCCAGGTCGATCCCGCTGGTCCTCCTTTCTCCGCGCGAGCAGCCCTCAGGCCACCGTGACCGCTCTTCCCCTTTTCCGTGTACTGCTTTTTCTCTATATAAAATTAATTGAAGGTTAATACTTATATGCATCTGAATTTGCTAATATTGTTTAGTAAAATTTGTATCTTTTTCCTGCCCAAAAATTCGCCTGTGAGTTAACGATAGATTTCTCCTTAATACGATTTGGATAGGCAAGTATACTGGAAGTAGATCCCCCCAGATCTAGAGAAAGTTTCAAATCACCCGGATGGGAGGATGGAAGGAGAAGAAGACAATG
>NZ_JBHOQV010000174.1:0-1952 GCF_042408735.1 Thermogemmatispora sp.
TCGCTTGGGGAATAACCTGTAGTCTGGCCCTTCTAACTCGACCACGCGCGCCTCAGCAAGGAGCCGCGAGACGCCCGCGGCCCCCAGCCAGGCCAGGAGCTGATCCGGGCGATGGTTGGCCGTCACCACGGTCGCTCTCCCGCTCTGGAGCCGCTGATCCAGCAGCCGGTAGTAGACTTCCTCACGGAAGTCGCTTGGCTTTGGTTTGTCAATGTCGTCCAAAACGAGCAGAGGGGTCTGCATCGCTTTCTGGAGGAGGCACAGGTAGTCCTCGTCCTGGCGCAGCAGCACCTGGATCTGCTCGAAGAGCGCCACCGCGCTGGCGAACAGGCAGGCCTGTCCTGCGGCCACCCGGGCGCGTGCAATGGCCGCCGCCAGATGGGTCTTGCCCACCCCAGGGGGGCCGACCAGCAGCAGCGTGCCCTGGGGATCATGCGCAAACCGCTGCGCTTCCTGCAAGGCGAGCTGGCGCTGCCGCACGGTCTGGGGCGTATCGCCTGGGCGCATATCGAGCCGGAACGTTTCGAATTGCCCGGAAGGACCCTGGGCTGCTTGCGCCGGCGCCAGCCAGCCAAAAAGCTGGCTTGCCAGCAGCTTGCTCCGCTGTTCCTCCAGCAGGACGCGCTGCTGCACCCGCCACTGCTCCGCGCTGGCGTGCACTTCGCAGCCGCAGCGCAACCGGAGCCAGCGTCCATCGTCCAGCGCGAGCGGCTCGACAATGGTCCCACAGGTAGGACAGGTCCAGCGGGCCTCCGCCTGCGAGGTCGCTACCCGCTCCGGGGAGAACCGGCTGGCCAGCCGCGCCGGCACGCGCAGGGCGGCCCCCAGTCGCGTGAAGGACCCCATTCAGCTCCCTCCTGCAGCGGCACCTGGCTCCTCGGCCTCGACCTGCTCAACCTGGCACGCTGCTTTCCAGGCCTGTCGCTGCGCTTCGACATAGGAACGGTACTGGGCCATGGGATCAGACTGCCAGGCCGGTTCTACGGGCAGATGCGAGCGCGTGCCCCGCCTGGGGGGCCAGCGACCGCTCTCCAGCCCGGCAGCGCTCGCCGAGCCTGTCCCCTCCGACCCGGCTGCAACCTCCTGCCTGGAGGGCACCGGCGCCTGAGCCTGCGCGGCCTGCACGCGTTTGAGCCAGCGGCGGAAAAAGCCTGGCGTCAGCCGCTGCTGCCGCTGATTGCGCCGCGGGTCCTGGATATATTCGGCACATTCGACAGCTTCTCCGCGCACTGCTGACCAGCCCAGCGTCGCGGCAAATTCTTCCAACACCTGGCAGAGTTGCCGCGACGCCGGGAGGCCCAGGATCTCGGCAATCTCTTGACACAGAGCAGCGTCGACGCCGCTGTCGACGCGAGGGGCTGCTGGGCCAGGGAAGGGGACTACCTTCGGCGATGCGCTGGTCGACCCTGCGCCAGCCGCCTGCTTCGTCACCAGTGATGCTTGTTCTCGTTCCCTTTCTGTTCCCTCTTCTCTTTCTCTTTCCCCTTCCCCTTCCCCTTCTTCTTCTGACTGGGGTTTCCTGGGGTTCCCAGGATTTTCCAGAAAAACCCAGGAAACCCCAGACTCGGAACAGCCAGCTCGTTCTGCCAGAACTGGCTCTGCCACGGACTCCTGCTCCCCCCATGCTGGAGGGGGCGGCAACTGGGAGGGCGTGGGCTTGCTCAGCGATTGCCACTGCTTCCAGGGCAGCCACTGATAGTACTGCTGGCGCCCCACCTGGTAGTGCAGCAGCAGCCCCCGCTCGACTAACTGGCTGAGGGCTTCCTCCACCGCGGTCTCGCTGACATTAAACAGTCGTGCCAGCAGGCCCGCGTGGGCCCGCCCGCGCCCTTCGTCATCGGCCTCCAGGATCAGGCCGATGAACACCACGCGGGCCTCGGCAGACAATTCAAAGAAATCTGGCTCTTTCAAGAGTGCCACCGGAATACTGCGGCTTCGCGCCATGTCATCAT
>NZ_JBHOQV010000175.1:0-1130 GCF_042408735.1 Thermogemmatispora sp.
CGGCTGGACTGGCCCGACGCCTCCTTCGATCTCATCAACGGGCGGCTGCTATGTGGCTTTATGCTGCCGGCGGCCTGGCCGCGCCTCCTGGCCGAATGCCATCGACTCCTCAAGCCCGGCGGCATCATACGCCTCACCGAGGTGGAGCCTATGCTTACCATCAGCGCGGCTTATGAAACCTGGATGTGATCGATGTCCCAGGCTCTTCGGCGGGCCGGTCAGAGCTTCTCGCCCGACGGGCGCCACTTTGGCATCACGTCAGCCCTGCCGCGCCCGGTGAGAAAGGCGGGCTTTGAGAACGGACGGCTCCGGACCAGCGTGATCGAATGGTCGATGGGAGCTGAGCGGCATGACGCTGTCTTTAAGGACAGCGTCATTGGCTCGGAGCTACTGCAGGAGTTTCTTAATCAAGGTACGGGTGGCGAGTCAGGAAGAGCCGCAGCGCCTCTATCAGCAAGCCGTCGCAGAGATGCAGCGGGAAGATTTCTGCGCCCTCTGGCATCTATTGACGGTTTGAGGTGCAAAACCGGGGATAGCGGTGTCAGTGAGACTGGAGGAGCGGACACCTGAGGAGGCTGACACACGGCCCAGTCGGTCATCCCCTGGGAGAAGAGCCTCCCCCAGACCTGCGCTCTCCGGCACATTCAGCCTGTCAACTTCATGGAGGATCTATGGATGAACCCAGAAACACTTATGTGATTGATCCCGAAAACGCCGGTGAGCTGGCGCGCCTCATGCAACAGGATCGCCTCCTCACCGAGGGCATGGGCGGCCTGCTCCCAGAGGAGGGCCTCAGCCTCCCACCACAGGGGCGCGTGCTCGATCTGGCCTGCGGCCCGGGCGGCTGGGCCCTGGAGCTGGCCTTCCAGTATCCCCGCGCCGAGGTCATCGGCGTCGACATCAGCCGGCAGGCGATCGAGTATGCTCGCGCCCAGGCCCAGTCGCGTGGACTGGAGAACGTGCACTTTGCAGTGATGAACGTCATGGAGCGGCTGGACTGGCCCGACGCCTCCTTCGATCTCATCAACGGGCGGCTGCTATGTGGCTTTATGCTGCCGGCGGCCTGGCCGCGCCTCCTGGCCGAATGCCATCGACTCCTCAAGCCCGGCGGCATCATACGCCTCACCGAG
>NZ_JBHOQV010000176.1:0-52943 GCF_042408735.1 Thermogemmatispora sp.
GTATGGAATACGCTCTGACTTGCCATCAACACTCAGGTCCATGCCTATCTCCACACAATGCCGATTCTTAACCAGCTTGCCACCATTAAGCATATCACACCGGAGCGGGATTAGCACATATAGAAGCGTCCACTATTCAGCTAAGAGTAGGAAAGCTCTCCCCAACCCTTCTTGTCCTCTTCTTCTCTGCTTGCTTGCTACTCCCGCCCGATGCCCCTGGCCTTCCTCCTGAAATATTGTACGCAGCCCTGCGACCAGTTACAGCAGCGGAGCGTTCCTTACTCGCCCCCCTGCAACCTGGCTCCTTGATGGGCAGGCGCCACCTGCCCCTCTGTCTCGTCTCGCTGCCAGCGAGATCGAGTTGCTCGCAATCTGGAAGACGGGTGGGAAGCTGGATGTTTGACAGTATTTGGTTCGATGCTGTATACTGCCTTTACGAGCAAGCTAGCATGCAAATCGCTCGGGATGTCTACTAATCGAGTATGTCGGACCGAATAAGTCTGCAACGGCTTGCTGAGGCAGAGGCAGCGTCCGCCGCTAAGCCCGCTCGCGCAACCGCTGAAAGAGGTTGGCGGACCTCGGACG
This sequence comes from Thermogemmatispora sp., assembly GCF_042408735.1. Classification (GTDB taxonomy): domain Bacteria; phylum Chloroflexota; class Ktedonobacteria; order Ktedonobacterales; family Ktedonobacteraceae; genus Thermogemmatispora. The sequence goes on from NZ_JBHOQV010000176.1 coordinate 586, forward strand.
GCAGCAGGGCGCGCGGCTAGAGGCAGGCGCCTGTATCCCAGGTACCTGCTGTAGCGCCAGGATGGAGTTGGAATTCCCCGCCCGATACGCGGGAGACGCACCTTGGAGCCGTCTGGCGAGGGCGAGGCGGTACAGGCCAGGCGGGCTTTTTGCCTCGGCTTGCGCCGCAGGTCAAGCGGCTCTCGCGAGGTCCCGGCATTGGAAAGCTCCTGTTGCCCGGTCCAGTGTCCTGCCAAAGGCATGGGGCCGCTCCTGTGCGCGGACTTTCCAGCTTCGACGTCTACCTCCTCCGGTTTCTGCAGCGGAGCGACGTCTGATGGCTATTCCGGCGCGGCGGCTCTTCTCCAGGTAGCAAGGCCGGGCTTGCGGGATCATTGCGCTATGTGAAGGCCAGCTCTCGCCGCTCGGTCCGCCCAGCGCGGCGAGGGATGGCTTCCGTTCTTATTTTCTCTTCTCTCGCTTCCATTTCTGCTGGACCTGGTGAAAGGAAGATAACTGCGATGCAAGGCACGATTCGTAAGTATCGCGTTGATAGTGGCAAGGTGATTACGGTGATTCAGCGCATTCAGGAGGATCTTGTTCCTCTGGTGCGTCGCCTGCCCGGCTTCATGGGCTTCTATGTCCTCAACCGCGAGGATCAGCTCGTGACGATCAACCTCTCTGCCGATCCGCGCCAGCTCCGCGAGGCCGACGAGGTGGCCTCTACCTGGATGGGGACCCTCGGTAGCTCTGTGGTGCTCGTGTCGCAGGAGGTGATTAGCGGTCCCGTGGTGGTGGAGGCCGCCGCCGACTGAGGGCAATCAGATCAGACCTGGACTTGTCCCAAGTCTGCGAAGGAATGAAGGCGGCTTCCTCACAGCTGCCTCCCTGGAGGGACAGCCCGCGCCTGGCAGTCGCTGCCTCCGGCAAGGCTCTGGCCCGGCACGCGTGGCTGCCCTTTTGCGTTCTTGCTCCGTTGCCATTTGCTCATCCTCTGATTCTTTGGTCTTCTGGCTCCCCGATCGGAGTCTTGTGAGCCGTTGCTGATGGGCTGCCTCTTTCGTTTGGGACAGTGAAGTACGCTGTTGTTCCTGCTTCTGCCCCCGAGGGAGGCGGCTATGTATGTAAGGCTCCCACTACGCCCGCAGCCGCTTAGCTGTCGCCTACTGCCCTGGCTCCCACTCCGGCTTGTGGGCCGTTGCCATCTTCTTTTTTCTCCCTCCTCTGGCCAGCGGCGACCGCCACTGGCTTTCATCCGGTCAGCAGGTTGGTTTCTCTCCGCGAAGGCAAGGCGCCAGGCGGGGCCGCTGGCGCCGGCGGATGAGACGGTCTGCTTCCAATCTGAGGCCTCTTCTACTCCCACACCTCCCGGCAGTGTGCCAACTCAAGCAGCCTCTTCTCCGACTGGGAGCGTCGCCCAGGGAGCTGGGCCGTCTGCTCACTCTGCCCGACGATCCCGACCAGCCCATCGTCGAGCGGCCTTCCTGGCTCAGGGCGCGCTGACCCTGCTGACCCTGCTCGGCCTGGGGCTTTCTCTGACTCCCTGGGGACGGGCCGGCTTGCGAACCGGACTGCTGCTGCCGGCACTGCTGAGCGTTTCTCAGGGACCTGCCTTCACGCTCTTTGGCGAGCCGATCTCGTTTAGACGTACGACGCTCCCTTCTCCAGTCAGTGGCTCTATCTACCTGGACCTGTATGCGCCAGAGAACTCCGCGCCTTTGATTCCGGGACGCCGTCAGGCCCTGGTGGTGATCGCCGGTCTGGGTGATAACCGCGCCGATAGTCAACTGGTGAACTTTGCGCGCTCGCTGGCGGGCGATGGCATGGTGGTGGCCATTGTTGGCACGCCGGCTCTCTTCGACTTTGTCCTGCGTCGTGAGGATAGCGCGGCGGTAGTACAGGTCTTCGAGCTGCTGGCTCGCCGCCCCGATGTTGATCCTGCCCACATCGGCCTGGTTGGCTTCAGCGCCGGCAACGCTCTCGCTTGCTTCGCGGCCGCCGATCCGCGCATCCGCCACCAGGTGGCCTTCGTGCTTTCCTTCGGCGGCTTTTTTGAGGCAACGACGCTGCTGGCAGCCATTGCTACCCATCAGTTAGAGGTCGATGGACGGAAACAGTCCTGGACGCCTTATTACGTGCCCCTTCAGGCCCTAGCCCATACGCTGAGCACCATTCTGCCGCCCCACGAGGCGGCCCTTCTGCGTGCGGCCTTTGCCCAGAACGGCAGGCCGCTGACAGCCGCGGAGCTGAGTCAGCTTGCTCCCAGCACGCGCGCCGCCTACCATCTGCTCGCCGGCGACCAGCCCCAGCGGGTGGCGGCTAATCTGGCGGCCCTCTCTCCCCAGATGCGCGCCTTGCTGACTCAACTTTCTCCGGCGAGGGTGGTAGCCGCGATTGCTGCCCCTGTTTTCTTGCTCCATGATCGCAGCGATGCTTATGTTCCATTTACGGAAACGCTGGCGTTCGCCGCCGCCCTTGAGCGCCTGCATCATCCCTACGATCTGGCAGAATTCGGGATTTTCCAGCACGTCGAGGTACGGAGTGGCCTCAGCCCGCTACAGTTGCTCGGCGATAGCAGCCGCCTGGCCACCATTGTCTGGAAGATTACACTCGTCGGCTCGTAAGGTGCCTTCTCCAGGCACAGAGAGGGAGGCTTGCAGCAATGATTCCTTTGTCGGCTCTGGAACTGACGGGTCTGTGGCTGCTGGTGGGGCTGCTCTGTGGCTTGCTTGGCTGTCTGGGTCACGTCGGCTGGCGCCAGGCTGGCTGGCGCGCCTGGCTCTTGCTTTCCGGTCTGGCGATGGCGGGCGCAGAGCTTGCCGGCTGGCCGGCGGTCTGGCTGCTGGGGAAACCAGCGGCCAGCGCCCTGGCCCTGGGCTGCGCCGCTCTGGTGGCGCTGGTCTTACCGCTTTTCTTGCCAGTTCGTCCGGAGGCTATGGTCCCTCGACGGTCCCCAGAGTGAGGAACCGAACCGGCCAGGCTAAAGATGGAGGGAGCGGGCGACGAGGAGGACCGTCCGGCCCTCCTCTCCTGCCAGGTCGCCCGCTCGGCTCTCTTTTCTTTTCTCTGGCTTCAGGGCGAAAGCGGTAATGCCCTGGAATAATGTCTTGCCTGTCGCTCTTTTTTGTCGCCTGGGGAATCGGATGGGGCAGGCTCTGCCCTGCCGGGACCGCCAGGTATGCGCTATAATAGCCTCCGATAATGATGAAAGCCTTGCCGGGCGTGCGGCAACGTCAGGCAGGAAGACAAATAAGAACAGCCAGGAAGGAGAGACAGGCGCGTGACGATGACCAGGGAGGCCGGGGCGAGCCGCCCTTTCCAGGCCGTGCTTTTCGACTGGGATGGAACGATCGCTGACTCAACCCAGGGTATGATGGCCGCCATGCAGTTTGCCTATAAGCAACACACAGGGCGCGTCTTCCCGCGCAACATGGAAGAATTCCGCGAGATTTCGCCGCTGCGCCTGGCCGAAAGCACGGCCCGCTACGCCGGTCAACAGGCCGCCGAGGTAGCCGCCTCCTACCTCTGGTACTATACGCATGAAGGCTACCGCTCGACCCGCCTCTACCCTGGTGTGCGCGCCCTTCTAGAGGAGCTGCGCCGGCGCGGCTATCCCTTAGCGGTAGTGACCAACACAGGACCAGAGCGCCTCTCGGTCGACCTGCTGCACCTGGAACTGAGGGCACTGGTGCCGGTCACGGTGACCTCCCAGGATACCAGGGAGCGCAAGCCTCATCCCGCCCCACTCCTGAAGGCCCATGAAAAGCTTATCGCCGCCGGCTTGATTGCGGCGGAGACGCCACCAGAGGCCCTGGCCTATGTGGGCGACCATCCTGGAGATATGGCCGCCGCCCGCGCTGCAGGCATGGCCGCCATTGCAGCTCTCTGGGGTGGCATTTTTCCGCCAGAAAGCCTGCTGGCCGAGCACCCCGCCTACCTGGTCCATCAGCCAGCCGAGCTGCTCGCGCTCTTCCCGTAAGCGACCAGGAGGGAGCGGCTCCTCATCTATGAACGCGGGAGATTCGCTGGCCAGCGGTCGCTATCTGACGCGATCCAACAACCTTGCTCGCGGAAACAGGCCAACCAGCAAGCAGCGCCATCGCCTGGGCGCTCCCAGAAGCACTATTCACCGAGCACGCGACGGTGGATCGGACGGTGGCCAGAGGCAGGAATGGCCCGTCCGAGTGAGGATGTGAGGGCTGGCGGGAGCACCTGATCGGCAGCCGCCGCGCTGCTCTTGCTCTTTGGCAATCCACTGCCCCAGTGGCGGGGCGGGCCGATATTCCTTGCAACCGTGCGCAGAACGCTCGAGAGAGAAGCGCGCCGCCTGGCCAGGGGATCAGGCCCTTTATCGGCGAAGGGAGCGGGCAACCCAGGCAGAGGGGAGAGCGAGTCTTCAGCTCCCCCCTTCTCTGAACAGCCAGGACCGATCGATCCGACATGAGGTATTCCTTCCGCTGCTGGCTGACAAGCCAGCCAGCCCGGCCTCAGGAGCCAGTCCCCTTGTAGGTGAGGATCCGGCCCCAGACGCTCTTCGTGCCCCAAATGCCCGATCGCAAGCACTCGAGCTGGACGATCTGGCTATGATCGACAAAGAGATTGACCTCGGGACCATAGTTCTTGATGTACCAGGTGAAGACTTCGGGATCGGCGGCCTCGAACATCACCTTTTCCAGGCCCAGCTCGGCGATGATCCTGGCCACAGCATCGGTGCGCCAGGTCTTGACGTTCTCAGTGATCCCCTCGGACTCGATCATAATCATGTAGGCGCCGGCCTCCAGGAAGCGTCTGGCCTGGGCAATGGCCCAGCCGACATCGCGCGTTCCCTCAGCTTCCAGCTCCTCAACACTCGTCGCCCCTCCGGCACCGAACTGAATGCCCACCTCGGGCTTGGCCTTCAGCCCCTCCTTCTGCACCTTCTCCACCAGGCGCAGCCAGTCATCGATGGGGATCGTAATGAAGCCGCTGGAGATCTCGATAATGTCGAACCCCAGATCGCGGCACTCCTTAATATAGCGGTCAACCGCCTGAGCGCCCTGAGTGAGGACGTACTCGATAAAGCCGCCGGTCGAGACCAGCACGTTGTAGCGGTGGGCGGTCTCGTTTAACTCGCGCACAGCCCTGGGCGGCATCAGCGTGAAGGAGCCGCCGGCGTACTTGAGCGAGTCGACGTACTCGCCCATCGTCTCCAGGACATCTTCGAGGTAGCGCTTCCCCATCGCCGTATAGTAGGGACCACGAATCTCGGTGATACCGCGCGTTCGCGGCTTGCTCTGCCGCTCATTGGTACGCAGGAAGGTAAAGCCACGCTCTGCCATTGTCTTCCCTCCTTACTCTACTCTGGCCTCTTGCTTTCGTTCTCTTACTTACTACAACACCTGGGGTTAGCTGCCGAGGGACCGCGCGCGCATCGCGCCATCTGTAGGAGCGGCCAGGCGCGGCGCGGGGGAAGGACAGCAGGCAGGCCAGCGGAGAGAGCGCCGGAAGAGGCCTTGCGCTCTGACCGCGGCTTCTGTCGCTGGCCTACCTGACTGTCTGTCTGCCCACCGTCACAACCACCTCGACCCGGGCCGCTTCGGCACTAGAGGGCTGGCCCGCCGGCAGCCGGCAGACGTACCTGGGCCAGCAAAGCAGTAAGCTGGCGCACTGGCACCTCGTCCAGATGCTGAACAGTCTCAGCGATCGCGCGCCGCAGCTCGCCGTCGGTGTAGGGAGCCGCCAGGCTCTCGAACTTCTCGAGAGCCTGCTCCCAGCTCAAGGGGCGGCTATAGAAGCCCGGATAGTCGGCAATCTCCAGATCGTAGCGCCGCCCATCGGTCAACAGGATTCGGATGCGACAGGGCATCTCGGCAGGAAAGCGGGCACTCAAGTCGTCGGCAGGCCGCACCTCGACTTTGCGCAGCAGGGTCTGCACATCACTGGCCGCGATACGCTCCGGGCGGTACTGCTCGGGGGTCACCTTGCCATCGAGCAGGGCTACAGCCACCATGTAGTGGAGACTATGATCGGCCTCCTCCTTGGTACGTACAATGCGCTTGTCGCCCTCCTCTCCGCCGCCGATGATATGATAGGCCACATCGAAGGTATCGATCTCGATGCGCTCAATCTGCTCGGGCTGCAGCTTATACTGCTCTCGCAATTGTAGAATGCCTTCCAGAGTCGGCTGAGAATGGAACTCAGCGTTGTACTTCTTAATACTGGTTCGCCGGACAATCTCCAGATTCTCAGAAGACCAGTCGAGGGTAAAGCGTCCGGCGATGCTCTCCATGAACCCCTTGTTGCCCTCGAAGACCTCAGCCGGCCCGGTCAGGCCGCGCATCGCCAGAAAAGTAGCATGGGTGCCCGCATGAGCCACCGCCGGGTAAGCCAGGCCCTTCCAGTGGGAGATGCTGCCGGTACGAGTGACGCGCAAGGCATTGTAGGCGGTTCCGCTGATGGCAATAGCGTTAGCCGTGCGCTGAGCATCGAGGCCCAGGGCGCGTGAGACGCCGGCCGCCACGGCATAGGTTCCCTCGACCGTATGGTCGAAGCCCCTGGCCCGCACGGGGGCCACCTCCGACAGGCGGCATTGCACCTGATAGGCCACAGCCAGAGCCGTCAGGAGATCCTTACCGCTGCGATCAGCATACTCGCTGGCCGCCAGGACCGCCCCTAGATTATCGCTGGGATGGCAGCTTTCCCCCTTGGCAATAAAGGTATCGTTGTAGTCGAGATAGCGCACCAGGGCGGAGTTATAGAACGCCGCTCGGTCCGGAGCCGTGCGTCCTCCGCCAATCAAGGTCGAGAGCGGATTGCCCCCAAAGTCCTTGATCTGTTCGCGTAAAATAGCCAGAGGTCGCCCCTCCAGGGCCCCAATGGCACACCCCAGCGAGTCGAGCACCCGAATCTTTAGCTCACGGCGCGCCTCGTCCGAGAGATCCTCATAGCTACTGCGGACCACAAAGTTCGCTAGCTCTTCAACGAGCGTCATGGTTGGTGACCTCCTTCCTTCCCAATGGCAGCACTCCCCAAGGGAGTAGCTGGTTTCACAGACACCTTCACTCACTCACTCACTCACGGCGTGCGCGGCGGCTCAGCGCCGACACCGTTGTGGCGCCGGTGGCGCTGTTCTTGCCCCTGCCGCTGCACTCCCTCGGCGCTGGCAGCCCTAACAGCATAGCCCATGTCGTAGGAAGCACGGCGCGCGGCCTCACAGACCAGGGGAATAGCTCGCTCCCGCTGCTCCGGCCCAAGTCGGGCGGCTGGCGCGACGAGCGTGAGAGCCGCCGCTACCTGGCCCCCACTATCAAAGATGGGTGCGGCCAGGCCGGCCACCCCCACGACCCGCTCCCCCTCGCTGTAGGCCCATCCCTGGCGCCGTACCCTCTCTAGCTCCCCCAGAAAGGCTCCCTCGTCCCAGCTCAGCCCCCTGGCGGCAAGCTGGCCATCAAAGCGCTCGTGACTGGCCCGCGCCAGAGCCAGGCGCTCTTCGCCCGGCAGCCAGGCCAGCAAGACCTTGCCAGCAGCCCCCCGATGCAGCGGCAGCGGGGCTCCGATGTCGGCAAAGGGGCGCAAATTGTGGGGACTGCGCACGACTTCGATGACGACCCGCGTCTCGTGCTGACGAATATGCAGCTCCGCGTTCTCTCCCGTCTGGCCGTTCAGCCAGGTGAGATGCGGCAGGGCCTGCCTGCGTACGTCAATGCTCTCAGCCACAAGCAAGCCGAGACGCAGCAGGGTCAGCCCTAAACGAAAGCGCGAGCCTTCCTTCATCAGCAGTCCGTGCTCGGCCAGGGCCTGGGCCAGACGGTAGACAGTTGGCAGCGGCAGCCCGGTCCGCTCGGCAATCTCCTGGGGCAGGAGGGCGCTTTCCCCCCGCGGGAAGGCCCCTAAAATGGCCATCGCCTTGTCTAAAACCCCCACGCGCGTCCCGCGCGCCTCCTCCGACGGCATCGCTTCAGCGCCTCCTTTCCACATAGTGGAATTCTATCCACATAATGGACGCCTCAGTATACCATATGAACGCCACCCTGTCAAACTGGCCACCGCCGCAGGCGACTCGACTCCCGGCCGGCCCTCTGCTATAATGGGAGCTGGTGATGGCATACTTGAGCGGACCTATCGCATGATAGCAGCAAAAGGAGCAGCCGATGAGCATTCTAGAAAGCATTCAACATGGCTTAGAGAAGGCGGCCCAGCAGGCAGCGCGTCTGGCCCGTATTCAGCACCTTCAGCTAATACTGAATGATCTGAGCTACAAGGCCAGCCAGGAGCATCGGACGCTCTCCGACAAAGTCATGGAGCTGTATTTCAACGGGCAACTCAGCCAAAGCGAGCTACTGCCCCTCTGTCAGAATCTGGCCACGCTGGAGCAACACATCAAAGAACTACAGCAGGAGCTGGATCGCCTTCATGGCGAGGGGCAAGAAGAGGGCCAGCTACCGGTGGCGGACTCCGGCCCTCTGCCCATGAGTCCGTCCGGCGGCACCGCCCCTTCACCGGCGGCCTACCCGTCCTATCCATCAGCCTTTCCAGGCCCGGCTGGCTATCCGGCCAGCGGACCAATCGCCTACCCTTCGCCGATGGTCGCCCCTCCGGGGCCAGCGCCCAACGCGAGCCTGGGAGGCGCTCCTCCTGCGAGCTACGTTCAGCCGGCACCATCCGGGTCCGCCATGCCTGTCTCCGATGGATCGACAGTCGTAGCGCCCTTCAACCCCGAGCCTACCACAGCAACAGCTCCCCCATCTGTCGACGTCCAGGGCGCTTCGCAAGCTACACCTGGCCAGGAAACCGTTCCCGAGCTGGAGAGAGAGGCTCCGCCGCTGGGAGCCTTGCCAGAGAGCGCCCTGCGTCCAGCCTCAGCGGCAGCACCCCCTCCATCTTCGGTGCCAGCCTCCCGCGAGGCTACCAGTCAGAGCGCTTCCAGCGAAGAGCCTTCTCGCCCTTAGCGGACCAGCCGCCAGAGGGAAGAAAGCAAGAGAGTACGGACGCGACGGGAGCGGCCTTGCCGCCGGTTGAGCAGCCAGGCCAGCCGCTCCGAACCAGGGGCCTGGCCTGGTTGGTAGACCAGTCAAGCATCTTCGCCTCACCTTGCGCTTGCGGCTGGCCCGCGCTACACTGACAGAGGGAGGGTGCTGCGCACTCCTCAAGCGATCCGATCGGCAAGAGCGGGAGCCGTCTTCAGACAAGAAGGGAAAGGAGCATGTCCAGCAGAGCCATCCCCAGCTTACCACGACAACAGGAGTTGATCGTCGAGGCCGTCGACGTGCGCAAGGACTACGGGGAGGGAGAGCTTAAGGTTCAAGCCCTGCGCGGGGTCAGCCTCCAAATCCGGCGCGGCGAGGTTGTGGCTATCATGGGGCCCAGCGGCTGCGGTAAGACCACCCTGCTTAACTGCCTCAGCGGCCTGGATCGGGCAACCTCTGGCACAATCCGCATAGCCGGCCAGAATATTCAAGAACTCACCGATAACGAGCTGACAACCTTCCGCGCCCGCGCTATGGGCTTTATCTTTCAGAACTACAATTTATTGCCAGTCCTGACAGCCGTGGAGAACATTGAATTGCCCCTGCTGGTGAGTGGGGTGCCTCCCCGCGAAGCGCGCCAACGAGCCTTGGACAGCATTGAGCAGGTCGGGCTGAGCCGCTGGGCGCGTCACCGCCCGGCGGAGATGAGCGGCGGGCAATGCCAGCGAGTGGCTATTGCCCGCGCTCTGGCCACTCGTCCAGCTATCGTCTGGGCCGATGAACCGACCGGAGCCTTGGACAGCGAGGCCAGTCAGGAGATTCTCGACCTGATGCTCTCCCTGAACCGCGAGCAGGGGCTGACCTTTGTCTGGGTCTCGCACGCACCGGAGGTCGCTCGCCGGGCTCAACGCCTGATCACGATGCGCGACGGGCGTATCGAGGACGATCGTTCTCTTGTCGCTGCCCATGCCGATGAAGCCTAGCTTTGCCATCAGGCGACAGAGACAGCATGTATCGCAGTGCAGCCAGCAAGCCCCCTGCCTTCTGGCCTGGGGAGTAGTCATATCTCTTCTTCTTGTTGTACCCTATAATAGAGATATCTTTCGACCGACAGGTAGCTCGACAAGCGGCCAAAGGGAGTCATAGACCCCACGGCCTTAGCCGTGGGGCTTGAAGGTGCCTGAAGGTGCCTGAGAGCCTTCAGCGCAGGCCGACCCCTATGACCAGCCCCAGCGCCGGAGTCCGAAGGACAATGGCGTCGAGTTGGGATCGGGCGGCCGGACGAAGCGCAATCGGACCGAACAGGGGTACCCGAAGAAACACTGGATCGACGCGGCTGGTGCGGGGAATCGGGAGAGTGTGTGCGACTTGACCCGGATATGCGGATTTTGCGGGTCGAGGCGAAGGGGCACGGGAAGCGGCAACGGTGCGGGACGGACAAGTACAGGGTTTCCCATTCGGCACACGCCTGCCGCAAAGTCGTACATGGGGTTCCGAACGGGGGACCTTGTGCGGGCTCATATCCCGCGCGGGAAGGATGCGGGTACGCACGTTGGACGCCTTGCTAGCCGGCATCGGCCGATTTTCAGGCTCCACGGGTTCGACGTGCACCCGAAATACTGGAAGCTTTTGCAGCGGGGTGACGGGTATGCGTACAGCATGGGATGACCCCGGCGTCTCCTTCCCACGGCTAAAGCCGGGGGCCCCCGACGCCGGGAATGGTTGGGTGGGGGAATCCGAAGTTCAGCCGATGCAGGTCAAACTGGACCCGGGGTCAAAGGTCACGGGCGTGGCCGTGCTCTGGGGCAATGGAGTGATGTTCCTGGGGGAGATCCATCATCGGACAGACATCAAGGATCGACTGGCGAAACGTCGGGTGCTCCGGCACGGCCGGCGGAACCGCAAGACGCGGTACCGGCAGCCCCGTTTCCTGAACCGGCGCTCGGAGAAGTGCGCCGGGTGCGGGAAGAATGCGAAACACGGTAGCCGGTTCTGCCGCAAGCGCGGAGAACGGCCGAAGGATAACGGGAACCGCAACACATGGCTGCCTCCGTCGCTTCGGGCGCGGGTGGAGCAGGTGATGAACGCTCTCCAGCAGATCCGGGTGCCAGTGGGAGTGATTGCGATGGAGTTGGTACGGTTCGACACGCAGAAGCTGGAGAACCCGGAGATTTCGGGTGTCGAGTACCAGCATGGGAATTTGTCTGGCTACGAGGTCAAGGAGTACCTGCTCCAGAAATTCGGCCACCGGTGTGCGTACTGCGGGGGTGAATCGGGTGACCTGGTGCTGGCAGTGGAGCACGCGGTTCCTCGATCCCGAGGAGGGACCGACCGGGTGTCGAACCTGGCGATTGCCTGCCGGACGTGCAACCTGGACAAGGGGGATTTGCACCCCGGGGAGTGGCTGAAGGCTCTCAGGAGATCCCGCCGGAAACTGGACAAGATCCAGGCGTCGAATCTGCCGGCGGCACTGGGGCAACTGAAGCGACCGCTGAGAGACGCCGCGGCCGTGAATGCAACCCGGTGGGCGCTGTACCACCGGCTTCTGTCCCTGGGCCTGCCGGTGGAAGTGGGGAGTGGGGGTCGGACGACGTATAACCGGGAGCGGGCAAGGGTCCCGAAGGAAGCCTATTGGGACGCAGCGTGCGTGGGGGAGAGTGCCCCAGAGGCATTCAGGGATCATCCGGCGCACGTGCAGGTCTGGGAGGTAAAAGGGCGAGGGAGTCGGCAGCTTTGCCGAACGAACACGCATGGTTTTCCGGATCGCCATTTGTCGCGGAAGAAGAGTCACTATAGTTTTCAGACAGGGGACCTGGCGTTGGCCGACGTACCAAAGGGGAAATACGCGGGAGTATGGAAAGGCCGGGTAGCGGTGCGTGCGAGCGGGATGTTCGATTTGTTTGTAAAAGGAGTGCGGGCTGTCCAGGGAGTGCACCACAAACATTGCAGGGTGTTGCAACGGGGTGACGGATGGGTGTACGGACAGGCAAGGACAAATGTTGTCGCGGCTCCTCCCCATGCCTAAAGGCAGGGGACTCCGCCGCGAAGTTTCTGTTGAGGGGGTCCTCTTATGGGTAGAGTCATTGTTCTCGGCAGCCTGATGACCGACCTGGTGGCCCGTGCGCCTCGTTTCCCCTTCCCCGGGGAATCCTTGATCGGCGAGGAGTTTGGCATCTTCATCGGCGGCAAAGGCTTCAATCAAGCGGTGACCGCCGCTCGCCTCGGCGCCCAGACCAGCCTGATCGGCAATGTGGGCCAGGATTCCTTCGGCGATGCCTTCTTCCCCGCGCTGGCCGCCGAGGGTGTCGACTGCACCTATGTCAGCCGCGATGCGTCGACCGGAACAGGCGTGGGCTGCGTGACGGTGGCGACAGAGATCGGCCAGAACGCGATTATCGCTCTGCCACGCGCCAACCTGACCCTGTCAGCAGAGACGGTGCGCCGCGCAATGGAGGAGCTGCTCAGCTCAGAGCAGGACTCAGAGATGGCAGGACCCGGCGTTTTTTTGACCCAGTGCGAGACACCCGTCGAGACGATCGTCACCGCCCTGTTCAAGGCCCGAGAGGCCGGCTTCGTGACGATTCTCAATGCCGCGCCAATCCCTCAGGAGACGCTCCCCGCCGAGCTGTTCAGGTTGCTGGATATTTTGGTGGTGAATGCGGTTGAGGCCAGCTTACTGGCCGGCCTGACAGTCGATACCGCCATGACGGCCAAAGCAGCCGCCGAACGCCTGCTCGAGCGCGGCCCCGAACACGTGATTATCACGTTGGGCGCGCTGGGCGCAACGTGGTGTACTCATGGCGAGAACGGCGCTCCACCTTTCCATCGCTGGCAACGCGCTTTCAATGTGCCCCAGGTCGATCCTACCGGCGCCGGCGACGCTTTCTGCGGAGCACTGGCAGCCCGCCTCTCAATGGGTGCCCCCCTCGAGGAGGCCCTCCGCTGGGCCAACGCCGCAGGAGCGATCACGGTGACACGCAAGGGCGCTCTGCCTTCCTTGCCTACCCGCGCCGAGGTGGAAGCCTTGCTCTAGTCTCTGCCCCCGCTCCCTGGCTTCTCCTCACCGATGGAGCTTCTTTTATTTATCGACCAGCCAGCCCTCTTGCCCAGGGCGGCACCAGGGAGGCCCCAATTACTCCACCTCCCTGGTGCCGCCCTGGCTTCTGCTTTCTTCACATCGCCGTTGCTCTTCTTTCTCTACCGCTCTTCCACTTCTGCCGCCAGCGAAGGTTATCTACAACCATCTCTATATCATATCGAAGAAATTGATTTTACAGAACCGAAAGAGTGCGCTACAATACCCCTGCATATCGTCACTATTGGCTACATCAATGCCGGTGTGGCAGGGGAGAAGATCTAGATGGGCAAACGTGGTAGTGGCTCTGGAATCTCTGGGTACCTCTGTTGGGTCATGCCGATACTTGTCTGGCTGGCGGTCTTGCCGCCGTCGACGCCAGCGCTGGGGGCGGCAGGTCTCGCGTCGGCCCTGCTCCAGCACGGCATGCGCTTCGATGCAGCAAGCCAGCGCTGGCCTGTCCTCGGCGGGCGCTCATGTTTTCCCCCTTCACCGACTGGCGGTGCTCCCCGTCGGCAGCTCCGCGGGGTCTGGATCGCCACGGTGGCCAATCTCGACTGGCCCTCGCGCCCGGGCCTGCCTGCCGCCGTTCAGCAGGCAGAGGGACGGCGCTTGCTCGACCAGGCAAGGAAGCTGGGCTTCAATGCGGTCTTCGTTCAGGTGCGCCCGATGGGGGACGCCTTCTATCCCTCGCGCTACGCTCCCTGGTCGGCCTACTTGAGCGGCGTCCAGGGGCGAAATCCTGGTTACGATCCGCTGGGCTTTCTGCTGAGTGAGGCCCATCGGCGCAATCTGGAGTTCCATGCCTGGCTGAATCCGTTCCGCCTGAGCTTTCACGACGATCTCGCGGCGTTGGCTCCGAGCAATCCCGCTCGCCAGCATCCCGCCTGGGTGGTACGCTACGCCGGAGCTCTCTATCTGAACCCGGGCCTGCCAGCTGTGCGCCGGCTGCTGACGGCTACTGTTGAGGAGCTGCTGCGGCGCTACGATGTCGACGGGATTCACCTGGACGATTATTTCTACCCATATCCGGTAGGGAAGCTGCCTTTCCCCGACATGCAGACCTACCGCCAGTATGGCGCCGGCCGCTATCGCTCGATCGCCGATTGGCGACGCGCTAACGTGAATGAGCTGATCGCCAGCCTGTCCCAGGAGATCCACCGCCTGCGCCCCTCGGTCAAATTCGGCGTGAGTCCTTTCGGGGTCTGGCGCAATCGCCACAGCGATCCATCGGGATCCGCCACCGAGGCGGCAGTGACAAGCTACGATTCGCTTTACGCCGATACACGCACCTGGATCAGACATCGCTGGCTGGATTACATCGCTCCGCAGCTCTACTGGCCAATCGGCTTTCGCCGCGCCGATTACGCGACGTTGGTGCGCTGGTGGGTCCATGAGGTCCAGGGCCAGCGCGTCCACCTCTACATCGGTCAGGCCGCCTATAAGATCGGAAGCGCCGGCGCCTGGAAGGATGCCGAGGAGATGCCGCGCCACTTGCGCTTCGATCTGGGCCTGGCGGCTGTCAAGGGGGAGATCTTTTTCCGCCTGGGTTCACTCCTGGCCAACCCTCTGGGCTTCGCTTCCTGGCTGCACAGCGCGCTTTATCGCCATCCCGCCTTGATCCCGCCGATGCCCTGGCTGGGGGAAGGTGGTCCGCCGCCGGCCCCAAGGGCTTTGCAGGCGCAACTGCAGCCCCAAGGGACAGGCGTATGGACCTTGATGCTGCGCTGGCAGGCTGGCTCCGACGCTGGGGCCGCGCCGTCCTCTTACGCCATCTATCGCCTGGACGGTCGGGCCCTTCCGGACCCGTGCGCCCTCAAGATTCCTCCTGCCTTGTTGGCAACCCAGCCTCACCGCCAGGCGACCGCCTGGCAGACCTTCGTCGACCACTTAGCCTACAGCGGAGGGACGGTCTATACCTACTATGTGACGGCCCTGAATCGTCTGAACCAGGAGAGCGCAGCCAGCTTCGGCCTGGTCGTGCATCTACCGCCCGCAATGGCCGGGCAGTGGTCCCGACCCGGCCCGCTGGCTAACTCCCCAGAGCTGGCGGTGAAGAGCAGCTTTGGCCCCCTCGCTCGCTGACGCTCAGGTCTGCTCTCCCGTCCCTGACCGAATCTGGAGCTGGGTCCCCAAGCCCCCAGGACCTGCCCGTCCGCCGGTTCTCTGTCACCGGTTGCCGGCTAGCTGACGATCCACCGCATCAGACAACTGATTGCGACTAGAGAACCGGCAGAGAGCGCTAACGCGAGCGCCTGGCTGTCAGACTGTGAGCGCGCTGGAGGAGGTTGTTTCCTTTGGCGAGCAGGACAGCAGTGCGAGATGGGGTCAGCTTCGCCGCGGCTTGCTGTCCGTTGCCTCCAAACTCGGCCCCTTCCAGCAGCGTGAGCAGCTCATCGGCCAGCGAATTGCGCTGCGCAGTCAAGAGCTGGATCTGAGAAGTCATGCGGGTATAGGCACTGTCGTTGTTGGGGCCGCCGCTCTCTAGGGCGAGAGTGGAGATGCGCAGCGTGCTCAGGGCGAGGTCCCCCACAGGGGCGTTGATCCGCTTGAGCAGTTGACCAAGCTGGAGCAGGAAGCCGCGGCTGCGTCGCACCGCCGGCGGCAGAGCGCTGTTGTCCAGGACCTCGATCAGCACGCGCCCATCATGTCGATAGTCGTCTTTGAGGCCCAGCAGCTCCATCATGGTAGGACGAATGTCAGCGTGATCAGCCCAGAGGCTGTCGTTGCGACCTAGATGGCGCACGCCAGGTCCGACCAGTCCCAGCCAGGTTCGGTTGATGTCGGGAGCAACGTCTCCGTGGTTCCAGGCATAGGTGGGGACAACGCGCACGCATGGCGCGTTGCAGTTGGCCGGCCCGGCATAGATGTAGTAGTCGGGGTTGGCGAACCAGACAAAGGTGGGAGTACGGGCCGGGTCAGCGGTGACCATATGCAAGAGCTTCATTTCGACGGGATCGGCCATGTACTGCGTCAGTTGCTCGCTCTTGCCGGTAATAGGATTGACAACAGTGAGTTTGCCGGTCGCTCGCTCAAAGGCCCGCGTCACCGGATCGGTGCGCGCGGGGTTGCCGGTGATATAGATGGCCGGCGCGGAATCGGCGTGGAGCTGAAAGGGGGTGGTGATGCCCTGCTGGGTGGCCAGCAGACCCGTCATGTTAACGTTGATCTCGCCAATGAGGCTGTAGTCACAGGGAACGTTGACCCCATCGCAGTCCGCAGGGGTTGGCGGCCCGCCGACAAAGTGGTCCCCCTCATCGGCAGTGATCACGAAAAGGGTGTTGGCCGGCGTGATACCATCTTGCTCCAGCCGCTGGAAGAAGCGGGCAAAAGCCTGATCGTAGGAACGCAGGGCGGCGACATAGCCAGCCTGGCCAGGACCGAAGGCTGGTCCTCCGGGATGCCTGTCGTGGGCGTCGGCAATGTAGGCATAGGTGACTGGGACCCCGTGCTCTTGCATGGCGGCGACGTAGGCCAGGCTGACACTGGCTTCCATCCCATCGAAGCCAGGGAAGCCAATGTGCCCCTGGGGATCCTGAATGATATGTCCGTCGAGATCGGTCAGCGGCCCGTCAGGGCTGATCTGGGGAACAACGTATTTGTGACCGAAGAGGGCCTGGTAGCCTTCGTAGCCCCCAGGCTCATCGGGCAGACGATCCGGCTTGCCACCACGTTCGGCAGAGCAGAGCGGACTGTTGAGGGCACAGTGAATGCTGATGCCAACGAAATCGGCGTAGGCCTGGCCCGGATCGGCTTTAACTTCACGAGCTTCCGGTGAGTCGGCCCCGAAGACGGTGGGGATATCGGTCCCTGTGTTCTCCAAGACTATGTTGGCCGCCCCAACTCCTCCAACGTTGCACCCGGCTCGCGTGTAGGGCACCCAGGGAGCTGGGGCGTTGGCTCCCAGCTCATTGAGCATGTTGTAGGTCGTGTCGGTCGGCGTCGGATTGGTCGGGTCATAGATGGGATCGGTCCAGTAGGCAAAGGCCGAGGCCGGATTGCTGGTACCGTCAGGGTTGAAATAGCGATAGCTATTGCTGACCGCTACTCCGTGACGATCGGGGTAGACGCCAGTGAGTGAGGTGAGGATGTTGGTCCCGGTATGGGCAATGAGCGGCGTATGGTTATTGGAGAGCATGACGCCGTTGCTCTCGATGAAGTTGAGAAGATGCGGCATCTGCTCAAGGTCAGAGGGGACGTTAGGGTTGTCCCTCATGAGATGCACGTTGTCAAATTGAATGTAGATGACGTGCTCGATGCCACTCTTGAGATGGCAGGTCGCGTTTCCTTCACCGGCCGCCGCGGCAGCCCTGCCAGGCCTGGCCGCCGGCAGGATCAGGTTGATGAGGATGAGGAGCAGACAGCTGATCTCGATCAGTGGGGAGGGTCGCCCCTCCTTGCGTGTGGACCAGATGCGATGCTGCATAGGTTCCTCCTTATATCGCTGCAGGTCCGCTGGTTGGCATGGTCACCTGGTCTGGAAGAGACAGGATAGCTACGGCTCGCCTGCCCTCACTCGCTGGAACGCGCAACAGGCGCCGCTCTCCAAAGGGTGAATCGGGAGAACCGGCCTCTCTCCAGCACAGACAGACAGGCAGACAGAGCCGCTAGAGGGCAAACGTGGTCACCCTTCTCCAGCCATTGCAGGCTCCCAAAGATGAAGCAGTGCCGCCGCTTGCTTTCCTGTCCTCGTCGGTTGGTGTCCGATGTTGCTTGCTGGCCTGTCAGATGGCACGTCTGACAGGGAGGTCCCCCCTGAGCGAGTCGCCTTCCTTCCGACTCTTCAAGGAGGTGCAATTAGAGTATAGCATTTCATTGAATAGATATCAATGATCTAAATGGCAAAGTGTTAATAATATGTAAAATAGAGACTTTGATGCAGCCTCAGCAAGAGAGGGCAGTGGCAGGTGGTTCGCTGCCACCCGGAGATGGCCCGGGCAGCCTGGCTCGCCAGGCATCGGAGCCGGCAGATAGGAACCTGTTACAGCAGGGAGGGCCGGGAAGAAAGCTCTCGGGGGAAAGCTCGGGGCCATCCAGGTGGGTGGTCGCTGCAATGCTGGCAGGTCAGGTCAGGCCAGGCCAGGCTAGAACTCAGCTAGAGAGCGAGTGCAGGGAGGGGGCAATAGAGAGCGGGAGAGCAAAAGGAGGGCCACCGATAGCCTGCTGTTCGGAGAGGGAAGTGAGCATCAAGAGCCTGGCTGGTTGGCTTGCTGGCTGGACGGGCCAGACCGCTGCGGGGCAGCCCGCTGCGCTGGTCTGGCTGGCAGACGATGGCAGTGCCAGGCCACGCCTGCCAGCCAGAGTAGAACGGTTGATGCTAGTGGGGCTGCCGGCCCAATTGTTCGGCCTGCCCTGGGGAGGGTTGCAGAGCAGCCTGTTCGTTCCTCCACCCTGGTTGGCTCCCTCGCCCGTGGTCTCAGTCAGAGCCTGAAGGGAAGCCAGCGCAGAGGCGGAAAAACCTGCTCAACGATGGAAAAGTAATCGTAGTAGTCGCTCTGCCGCAGGATGAGGCCGCTCCTGACCAGGAAGACGCTGACACCATCGACTTGAAAGGGACGGGAGAGCCAGGACTGACCCAGGAGTCGCGGCGTTTTGCCGGAGGCAATCCAGCAGACGACCGCCTGCCCATCGCTGAAAAAGCGGCGCGTGGGTGTATATTGAATGGTCGGCATACTGGCGAAGCGCTGGCTGAACCAGCGCGCAATCTCCTGATGACCCCGGCGCGCATGGCGCATGCCGGTATCAAAGAGTTCGGCGCCGCCGTCATAGAGGGCAACTAGCTCGTCGACGTCGTGGGCATTGAAGGCGACGATCCAGCGATTGATGAGAATGGGCAGCTCCATGCCTCCCGGCGCAGAGCCGCTTTGCTCAAAGCTGTCCCGGTTGGTTCGCACGCCTCTTTCTCCTCCGCTTCTGCAGCTCTCCGGTGGTGGCTTCCTCGTGCTCTGTATTGTAGCGCAGGAGGGCGCCAAGCACAAATATCCTGGTCAAGCGGGAACGATGGCGCTAGATCTCGCTTCTTCTCCAATCCGAGCTTAGCGCTGGACCAGACAGGGAAAGGGAACCTTCCACCAGCCTGGCCGATGCGATGGCCACTGCTCTCTCTGCCTGGGGGAGAAAATGGCCTCTGCTGTGGAAGGTCAATGGGGAAAGCCCTCACACCAGGAAAAGAGGCCCGCCACCTGCGACGCCTGTCCTATCTCCCCGCTCACCCCGCATCTCCAGAGGGATCGCCTTATCGAAGCTTCTATTACCAGTTCTCCCAGATAGCGGCGTCCTCTCTGATGAGGAGCGCTTCCCATAGGCCGCGGCAGCGGAGACCGCGGGCAAGATGGGAGACGCTCCTCTCCTCTTTTCGGTAGCAGGCCGTCTGCCTCTCTGGCCGCATTGCATGGGGGGCCTTCAGAAGAAGAGGCTGATCTGATTGTAGACGGCGCGAATGTTCTGGGGGGTTCCGGCATATTCCTGGGCTCCGGTGGCTGTCGCGATAGATGTGAGGGCCTTGACGTCGGCATCTGTGCCATAGGCGATGGTGAAGACCCTGATCCCCCTGCCAGCATCTTCTCCGCGCGGCGTAATGCGCTGGAGCAGGGCCTCTAATGAGAGCTGACTGCGATTATCCTGCCCGTCAGTCAGGACCACAACAGCCTTGATGTCTTCGGTAACAAAGCTGCCAAGGTCCTGGACCTGCTGGGCAATCGTATCAAAAAGACGGGTACCTCCGCTCGCTGTAATGGCTCCGATCTGCTGAAGGGTCTGCTGACGCTTGGGACCAACCGGCGACAGAGGACTGATGACGCCGGCTTGATCGCTGAAGACGGTAAGTCCAAGCTGGTCATTGTCGCTCATAAGGCGGACAAAATCGCTGAGACCCTGGCGCGCAGCATCAATCTTGCTGACACCGTTCAGGCTGTCGTTCATACTGCCAGAGATGTCCAGAATAAGCATGGCAGCGACGCGCCGTTTCTGGGCCTGCCAGGTGCTTTCGATGGCTCCTACGACGTCAACCGAGGGGACCTGCAGGACGGTTCGAGGCTGCTGTGGATCAACGCCATGGGCCTGATCAAGGGGAGCGCTCACGGGCACCGAGGGTAAGGCGGGACGAAAGCCGTAGCGTAGAGCCTTGACTTGCTGCTGTGGAGCCAGGAGGAAGGCACGCAGGACCTCAGCAGCACTTTCTTTAGCTGGCGTGAGCCAACTGCCTTGAAGGATGGCATAAGGGTGGTCGCTGTAGAAGGTGCCCTCTTTGGGATAGATGGCTACCACGGGCAAGGGCAGATGAGGATAGCTGTGGCCGTCGTTGGCCTCAACAACCAGGTTCTCGTACATGACCGCCGCGCTAAGAAAGCCTGGTCCTTTGTTGAACATCTCGTCGGCGAAGAAGCCGGTACTCTCACCGTAGTGAATGACCGACCTCTCAACATCAGCAATAAGGCTACGCACGCGAGGGTCGCTGATATCCGCCTCAGTCAACCCGCGCTGCTTGCTCAGAGCGGCGTAGCTCATAGCGATAATGGCATCAAGCCCAGAATTCGAATAGGCCGGATGGGTGTGACCAAACTTGAAGCTGCCAGCTTCAGGGTGCCCATAGGCGGCCCATCCCCGTGGGTCTTTGCTCAGTCGCGCGATGTCGCTCCAGCCGATGGAGCGCTGCGGCCAGCCGAGCGCCTCAGCCAGCGGTTTCCACATGGCAATGACTACAGGACTGCTGACCAGCGAGGGCGTGGCGCTGGCTCCCATGTCGATAAGGTCGTGCCCCGTCTTCTGGTGCCAGCGCGCATTGAGAAGGTTAAGCCAGACGCTGCCGGCGGGACTCCAGACATCGGGTCTGAGGCTGCCATCGAGGATCTGCTGCAGGGAAGTCCCCGAGCCAATGGGAACGGCTTTGACGGTGATGGCCCCATCGCAGGCAGCATAATGATGGTTGTTAAAGTCAGCGATGACATCTTGCATCCAGGCTTGCTTCTCGGAGCCGTAGTAGAGGGCCAGGGTCACTGGATCGCTCGAGTGGTGCTGACAGCGCACCGCATAGGGGGCCGGCGTAGGCGTCAACTGAGCAGTGGCCCCCCACGAACCCACACAGCTCATCAGGAGCGTGAAGAGTAGCAAGAGGACACAGACCAGACAGAAGAGACCAATCCATAGCGCTCTCCGCCTCCGCCGGTTCAGACCGCGACCGTCTCTTTCCATAGCCTTCAATTATCCTTTCGTGCCAAATGCGCGATAAGTTGCACCACCAGAAGTTGTTGTATAACAGAGGCGCTGGATCTTTCTCGAGCGTAACCTGGTTTCAGAAGATCAGCTGGTAGCCGTGGCACTGCTGCCGTAGGCACTCAGCCAGACCTGCAGCAAGGCATCCGTCACGTCGCCAGAGGGCGGCTGGGCCTGCGGACCAAGCTGGGGTGCTATGTTCAGGCTGCGCTCCAGATCAGGAAAAGGATTGCCGGCGAGGCGCTCGTGAATGCTGACCCGAGCACTGGTAGGCCGGAAGCCGCTTTTGAGGGCCTCGCGCTGCTGCTCATCTTCCAGGAGGAAGTCGCGAAAGAGGCGCGCTGCTTCCTGTTGCTCGGGAGTGACCCACTCGGCGTCCAGGATGGCAAAAGGATGATCGCTTAGCAGGTTGAGGGCCGGGTAGAAGGGTAGCAGGGCCATGTTCTGGCGCTGGCGGGCTTCCTTCTGATAGGTCAGGACCAGGTTCTCATAGGTGAAGGCGATATCGTAAGAGGAAGGTCCTTTGAGGATAACTTCGCGTTCAAGGTAAGTGCCGCTGCTGCGTCCGAATTGGGTGACCGCTCCCTCAATGTCGCCGAGGTAGCGCATGAATCCCTGATCGCGCACCTGCTCTCTGGTCAGGCCACGCTGCTGACGGAAGTAGGCATAGGCCAGCAGGGTGATGCTGAGCAGGCCACTATTCGACTGGTCGGGGCGCGTCTGAGCCAGCTTGACCAGCCCCCAGGAGGCGGAGGCCCCCAGGTCCTGCCAGCCGTTTTTGAGCAGGACAGCGCTGTGAATGACTGACCAGTCGATGCTGTGGTAGCGCTTTAAGAGGAACTGCGCACGCTCTTCCCAGACGGCGAAAACCAGAGGGCTGAAGACGAGCGAGCGCGGAGATAGCTCCGCTGAGGAGGCGAGGATCTCTTTGCCACCGTGAGCGGCTTTCCAGGCATCGGCGAGCTGGTTTAACTCCAGGGTACTGGCTGGGCTCCAGGCGATGGGGCGGAGCTGACCACTGAGAATGCGGTTGCGGGCGTCCAGGGAGCCGCGTTCTTCAGGCTGTGGCAGGCTGATGCGTCTGCCCCCGATGGTCAGGCCGCGCTGGTTAAAGGCTGCAATGGCGGCCCTCAGCCAGCTTTCTTTCTCACTGCTGTAGACAAAGCTGAGAGTGATCTCTTCTCCCGCGCCAGTCGTTTCGCTGCCGGTCCGGCGGGCGAAGAAGAAGGGTATACTGAACACGCCAACGCCGGCCACAAGGCCGACCGCGCCTATGGCGAGTAACCGGCGACGAGATATGCGTCTTCCTCCCTGTGCAGGAACTGGGGATTGGGGTCTCTGGCCAGGTCCTGCTGGTGGCGCGGTCACCGGCGTCGACAGGCTGGCCGCAGGCGGCAGGATGGGGGCCGATGCCTCCGTCCGTCCAGCGGCAGTTGCGGCTGTCAAACCGGGGAGAGAGCTTCCGGGCAGGCCTCCGGAGGTGAAGCCGGCAGCCAGGATGGCCATGTACATGGCGGCGGCAGACTGATAACGCTGGGATGGTTCCTCCGCCATAGCTGTCAGGATGATGACCTCGCTGGCCGCAGAGATGCGCGGGTTAAGGGTGCGCGGGGTCTGAAAGAGGCTGGGATTGACGCGCCTCGTCGGGGCATCAAGGGGTAATTCGCCGGTCAGCAGTTCGTAGAGGGTGGCTCCCAGCGCATAGATGTCAGAGCGAGCGTCGCTCTGGCCGCGCCCGTACTGTTCCAGAGGAGCATAGCCCTGGGAACCAAGCAGGGTTGTGTCGCGCGTGACCTGGCTTTTAAAAATGCGCGCGATGCCAAAGTCGATGAGTTTGAGCTGGCCGTCCGGCGTCAACATGACGTTGGCAGGCTTCATGTCGCGGAAGATGATGACCTGGGGGCGCGTGTGGAGGTAGTGCAGGACAGCACATAGCTGCAAGCCCCAGCCCATGACGGTCGCTTCGTCAAGGGGGCCCCCCTCTTCTTCCAGGACTTTCGCCAGGGTTTTGCCTTCGATAAACTCCATGACCAGATAGGCTTTTCCAGCCTCTTCGAAGAAGTCGCTGACGTTGGGGAGATTAGGATGCTGAAGCTGGACCAGCAGATCGGCCTCTTGCCGGAAGTCTGCCAGGGCGCGCGCCTTTTCGCTGGGGCTGAGCAGGGCGTCGCCCATTTCTTTGATGGCCACCTGACGCCGGGCAGAGAAGCGCAAATCTAGCGCCTTGTAGACGGCTCCAAAACCGCCTTTGCCAACGAGAGCCACGATGCGGTAGCGTCCGCTGAGCAGGACGCCAGGACTAAGGGCACCGGTGATCCGCCGACTGCCGCCGGTGCTCGGCGGCGAGGAGATCACGGCCGCATAGACACCGGTCGGAGGTCCAGCCAGCGTGTAACCGCAGTTGACGCAGAATTGCTCGCTGGGCGCGTTCGGGGTACCGCAGTGACCACAGGTGAGGAATCCACCAGTTTGACGCTGCAAGGGTTTTCACTTCCTCGTGCATTGGAGAGCACCAGAGCGCGCGTCTGGGCCTCTTCCGGCCTGCTGCTGGGCGCCGCACGCTGGTGTTGATCGTACTCTGCCTACTTGCTTTAGACGCTTTCAGTATGCCGCCACGAGATTATCTCAGCTTTACTGAGATGTTAAGGGGATGTAAAAGCCAGCTTAAGGGATAGCAGCCATCGAATGGGGACTTTGCTGGAGGCACTCTGGAGCAGAGTGGGCCTGCAGGCTCTACACCCCTTGGCCAGGCGAGGGCCTTCTTGTTGGATTGTTCTTTCCAGCTGGGCCCTGGCTTGGCCTGGCCTGCTGGTCGGTCTGCGCAGCCTCTGGACACGGTCAGTTTCCTTTCTAAGAGACAAGCAAGCGATATTTTTATTTATAGAGAAACTATCCTATATTGACTGATAGACAAGAGGTGATTATAATAGATGTGCTTCACTTAATAGAGTGTCTGTCGGGAGGTGTGATGAGCCGTTTGGGACAACAGCGCTGGGACCGCAGTTCGCGGGGCCTGCTCCAGGCTGCCTTGAAAGATGTGCTGACCTGGCTCTGTGAAGGGGTGGAGCTGATCGGTGAGTGTGAGGAGGGGTCTCGTCTCTCGGGTGAGATGCAGAGTTTGCAGCTGCGCGCCGATGAACTCTGTCGTGTCCAGGTTGGTGGCCGTCCCTGCCTGTTTCACATCGAGTTCCAGGCCAGGGGCGATGCGCAGATGGCCAACCGTTTGCTGGAGTATAATATAGTTGCGCGGCGCCTCTACAATCAGGAGGTGTTTTCGTGGGTGATCTATTTGCGTGCGGGAGGTGAGACACCTCCTTCGCCGCTACGCTGGCCGGGCTTGCATGAGGGCGAGGCCGATACGCTCTCGTTCTCTTATGGCGTGGTGAAGCTCTGGGAAGTGCCCGTTGAGGATCTGCTGCGCCTCGATTTGCCTGGCATCTGGCCGCTGGCTCCGCTCTGTCGCGGGGGTCGGCGTTATGAGGTCGTTGAGCGTGTACTCACGGGTCTGGAACAGGCGAAAGAGCATCAGCGCATCTCAGAACAGCAAATGCGTGATATTCTTGTTCATGCCAAGACACTGGCTGATCTGACGTTCCAGGGTCACGAGGATTTCAGTCGTGTTCAAAGGAGATTTGAGATGCTTCGAGAAATCTATCGGGAATCGCCCGCTGTACAGGAATGGCTCGCCGAAGGTCGGGCTCAGGGCCTCTCCGAAGGTCGGGCTCAGGGCCTCTCCGAAGGCCGGGCTCAGGGCCTCTCCGAAGGCCGCCTCGCTGCCTCCCAAGAGCATGTGCTCTCTCTGCTGGCTCGCCGCTTCCCCTCTCTCGTCCCCGAGCTGGAGCCACGTATCCGCTCCCTGCAGGACCCTGATCTCCTCGGCGACCTCCTGCTGCGCCTCAGCGAGATCTTCGATCCCCAGGCTGCCCGTGCGCTTTTCCTGACTGACAGCGACTCCTCAGGCCAGGATCAGTAAGCGACTGGGAGGTCGACCATGCTCCTGGATGTGCTACAGCAATCGCCCGCTGTACAGGAATGGCTCGCCGAAGGTCGGGCTCAGGGCCTCTCCGAAGGTCGGGCTCAGGGCCTCTCCGAAGGCCGCCTCGCTGCCTCCCAAGAGCATGTGCTCTCTCTGCTGGCTCGCCGCTTCCCCTCTCTCGTCCCCGAGCTGGAGCCACGTATCCGCTCCCTGCAGGATTCTGATCTCCTCGGCGACCTTCTGCTGCGCCTCAGCGAGATCTTCGATCCCCAGGCTGCCCGTGCGCTCTTCCTCTCTTCGGGGGTTTGAGGCCAAGGCGCCAGCCAGATTACGAACCGCCAACTGAACCAGAGCGCACGACAGAACAGGCAAGGACCAGGCAGGCCAGCCCCCGCTGCAGATGCTCCCGCCAGCCCTTCCTTGCCTGCATCCTTCTCCCCGTGCTTATTCACCGGTCAGCACCGGGACCCCACTCTCTTCTGCCTTTGAGGGAGCCTCTACGCTTTTCTCCCCGTTCTTGCTGCCGTTGCCGGCATTCAGATCCTCCATGATGAGACTCAGCTGCTCCAGCAGCGCCTGCAGTGCAGGTCCTCTACGATATCGCCAATGATCTCATCGGGTACAGGCAGCTCGCTGGCGTCTTCCAGAGAGCATGGTCACGCAGCCAGAAGATGCCAGGGTTGACTTTGTCACCTCTGGCCAGCCCTTGATAGCTGAAGGCAACGAGGTACCTCCAATGAGGTGGGGTCCCCCAGCAAATGGGGGACCCAGCACAACGCCCCGTGACCACTCGTCCTAAGCCTTCAGGGTACAGGCGCGCTGCACCAGGTCCGCTCACCCCTCGCCCGATCCTCCCTCGATCAGGGGACAACGCAAACGAGGTAGGTACCCTTGCGCTTGCCCAGATGGCACAGCGATGAGTAGGATTACTTACGGCGAAGCTGCGCAACGTCTGCAGGAAAGCAGAGTGTTTTTTTTAGTGCATCGACCTCAACAGAGATAAGGAGCCCAAGAAGTATGGCAATAGAGGAGAGGTCTTCATCGTTCAATGCAAGCGCCCTGCAGACGAATCTGCGCGGGCAAGTTATCCAGAGAGGCGAGGCCACCTATGAGATGGCTCGCCGTCTCTACAACGGCATGATCGATAAGCGGCCAGCCCTCATCGTGCGTTGCGCCGACGTGGCCGACGTCATTATCGCCGTCAATTTCGCCCGCGCCCACCGGCTGCCGCTGGCGATTCGCAGCGGGGGGCACAATGCGGGCGGACTGGGGAGCTGCGATGATGGCCTGGTCATCGACCTGTCCCTGCTGCGCTATACCCACGTTGATCCCGACCGGCAGACAGCGCGCGTCGGGGCAGGCAGCACCTGGGGCGACGTCGACCATGCAACCCATGCCTTCGGCCTGGCCGTGCCCTCTGGGATCATCTCGACGACAGGTGTCGGCGGCCTGACCCTAGGCGGCGGCCTGGGTCATCTGACGCGTGCCTACGGTCTGGCCATCGACAACCTGCTCGAAGCAACAGTCGTCTTGGCCGATGGCAGCCTGGTAGTCACCAGCGAACAGCAGCATCCTGACCTCTTCTGGGCCTTGCGTGGTGGCGGCGGCAATTTCGGAGTCGTCACCTCCTTCCTCTTTCGCACCCAGCCAGTCGATACGGTCTATGCCGGCCCGATGCTCTGGGAACTAGAAGAGGCGCCCGAGATTCTCCGCTGGTACCAGAGCCTGATCACGACAGCCCCCGACGAACTCAACGGCTTCTTCGCCTTCCTGACCGTTCCGGCGGGGCCGCCCTTCCCGGACCACCTGCATAACAAGAAACTCTGCGGCATCGTCTGGTGCTACACCGGACCGCTGGCCGAGGCCGAACGGACCTTCCAGCCGATCCGCCAGTTTCGTCAGCCAGCGCTAGACCTCGTTGGCCCGCTACCTTTCCCAGCGCTCCAGAGCATGTTTGACGCGCTCTATCCTCCCGGGCTACAGTGGTATTGGAAGGCGGACTTTGTGAAAGAGCTGAGCGACGCGGCACTTGACCTGCACATGCACCACGGCTCTCAGCTCCCAACCCCCCAATCAACCATGCACCTCTACCCGGTCAATGGCGCTGCCAGTCGCGTGGCCCGCCAGGCCACCGCCTGGAGCTACCGCGATGCAACCTGGGCAGAGGTCATCGTGGGGGTCACGCCCGACCCGGCCCAGAAAGAGACGATCACCACCTGGGCGCGTACCTACTGGGCCGCACTGCACCCCTACGCGGAGCGCGGGGCCTACGTCAACTTCATGATGGAGGAAGAGGGGGATGAGCGCATCCGCGCCGCCTACCGAGAAAACTACGAGCGACTACGTCAGGTGAAGCGGCACTACGATCCAGCCAATCTCTTCCGCATCAACCAGAACATCCCGCCCGCCAGCTAGGGCCGATCCTCCTGCAGACCGACGTTCGTCCTCCGCGCAGAGCGCACAGAGCAGCGGCGCGCTCCCCAGGAGAATAGCCTCCCTGGACCACGCGCCGCCTCTTCCTGGTTCCTGCTACCGCCCTCCTGGCACTCAGAGCCTCTCAAAGCAAGAGGGCAGAGCGCCAGCCCTCCCTTCTGCCCAGTCCCCCGCCGCAAGAGCCAATCTGACCCTTCTTTCCCACCATTGGCTGTAGCCAACGCGCTGGCCAGCAGCTACAATTTTTCAAGGGGCACCTGCGAGCGATCCTGATCGAATCCGGACACCCGTCCTTCACCTCCGATCCAGCCATACCATACCAGCAGCCACGCCACGGAGCGACCTGTCCCGCCCTGTGACGCCAGCGAACAGATTCACTATGACGTTTTCTGCTTTACTGTCGTATCAGCATCTTTTCTACTAGCAGCTATGCAAAGAAAACAGATTACTTCCCTATTAAGAGTAAGAGGAGATCGTCAAGATTCGGCCAGCACCCAGACCCAGTCAGGCCCTGCCGCTGGAGGCCGGCGCGCAGGCCATCTGCGGCCTGCCGACCGACTTGGCATTATCCTGGCCCTGCTGGCTCTCTATCTTATTTGGGGTTCCACTTATCTGGGGATGCGCCAGGCTCTGGCCAGTTTTCCCCCATTCCTCATGGGTGGCCTGCGCTTCATCTGCGCCGGTACCCTGCTCTATCTCTTGCTGCGCCTGCGCGGAGAAGCGCGGCCCAATCGGCGCCAGTGGCTGGCCGGTGCTGGCATAGGCATCCTCATGCTTGTCGGCAGCAACGGTCTGATAGCCTTTGCCGAACAATGGGTCGCCAGCGGGCTAGCCGCCATCGCTCTGGCCGCTGTCCCGCTGTGGACCGCGCTCTTCTCGGGCCTGGGTGGGCGCTGGCCACGGCGTGTTGAATGGTTTGGCCTGCTCATCGGCTTCGGCGGTGTCATCCTGCTCAATCTGCAGAGCGGCCTGCGAGCCAATCCCCAGGGCGCCATCGCCCTCTTCATCGCCCCAATCTGCTGGTCTCTGGGCTCCGTCTGGAGCGCGCGCCTGCCCCTGGCCTCTGGCCTGATGGCCAGCGCCACTCAGATGCTGGCCGGCGGCCTGGCTCAGCTGACCATCGGCCTGCTGCTGGGTGAACGCCCCAGCCTGCCACCAGCACCCAGCGCTCTCCTGGCGCTCATCTATCTTGTCGGCGCTGGCTCCCTGCTCGGCTACTGCGCCTACGGCTACCTGCTGCGGCGTGTCCGCCCTGCCCTGGCAACCAGCTATGCCTACGTCAATCCGCTGGTTGCCGTCTTCCTGGGCGCTCTGCTCGCTCGCGAGCAAGTCTCGCCCCTGGAATTACTTGCCATGCTCATCATCCTCGGCAGCGTTGCCCTCATCTCGCTCCAGCCACGACCCGTCAGCCCCACCGACACCAATGGTCCTGTGGTTTGCAAGCAGAGCGAGTCACCCCAGCTCAGTTCAATGCGCCTCGAGCGCTAGACGAGCGAAGCGCGGCCGGCCGCGAGGGAAGAGAGACAAAGAAGGGGAGGGAGAGAGGCAGGAGAGAGAGATACATTGCCGTCAGCGGCGGACGAGGCCGAAGCAGATCGGCCTCGCCGCCAGCGAGGCAGCTCATGGACACGAAGAAGAGGACATTCAGGGGTTGGCGCGCAGGAAATTTTCGATCTCCTCCAGCTCGCTTGGAGAGAGCCGGAACTCCGCTGCGCCGATCAGCTCGCTGATCTGCTCGGGCCGACGCGCCCCCACGATCGCCCCCGTCACCGCTGGATGGCGCAAGGTCCAGGCGATGGCCACCTCTCCCGTGGTTCGCCCATAGCGATAGCCGATGTCGCCCAGCAGCTTCGCCAGAGCCAGATTGCGCGAGAGACGCGGCTCCTGGAAATCGGCATGGTGTTTACGCCAGTCATTATCCGGCAGGGCCGCCACGCGCTCCCTGGTCATGCGCCCCGTCAGCAGGCCGGAGGCCATCGGCGAATAGACAATCACCCCGATATGATGCTGCTGGCAATAGGGTAGGATCTCCGCCTCGATCTCGCGATGGATCAACGAGTAGGGCGGCTGCAGCGAGCTGATGGGAGCAATGGCCCGCGCTCGCTCCATCTGGGCGACATTGAAGTTTGAGACTCCGATGTAGCGCACCTTGCCCGCACGCTGCAGCTCAGCCAGCGTGCTCCAGCCCTCCTCGATATCCTCATCGGGGACCGGCCAGTGAATCTGGTAGAGATCGATCACCTCGACGCCGAGCCGGCGCAGACTGGCCTCAGCCTCGCGCCGAATCGAGTCGGCCTTGAGCACATTGCGTACCTGACCATTGCTGGTCTCATCCCAGACAAGCGAGCATTTCGTAAAAATGTAAGGGCGCTCGTTAGGACCGCGCTCGCGCACGGCGCGCCCGACAATCTCCTCGGAATGTCCCAGGCCGTAGGCCGCCGCGGTATCGATCCAGTTGATGCCCAGGTCCAAAGCCTTGTGAATCGTTGCCAGCGACTCGGCATCATCCTGCGGTCCCCAGCCAAAGCTCCAGTTGCCGCCCCCAATCGCCCAGGTTCCCAGCCCCAGCGGCGTGATCTCCATGTCGGTGTTCCCTAAGCGTCGCTTCTGCATAGACACTCCTTCCGCAACCTATTCGCCATCTCAACGATCGTGTGGTACAGGCCCAGAAGGCTCTCACAGCCCCTGGCCTTCTCATCTTATTCCAAAGGAGGCCCGGGGCGCAAACTCAGGCAGAGAGCTTGTTTGCAGGAAGACCACCAGACGAGACTGAGTCAGCCAGGGAGCAAGAGCCTGCTCAGACAGGCCCAGACCCATCGACAGGGCAGCCCCTCCCCCACAAGCGGCTGTTCGTCTGCCTGCTACCCTGGCCAGAGATCGGCTGCAGCGGGTCGCACGTCCCACAGCCCGGCCTGAGCTGAGCCAAGGCGACGATCGCAATTGGCCGGGGAAGGCCGCTACGCGGTCCAGTGGCTATCTCTTCCTTGGTTGGGACCCTGGCGCCGGCGAGCAGGGCGCCAGGCAAGAAGGGAGAGTCAGCGAAGCGAGCGCTTGGGTCAGAAGCAGGCGGCGAGCGCGTGAAGAGGGTGGGCACGGCAGGAGGAGGAAACAGGGGCCAGGCCCAGCTGCAGATTCCTCTTCACGCTTCCTGGCCTGAGCCTCACTCTTGTAGCTCTGGCAGGGGCAGCCCGAGCAGCTCCTCCTCTAGCTGCTGCCAGACCAGTTGCTCCGCCTGCGTCACCTTCAGCGGGCGCTCGTTCAGAGCTGCCTCGCGCATCAGAGCCGCAACACGGCGCTGGAAGTGCTTGAAATATTCTTCCTGGACCTCCGAGGAGGGCATGGTTTGCAAATCAATCATCTGCAGCTCATAGAATTCGTGCGGCTCAAAGGCCAGCCCGAGGAGATCGGCATACTCCTGCACCAGACGACTGCGCCCAGGTGAGAAGAAGTCAGATCGCGTGCTGGAGACCAGCAGGCCCCCGGCCACACAGCTAGAGCGCAGAATCGGCGCGATGGCGCAGCCCACCTCTCCCTCAATGGGGCGCGCAGGATAATAGCCCTGATCTCGCGTCAGGTCCTGAATGACGATCAGCCGCCCCTGGGCGACCGTATAGCCAGCCAGCGACTCGGCTCCCAAAAAGCCCGCTTTCTGCTCGACGCTGCTCTGCCAGGGGCCAGTACCAATGCCAACTCGCTTGCGCAGGCTGCGCACTTTGCCCCCAGGCCCGGACGGCGGCATACATTGCACGACGGTAATTGCAATGCCCACCTGATGCGGATCAAGCTGTCCAATCGCTTGCTGAAGAATCAGGCTGGCAATAGACCAGAAGCGCAACATGGCCAGCGCTGTGGCATGGGTATTGAGGACACGAGCATAGAAGGCTGAGGGGATCTCTTCCTCCTCCAGTTCCAGGGCCGGCTCCCCAAGACCGGAGAGGCCAAACTCTTCACTGAAGGCCTGTTGTAGCTCCGCACGATACTGTGGAAGCGCCTCCGCCAACAACCTCAGATTCTGAGGGCGGGGCTGCGACTCTCCTTCAGCCCAGCGCGTCAGGGTCAGTGGTGTCACCCCCAACTTGTTGGCCAGCATCTGTTTCTGCCGCGGGTCACTAATGAGGCTTGCCAGCAGTTCCCGCCAGTTTCGGCTCTGTTGCATCTAACTACCTTGGTCCTTTGAAATAGTGGGTGGATACAGATCGCGTTCCTGCCCGTTAGCAAAAACCGAGATCCTGATATGGTTATAAGGTGCCAGTGGTAAAACAATCCCCTCTCGCAGCGGCTCCGCGTGGTCAGAAATATTGACAGCGGTTGTAATTATACCACAATTTGCCCGGTGGAGAACGATAGTTGTGCAGACTCAAGGTCCGAAAAGCGGCATTTAGGCTATCTAAACGGTGAAAAGAGGCAGGCGGAGCCGCTGTCGGAGGGCAGCGAAGCGAGAGAGCGAGCCAGCCGGTCGCAGAAGCTGGGGACCTTTGTTACTGAGGCCAGGGACGCAGTTGGACCGCTTCCTTCCCTGGTAGTCTCTGCTCGCGCGCTGCCGCTCTTAGTCTCGCTTCGCCCTCGTTAGTCTTGTACCAGGATCTTGGCGATCAAGCGCCCAGAGCCTCCAGCAACATATCGCCTTCCTCGGGGGAGAGGCGTCCCTCGGCCACCATGCGCAAAATCGCCTCGCGCTCGCGCTCGCGTTCGACAGCGGCTGACTGAGGCTGAGGCTGCTCTGGAGCCTGGTCGGAGGCAGGTACAGGGGGCTTCTCCCCCCTGGCAGAAGTCGGGGACTCAGGGCGCGGGGTGGGCCCTTCTCTTGCTGGGGAGCCGGCAGCCGCTCGCGAAGCGCGCCAGCGTTCTTCAGTGGACGAGGCCAGGCCCAGATTGCGCAGGGCGCGCTCCACCGCTTCCATCGCTCCTACCACTCCCTCCGCCGCCGCCCGCTGAGCCTGATCCAGCATGCGATAGAGGCGCGCCGGATCCATCTGCCACTCCCGTTCCTGGAAGCGCAGGCGCACCCGTGCCCCGCCGGGCTGGTGCCAGAAACGAGCAAAGCGCCGTTCCCAGGCCGCGGCTCGCTCTTGCGCGCGCCGCGATTGCTCTTCCAGCCTGGCCAGCACCTCTTCTCGCCAGCGCGCGCCATATTCCTCGCCAGCCATACTCAGCTCGCGCGCCAGATCCTGAGCCAGGCGGGACATCTCGCGCCCCAGCTCCTGGCCCAAAGCTGACATAGTCCGTCCAAAATCCTTCATTTCTTGCTCGAAGTCTTCCCAGGACCAGAACAAGGAGTGTAAGGCGGTCTCGCCGGCGCGGGGCTGGCCCTCCCCCTGGAGGCGCAGATCTCCACCAACGTTCAGCTCAACCTGGGCCTCGCCAGGGCCATAGACCAGTGAGAGGAGACGAGATTCCGCCAGTTCACGGCCAAGGCCGGGGCCGCTGATGCTGCCGCCTACCACAGCTCGCAGACTGAGATTGGCCTGGGCTGGCAGGAAAAGCACGGCATCGCCGCTGACGTTCAAGCGTGTTGAGGAGCCTGCCGGAAAATCGGCCTGAAGCGAGAGGTCGCCTTCCACAGAACCGATCTCCAGAGAAGCATGCATTCGCTTTAAAACGGCATCCGCCATGACCTGGCTCACTTTCAGGTGGCCCGCCACCTCGCGACAATCCAGGTCGCCGCCGACGCGCCCGATCTCAACCTCTCCCTCGATATCGCGCAGCACTGCATCCTTCTCGATGCCGCCCACCTGAACCTGAGCCGCTCCAACCAGCTCCAGGTTGCCCGCGACCTGTCCCAGGACCACGCCCGTCCCGGCTCCACCTTGAATCTGGGCCTCACCGCCGACGTGCCCGCAGCGGAGCGAGCTTGCGACGGCGGGCAAGCGCAGGTCACCGCTGACCGAGCCGAGCAAGATCGTCCCCCCTCCCTCCACTACCAGATCGCCGCCGACCGCAGAGATCTCCAGGCGCTCAACATCCCTGACCAGCGCATCGCCGCCGACTCCGCCGCGCACGCGCACCAAAGGAACAGCCCGGACGCGCAGATCCCCACTCAGGCGACCGAGTACCAGCGCCTCGCTCACGCGCTCCACCACTAGATCGCGGCCAGCCTCCTCCAGCTCGCAGCGACGAATGCCTCGCAGGATTCCATCGCCGGCGAGCCAGCTCACGTGGAGGGTGGCCTCGGCCGGCAGCCACAGTTTCAGATCGCCCTGACAGTCACCCAGCAGCAATTCACCCTCTTCGCCCTCCATGAGCCTCGCCTCTAGCGCAGCATCGCTCTCGATCAGGACACGCTGAGACTCGCCAGGACCAACGACCAGATCGCCGCTGACACGGCCCACCCTGACCCGCGGTCGCGGGCCAAGGCTCATCGTTTGTCGCATACGCCGCCTCCTGAAGGCAAAACAAAACCCTCAGTTCTGCAACGGACGGAGCGCCCGCTCTCCACCGCCAAGCGACTGGCAGCGACAGCCGCTCGCGCTCGTTGCTGTCAGATCACCCTTCGTCTCTCAAGCCAGTGCAACACAGAAGTCTCGCTGATCGCAGCGCCGCGCCGGGCATAGGCCAGCCAGGAGCGAGCAAGACTGGCTCTTTCTTTCCTGGTCCCCTGCAGGCTCGGCCTGGGTCCCTGCCTGTCAGCCCTGGCTAACGCTCCTCGAGGAAAATTTCCACGCGCTCATTCTCTTCCAGATCCTGAAAGTCGAGGAGGCGCCCAGTGGAAGCCTGAGCGATGGCGCGTAGCAACTGCTCCAGGGCGCTGCCGCTAATCTGAGGAGCCAGGCGCGTCGCCAGGCGCAAGCCCACCTCCAGCAGCTCCACCGGGATCGTCACACTCGTCCGGGGACGATTGAGGAGCAGATCACTCACGCGAATGTGTACCAGGCGTTGGCGCGGCCTGGCGCGGGCGGAAGGCGTCCCAGCAGAAGGGACAAGGGCATCGAGCAGGCGGGCCGCCTCCACTGCACTGATCTGGCCAGCCTCAACCAGGCGCAGAATGCGGTCACGCTCTTCAGCGGGAACTGCCATCCGACTGACCTCGCAACAGGCGCATCGCCTCCTCAACGCTGATCTCGCGCGCGGCCAGACGATCCAGAATTGCTCGACGATCGACGCTGGGACGAGGCTCAGGCTCGGGCGCCCCCCCAAGCGCGGCCACAATCTCATCCAGGCGATTGCGGGCTGTATTGTAGGCGATATCCAGCTCGCTGGCCAGCTTCTGAATATTGCCACGGTTCTTGACCAGGCGCTCCACAAAGTCAAGCTGCTCGGGGGTCAGGCGCCCAATCCAGCCGAGACTAAAGCGGCCCTCGATCACGACGCCGCTCTCGGGGCACTCCAGGCGCGTCACGATCAGCTCTCCACCACTCACCGGGTCTCTGGTTATCAGCCTGTGCATGCTTCTCTCTTCTTCACCGGGGACTGATCCGCCCCCGGGCCTCCTAATCCAAGCTCCCTGAGATCACCTGCAGGCCCATGCGCCGGGCCGCTCCTGGTCGCTCCCCCTTCTTGGTGCTCCTCAGCAGGGCCGACCCGGCGAGGGAAACGCTGGCGTTCTTGGCCTTTATTCTACCACAACCGCTCAATTTCGTCAACAGAGATGGCAAAAATATCTCTAAAACTGGAGAGATATACCAGGGCCAGTGCCAGCTCTGAGAGCGGACATCTCCAGGCGCCCCTGTGATCGATAAAATGACTATTTGATAGATCAACACATTTTTTATTATATATTACCACTTAAATTGTTTTAATCCTTTATATAGCTATACGCCTGCCAGACGCGGACGCTGCCCAGCGTGCACGGGCCAGCGCCGCCTGGCTCTTCGCTCGTTATCAGCTGTTGAGCACTTTTGCCACCAGCACCGTCCAGGTCTATCTGTATAAGACAGCAGACCAGGGCGAGCCAGGCACAGCAAAGGCTCCCTGATGCCTGCTATCCTCAGCCAACTGGCCTTGACAGGCCGACACGACGGGCCGTATAATTAGAGGAGCAAATCCGAGTATTAGAGTAAGGATTGATTGAGGTGGCGCTGTTTCCTCACGTACGGGGCAGAGGTCTCGACGCCACGCTGAGGTGATGTGACATGAGCACGCAAGAAATCTTCGGTACAGCCGAGCCGAGATATACCGCTGGCTTCCATGTACCTGAAAATTACGCCTTCAAGTCGAAGAAGGGGCTGAGCCGTGAGGTCGTTGAGCAGATCTCAGAGATGAAGGGCGAGCCTGACTGGATGCGCCGCTTCCGTCTCAAAAGCCTCGACCTCTTTCTGAAGCGGCCTCTGCCTACCTGGGGCGCGGACCTCTCGGGGATCAACTTCGACGATATCTACTACTACATCAAGCCGGTCAGGGAGCAGGGCCGCTCTTGGGACGAGGTACCGCCCGAAATCAAGGAGACCTTCGATCGCCTGGGTATTCCCGAGGCGGAGCGCAAGTATCTGGCGGGCGTGACGGCCCAGTACGAGAGCGAGGCCGTCTATCACAAGGTCCGCGAGGACCTGGAGAAGATGGGCGTGATCTTTATGGATATGGATAGCGCCCTGCGCCTCTATCCGGACCTGGTGAAGGAGTACTTCGGCACCATCGTCCCGCCCTCCGACAACAAGTTCGCCTCGCTCAATAGCGCGGTCTGGAGCGGTGGCAGCTTTGTCTACGTGCCGGAGAACGTGCGCGTGGAGATTCCTCTCCAGGCGTACTTCCGCATCAATGCGCAGAATATGGGCCAGTTCGAGCGCACGTTGATCATTGCTGAACCTGGTTCCTATGTTCATTATGTGGAGGGCTGCACGGCTCCGATCTATTCGACCGATAGCCTCCACAGCGCCGTGGTGGAGATTATCGTCAAACGCGGCGCCCGCGTGCGCTATACGACTATCCAGAACTGGTCAAAGAATGTCTATAACTTGGTGACGAAGCGGGCCGCCGCTTACGCCGATGCGACGATGGAGTGGGTCGATGGGAACCTGGGCTCGAAGGTGACGATGAAGTATCCGGCGGTGCTCCTCATGGAGCCTGGCGCCCGCGGCGATATTCTGTCGGTGGCCTTCGCCGGCGACGGCCAGCATCAGGATGCTGGCGCTAAGGTGACGCACCTGGCCCCCTACACGACTTCCCAGATTCTTTCGAAGTCGGTCTCTAAGGGAACAGGTCGCGCCTCCTACCGCGGCCTGGTGCGCGTGAATCCGGAGGCCCACCATACGAAGTGCAGCGTGCGCTGCGATGCCTTGCTGCTCGATGAGCGCGCTCGCACGGACACCTATCCGACGATGCGCATCGAGAATAATGAGACGGAAATCGGCCACGAGGCCACCGTCTCGAAGGTCGGCGAGGATCAGCTCTTCTACCTGATGAGCCGCGGCCTGGATGAGTCGGAGGCTTATTCGCTGATCGTCAATGGCTTCATCGAGCCGATCACGAAGGAGCTGCCGATGGAGTACGCCGTCGAGCTGAACCGCCTGATCCAGTTGGAGATGTCGGGCAGCGTCGGTTGATGCCTTCCACGCCCCACACATAGTAGAAGCTTTTACTCATGGGCCATCGCCTGCCAGGGCAGGCAGGCGATGGCCCATCTGTTCTGGCTCGCCCTTGTCCAGATCAAATAGCTCCCTCCGGTACATGCTCAACGGGGAGCTGAACACATAGCCAGCCGCTCGCAGGAGATTCCGAACTTCTTCGAGAATGGCCAGCGAGCCAACAGCGATGCGGGTGACCCTCCCCAGGAGCAGATAGTCAGGTCAGGTACCAGTACTCCTGTATGGCGCTGCCGTTTGCCCTTCTCGTCCTCACTGCGGCCAAGCCGCTCGATGAGGCTTGAGGGTAACACGAAACGCCAGGTCCCGGACCCACTTCGTGATCTGTCCGCGCAACCAGTACGCCCATTTGTGGTTCTTCCGCCCGCCCCGGTTGATCTTCTCTTTCGGCGGCCGGTACCGGCACAGGTGCTCGCACACGATCACCCCTGCGCCAAGCTTCTTCGCGAACCGGACAATGGTCACGGCCGTCTGCCTGGCCGCATTCTCGTCCAGGTTCCGGATCCTGGCCCACAAGTTTGCGTTGTTCTGGACGCCCGGCTGAAGCCGCCCGCTGTGCTCACGCTTGCGGTGGATAGCTGCGGACAACCGGTGCCGGCGATGGTTCAGAGCGCTGCCGTCCACGAACCTCGTAGCCGCCAGTTTTCCCGCTACAAACGCTCCCATCACCGCCAGCCGGTTGACGCCCAGGTCCACCGTGACCACCCGCCGGGATCTGTGGGCCTGCCCGGCGCTGTTCCTCTGCCTTCCGGGGTTTGTCGATGGATTTCTCCATCGGGATGTGCAGCGCATACCGCACCTCGCCCGGATACCGTTTGGCCCGCTTCGCGTACACCGTCAGGGATTGGACCATCCATATGCGGCGCGCTTTTTCTTCGCTGGAACCGGCCTGTTTCACCTTTGGACGCTCCCTTCCCTGGGTCCATGCGCTCTCTCCCAGGCGGCCCCGGCGAGAAGCGTTTCCGCCTGGGCGTGAGCCACCACCGACGGCGATACCTTT
Source organism: Thermogemmatispora sp. (assembly GCF_042408735.1). Classification (GTDB taxonomy): domain Bacteria; phylum Chloroflexota; class Ktedonobacteria; order Ktedonobacterales; family Ktedonobacteraceae; genus Thermogemmatispora. The sequence continues at coordinate 38,720 of NZ_JBHOQV010000176.1, forward strand.
TCCCACGCCTGCCCCGTGTGCAGCTCCAGGCGGATGAAGGTGTGCCGCTTTTCCTTCTGCGGGTCCAGGTCATATGCGGGGTGCTCGACCATCCCCGCATAAAACGTCACCGGCTCGTTCGGTGCGCCCAATTGAGGTTTCCACCCACCCGCGCCGCTGCGGCGCTGTTTCCTTCCCAGTTTTCAGGCGACTCCACCAGGACCGCACCCTGCTAATCGCCTGGTTGATCGCCGCCCGGCGTAGCTCCGTCGGCATTCCCTGAGCCGCCAGAACGTGTTCGTCAAGCGGCTATCCCGGGTTCGGGTGGGCTTTGGTCGTCAAAGTATGAAACTCTGCAAAAGTCAGCATTTCTTAGTTGATACTCGTCTTAGAGTTGATTAGGGTATATTTCTGGACTGTTCCTTCCTCCTTTCGGTCTGAACCGGCTCGTCCAGCCCGTTCACGTGGGCCGCAAAAAGTTTATGTAAAAGGCGATCACGGCCTTACAGATGCCCTTCGTCCTCTCTAACGCCTCTCTCTTGCACCGATGGACCTCCTGGTGAATCCCGATCCGGATCGTCTTGACGACCGCCGCCAGCGTTCTCACCTCCCGTCACGTTCATGGCCCTTTGGACTTTTGTCCGGAACTCCTGGGAGCGCTGGCCGTACTCCGGGCGGAAAAGACCGTAATGATCGTCAGCAGGTCTCTCATGACTATAGAAACAGGGTTAATGTATATCTATTTTTTTAACCTCCTGGTCCAAGGCCCTGGAGTTCGCCATTCTGGAGGAGTTCAATACGCTCGCTCTCTCACGCGGGCCTTCCGGCAGAGCCGCATCTGAGCTTGCAAGCTTCACGCAAGCTTGCCAAAGTTCGAGAAAGGATCGCGTTCAGGCGCCTTTGATGAGATTGAGCAGGTCGAGGGCCTGCCAGGATCCCTCGCCAGGGTCTCAGGAACTACTGGCAGGGCCGTGAGCAGGCTTTGAGCGGCCAGCCGCAGCCGGAGGTGACTATTTCCCTTTCCTCCCTCCGCTTTCAGGCAGGGGAGCGGTCGATCCCCTTACCTCTGGCCAGTAAGTCAGCCAGACCGGCCCTGAGAGACCGCTGGCCTGGGAGCAAGGCCCAGGAAAACGGCGTCTATCAAGCGCTCGATGAGGTCCTCGTTGAGGGGCTGAGGCTGCGAGGGCGCTAACGGGGCCAGCATGAGATGATAGAAGAGGGGACCGGCAATCAGGTCGATGATGAGCCAGGGATCAAGGTCGCGGCGAACCTCCCCCCGCTCCTGCGCCTCCCTGATCAGTTCGACAAATTGCTGCTGCCGCGGGGCAAAGAGACGCTCGATGAAGACGCGGTAAATCTCTGGGTTGGCGTGGACTTCACCGATTGCTCGGAAGAGCAGTCGCTGCAGAAAGGGATTCTGCTGCACGGCACGATAGGCCAGGGTATAGATGGCCACGAAATCGCGCCGCAAGTGCCCGGTATTGATGATGGGGATGTCGGTATAGATGCGGTGAGCGGCAGCGACGACCAGCTCCTCTTTGGAGGACCAGCGGCGGTAGATGGTGGCTTTGCTGACACCAGCACGAGCCGCAACGCCCTCGATGGTCATGCCTTGATAGCCTTCGTCGGCTAGCTCTTCCAGCGTGGCCTGGAGGATCGCCCTGTGAGCCTGGGCACTGCGTGGTCGCCCAGGCCGTCGTTGCCCAGACTCGGATTCAGCTTCGGGTATGATCATGAGATGGCTGCTCCTCCCTCGCTTCCATTGTAGTAGGTGGCTCAGCAAGCGTCAAGTCCGCCTCCCAGGCGGCGGAGAGCCGGCCTGCACCGGCAAGAAGAGGAGAGCTATCCACGCCCCTTCACCACTCTCGACCCGACTTAGACTCCCCGAGCGCGCGCGCCCGCCCGCAGAAGCAGAGCGACCCAGGTCGCTCTTTGCGCAAAGCCAGAGTTCAATCGAGTTGCCCACGGCTGCAGGCGAGGAGAAGATTGCCCATCTTCCTCTCAATCTGCAGTTGCTCCTACCAGCTTCTTACTTGCTTCTTTATGTCGCTGCCCAGCCGCAGCGTTTCCTTATCCCACCCCAAAGTTTCGGAACGAACTAGTTTCGTATCCGCGAAGACGAGGAGGGCCAAGACCACACGAGACCACCTCTTTGGCTCAGCCGAAGGGCCGCGGGCCTAAAGGAGAGGTCCAGGAGCGAGAGAGTGAAACAGCGGCAGCGCATCTCAAAGCGTTGCTGAGGATTGGTCAGGTCCACCCGACCTTTGTCTCTGCTGAATGTACTGCCGAAAGCGTCTGCGGCTCAGGCTTTTGGAGAATTTCAGACTGGATGGCATTTGATGAGAGAAAAATTCATATGGCCTTCCATGGTCGTCAACCTCATAAAGACCACTGTAGCGCCTTGCCAGTGAGACTGCTGCTATACAGATAGGCACCTCCAGCAGGCTAAACAGAGACACCAGGATCTGTTGATGCCAGATCAGGCAGACGATGACCAAGGCAGACAGCACCGACGCTATTCCCAGACCGATCAGGATATAGCGATGGATAGCATAGCCAAGCGGTGGCTCGCCTTCGCGCAGCCAGTAGCGTTGAACGACTAGCTGATGATAATCGGTGGGTTCTCTCATCGCTTCCCTCGCGTTGTTTTTCTGTGACGCCAATCCAGCGGCGAGGCGTAGGGCCGCGCGGATCGACACGGCTCATTCAGGCACAGCGATCGCAGATCTGCTGCTCGTCCGCTGACGCTGCTCAAGCTCTCCTGGTCAGAATAAACGATCTGGGCGGCGATCTATCCAATAGGCCAGGCGGCACACTCGCCCGCCGACCGCCGCTCAGCCAGCCTCAGGCGGGGCGCGCTCACACACTAGCACACACTAGTATGCATGAGAAGGCAGATGCCTGCTGGCGTTCAGCGCTCGAGGCGCAGCAGCGGTCTCCAGGGGAATGCGGCGGTCGGACAGGACGAAGCTGATCAGCTTCCTGGCTTGCCGGCTACCAGGTGGCCTGCGGGTTGGACGCTGAGAGGAGAAAAGGGCGAACCTGAGCAGCGAAACAGCGTTGCAGGCCGCTGACAAGGTCCTCAAGGACGGCCTGCGCAACCTGTGGGCCGACCTCGCCAAGGGATTCTGAGACGAGAAAGACGCGGCGCGTCTGAGGCAAGATGAGGGCCTGGCGCGCCTGGCGCCAGACAAAATGGCGTGTCAGAATGGTGTTGCCGTCGGTATAGGCGACTTCCCCAGCCTGGACCTGCTGCGGCTCCTCTTCTCCCAGGGCAATGAAATGGTCGCCTTCACGGGTCAGGCGCAGTTCCAGGGGACCGCCGACCTGCTCCAGGTCGAAGCCGCCAACGGGAACCACATGGCGCAAGGAGATAGTGTTGTAGAAATCAACCAGTCCATTGATGCTGAACGGTTCTCCTCCTTTGAGGGCCCGCCGCAGCAGGGCCTCGATGGAGCTGGGAAATTTGCTGGCGACTCCCAGGGCACGCAGGCGCTCGCGCCAGGGCCGCACGTGCGGATGCGACTGGGCATTGCCGTAGGCCGCGGCTTGCTGCCCCGCCCGCCGCCAGGTCTTCCGCCACTCCTCGCTAACCTCGGGCGGCACGCGGCTGTTATCGATTCCTTCAGCGATGACTACCGCCAGGGTCAGGCCCGGAAACCAATTGAAGATCTCGTCATGAACGCAGAATTGCAAGGTTCAACTCCTCGTTTGACCATGAGCATTCTAGAGCAGAGATTATACTCCTGATGGGCCAGAGCGAGCAAGCGGCCAGGCGTCTCCAGGGCGATCTTCGCAACTGTCGCCAGCAGGACGGCCTTTTCAGGTCCTCACCAGGGCCTCGCTCTCACCAGGGTGAAGCAGAAGCAGACGAGCAGCGAGGAGGGCGTTCTCGGCGATCCCGGGGTCCAGGCGAGCGCAGGGCAGGGCAGGGCTCCGTCCCTCGCTCGTCAGGCTGGAGCCGCGGCCTGTGGGGAGTCTTGGGCTGCCGGCACTTTGCAGGCTGAGCGATCATGGTGCCATCCCTCCCTTGTCTGCCCGCTGGAGTGGCGCCGCCGAAGGCTCTGTTCCTGGGAATGTGGCTGCGGCGCCAGCCTGACCAGATGCCCCGCCACCTGACCATGGCTCTTCAACTCCCACTGGCGGAGAGGATCCTCAAGACGCAGAGTGTCCCTCGCTATCGCCTGCAGCAGATTGGCAGCGCCTACCCGTTTCTTTGCTTTCTGACAGGTTTTCCAACGAACTGAGAGGATTCCCCCTAAAGGGTCCATCCCTTCCGTTCCCCTGCGGCCAGCCGCCGGCGGGTTTAGAGCCGCGTGCGGCGCAAGCGCCAGGCAGCTCACCTGGGGAGAAGCAACTTGCAGAGGGTGGGGACGTAGATATATAGTGAAGAAAAGAGAAGACAGCCCGCCGGCAGGCGACAGAGGCGGGGTGCTAGCGCCCCACCAGCGAGGGTCCGGCCTGGGCTGTCCTGGCTGTTGGCTGCGGCCAAGCCAGCTTAGCTCAGCACACTCTGCCCGGGCGAAAGGGAGCATGGTCACGCATTGTCTCAATCCGCGCGGAGGACACGACAACCCCGAGAGCGCCGTCTCATGTCGCCGCTGCGAGTTTCTCATCGAGGGAGCGCGCGTCGGCAACTACCAGGTCGTGGCCTTCATCGGCTCGGGCAGCTACGGCCACGTCTACCAGGTGCGCGAATCGGAGCCGCTGAGCCGTACGCTGGCCCTCAAGGTGCTGCGCTTCGACCAGCTCAACGACAAGGCTCTGGGCAGCTTCTTTGACGAGGCGCGACGCATTGCCACCCTGCAACATCCCAATATTCTCCCCGTCTACAGCTTCGGCCAGCTCGAAGATGAGCGCCCCTATCTGGTCATGGAATACGCGCCACAAACCATCTACGATCTCTTTCGCAAGACCGACGGCAGCCGACGCCCAGCCTTTGCGGAAGAGCTACTGCCTTACGTGCAGCAGGCCGCCCAGGCCCTCTACTATGTCCATCAAAACGGCCTGATCCATCAGGACGTGAAGCCCGGCAACCTGTTGATCGGACGCAACGGGCAGCTTCTGCTTTCGGACTTTGGCACCACCTTCTACCTGGGCATGCAGACCCACGCTTCGCTCGGCGAGGTGACCGGCACCGCCGCCTATATGGCTCCCGAGCAGTGGCAGGGCAACCCGCGCCGCGAGAGCGATCAGTACGCCCTGGCCATCTGCTGCTACGAACTGCTCACGGGACGCCTGCCCTTCAGCTTCAGTCGCCTCGAAGAGATGTGGCGCGCGCACCTGCACGAGCCGCCACCTCCGCCCCAGCAATGGAACCCACGCCTGCCGGCCGAGGTAGCCGCCGTTCTTCTGCGGGCCCTCTCCAAGGACTATCGCCAGCGCTACCATGACACGCAGCAATTCGCCAGCGCATACGCGGAGGCCGTCTCTATCGCCCTGCAGCGCTACGTCTGCGAGCGTTGCGGCTTCCAGAACCGCAGCGGCGCCCAGCGCTGCAGCAACTGTGGAGCCGACTACGACGACCGCACCTGTCCCTACTGCCACACCGCCGTGCGCTTCGGCCAGCGCTGCTGCTCCGCCTGCGGACGCCTGACCATCCCACCCAACCTTGTCCGCCACAGTCCCCTCCTCGGCATCAGCGTTCGCCAGGGTCGCTACGACATCCGGCGCGTCCTGAAAAGCCGCGAAGAGACGCGGGTCACCACAATGGTGGCCGCCGATAACCAGGCGAACGGAGCCGAGGTTGTGCTCAAGCGCTGGGAATGCACCGACTTCCCCCTGACCCGGCGGGCCCAGGAGCTGGCCTACTACGACCGTGCCAGCGAGGGGCTGGCCCGCCTGCGCCATCCGCTTGTCCCCCAGGTGCGCGAGCGCTTCGCCGAGGGCCGCCACTACTATCTGGTCCTGACTTATATCGATGGAGAAAGCCTGGAGGAACGCTTGCAGAAGCTGCTCCGTCCTCTGCCCGAGCGCGAGGTGGTGGTCTGGCTCTACAGCCTGCTCAATGTCCTGGCCGCTCTGGAGCAACAGCAGCCGCCTCTCTATCACTTCGATATCTCGCCCGCCAACATCATCATCGAACGTCAGCGCGGGCGCGCCATGCTCACCGGCTTCCAGATTCCCCCTCCGCCGCTTGACAGTGCGCCTGGCAGCCGCAGCCTGCACCGCACAACGCGCAAGCTGGCTCTCTCGCCCTACCTGCCGATCAAGGATCGGCGCTACGATCGGCGTACCTCCCTCTACATGCTGGCGGCCAGCATGCACCATGTTCTGACCAACCAGGCGCCACCGCACTACCCGGTTTATCCCCCGGTGCGCCAACTCAACCCCGCCGTCTCGCCGGAGCTAGAGGCGATTCTGGCCCAGGCCCTGCAAGAGGAGCCTGCCGCCCGCTACCAGACCTACCAGGAGATGCAGCGCGCGCTCAAGCCACTTCTGCCCTAGAAGTCCGGCCCCGCCGCGACGCGCTGCCCTCCCGCGGCATCACGCAGGTCAGTAGGCAACGGTGAAGCGCTGACGGACGAAGCGCGGCCGCTCTACCTCATCAAGGAGGGCCACCGCGTAATCTTCCATCGAGATGCGGCTCTCGCCTTTCTCGTCAGTCACCAACTGCTCGGTACCGACCCGGTAGCGCCCCGTGCGCTGGCCTGGCTCGATGAAGGCCGCCGGACTTAAATAGGTCCAGTCAAGATCGCCTCCCTGCTGGCGATAGACCTCCAGTGCCTCGCGGGCAGCGGTGGCAATGGGTCGCCAGGCCGGCGGGAAACCGGGCGCATCCATCAACTGAACCCCGGGCGCTACCTCCAGACTGCCAGCCCCACCAACCACCACCAGACGCCTGACACCAGCCCGCTTCAATCCCTCGATAAGGGCCTGGGCGGCCTGCACCACCACGCGCGGATCCTCGGCGGTCTCACGCGCCGGCCCGATGGCACTGATGACAACGTCGTACCCACTGACCAGACGCGCTACCTCGGCAGGGTCAAGCACATTGCCCGCCTCAAGGCTGAAACGCGGATGGCTCAGCGCAAGACGCTCGGGATGGCGCGCCACCCCCTTGACTTCATGGCCACGGTTGAGGGCCTCCTGAATGATGCGCTGACCAATGTTGCCAGTAGCTCCAAAGACAATCAGTTTCATGAGAGATCGCTCCTTTCAGCCAGAGAATGGCATTTCTAGCATACGCCTGGACCAATGGACCGGCTCGGCGGACTGTCTCTCCTTGCCGGCCAGAAGAAGAGAGACTACGCTTGACCTATCCGTAACCATCACAGTTCCGAATAGGGTCGTAAAAAAAGCGAGCCCGCTATGAGGGCAAAGACAGCTCGCCCGCTCGGGCGGTGGCCAGCACCTGGGCAATCGTTTGCTGGGCCAGCACCCGCTTGAAGGCCGTCTCGGCCTGGCCGAAGTAGCCAAGCAGGGTCTGCTGGATATTGCGACCGATCAGGCAGTTGGGGTTTGGCACACTATGGTGCAGGGCCAGCAAAGGGCCAGCCCCGACGGCCTCATAAACATCCAGCAGGCTAATGCTGGCCGGATCGCGCAACAGACGCCAGCCACCGCCGACGCCGGGCTGCGAAGCGACCAGCCCGGCCCGGCTGAGCAGACCCAGGATGCGGCGAATAAAGACGGGATTGGTATTCACGCTGCCAGCGATGTGCTCAGAGGTGAGCGGCTCCTGGTCGTCCTGCTGAGCAAGCAGCGTCAGAATATGGACCGCAACGGCCAGACGTGTGTCCCTCGTGCGTGATCGCCCTTCCTTTCAGCGCCAGTCTATCTGTAACCAGTTTAGTTCCGGAACGAAGCTCCTGTCAAGGGCGAGACGAGGCCAGCGCGGAGGGGGTGCCAGCCTCGACTCAGAAAAAGGGAGCAATCTGGTGGCGATTGCTCCCGCTCGTCTCCTCGTCGCCGCACAGCAGTTCTGGCCGTCCGTGCGGCAGAAAGTTGCTCTGATCTGACTCTGGCTGGCAGGGTTGATCGGGCGAACAATCGTTCGGCCAGCCAGCCGGCCAGCCAGCCAGTCAGTCAGGTCTCTGGGCATTTGTTGGGCCAGACCTGAGCTGCGCTACTGGCTTACCTGGGCTTGCTCGCGCTGCTCGATCGGTACATAGGGGACATCTTTGGGGCCGACGTACTCGCCGCGCGGGCGGATCAGGCGATTGTTGGCATACTGCTCCATCACGTGGGCGGTCCAGCCAACCACGCGGCTGCAGGCAAAGACCGGCGTATCCAGGTCGACCGGGATGCCCAGCAGGTAGTAGACCGTGGCTGAGTAGAAATCAACGTTAGCGTGCAGGCCCTTCTGCTCCTTGACGTAGGACTCGATGACGCGCGACATCTCCACCCAGCGCGTATCACCCTTGCGCTGGCTCAGCTCGACGGCGAAGGCGTCCATATGTTTGCCGCGCGGGTCCTCGGTGCGATAGACGCGATGGCCAAAGCCCATAACGCGCTCTTTGCGCTCCAGCAGGCCACGAATATATTCCTGGGCCCGGCTCACCTCGCCGATGCGCTGGAACATGCGCATTACCTGTTCGTTGGCGCCGCCGTGCAGGGGACCGGAGAGCGTGCCGATGGCCGCCGTGATCGCCGCGTACATGTCGGCGAGAGTGCTGGCCGCCACACGAGCGGAAAAGGTCGAGGCGTTCAGCTCGTGGTCGGCATGCAGGATGAGAGCCACGTCGAGCACGTGGGCATCGTATGGATCGGGCCGCTCCCCCTTGAGCATGTAGAGGAAGTTTTCGGCCAGGCTTCCCTCCTCCAGCGGCGCCACCGGCTCTCTCCCATTACGAATGTGATCCCAGGCGGCCACGATCGAGGGTAGCTGGGCAGTCAGGCGCACAGCACGCCGCAGATTGGCTTCCTGGGAGCGATCGCTGAGATCGGGGTCGGCAGTGGAGAGCGCTGAAACGGCGGTGCGGAGGACATCCATCGGAGGCGTCGAGGGAGGGAGCAGGCGCATCAGGTCGATCAGCCGTCCTGGCAAGGCCCGGTTGGCCCGTAGCTCCGCGCTGTGTGCCTCAAGCTGTGCGCGGGTCGGCAGCCTCCCGTGCCAGAGCAGGTAGGCTGTTTCTTCAAAGGTGGAATGAGCAGCCAGATCGTGAACGTCAACACCGTAATATGTCAGTTTGCCGCGCTGACCATCGAGATCACAGATACGGGTATGAGCGGCAACGACATCTTCAAGACCTTCGGTGGTAGACATAGAAGCTCCTTTTGGGGACGTATGCTTCGCTTGAGCAGTAGGCGGAGCTCAACGTCCGGCGTGTCGGGCAGCCGCTGCTTCCACAGCGAAGCAGACTACTTCGCCACAACAAATCATATGGGTTGTGTAAAGTATTATAAACTTGCCTTCCCGCCGGTGTCAACGTAAATCGAGCTGGCAGGCGCCTGCCCGTCCTGCTGGCTGCCAGCCGGCGGCAGGACGGGACAGGAAGGACCCGGGCCAGGCAGGAGCCAGCCTAACGCTTCCTGGCAGACGCCAGCTCCTGTCGTGCCCCTGGGGAGGGAGCGGAGCCTCTCCCTCCCCCGAGCCAGCGCTGACCAAGCTTGAGGAAAGGCCGCTCGACGAGCAGGTACGAGAGCAGGGCCAGCGGCAGGGCTGTCAGCACCACCCAGAGCCAGTAGCAGCCATAGACCAGCCAGTGATTCAGCCCGCTCAGCCAGGGCTGGATATGCAGGCTGAAGTAGGCGATCAGCGGCAGGTGCCAGATATAAAGACTATAGGATACCAGGCCGAGCCAGCGCAGGAGGCGCCAGGAGAGGCAGGCCCGTAGGAGGGCTGGTCCGAAGAGCAGGCCCGTCAGACAGGAGCCGTAAGCCAGGGCAAAGCCGAACTCGCTCAGGCTATCGTAGAGCGGCAAGAGGCCGTTTAGCCAGGAGAAGGCCCCCAGGTCATGGTTGAGGTGCCAGACGGCCATACCGACCAGCAGACCCCCTCCCAGGCCCCACAGGGCCAGGCTCCAGCGCCGCAGCAGCGCCATTAAGAGGCCAGCGGGCTTGACTGTGCGCCCATAGGTGTAGCAGGCGGCAATCAGCATCCCGACGGCAAAGTCTTCCAGAAACTTGCCGGCCATCCCATAGCTAAAGAAGAGCACGACGTTCAGAGCGGACCGCGGCAACAATGGCAGGCTGGCCTGGGGATGATCAACGTAGTAGTCGCCCCAGTGGCGCACGAGCAGCGCATAGACTATGACCAGTCCCAGGCTGAGGCAGATCAGCGGAAAACGCCGACGCGAGGGCAGGCGCCTCAACAGCAGAAAGCAGCCCAGAGCTAACCAGGGCAGGAGCAAATAAAACTGCCACTCGATGGCCAGCGTCCAGTATGGCCCGTTGATCTGACGAAAGGTCTCCGGCGTCGAGTCCATAAAGAAGGTCACAAAGAGCAGCAGCTCTCGCCAGTGCTCCGGCAGCAGATACTGGGGCTGCCAGAGCACGATCAACAGGACCAGCGACACATAATAGGCCGGCCAGATGCGCAAGGCCCGCCGCAGATAGAAGCGACGGGGCGAGGGCCAGGGCCGTCCCTCATCCAGCAGCGCTCTCGCATAGGGCAAAAAGAGCAGAAAGCCCGACAGGATAAAGAACAATGTCACTCCTGTGCTACCGACCAGCAGCAGGGAGCTTGCCAGCGGATGGTGCAGCGGCTGCCAGAGATGCTGATGGTAGGTTGTCCAGTTGACATGGAAGAAGAGGACAGCCAGGCAGGCCAGGGCGCGTACCCCATCGAGGACCGGGATAGTATTAGGGCGAAGATCGCTTTCCAGCAGTCCTACCAGAGCAAAAAGGAGACGCCGCAGCCCTCCACCAGTAGCCCGTAGCCAGCGTCCAGGAGGAGACTGACCGATCACTTCCAACAGCATAGCTAGAGTACCCATTGTTTTCACGTAATAGGACAACGGAGAGCGCGCGACGAAGGTGACAGGGATCAGTACATTTTCCTACATTGTGGGATAAGTTGAGCCATTGGCAGTCGGGACGGGCCTGATGGCCGCCTGCCGCGGCGCTGAGCCGAAGGCGAGCAGGGCAGAATCTCTGGGCTGGTCCGGACGAGGCCAGGCGCGCTCTTGCCAGGAAGCCAAGAAGGAGGTTTCAGGATGGCTATCGCTCTGCCACGGTTACTGATCGCCGGCACCGCCAGCGGCGTCGGCAAGACGCTGATTAGCTGTCTGCTGATTGCAGAGCTACGAGCCAGGGGCTGGCGCGTCCAGCCATTTAAGGTTGGCCCTGACTATCTGGATGCCTCGCATCTGGCCGAGGCCGCCGGACGACCCTGCTATAATCTCGACACCTGGCTGATGCCGCCGGAGCGCCTGGAGGCGATCGTGGCTTCGGCCTGTCGCGACGCCGACCTGGCCATCATCGAGGGCATGATGGGCCTCTACGACGGGCGCGAGGCCGACAGCGAGGCGGGCAGCGCCGCGGAGATTGCCCGCCTCCTGCAGGCCCCGGTGCTTCTTGTCCTGGATGCCTGGGCCCTGGCCCGCAGCGCAGCGGCGGTGGCCCTGGGTTTCCAGCGCTTTGGGCCTCAGCTGGCCCTGGTGGGGGTGATCGCCAACCGGGTAGCCGGTCCGGGCCACGCTCGCCTGCTGCGTGAAGCCCTGGCCTCAGCCGGGGCTCCGCCGCTGCTGGGCGCCTTTCCTGCCCTGGATGAAGCTCCCTGGCCCGAGCGCCATCTCGGGCTGCTGCCCGCCAGCGAGCTAGCCCTTGGAGGGGAACGTCTGGCCACCCTGCTCAGGCTCTTCCGCCAGTCCTGCGAACTGGAACAGCTGCTGAGTCTGGCTCGCGAGGCCCCTGCCCTGACTCTGGAGGATCGGACCGAGACCGTCCTGGCGACGGAGGGAGCCGACTCTCGTGTGCGCCTGGCCCTGGCCTACGATGCCGCTTTCAGCTTCTACTATCCAGATACCCTCGACTTGCTGCGCCAGGCTGGGGCTGAGCTGGTGCCCTTCAGTCCCTTGCGCGATTCGCAGCTCCCGACGGGCTGCTCCGGTCTCTACCTGGGTGGCGGCTTCCCCGAAGAGCACGCTGCTTCCCTGGCTGCGAACGGCCCTCTGCGCCAGCACCTGGCCGAGCTACTGGCGGCGGGACTGCCCTGCTACGCCGAATGTGGTGGGTTGATGTACCTCTGCCGTCGCCTGCGCACGGCCAGCGGCGAAGTTTATCCCATGCTCGGCATCATCGAGCGCGAGAGCATCATGGAGGGCGGTAGGGCCGGCCTGCAGATCGGCTATCGCCTGGCCCAGGTGCAGCGCGAAAGCTTGCTGCTGCCGTCCGGGGTGCAGGTGCGTGGACACGAGTTTCACTATTCACGACTGGATGCGGGGCCAGCTCCCGAGGAGGCGGCCTATGTGCTTAGCTCGCCCGACGGCCAGCACCGGCAGCTCGAAGGCTTCGTTCGTGGTAACCTGCTGGCCAGCTATCTGCACCTTTCTTTCAGTGGCTTCCCCGAGGCGGCCAGACGTTTTGTGGCCGCCGCCCGTCGCTGGCAGCAGCAGCAGCCAGCGGAAGAGCGACAGAGGCACTGGCCTCGCTAACGGTCACCCCGGGCCTAGCCTGAGAGCAAGCGGGGGGGCCAGCAGGCCCCCTTCGTCAGAGAGCGGCTTGCCGGTCCCCCTTTCAGGTCCTCGTCCTGAGTGAGGGCTTACTTTGGTCCGAAGACGCCGAACTGATCGGCGTTCTGGGCCGTCACCAGGATACAGTCGATCGACTGCTTTTCCGGTTGTCCTGTAGAACCGGTCTTGAGGTACTTATCGGCCTCATCGACGGCGAGTTGGGCGATACGCACGGCGGGCTGCAGAACCGTGGCTTTGATGCCACCCTGTTTGATTGAGGCAATCACATCGGGACTGCCATCAAAACCCACGACGATCACATTCGTCTTGTGAGCCGCCTGCAGGGCCGCCCAGGCGCCCAGGGCCATCGTATCGTTGCCCGCGATGACGCCCTTGATATCGGGGTGAGCCTGCAGAATGGTCTGCATCTTCTGGAAGGCCTCAGTCTGGTCCCAGTTGGCGCTCTGCTGGGCCACCATCTTCATGCGCGGATACTGGTCGATGACGTCGTGGTAGCCGCGCGAGCGGATAGCGGCGTTTGTATCTGACTGCTTGCCGAGCAGCTCAACGTAGTTGCCTTCCTCGCCCATCAGCTTGACGAACTCCTGAGCGCCCAGGGTCGCCCCCTGGTAGTTATTGGAAACGATCTGAGCGGCAGCCACACCGGTGGCGTTGATCTCGCGATCGATCAGGAAGACGGGAATGCCGGCGTTCTTGGCCTTGCGCACGGCGGCCACGGTGGCATCGGCGCCAGCGTTGTCGAGAATGATGGCCGCCGCATGGCGGGCGATGGCCGTATCGATGAGCTGGTTCTGCTTGTTGACATCATCGTCGTGCGTGGCGGCCACGGTATCGTAGCCCAGGGCCTTCGCGCGCGCGTTGGCGGCATCGGCCTCCGCCTTGAAGAAAATATTGTCGTAGGCCGGGGTGATGATGAAGATCAGCTTTTTCCCCCCGGAGTTTCCAGAGGTTGTCGACGATGACTGGCCCGAGCTACCACAGGCAGCCAGGACGAGGCTGAGCAGCGTCAGCACTGTCAGCAGGTAGAGCATCCGTCGAAGCATAGTCCTTTCCCTTCCTTTCGGCACTCTTCTTTGAGAGGTCTTGTCAGGGCCGCCGTTCCGTCTTGGACCGGAACACGGGAGAACGGAACGGAGCGGCCTTGTCGCTGGTAGGCTGGCCGGGCAGCGAGTGGCTTGTGGGCAGGCCAGCATAGGATGTGGCCTGCGCTGGGCGCTCAACGGCCCACTCTTCCCGGCCTTAGTCGTTGCCTTGCTTGAGCTGCGGCTCGCAGCGCGGCACGCGCTGGTGCTTCCCCTTCCGCTTCCGGAGAGGCGGAGAGGGTAGCGCTGCGCTTCTTCTTCCCTCCTCTCCTTCTTGCCTGGTTTCTGCCACTGGCCGGCCTCTGGTCCTCAAGTCAGACCAGGGCGGCTCGCTTCTGCCATCGCTGCTGGAGCTGGTCGATGATGACCGCCAGCACAATGACGGCCCCTTTGATGACCATCTGCCAGAATTCGGAGACCCCGATCAGCACCAGGCCATCGCTAAGGACCCCTATCACAAACGCGCCGATGATGCTGCCCAGGATGGTTCCTCGCCCGCCAAAGAGCGAGGTTCCTCCCAACACCACCGCCGCGATGGCATTCAATTCATAGCTCTCCCCCGTGGCTGGCTGGGCCGCCTGCAGC
>NZ_JBHOQV010000177.1:0-2097 GCF_042408735.1 Thermogemmatispora sp.
TTCCTTGCCCGCACAAATGGATGGGAGGAAGAGAAAGGTCCTCCCCGGCCAGAGAGCGTCTGGCTGACTCCGCAGAGCCGCCTTCCTGATCTGTCGGAGAGGACCTGAGCAATCCCCAGCTCTCCAGCAGGCATCTGCAGGCAGGAAGGGAAGTGCCGATGGGAGATCCTGGTGTGAAGGCACCTGCCTCCCTTGCTCTCTTCGCGCTGAGGCATGCCTTACTCCCTGAGAGATTCTGCTCCCTCCTCTGCTTCCTGCCAGGACAGGGACGAGCAGAGACAGAAGCCTGTCTCGCTGCGGGCAACAGTGATCCCCCATACTTCCAGTTTGCGAGCCGCTCGGCTGAGATGCTCGATCACGCTCGCAGAGCGTTTCAGCTGTGCCACCCGCTGTAACGTTGTCCGGTGGACGCAGCGCGGGAGCAGGAGCTGCAGTCGCTGAGGCGCTGTACCAGGACATGAGAGGAGTGGTCCTTTCTGCGCCGTCTCTGTCACCGGGAGGTATGGGGCCTGCCGGATCAGAGGAACGAGCAGGCGGTACTCTGTCGGGGTCAGCGGGACCACTCGTTGCTCGATGAGCAAGAGGGACCGCGACGTGACCAGTTGCAGACGAAGCTGGCCCTTCCCCAGGTGGACGAGTACGTCAGTACTGTCCGTGGAATCGAAGCCCAGATCATGCATGCATGCTGCCTCCCTTGCTGTGATGCTGCCCTGATGCAGTGCCCAGTCTAGCCCGCGTCGTCTGGAGGGGCAAAGACAGGTGTCCTCTGCTTCTATCCAGAACAGGCAGCGGAGAGGCTGGACAGCCTCCTCACACCATTTGCCCAAGATTCTGAGGGAAAAGCAGCGAGTATTCTTCGTCTCCCAGATGCGAGTATTTCAAGCAGGCCCATTGCTCTTGCAGTGCCCTTGATCGGCCTGACAGGCCAACGGGATCGAACGAATTTCCCCAGGCTCTTCCCTTCGTCCTGTGTTGCTTGCGAGGTCGCAAGCAAGAGACTTGCAGCCCTCCTTGCGTTGTGGTATCTCATCTAGTGTCGTCATGAAAGCAGTGCGGACCCCCGTGAGATGAGCAGGGTCCCGCGGGCAGGATCTCCCGTGGCTGGGGCTGATGGTCCAAGAGCGCAGTGTGAGTAGCCCCAGCAAGCTCTCCCTCTCCCTTGCAGTGATCACGTGAGGAGAGCAAGATCTACACACTTCATATGGACGAAAGGAGGAGAAAAGACAAGGCAGCGAGCTAGCGAGTAGAGCAGCAAGCCAGGCCTGATGAAAGCGTGCCTCATGAGGAGCTCCTCCTGGCGTCCATAGAACAAACGACCAAGGAGGATTCCCATGACAGCAACCCCTCGACGGCAACAGAGGGCACCTCTCGCTCTCGTTGGTCAGCCGCATGCTGCCACCGATCGCCGACCGCCTCGGCGCCCACGCCCTCTGTACGACAAGGTCAATGAGCAGCTTCGTGAAAAGCAGCAGCTGCTGTCCCGAGTGCGGGAGCAGCAGCAGCACGCTTCGGCGGCTGTGCGCGAGCTCCGTTCGAGCGTCCTGAATCTTTCATTCCAGATTCATCGCCACCAGGATCGGCTAGCGCTCTTAAGAAGCGGCCGCTTCTCACTCGTGCTTGCGATCCCGTCCTGGATCAGGCTCCGCATTCTGAGAGAACAGCTGTGGCGCAGTCGCACGGAGCTCAGTGAGCTGCTTGATGAGGAGCAGACCCTCACCGCTGCCCTGCAACGCCTCGAGGAGGAGTGCAAGCACCTCGAGATGCGTCGAGCACAGCTCGACGCGCAGCTCCAAGCGCAGCGCCGTCAGGCACACCATCGCGCCCCAGCCAAGGCGCACACCAGCTCTCGGCAGAGACACCAGCGCCCACATCAGCCGTAATGCGGCTCTGCCAGAGATCGCAGCAGTGACGTGCACTGCTGTGGGTAGCAAGCGCAACCGTCATGGCCTCACCAGCACAAGGTCATGGCCGTTGCGCTTTTCTTTTCTCTCCTTTTCTCCACACATTCGCGATTCAACCTCTCTAACAAATAAAAACTCCTTTTTGGAGGTGTATCATGGATCTCCTCGTTTCTTCGCCCGATCGCTTTGCCCCGCG
>NZ_JBHOQV010000181.1:0-2913 GCF_042408735.1 Thermogemmatispora sp.
GGTCAAGGAACTCAAAGCGACTACCCCAGATGCAAGGGATATCCACAGTCATGTTCTCCAGGTGGTCGTCGCCGATCTGGACCGCGCATTTACAGCTTTCTTCCGGCGTGTAAAGGCTGGCGAGAAACCTGGGTACCCCCGATTCAAGGGCAAAAACCGTTTCTCGTCCTTTGGTTTCAAGGAATACGGCAACGGCTTCAAGATCGATGGACGAAGGCTCCGGTTGTATGGGATCGGCAGGGTCCCCGTTCGCTGGCAGAGGCTTCTGCCCTGTCCTCCCAAGACCGTCCGGATTGTCCGGAAGGCAGATGGCTGGTACGCTCTGTTCACCTGCGAGGGAAATCCAGTGCCGTTGTCTCCCACTGGAAAGACCGTAGGCATCGATGTGAGGATCACGTCCCTCATCACCACCTCTGATGGCGAGAAAGTACCCAATCCGAAATGGTACCGGGCTGCCCAGAAGAAACTTCGCCGTCAGCAGCGCCGGATGAGCCGCAGGCAAAAGGGAGGGAGGAACTGGCGCAAGGCGGCCCAGCTGGTGGCTCGGCACCATCTCCATGTCTCCAGACAACGTCAGGATGTCTTGGACAAGATTGTTCATCATGTGGTTCACCGATACGATTTCATTGCGGTAGAAGATCTCCAGATCCGAAACATGGTCAGGACTCGGTATCTGGCCAAGAGCATCCTGGACGCAGGCTGGGGATATTTCAGGACCAGGCTGCACGTCAAAGCGGCAGAGGCTGGACGTGTGGTCATCGAAGGAGACCCTGCCTACACGAGCCAAACGTGCTCGTCCTGCGGCCAGCGGTTCCCTGAACAGATCGACCTCTCCGTAAGGATGGTGTCATGTCCTTGCGGACTGGTCCTCGATCGAGACGTCAACGCCGCCATCAACATCCTTCGGCTGGGACGCAGCCGTTGGGCGTCAACCTCTGCGGCGGCGGGGGTTGCCCAAGAAGCTGCCGGGCTTTAGCCCGTGCAGAGCGTCACTGGCGAACACTGCCGGGTGATCAGCCAGATCAGGCACCATTGGCTCCCCTTCCCTTCTGAACATCTGAACAACGCAACCACTTCCTGCCCTGCAGAAAACAACTCCCTTGCCTCGCGCTACCCCGCTCCCCCAGCGGGCAGACACGCTGCACCATCTGGGAGAGGCCATCCAGGGCCAGATGAGCAAGTGCTCTGCCTGGTATCCACTCCAGCCCACGAGCATCTCCTCCTCTGGACCGAGTCGATGCTTCCTCTTCAGTATAACCGTTCCCTGCCCCGCCTGTCCAGTCCTCTCGAGCCACATCTGCCTCGCGTGCCTATCAGGACGTTCCCAGGAGCAAACCAGAGGGGAAGTGGCCAGGGAGCAACGCGCAGAGAGAAAGAAAGGAGCACTGAGATGGCCCGCTTCCGCCCGTTGGTTGGCCACCGCCGCGCCCGGGCCGCCCTCGCCTCGGCCCGGCCCGACGCGCTCGCCCCCTCGGGCGGGCCGCCGTCTGCCCGGCAGCGCCACTATCTGGACGATGTCCCGTATTTGTTGCCCAAAGATCCGCTGGAAGACCAGCGGCTCAATTACCAGCATCATGCTCTGTATCGGACGTTGAGTAATCACTATCTCGCGCCGCTCAGCCCCGAGCGCCTGTGCACCATCCTGGATGTGGGCACCGGCACCGGCATCCGGGCCCTCGAGATGCAGGCCCTCTTCCCGCATGCCATCGTGGTGGGGGTCGACGTCTCGCTCGCCTCCCTGCCCCAGCCGGTCCCCCCGACCTGCGTCTTCGTGCGTGCCAACGTGCTCGAGGGCCTGCCTTTCCCGGACTCCCAATTCTGCTACACCCATCAGCGGTTACTGGTCGCCGCCATTCCCGCCCAGGCCTGGCCCGGTGTTGTCCGCGAGCTGGTGCGCGTCACGCGGCCCGGCGGCTGGATCGAACTCCTGGAACTCAGCGACGTCTTCCAGCCCGCCGGGCCGGCCACCCGCCGCCTGCTGCAGTGGGGGGAGGACAGCCACAAGCAGATTGCTTTGCTTCTCTCCCTGCAACGGCATTGCCGCGGCTATCCACATCTCTTTGCCACCTCGTTGCCTGATCCCATCTTCAGAGAGATGCTCTGACCTGACATCATCTCTTCCTGGCAGCCCGGTGGCTCTCTACGGAGTTGGGCAGAGGAGGCCGGGACTGTGGCAGGCAGGCCTGTCCTTGGCAGAAGCGTTTCATTTCATGGGTCTCTCATACCTCGACTCGACATCCACCTCCCTCTCCTCCCCACCGATGAGAACTTCAAGAGGACAGAAGAGATGATATAATGAGGAGCACACCGGAACAAGAGAAGGTGTTGTCTCAAAGTCAGCAGCAGCTGTCTCTCAGCAGCGATATGCTCGGGAAAGGAGATGAGCGTCCCTATGCCTGAATCCACTTCTTCTGTTCTGCTTCCGCCTGGCGGGCAGCGCATTCTCGTGGTGCAGGCCCATCCAGATGACGCTGAGCACCTCTGTGGGGGTACCATTGCATTACTGGCTCGTGAAGGAAAGGAGGTCCATTATCTCCTGGTGACGCGAGGGGATAAAGGCAGCGATGATCCACACTTACCTCCCGAGCAACTGGCAAGGATTCGGGAGCAGGAGCAGCGTGAAGCAGCTTCCGTGCTCGGCGTGCAGTCAGTGACCTTTCTGGAGGGGTATTCCGATGGGGAAGTGGAGCCCTGCCAGCAATTGCGGCGGGAAATCGCACTGGTGATTCGCCAGCTCCGACCTGACGTTGTCTTCACCTTCGATCCCTGGAGAAAGGATGAGGTCCACCCTGATCACCGAGCGGTCGGGATCTGTACTGTGGATGCAATTGCGTGTGCACGGGGCCTCTGGTATTACCCAGAGCAGCTCCAGGACGGCATCACTCCGCATGCGGTGCGCCAGATCTATTACTT
>NZ_JBHOQV010000182.1:0-27705 GCF_042408735.1 Thermogemmatispora sp.
GCGCTTCCCCAGTGGCCATGACGGCCAGTTCAAGCTCAGGGTCAGGAAAAGGCAGCCCTCGGCTGGTCCAGCCCACATGGGCCACCTGTAGCCGATAGCGCTCGCCGGGCAGGGGTGCTGGTGGAGTCCACGTCGCGATGATCAGCGGCTCGTATGGATCATTGTCCAGGTCCAGGCGAATGAGAGGGGTAGACGCGCCTTCCAGCGATAGGAGGAGTCCCGCAGCCTCACAGATCGCCTGGATCCTTTGGAAGAGCTGCTCCAGGGCATGACCTCGTTTCATTCTGTTCGCTCCTTGCTATCTGGCCGCTCCAGGGCAGCCTGGACACCGGGGCCGAGCGTGAACTCGTAGAAGCATGCCCACCTCAACAGCGCTGACCCTGGATTCGGATCACGTGGCAGGAAGAAATGCTTGACCGGATCTTGCCTGAAGCGTGCCTGCGGAAAGGCGCGCCGCAGCGCCACGATCAGCGCAGTGTTGTAGGGGAAAAGCACCATGAAGCCCTCGCCGGAAGGATGAAAGGCCAGATGATGCATGCCTCTTGCTGCTGATGGGCGTGGCAATGAAGCCGGGTCAATGCCGGCCTCCTGGAGTTGCCGGGCGTACTTCTGCGCCAACCTCCAGGCGCGCTCAAAGGCGGCATCCGGCCAGGCATCGAGTGGCAGGCGCGCCAGCCAGTGCCCCAGGCGAACATCCACGCCGCTGAAACCAGCCCCGTCTCTCCGACAGGCCCCATCGCAGACAGAAGCCAGATAATCAATAGCCGCTTTGAGGGATACGTGACGCGCTCGTTCTTCTAGCGTGAGGGGCATCGTTGCGTCTTCTTCCATTGTCGATCTCCTTGTTGCTTTCGTTGAGAGCAGCAGCTCTCGCCGGTCCGTGGGATATGCGGCACCCAACCAGCGCCTGCCCACTCTCCTCGCTCGGACGTGGATGGCGGGGATGGCGCTTGTGCAGGCCTCTTGTTGAGGCAGGCCCACTGCGTTGGCGCTGCTGGGAGGCAGCAGACGGGCAGAGGGGACAGATCGAGGGCCTGCTGCTTGTCTGACATCCTCCAGGCACTACCGGCGACGGCGCCGGTGGGACGCCTTTACGGGAAGGGGAAGGGGAGCCAGGGGCAGATCTTCAAACGGCAGGGGAAGCAGCAGCACGTCCCCGACCGGCAGGGGCGTCTGGGTCCACTCTTCGGAAGGAGTGAGAGGTGTCTGAACTGGCGTGAGCGCGGGGAGCATGGCATCCCCAGGCGTCTCTCGAGGCGCGGCGTCCTGGCGGTGCTGTTCCTGAGCTGCGTCGTCCAGGCTGGTCACACCGGTCAGTTGGGACGGCTGCACGTCCTGGGCTTCCAGCAGGGCGAACATTTCACGAGCCAGGGTCAGCAGCAGACCTTCCTGCTCTTCCTCTTCTCCCTCGCTGCCCAGGGCCACCAGCCCCCCATCGGTGGCGCCGAACTCCATTCCTTCTACGAGCAGTGCCTGCCTGGCTTTGCGGGCCAGATGGTGCAGCAGACGCTCGCTCATGGTCTGCTCGTAGGCCAGAAAGGTGACCTCGACATCACCCATCTGCCCTGGCCGCCAGGATCGGCGCGCCGATTGGCGCAGGTCGGCGACAGAGGCAGGAAAGCTGAAGTAGATGATCCGCCGGAAGGCAAGCAGGTCCAGGCCGACCTTCACCAGACGCGGGTTCGTGAGCAGGACATCGACCCCTTCGGCCACCAGACGACGAAGCCAGGCTTCGCGATCGACGGGTGCCACCGTGTCAGCCCGCAGCAGCGCAACCCGCAGCGGCTGGCCATTCGGGCGACGCAGCTCCTGTTCGAGCAGACGTTTGAGCCGGGGGAGGAGATCATAGCGACCCGTCTCCCCACAATAAATGAGGACTGGTGCCTCCTGCCTGGCCCGCTGCACCAGGCTGAGCAGTCGCTGCTCCAGGGGATAGCACAGCTCTTCCGGCAGGGCCTGTGCACTCCCCAATACCGTTCCATGTCTGGTTGAGCAACTCCACGGCCTCCAAGGGAACAGCGGATACAGTAACAGTGCCTGGAACCACGGGGCCAACGCGGAGCGGTCTCCGCTGGCCAGCAGACGCCGAAGGGCCTGTGTAATCTGACGCTCAAAGCTGTGATACGCTGGCCCTAATGGAGTCCCCAGGGGAACTAACTGGACCTGTTCCCGGTAGAGGACGAGATCAGATACGACTTCATGGAGATCTGTGAAGCTGCTCACCCGGGTAAGGATCGCGATCCCTTCGGGGCTGAAGCCAGGAATTTCCTTGATCACTGGCATGCCCAACCGCTGCACCCTCCGCGAGCGAGCCCCATCGGCTTCGACCTCCTCCCGGCGGCTTTTGCGAATGCGCTGGAGACAGCCGTAGCGCTTGATCCAGCGCTGCTCATCCTCCCAGTTGAACTTTCGTCGCACCTCCGGCAACAGCAGGTAGCAGGGGCGGAAGAGACTACTGGCGAAGCCGTTGGAGAGCGTCCCTGTCAGCAGAAGGCTGGCACGGCACGCCTCCATCAGGCTCTGGCGAGCTTGCCCCAGAGCCGTGCCATCCCTTCCTTCGTGGGCTTCGTCCGCGATTAGCAGCCCGAAACCCCGGTAGCGCCGACGGAGATAGTCAGCCAGCGGATAACGCTTCTGCTGCCCACTCGCTTTTGCCTGCCAGGCACCCTCGCCACAGAAGCAACAGCGGTATTTGATCCGACATTCCGGTCTCCCGGCTAACTGCTCTTCACTGGCCAGACGCTCGTGTGGCAAACTCGCCAGCTCTTCCACGAGTGTCGGACGACCAGGCTGATGGAGACGGGCTGTGAGGAGCCTCTGATGCTCCCTGAGCAGCTGCTGATAGATGGGGTCCTGTCTGGCTAGTTGCTCGCAGAGGGCCTCCCTCCTGGCCCGACAGGTTAGCTCTCGCTCGCGGAGCAGTGCGTCGAGCTGACAGGCCAGCCTCCGGCATGTGGAGCAAGCAAGCAGATATCGGTTGAGTACTGTTTGCCAGTTCCGGCAGCTTCCCTCCTCCGTCTGCGCTCCCCTTTGGCATTGCTGTAGCTGGGGCGGCTCCCCAGGTTGACCGGTGATCCTTTCGTGCTCTCGTAGATGCTCCCGGATGGCACCCAGGAGCGTGGTCAGTCCTGGATCGCTCTCATCAGGTGCAAGGTCCCCAAGGCGATACCGTTGTTCTTCTTCGCAAAGCCGCCTGTATTCAGGTTGCTCCCACAAATACTCCTGCAGGCGGCTCGAGGACACCTCCAGAGCCTCTCCAGCAGCTCGCCCAGCCTCCTCGTACCTCTCCTGGAGCTGATGCCAGGCCAGCAGTGCTGGCACAGTGTGCCTGGTCTGCGCCTGCCTGGCACGCGCGGCGCGGCTGGACTGGGCGAGCAGCGGACGGAAGCAGGAAGGACAAGCAGGGAGTCTGATGGGGCGGCCCTCAGCATCACGCACCAGGGTCACTTGCTCTCCCTGGGCATTCCCCGTCCGTAAAGGAAGTGCATGCCAGGCTGGCTGCCAGGGAAAGCCCAGCTTGGCGTCACTGGTGGTGACAATCAGCACATGAATCGGTTTCGGCGGAAGGGGGCTTCCCTGCTGCCGGGCCTTTTTCACCTGCTGGCGCCAGGCCGCCAGATCGCGGCGGATACAGGCCACTGCTCGATCGAGGCACTCGATACGCCCCAACCTGGTTCCCGTGAACAAGGAGGACGTATCGAATCGGCGGTAGTCCTCCAGAGCAGTCCTGGCTGCTTCTGCTTCCACCTCTGTCCCTCGATGCTGGGCCTGACTGGGGGCAGGCTCCACCGGATGGACGATGAGGACCTTGGTCCGGGGCCAGGGAGGCAGGGTCTCCTCCAGCTCGCGCTTCCACTTTCTCGCCAGGATGGGGGGGCAGCACACCAGAGCGGGGAACATGTGGAGGGCCTGATGGCGAGGGACGGACGTCCAGGCACCACAGGCATAGGGATCAGCCACAAAGGCGGTGGCGATGGCCATGAAGGTCTTGCCGCTGCCCATTTCCGCGGAGAGCAGTTGCCGCGAATACGGTGAGCGCGTGAAAGCCACCACATGTGCCAGGATCGTTTCCCGTTGCTTGCCCAGGGGAACTCGCTGGAGCTGGGAGAACGCTGCCTCAGCCCAGGGCACCTCTGTCTCTGAGGCGAAGAGCGGCGGGTAGCGCTTCTGAAGGGCCTGGAGCACCACGGCGCCATACTGGTCCAGGAAGGTCGTCAGCGAGACATGCCGATGGGGAACCTGCTTCAGGTCCACGCCTGGGGGCATTGGGGCTTCGCGTCCTGGAGGGTGGATCAGCAGCAGCTCCCCTGTGTCCAGGTCCAACGCCTGAAGAGTTCCCATGAAGACGTCGCTCACCTTCTCGATGATCTCTTCTGGCGTCTCTTCGACCGAAGTCACCTGATCCTTCCAGGTCTGTCCTTTGAGGAGGAGCCGCTGGCTGCTCGCTCGGATGAGCGCGCGATCTGCCAGACCAGCCGCCGCGAGCATCGCCAGGTGGACCGGTTTGAAGGCATGCAGCGGGGACCAGTCACTGGTCGTTCCCGTATCTCCCGTTGCAGCAGGCTGGGGGATATGGGCCTGCCACCAGTCCCGGTTCGCCCAGACCCCCGTCAGAGGCCGGGCGGTCTGCACTTCCCAACAGAGCTGCCTGGCCAGCCGGTCTGGTTCAAAACGTCCGAGGTAAAAGCAGGGATGCTCGCCTAGCGGGCAGCGAGGGATAGGCCAGCGTGGCCCCTCCTGGGCCGGGGCAGAGGCGTCGGGCAGCACAGGCATATCCTTTCCCGCCCTGGCCCAGTTGCTCAGTTGCTTGAGCTCGCCAGCCAGCGCTCCTGCCGGGAGGGGAGCTCGGCGACGGCGAGCGAGCAGCACGACCTGCTTGAATTGTTCATATTCGGGATCGGGAAAGCGGAAGCAGGTGAGCTGGTCATACTGTGCCGCCAGGTATCCAGCTACCTCCCGCTCTTGCAGGACCCATTGCGGAATGATGAAGATGAGAACGCCCTCCGTGCACAGGAGCCTGGTGGCACGTTGGAGAAAGGCGCTCTCTAGCCGCTTGCCAGTCATCTGATCCCAGTCATACGGTGGATTGAGGTACGCTAGCTGCCATCCTGCCCATGACAGGGTGGTCTGAAAAAAGTTGCCGTGTAAAACCCGATCCAGACGACTCCGTGCCTGACGGGCCAGCGAAGTCTGGATCTCGATACCCCAGGTTGAAAGAGAGCAGGACGCCTCTTCCCCGTAATCTTGCTGGAAGCGCGCCTTCAACCGCTGTGCCAGGAGCGCTAGCGCCCGGCCATCGCCAGCGCAGGGGTCGAGTAGCCGGGCATGGGCAAAGAAACCAGAAGGGAAGGTCAGCAGCGCCGCAAGGCGTTCCACGACGTGCGAGGGAGTGGGGAAAAATTCAAGCTTGACTTGAGCAGAAAGACGTGCCATACTTTTTCCACCTCCTGGAGGTGAACACGCACGAGCAAGCGTGTCCACCTCCTTTCTGACTAGATGTCGGTTAATCGATCCAGCACGCCAGCCTGCAAGCCCGCCTGGATGTCTGCAAGTACATCAGCGGCTTCGGGCTGGCAGAGCCAGGCGGAGGCAAAAATCGGTTGCGGTGGCGGTTCAGTCGACTGAACCGCGCAGGGGGCCTCGGCTTCCCCACTTGCCTGGGGGAAAAACCAGCGAACGGTGAGGGGAGTTACCCACTTCCGCCGCTGGGCGACTTGCCAGAGCCAGGCAGCCCAGCGCTCATGCAGGGGCCACGGCACCCGCCGATCCAGCCGCTGGAGATATGCTTCCTCTGTCTGCTGATCCGGAACCAGCAACAGAAACGGGCGACAGGAGACCGCTGGCAACGTGGCTCCGTTTGAAGTGCCTGATGTGGAAGCAGGCTGTTGAACACTCCTCGGGTCTGGCAGCGTGAGCTCTGGGCACTCGATAAGGGCATGCAGGCCCAGGTCCCCCAGGCTGACCTGACTGTAGGTCCAGTGCCAGGGCCCCTGGTCCTTGAGCGGAGCGACCTGATGGGCCAGCACCACTGATCCCATCCCCTCGATCGTCACCGGGCGTGGAGGCGTATTCACTAAAGCCGCGAACAAGCCTCGTAGCACGGGGCTGTCCCCAGGAGCCCCCACCAGAGACAGCAAGAAGAGGGGATGGACCTCCCGACCCTGCTGCTCATCCCAGAGGGGTTCTCCGGCAATATAGCCATGCACAAAGGCCGCATACTCTAGCTCCCCCGCTGCAGAGTACCGTTTCCCAGAAGGCGCTACTCCGATCCTGGGGAGAGCAGTGTGCTCCACGATCCCTGGAGGCACCTGATACCGACGATGGCGCTGACGATGCTGCTGCTTAGACATAGCATCACTCCTTCTTGCATCTATTGATGGCGCTGATGATGTGCCTGGAAACAGATGGCTTGCGAGGAAAGCACCGAGAGGGAAAAGGTCAGGAGAACAGGTCAACAGAGCTCAGTGATTCGCGTCCGAGCGTTGGACCCGCGGCAGCCAGAGAGAGCCTTGCAGGCGGTGGTACGTTCGCCCCCGTTGGTAGACCTCATGCCACATCAGCTCTGCATCCAGATAGGGATAGAAGAGCGGCCCGGGAAAGAACTGCAACGGCCCTTTGGCCAGGCAGTAATCGTCCTCCTCAGAGAAGGGAAAGAGGCCCCTATACCAATACGTAATCCCGTGCTGCTGCAGCAGCTGCGTGATCCCCTTCCGGAGCGAGTCAGAGAGGGAAGTATCTCCGTAGCAGCGATCAATGTAGATGAGCCACCGGTGGCGGCAGAACAGCAGTCGCAGGATACACCGCGCCTGCATGCGCTGTAGGGTCCAGCGGTCCTGAATAGCTTCCAGAGAGGATGGAATGTAGGCGACAAGCATTCCGCTGTCAAGCAAATTGGCCGGAAGCTGCCGGCGCTGCACCGCGTCTCCATCCAGTGCCTGACACGTCCGATAGCTTTTGCCACTTCCCATGCTGAGGATATCCCACGCGTGGGCACTGACAATGAAGACTGGCGGCTCCTCCTTGCTTCCGCGATTCTGGTACCAGCGAAGGAAGCGTTGCCTCCCCTCTTCAGTCATTGCCGCCTGCTCAAGAAAAGCCTGCAAGATTCTAGCCAGGCGTGGACTCCGGGACCAGGCAGGTCGGGAGACAAAACGGCTGCCCAGCTCTTTGAAGTCAACTACATGAGTCCCGAGTAAACAACCGCCGTAGAATTCCTCCTCCCCAATCTCCCGTAGGAGATCGATCAGTGGGGTGTCAGCAGAGGAACAAGAAGAGACCAGCTCATCCAGCATGGTGTACCACCAGTGAGGAATCGAGCGCCTACAAGGGTAAACCCCACAGAGACGACGAAGGATTGCATGCCTGCGTCGATAACCAGGGAAGGGAACGGTCCTGGCCAGGCTGAACTTTTCGTAGCGTGCGCGCGCCTGCTCCAGCTCATCAGCAGACATATGAGCGAGCGTATGAGCAAAGGTTTCACGTGTAGCGTCCGTTGTCATCACCAGAGCTCCTTTCTTTTCGCATGAGATAGGGTGGTCGAAGGAGAATGGGAGAGAGCACAACTGGCATTGTCTGGCAGAGGATAGGTCAGAAGCTTGCCAGTACATGGGACAAAACAAGTAGAAGATGAAGATGGAAAGGTAGCGCACACGGTGTGATGTGCGCTGCAACGAGGGGAAGGAACGGCGCTGCTACTGGCTTGCTATTCAGCTGGCGGGAATGAGCGGTAGCGCTGCTTCAGCGCTTTCGCTGCGGCCTGGAAGTTTCCGCCGTGATAGAGCAGGGCATAGGCAGCAAACCGGCTATAGCTGCCCGGGGGAAGAGGGGCCGAGGTGGAGAAGACGTGGAGTTTGCCGTCCCCACCATGATTGGTGGTTGCAGAATAGTGCGGTCCGCGCTTCCCCGGGTGGCGCCAGTAGCCCTCCCCACTGACTGTCCGCACCAACTCCCAGCCTTTGGGCAGCAAGATGCTCTCCCAGGTGACCTGTGGGTCGCGATTAAAGAGATCTCCGGGCCGGTTTTCTGCAAGCTGAAGAGGCCCTCGGGGGCCAGCGGT
Source organism: Thermogemmatispora sp. (assembly GCF_042408735.1). Taxonomy (GTDB): domain Bacteria; phylum Chloroflexota; class Ktedonobacteria; order Ktedonobacterales; family Ktedonobacteraceae; genus Thermogemmatispora. The sequence goes on from NZ_JBHOQV010000182.1 coordinate 8,057, forward strand.
CGGCAGGATAGACGGTTGGGTGCAGTTCGGTGCACCCCGCTTATCCAGGACGCGCAAGGAATGAAAGATCTCCTCCAATTGGACAGGATCGATCGTCCGAATGGAATCCACCCCTCCGCGCAGCAGGATATAGGGCCTGCCCGTGGGGTGCACGCTCCCTGCCGAGGGTGCGACAATGATGATGGCTCCCTCCTCGCGTGTCTCCACAAGGACGTCTCCCTGATGGGAGCGGGCCAGCACCTGGCTTCGCCCAATGGGCGAGCGAGGCAGACAGCGCAAGAGGAGGTGCCTGCCCCCTTTCGGGGTGCGCTCCTCGTAGCCACAGGCTATTTCCTCATAAAGGATGTGGAGTCGCTGATCCTGCCGAAGACGTGCCATCCAGGCGAGAAAGGCCGCCTCATCATCAAAGTCGATAGCAATGAGGTGGCCACTGACCTGCCCGGTGACCAGTGCCAGACCCCACAGACCAGGGCGTCGGAACCATGCATCGACCTCTCTCGGCGTCGGCAACCGCTCCTGGAAGGGTTTCCAGGCGATAGCAGGTCGTTTACTCCCATCACCGCGAATAGGAACGAGGCTGATTCCCACTGCCAGCGCCGCATGGGCTGTTTGCAGGATTCTGTCGTTGTCGGTGTTCATCGTGCCAAGCAGAAGAGGACCCGGCAAGCGCCGAGCTCAGTAACAGGCAATCATTGTCCGCCTGGTTACCCGGCTCTTTGTCCGCGCCCCTGGCTGATATGTTTCCCTCCGGGCGAGTACACGAACCAGGGTCCCAGGACCCATCGGAGAGCGTTTTCCCGCTCTCCTGATCCGCTTCGCTCGCAGGGAGATGAGATGCCTGTTCCACTAGACGCACTCCAGCAACGCACTTTCAGGAACGGACCACGATACATGATCTCAAGAGACGCGCTACGTCAGACCTGCAGCAGGCTCAACGCAGGCATTCGATTCGTTGCTGCGGAGCAGGTGATCTGACTGATCGCTGGTGCCTGCCATCGATGGGGCACCGAGACTGGAACGCGACAGGGCAACCGGGGCAAGGACGCGCAGGAGGTGCACTGACCTCAGCCACTCAGCCGTTGCCTGTGCTTTCCCTTGGCGGGGTCTCACAGTTCACTGCACTCTACTCTACCTGCTGCCCCAGGGACGCGCCTGGAACCTGAAGGGAACGGCAACGGAACGGGAGAGGAACCCGCCGCCGCCTCAGATCGATCCCGGGCGAGATCCCACTCCCCAGGGGGCCACCGTCCACGGCGAGTGCGCTTCTGTAGCGATCTTCTGATCAGAGCGTCTGGTTGCCCGGTCTTTGCTTCAGCCCTGTCCCAGCCTCACGGGGCAGCTGGGTTACCTGCGAGCCCGCCATCCGACCAGGCCAAAGGAAAGCCCCCAATAACCAGAAAAGAAAAGATCAAGAGAGACGGGAGCCCAACAAAGGGCTGCAACCAGTGCTCTGCTTGATCTTGTTTGAGGCATCCATTGTTCAAGAGGCTCTGAGCGGTACGAGGAGCGTAAGCGCTATGAAGCTCTTCTAGCCCTCTACCTCATCCGAGCGGGGAGCGTGCTCACTCAACCATCAAATGAGACAGGAGCCAGAGCCACAGGGCTCCACTCAACTGCGCACTTCAAAGCCGAGAGCAGTTGCCTATCCCCGACTGCTCTCGATCGGGGGGAGTGTCTGGATAAACCTCCTCACTCCCAGGAGGGTCAGGGCAGTAGATAGATGGCGGCTAGAGCCGCACACCCAAAGAGCGCTGCTCCAGCTATCAAGATGACGAGCAGTAGCAGACAGCGTGTACCCCACCGCTGGACAGCGGCCCGACGGACCGCCTGCTCGACGAGTAGTTCCTGTCGTCGAGCAGTCACGCTGAGTTGCTGGACTGCCTGGCCGTGGATCTGTTCCGCAAACCGATATTGCTGCTCCAGACCATGCTGAACTATCTCAGCGCCCCGGTAGGCCAGCCCCGCCCAGTGTTGTTGGGCCTGCTGAGCCTGCTGTTGGACCTGAGTCCACCATTGAACCTGGGCCGCTTGCTGTCGACGCTGCTCTTCAAGCGCCTGTCGTGCGATCGTTTGCCAGTGTCCTGCTTGCTCTTGATAATGGCTCTGTCGCTGCTGCCAGGAATGCTCTTGGAGAACCTGCAAGGCACTCCAGCGTGCCTGGATCTCCTGGGCAAGCTGCCATTGGAAAGTTGAGCTGATCGCCCCTCCCTGAGCAGCGAGATCCAACGATGGATATCTCAAAGCCATCTTGAGCGCCTCTTTCTCAGCCCACGTGTTGAGCTGAGACAGGAGGAGGGAAATCCCCGTGGACGAGAGCAAGCCGTCACGGGCAGCCTGCTCTAGCAGGCGTTCTTGATAGGCCAGGCGCTTCTGCCGATCCTGGAGATCCTCCTGGAGCTGCCTCTGTTGACCAGTCTGAGCAGCTGCCAGGGAATTCTTCAGGCTCTGGAGGAAGTGCCTGGTGATCTGCTTCGTCTGGGGGTCCAGGAGCGGGTACCGATCTTGCATGAGAGAACCTCCTTTCCTGTTCTTTCCCGGCTCCTGGCTCCCTTGTCAGCGATGAGCAACAGCCAGGCTGTCCTGAAGCAGCATGTCTCGAAGGCTTTACGGCCCTCCGGACTCCTGCACAGCACAGGATGGCGTAGATGTCGCTGCGCAAGAGAGCCGCAGAAACCGAAAGTCAACGAACAAGACGATATCAGTTGAGCTACGACCGACTACTCTGCTGGCAAAGCTGCTCCAGCTCCGCCCGTAGCTGCTGCACTAGCCTCAGCAGCGGCTCAGCAGGATACAAGGCGGAGAGCTGCTGGATGACCTGCATCTGACCACGGAGGAGCAATAACCCTGGATGATCCATCGGGGCAAGCTGCACCAGTCGCATATTCAGTTGACATACCTGAAAGCGGAGCCGTTGTCGCTGGTAGTGCTCATACTGCTCCACTTCTCTGAGTTCGCGTAGCCAGTGCTGAAGTTGGTACAAGGCCCAGGGCGTCAGCTGAATGTGGGACTCGTCCCCCTGAGCCACCCCGCAGAGCGTCAGGAGTCTGGCCAAAGCCTCTCCCTGAACTCTGCTAGATCCCTGCGCACGTTGCGCAATCTCTTCAACTTGCTTCAGGAAGTCCGCAAGCTCCTCCCTCGGGACCAGAGCCTTTTGCCCTGGCGCGCGGTGGATACTCCAGCGGTGCAGACCCACCACCAGCTGCTGCCCTTGCTGGTAGAGCCAGCTGAGGAAGCGTGGTGTCGCCATTCCGAGAATCAGCAGCACCACCAGGATTTCTCCTGCCCTCAAAACCCCACTCAGGAGCACTGTTGCTCCCGTCGCGGTGGCCAGCACCTCCAGGGAGAAGCCCGCTAGCAGCAAGAGTGAGAAACGCTTCCAGTCCATCTGCATGAGATACCTCCTTCTTGACTGTCGCCATGCGCGCCTGGCGATTCAGCCAGTCAGGCGATATACCAGGGCAGCGTGCTCCTGCCATGCCCCGGCATATCGCTCTGGAACGGCTTTCTCCGGTGGCATGACGGATGATCCCGCTGCACGCTGTACAGCATACTGGATCTGGATGGCTTGTCAGCATGTGGCCGCTATTGCTTCCACAGCGGCGAGTCTACCATGTGCAAGCCGACTTCGTGGGGAACGAGAGAGGAACAAACCTGGGCTGGTCAGAGGAGACGGCTGGTACCTGGGGGAAACGAGTGGCTTTACGCTTCCACACTGGTTAGCAGAGAGAGACACAGGTTCCCACCTCGTGCGTGAGACAGGAGGCGGCACCTGCTTGAGCAACACCGGGTCAGCAACACACTTGCTCTGGTTCCGTTAGCAGAGACCCAAGCCAAGCATTGCTTGTCACTAGCGGGTCCCGCCCAGCCGCTGGAAGAAGACAACCAGCGAAGGACGGCTGACCAGAAGCAAAGAGAGCCAGCCAGCTATTTTGTCAGCGTCAGACACTGAGCCTGTGACAAGGAAGCGTCTTAGGCGACCACAGGAGATACTCATTCTGTGGAGCAAAATAGATGAGTGCCACACTCTGACACGAGGGCGTACGCCGCTTGCCAACTCCTCTGAGATTTCTCTAGCCACTGCACCTTTGGGCCCCCCTTTTGTCCATAGTTCGCTGGCAAAGGGAACTACCGTAGCCCATCAGGAAAGAGGAGAGTCTTCTTCCATTCTCCGCGCGTTCCAGGAGCGTTCCACCTTCCTTCCCATTGGTCGCTCCCCCGGATACTGCTCGTGTTTCCCTGCAGTTCTGCTTGCACCTGGTATGCTCTCCGTGAGCTGCACAGGCTGCGCTGCTGCCCTCTGCCTTGCCCACTTCCCAGATATGGCGGAAGATCATCGCAATAGTGGCTCAGGAGCAGCCAGCAGCTAAAGGGGGAAGTATCATGGATGAACTGCTCAGAATCCTGCTCACGCTCAACACGAACTTCAATCCATTCATGCCTCTGCTTAATAGCCTGCTCTTTACGACCTCGCCTGCGTTGACCACGCAGAATGAGACTGTGATGCTCATATGGAGAACACTCCTGGCACTCTCCGATGGCATGCTGGGGCTTGTGATCATCGTTGGAACGATCCAGATTATGCAGAGCGATGCCACTGGGTCCATGCGCATGCCCATGGGCCAGTTCGTGGGCCGAACCCTGGTGAGCATCCTCTTAATGCATAGCTCAGCCTTCCTGGGAGAGCAGCTGATTCAGATCAACAACCTGCTTTGTGACCTGCTTCCGATCAGCACAGCTTCGTTTATCCAGACCCTCACCCGTGGGCGCGGGCTAGATTCAGGCACGTTCTTCGTTCTCTGGGCTGTTGTGACCATCATCTTCGGCATTGGCCTCTTCCGCTGGCTGTTCCAGGCGATCGCTCGCGTCGTCCGATTGGATGTACTCTTTGTGTTGAGTGGACCAGCCTTTCTTTGCCTGATCTACCCGGCCACTTCCGTGGTTTTCTCGGCCTGGCTGCGCCTCTACGTTGTCACACTCTTTGAGCAGTTCCTTCAGCTCCTTGCTTTTACCCTTGGCTTCCAACTGCTTCTCAGCTCGCGGCAGACAGGACTGCCCGGCTTCCTGCTGGCAGCAGCCATGATGAATTTTACCGCATCGGTTCCCAGGTTACTCGAGCGCTTCGGAGCCGGTGCCAGTGGTCGTGGAGCCTTGAGCACGCTGGTGAGCCTGGCTTCTCGAGCCGTCGTCTTGCTTGCCTAGAAGGCATAAGCATTGGACACACGATGCATATTCACGCGAAAGAATGGAGGAGTATTGAGATGAACACCTTGAACAACCTGAATACAGTCATAGCACAATTACAACAGAATGCTGCAAGAATTGGCATTACCATTGCAGGACTGCTGGTAGCGATCTACGCCGTCAAGATCATGCTCGATCAGGATACGTCTCCAGCCGCGCGGGCGGAGCGCTGGAGCCATCTCAAACGGGTCTTTCTGTGCGCTGCAATCATCGCGGCTGCCGGGGCCTTTGTGCAACTCGCCACCAGCCTTGGACAGATGCTCTGATTGAGCCACGCACAGCATAAATAGATAGAAAGGAGGAGGCCCGGGAACGGGACAGGGCACCACTGCCTGCCCGACGGCGGAGCAGCCTGTCCACCGGGCCTGACTGCGATGCTCAAGGACACATCAGGCACACACCGGGCGGTTCCCAGTCAGCTGCTCCAGTTCGAGGAGCGCATCTTTGGCATGACGCTCACCCAGCTGCTCTCGGATCTGGCTGCGGGGGTCTTGCTCCTGGCCTTGACTGGGGGCATGTCCTTCATTTCCCGCCTCTGGGTGGCAGGCATCTTCCTGTCAGGCGTCCTGCTGTTGGTCCACGGTCGGGTGGGAGGCGTTTCTCTGGTCTGCTGGTTGTATCTGCGAGGTCGCTTCTGGTGGCTCCCCAAACAGGCTCGCTTTCGTCCCCCGTCTGCCAGAGCAGTGCGCCGTGTCCGGCCCGGCGAGGAGCCGGTCGCCAGCCAACACTGGGTCCCCGCTGGGGAACTGCGAGGAAGCATAGCCTGCAGTAGTACGCGGGGATCAGATGGGCGTATCACGGCGCTGACGTGCTGGGCCATTCTCGAACTGCGGAGCAGCTCCACGCTGCGGCTACTCCCCCAGCACGAGCAAGAGCAGCTCTTGAGCCGCTGCCAGCGCTTCCTGGATGGACTCAGCTTTCCGGTGAAGTTCCTGTGGATTGTAGAGCCACTTGACCCCGCTCGTGATCCCGCGCTGGAGGCTCAACAGCAGGCCCTGGATCAGCTGGATGCCTGGTCGCAGCTGCAGCACCTCCAGCGAGAGAGCTTGCAGGAACAGCGCCACCAGCACGCGCATTGTAGCAACATTCGTCACTTGGCCGTGGTCTCTGTGTCCAGCCATGAGGTGGCCAGGAGTCAGCAAGAAGACCAGGACAGCTCCCTGCTGCAGCGCGTGCTTGCTTTGCTGACACCTCGCCGGCCAAGGCCAGTGGCCGAGGTCGAAGTTGAACGCGCGCTGCGCATCCGGCTCGCGATAGTCAAAGCCGGGTTGGAGGCGCTCGACCTGCAGGTCAGGCTGCTGGACGCCACGGCCTTTCTGAGCGCCTTCGCCTCTTGCCTGGCACCGGGCACCTCTGTTCCCTCCTTTGAGGTGGTGCTGGGACCCCGCCGGCAGGAGCCTCGTGCGCATACAGGTCGCTGGATGAAACGTCTGCGCGGCCTGCATGGTCAGCTGCTGACCTATGCCAGCCCGAGGCCCCAGGCAGTACTGGACCCGGGTCTGCCTCTGGCGGAGGTACTAGCCCCCTCCTCCGTGGAGGTCTCGGCGCACGCGCTCTCGGTTAGCGTGGGAGCCCATGGGCAACAGCGCCGGTATCTACGGACGTATGAAGTGAAGGGCTTGCCTGCGGAACTCTCCTACGGCTGGCTCGAAGAGCTGACCAGTCTTGGGGGCATGCCTCTGATCGTGACGCTGCACTGTCAGCCGTTGCCTAGTCGGATCATGCTCCGCCGCCTGGAGATGCAGCGGACGCGACTCGAAAGCCAGCGGCTGGCAGACCGCAAGGCGCTCCGACTGACCCGAGCGGATGTGGAGCTGGAAGCGGCCCAGTTGCGCGCGCTCATCGAGGCCCTGGCGAGCAAAACCCTGACCCTCCACTCAATCCAACTCCTGCTGGCGGTTCACGCTTCGACGCTCGAGCGGTTGGAAGAGCGCGCCCGGTATCTGCTGGCCCATCTGCGCGACCAGCAAGTGCGGGTGCGTGCACTGGCGTATCGCCATGACCTGGGATGGCGCGCCTGCCTTCCGGCGCCTATGACGCAGACGTTGCCCGCGGCCATCTCGCAGGAGGCGACCACGCTTCCCTCGGACGTGGTTGCCACCTGTCTGAGCTGGTCGAACGGGCGAGTGGGCACGCCCAGCGGGGCCTATCTGGGGACCTCTCGCCAGGGACCGCAGGGAGCAGCTGTTGCTCTGCCAGTCTACCTCAATCCGTGGGATGACACCAAGCGGCTGCCCAACCCACACATCGTGATCTGCGGTGAATCCGGGATGGGCAAGTCGTGGCTGGCGAAGACCTTGATACTGGGTCTGCTGTGCACGCGCACCGCCGATGTCGTGGTTCTCGATCGCGACGGAGACTATGACGCCATCCATGCAGCGCTCGGGGGGGCAAGCCAGCGGATCAATCTGGCCGGACACTGTCCGATCAATCCGCTGGAACTGCCCTATGGTCCCGGGGATGTGGATCTGGCTGATCCCGTCGACCTGGTAGCAGAGCACATCGAGCAGCACTTACTGTCCGGGCTGGCCTTACTCTATGGAGAAGCGCTTTCCAGGGCCCAGGAAGCTGCGCTCACGCACGCGGCGCGTCTGGCCTACGCAGCGCGGGGGTTGCACATGGATGCCATTCGCACGGACCCCCAGGTCCTCCTGGCCGAACCACCCACGTTTGCCGACTTTCTGACAATGCTGCGCACCGTGCCGACAGCGTCTGAAGTGCAGCGAGAGATGCTGGTCGAGCGCTTCGAACAGGTTGCCTACTTGTTTCCTGGGCATACCAGATTGACACTCGCCCCTTTGACCATCTTCGCGATTGGTAAACTCGATGAGCGCTGGTACCCCTTCATGAACTACGTGATTCACAACTTTGTGCAGCGCTATCGCGCAGTGCAAGGAGGAGAGCACTATCTGGCCTACGTCGTAGAGGAGGCTTCGTACTTGCTCAAGCACCCGGCAGGCCGTCGCTATCTGGAAGCGGGAGCTCGTGGCTTCCGCAAGCTCGGCATTGCCCAGATCACAATCAGCCAGCATCCTGCCGACTTTCTGGAGGCCGGACAGGTCGTGCTGGCCAATAGCGGTACGTGGTTTCTGCTCGGCATGCAACGGCAGGCAGCGCAGCGGTTGCAGCTGCCGGATGAATTAGAGCGAGTGCTGGAAGAGGCTCGTCCAGGCCGGGTGGTCTTCCGCTGCGGCAGGGAACTGGCCCCGCTCGATGTGGTCACGTACCGCCATAGCCCACTGTTGCAGGCTTTGCTGACCACTGATCCTCGTGATCGCCAACGCCTGGCACGTGTAGGGCGGGCACAGCCCAGAGGCTCTCTGTAGGGCCAGGAGCCAGGTCCCGAATCAGTTGCCTTTCCCTACAGCCAGGCAGATGGACAACCTGAGAGAAAGGAGGCATTGCCTCGATGCTTCATCTTCGAACGCGCGCCCAGGAAGACGACAGCCGTCGCCGATGCACTCGTTACTTGCTGCAGTATGCGATCGTTCTGCTCCTCTCTGCATCCCTGGGCGTGAGCAGGAGTGGGATCGAGGATCGGGAGAGGACCAGCACCGCTTTTCACGAACGAGCCACTGCGTCAGCGGAGTCTCCAGCATCTCTGGCTCCGACACGCTGGCAGCGGGCAATTTGACTGACGAGGGAGGAGGAACCGATATGAACACCCCCTTGCAGCAGAAAGAGGTGGCTCTTGCCTGGCTCATTCCTTCGGATGACCCTGCGGGACAGCGCCAGGCACAAGCCGTTGAGAACTGGTTGCAAGCCTGCGCCTCCGAGGCTCCTTTCGCTCTGGAGCTGGTCGGAACCAGCCAGACACAGGGCTTTCTCCTGCGCTCTCGCTCATGGGAGCAGCTGCAGCTGCTCTGTCGCCAGCTGGAAGCGCTGGCTCCCCAGGTGGAGGTACGCTGGCTCTCCCCGGCTCGTGATCCGCTCCGTCTACGCTCAGACGAGCAAGCGTTGATCGGAAGCTTCGGGTTGCTGGCCCCCAGCTATCTGCCCATCAAGACGTTTCCTGGGAAGCTGCTGACGGAACCGGGCACAGATCCGCTACCTGGCTTGCTGGCAGCGATGGCCACCGTCGGCCCCGGACAGAGGGTCATTGCCCAGGTGGCCCTGGCCAGGGCGCCTGATGACTGGGTCGGCGCGGATCTGCGCAAGACCGTAGAGCATGCACTGCAGGCGGAACGGGAGCAGCATGGACGACAGGCGATCTCTGCTCGTTCCCAACAGGATGTGGCCGAAGGCGTCAGACTGCTGGCCCTGGTGGGGGCAGCCGTGCTGGTGCTCCTGGCCGGTCGCTGGTGGCAGGCTCATGCCTGGCTTCCTCTGCTGGGCCTGGGCCTGCTCAGTCTGATCGCAGGACTCGGGTGGCTCTGGTGGTGGCTGACGCGCCCGGCGGTGCCGCTCTACGATCAGCGCGCCGTCGCCGAGAAACTGGCGCGTGCAGGCTTCTATAGCCAGGTGAGAGTGATCGTCGTAGGACCTTCCGCGGCTTCGCCTGCCTCGCTGACCCGAGTCCTGCACGCGCTGGAAGCGGCCTATCGACAATGGACGCTGCCCTCCTGTAATGGATTCGTACTACGCCAAGTCCGCCACGTGTCAGCTCATCGACATCAGGCACGCAGGCTCCCCGACCTGGAAGCCGCCTTTCCCCGCGCTTCTTACTTCTTGCGTCTCCTCTATGGAGGGGCACGCTCGCCCTGGATTCTCAACGCTCTGGAAATTGCGGGCCTCTTCCACTTGCCTCAGCCCGGCACGGATCTACCCCTGGTTCACCGCAACACACGCAAAGCGCTGCTGCTGTCCCCAGCGCTGGCGCAGCAGCTGCTCGAGCGACGCAGCCCTTTTCCCCCTGCCTTGCTGGGTTACTCCTGTCAGAGGGGCTACCGGGTCCCAGTCGCACTGCCAGCGGAAAGCATCCTGACCCATACGGTGGTCGTGGGCAAATCGCGGGCTGGCAAATCGGTCCTGATGCACTTGCTGGCCCGTGCACTCCTGCAGGACTCCTCACAGATCTCTCCTCCCGCCCTGGTCTTGCTGGACCCACACCGGGACCTGGTCGAGCTGCTACTCGACCAGGTGTCCCCAGCACGCCAGCAGGATGTCTTGCTATTGGATCTGATGGATGAGCAGTATCCGGTGGCCATCAATCCCCTGGATGCCTCCCTGGGCCTGAGCCCTGATGAACTGGTGGCCAACCTCATGTCCTGCTTCGAACGCATCTGGGTCGAGCAATGGGGGCCAAGGATGGCGTACTTCCTCACAGCCGCGTTGCGCCTCCTGGCAACGCTCAATGCTGGCCTAGTGCACCAGGGACAGGCAGAGGAGCAATACACCCTCCTGGATATCAATCCCCTGTTGCAGGATCGTGCCTTCGCCGTCCACCTGTTGGCGCAGCTCAACCTGAGCCAGCCCCAGCAGCAAGAGCTGGTCCAATTCTGGCAGACCAGCTACTGGTCGTTACATCCCTCCTTTCGGAACGAGATTTGCATGCCGATCGTGTCCAAGATCGGCATGTTCCGCGAACATGAGCAGCTTCGGCGCATTGTCGGACAGCCGGTGACCCGCGCGCCCCTCCAGGAGGCCATCACAGCGGGCAAACTTGTCCTGTGCGCGCTGGCCAGCCGGGAGTTGCCCGAGGGAGCAGTGAACATTGTTGGGTCGACATTACTCAATCTTCTGCACCGTGCCTTCCGGCTGCAGCAGCATTTGCCGTTGACTCAGCGGCGTAAGGTGCTGGTGGCGGTAGACGAATTCCATGTCTTCTCTGGAGCAGATTTCGAGCGCCTCCTGGCTGAAGATGCAAAGTACGGCTGCAGCCTGCTGCTCTCTTCTCAGAGTCTCAAGAGGCTTCCCCTCCTGCGCGAGGGGCTACTCGAGCTCGTTCTGGCGAATTGCCAGCAGCTGTTTGCCTTCAGTGTTTCTGCCGCCGATGCAGATCTGCTGGCAGCAGAATTGCATCAGCGCGTCACCGCCACAGACCTGGTCCGCCTTGCGCCGTTGCACTGCTACGCGAGGCTCAGTCTGCCAGGATGGCCGCAGCAGGTGATCTCGCTGCAGCTGCAGCCGCCGACGGTAGCAACGCCAGGCCGGCGAACCTGCGCGGCAGCTATTCGTGCCCACAATCGCGCGCGACTGCAATCTGCCGCAGAGGTGGATCGCCAGCTGGCAGATCGAAGCCGTCGCCACCCCGAAGCGGCACTCACCAGCTGGCGGATTCAGCGAGAGGCCGGGCGAGCGCAGCAGTATGCGTTGCAATCAGCAGACGAGTCGGTGATCCAGCCTGGTTCAGAAGAGGCCCTGACGGCACCGCGCCTGACTGAGCAGCCGAGTGGTGAGCCTGCCGCTCCTGCACACAAGCATCGACGGAGTCGGCGCCAGCGTCACCGCAAGGTCCCTGTTGGAACACCGCCTCCTGATCCCCAGGAGCAGCTAAGTAAGCCAGTGGCAGAGCGAGCACTGGCAGAAAGCGAGGAGAAAGATGAAGATCGGCAAGCTGCTGACAGACCCTGAATCGACCAGTCTCCAGTCAGCGGAGATCTCGCTCCTGCGCTGGGTGCTCTGGCACCCTTTGCTTGCCTTATCTGAGCTCGTGCGCCTGGAACAGAGTCGCCGAGGGACGCCGTCAGGTCCGGCTCCTCAACCGACGGCCTCCCAGGTGGGCAGGCAGGTGCACCACCTCGTCAAGCGAGGTCTGCTCCTGGCCTTTCGACTCCACGAGCCGGGCTGGCCGCCGGCCCAGCAACGCTATGCCCTCAGTGCCGCGGGGGTAGCAGCCTTTGCACACCAGTTCCAGCCGGCACTCTCGCTCCAGGCCCTGACCCGGGCCTATCCCATCGAGCAGGAAGACTTGCTCAGCCGGCTTGCCCGCCCTTTCCCCACCCTGGTGCTGGCTTCCTGCTTCACGAGCCTGATCGAGGGGGAACGGCAGGGCTGGCAGGTCCGGGTATTCCAGTTTCCCTGCTCCTGGCGCCATCTGCTGCGGCGCTCAGGCTCCTCACCATCCCACACTGCTGGCAGACCTGATACAGCCTGGTGTCTGCTTCAGCAGGGGCAGCAAGCCGTCTCGCTGCTGCTGGTGGTCGGTCCGCAGCAGGAGCAGCCCTTTCCCTGGCACCCGGTCTCCCTTCTGCTGCAGCAGCTCGCTCGCTATCAAGAGGCCCATGCACTGCAATCGCGGCTGAGGCCAGTCCCGCTCGTTCTAGTCGTGAGTGCAGCAGTACATCTGCCTGTCTGGAGCGAGCTATTACAACGCCCTGTCTTCACTCAACGCCCCTTGCCCCAGGGGGGCGTGCTCTTGCTGGAGCAGGTTCGTCAGAGTGGATTGCTGGCAGCGCCTTGCTGGTGCTTTTCCAATCTGGCAGTCCTGGAGAGATCAAGCAGGACAGCATCGGAGGAGGCAGTCATGCTTCGCCCGGCGGTTAGGGTGTTACTGCAGGAGCAACTCATGCTGTCAGATCAGTCACAAGTGAGCCAGCCTCAGTTTGGCGATGAGCCGAGGAGGTTACAGGTTCAGCGCAAGCAATGGACCGGAACCGAACGGAAAGGCCAGCGACGATGGAAACGTAGTCAGAGCTGGTGTCTCCCTGATCCTGGATGGGTGACTCGCCTCATAGCGCAGATGCCTGATTCAGACGGGTTAGCACCTCCTGGTGCTGGTTCCCTCACCGCCACAGCGCGCCTCAATCTGGCGCTCACTGCCCAGCGCAAGCGGATGCTGCTGCTACTGGCTCGCTTTCCTCTGCTCAGCTCTGCTCAGCTGGCGCAACTCCTGGAGCCAGGACAGGCCCGGCGTCGGCTCCAGCGATCGCTGCTGGTTCTGTCAGCAGCCAACCTCGTCACGAGCCTCCGGTGGCCCGCAGCCCCGAGTAGGGAGCAGGAGCGCTGGCTGCTGACAGAGGTTGCTGTTGCCTATCTTGTAACGCGAGGGGAGCTCCCGCGGGGCTGGGTAGCTCTCCCTCCTGCAGAGCTGACTCAGATGCAACACACACATGGCCTCTACGCCTGCCTGGCAACTCTCCTCGGGGCTAGCACGCATGAATCGATGATTGTCGCTTCCTGGCTGTGGAGCACACGTGAAAGTGCCCGCCGCTGGTTTGATCCAGGGCGACAGGAATGGGTCCAACTGCGTCCCGATGCAACCTGGATTGTCTGGCTGCGTGGGCATCCCGCCCCTGTACGCCTGCTGATCGAGTATGATCGCGCTACCACCAGGCGGCGGGAGCTCCAGGCCAAATGGGAGACCTACGCCGCAGCTGGACAGCAAGCAGGAGGGTGGTCCCCGCCGGTCCTTATCATTACCACGCAGCCCCAGGCAGCAGCGCGCATCCGCACGTGCTGGCAGATCAGCGGGGCTCCTCAGCCCATGCTGCCCCTCCTCCAAGTGGAGCTAGACCAGCCTGATGGGCTGTCCCAACTGACCGACTGGCTGCTTCAACTCTGTTCGCTCTGAGACTCTTCGGCCAGGGAAGACGAAGGGAACAGACTGAATGCTTCCTGCTGGCTGAGCTGGAGCGCCAGCCGATAGGCATTGGTCTGCGCCCGCGCTGTTTCCAGATCCGCCAGAGTCTCCCGTCTGGGTTCCCAGCGCCGGTCCGAGATACGACGCATCTGGGACCAGTACGCGCGCCAGAGCTGATCGACCTGCCCGGTCTGACTCAGCGAGCCCCAGAGTAAGACGGCACGACGCAGCGCCCGCTCACTCATGAGCACCCGCTCCCCTGGCTCACCTCCTGACCCGAAGCTCACCTTGCTATCAAATCGCGTCGCGCACGCTGCCAGCGCATAGTCCGCGTAGCACTGAGCTGCGCGTGCGAATGACTGGCGCTGCTGCCGCAGAGCCAGCTCGCTGGGGGGCGGACTCCCAAAGGTCAATCCCTCTCGCCACTCTGCCTCACCCAGCCACCAGAGGGCCTCCAGGTACCAATCACGCCCCTGCGTAAACGGCTTGCGGATCCAGGAGCTGCGTCCCTCCCAGGGTTGGACCAGCTCAGGATAACGCTGGATATAGCTGGCCAGAAAGTCTCCGCGGTACGCTGCCAACAACTCTTCACAGGCTCGCATAACCTCCCTGGGGACTTCCTGGACCAGACGCCCCTCTTTACGCGCCTGCGTAAGGACTCCGTAACTTCCCTGGATCATATCCAGGTCAATGACCTGACAGCCGGATGCCAGTCGCCAGATCCCCCCTTCACTGGCGAAGGGATCAAGTGCTGCCGGCAACGCCTCTCGCTCCGTCAACACCCCTTGCGCGATGAGAGCCTCTCGTACACGCCGGCGTAGGATCTTCCGATGCGAGTCGAAGCGTTCACTTAGTCTCTGAGTATGAGCCTCCTCATCGGGCTGACCATGCCCAAAAACCTCTTCCAGAAGCTGATCCCGTGGCACCCCTTGCCTATGCCAGGCCAGATAGGCTAGCAGCTCCTGGCGCTTCGGATAGGTTCCTAGCGACACGGGAATCTCTTCCCCTCCTCTTTGTAGGGCCAGGACGATCTCGCCGAACACACGGAGCAGGAGCCTGGCCTTCCGTTTGGCATCAGTAGGCCCTTGCTGGTGAACAGGATGCTGGAAGGTGTTGATCAGAGCGGGAGGGAGACTCCCCTCATAGGCCAGAGGACGCGACCCGATCGCTTGCTCCAGGGAGTGTGAGGGGCTGGCAGGAACGACAGCGGGATGGGCAGGGAATGAGAGCGATGCCTCCAGCGCAGAATCCTGCGGAGAGGACCTGGAAACCGACGCCGGGACCCCGTGAGCTAAGGCTGTGGTCATGGAAGACAACGATCTCCCCGCACCAGGTTCCGTTGTTTCGGGAGAAGATCCAGGCCGATTCGAATGCAGCCCAGGCATGGGGACACGGTCCACGGCATCCACTCTGTCCTGAGCCCCCCCCTGGTCCCCCTGGTGATCAGCGGTAGAGGAGGAAAGGGTTCCACGCAGGAGGAGGAACAGGCTTTCAAAGGCCTCAGTAAGGAGCATCGGTATGAGCAGAGGAGCAACGAGACGCAGGCACAGCAGAATAATAGGCCAACGATTGGCTGGCTCCTGCCAGAGGACCGGGAAGGAGGCCACCTGTTGCCAGAATAAGGACCAGACCGGCAGCGTCCAAAGCAGGAAGCTGCCAATTGCACTGATAAGCAAGACCAACCGCACCAGGAACTGCCTGGACCGGCTTCTGGGAGCAGCCAGGACAAGGAGCCATGTTGGGCGATGGAGCATGATGCACCTGTTGTCCTTTCTCACTTCGAATGCCTTGCTCTTTCCCCATAGCTAGAGCAGAAACAATACTGAGCCAGCGTGCATGTTGAGGTAGCCATCCTGGAGGAACAGACACAGCTTCTCTTCCAGTGTACGCGCTTCAGGAGACCAGAGCAGGAGAGCAATGCATCGCTTTTATGGGAAGCATCTCGCGTCTTTTAGGGACAGAACCGGGATGAGCCAGGGACAGAAAGGGAACGTGCACCGTCTGCCTCTGGAACGATTGGGGAACAGGAGTGGAAGCACCGGGGAAAATATACAGAGGCGAGGAAGAGGAGCTGGCCTCAGTTGCTGTGCGGTCGGCTTCCTCTTGATGAATGAACATCTGCCTCTCTTGCATAATTCCTCTACGTATGATACGGTGCTCTCCAGAGGCTCAGGGAGAATGCTCTGGATCGCTGGGTACCATGCCATGTCGGCAACATACATCCATGATGCCTTCCTCTGAAGGCAAAGCGACGACAATCAGCGTCACAGCCACCGGCTGGAGGCCGATCCTACCGCAAATTGTCGTCATCTTACACACTGTGGTCGTCATCTCGCCAACAAGAGAGGAGAAAGATCGCATGAAACTGATGGACTCTCCCATGCATCCATCCTCGCTGCTTGCCAGACTTTGCCGTCAGGAACCCCTGGGAGCTTCAGAAGCTGGAGGGGGAATGATGCGTCAGATTCCTCTGGCGTTTCTGCTTCGTTTGGACCAGCCAGATGCCTCTCCAGTAGCCCAAGATGGGTACACTGAGGGAACGGCGCTCCTCGTGGCAGTAGACAATGGCAATGATGCCTTGAAAGGTGCACTCTTGCACGCTCGGCTCCCCCAACTGACCGTCCGCCGGATTTCCACGGCCTATGCCCCTGCCGAGGTGATGCGGGTCGGCGAGGAAGTCCCCACGTGGCAAGTAGATGCCTCCGAACCATTCTGGATCGGAGATCAGGCGCTACAGGTGGCGACCACCGTGGAGAGCCTGCCCATTGGGATGAGTCCTGAGCGCCTGCTCGATCGACGCTGGCAACACTTCTTCTTTGCCTGCCTCGCCGAGTTGTTGCGGGCAGCCGGCTACGAGCGACCAGGGCAGAGTTGGCAGGGTGAGTATAGGCTCTACGTGAGTCTGGGGCTCCCTAACGAGGAGCTGTCCAGAAATAGTGTGCATCCGACGGTGCTCCAGGCACTGCGTCCTTTGCTGGAGACGCCACGGCTGGTCCAGCGCACCGATGAGCAAGGTCACACGAACACGTGGCGCCTCCAGCTTGTCGACGTGATGCCCTACCCTCAGACCTTCGGGTCCTTTGTCGCCTGGTACTACAGCCCCACAGGAGAGGCACTGCCAACGGAGGTCGTCAGGCATGTGACCGTGGACATTGGAGGGGGGCAGCTCCACCGGTGCACGGTGACGATTGACCCGCGTCCAGATGGCCGACCGCGTCTGCGCATGCAGGCCACGCTGCTCGATGAGGGGACGATTGCCCTGGCCCGTGCGGTTCGGGAGCACCTTCGCAGTCTCTATCCCGGGGTGCGTCTCTCAGATACCGAAGCTCAGCAGGTCCTCGTGAGCGGTACGCTGTTGCGAGGGGGACGGCGTGTGGATGTCACGTCGCTTGTGAGTGACGTCATCCAGGCTCGTGCTCAGCGACTGCTGACGCATCTGCGGCATCTGCTCCAGGAAGAGCAGACCTTCGTGATGTGTACTGGAGGTGGAACGATCCTGCTCGAACGTCCGCTTCGGACGCTCCTGGGGCAACGACGGGCCCAGGAAAGCATGCTGATTGTGCCCCGAGAACTCGCTGCCGTTCTCAACGCAGCGGGGGGCTATCTCCTTGCTCAGGCAACAGTCCAACAGCGAATCCAGCAACGGTTGACCGCGGCAACAGCGTCCCGCGACGAGGAAGACCACTGATGAAAGCTACCACAAAGCAACCCAAAGGACCGATCTCGTTACGGAATGTGCCACCAGTAGCTCTCCAGCTAGCGCAGGCCCTCGCAGAGCAGACCCATCTGTCCCTGGCCGACCTGCTCCGGCAGGCCCTTGTCACAGGGCTGTTGGTCGAAGCAACCCGCTTTGCCCCAGATGCTCAGGGGCGATTGGGCGGCATGGAAGCCATTGCGCTGGCGCGAGCGCTGCGACGGCACCTGGGATCAGCTATTGATCTTCTCATCGAGCATGGAGAGCTCCCCTATGGCACCAGTGCTGCCCAAAGACCCGAGGGAGAAAGAGCCAGGCAGGGAAAGGCCTCGGCGCTGAACCACTGGGAGCTGCAGCAACCACAGATGGCTCCAGCCCTGGGAGAGGACTTAGAGCAGCTAGGAATAGGGGTGAGCCTGGTCAACTTTCTAGAGCAGCCCCCTCCGGGCACAGCCTGATCAGGAGGAAAGGAGCCAGGCTTCTTGCCCATGGATCATATCACCCGCTGGGCAAGTGCCTGGCTTGCTGGCTGGTACATGCCAACGCCAAGATGAGGGTAGATTCCAGGTTACCAGTGCCACTCTAGTCGAGGTGCTGGCAATGCAGCTCCTCTAGCAGCTCCGCTGGGCCGACAGGCGCCAGGGAAGGTGAGGCCGGCACATTCAGGAGTGCTCCCGGTGGTTCTTCCGCATCGCTCGGAACCCGCGGCGTCTGGTCACCCGCGGTCCCGGCAGGTGCTTCGACAGATGATCCCCTGGGCTGTATTTGCGCTTTTGACTCTCCACCATTGCAGAGGTCAGATGCATGTAATGGCGCACAGTGGAGATATCCTCATGTCCGAGAATCTGCTGCAAACTGAAAATGTCACCACCGTTCATCAAGTAATTAACGGCAAAGGTATGGCGCAGGACGTGAGGACTAACCCGCTTCCCTGTGATCCCCGAGCGCTGCTTGAGCCGTTTGAAGAGCATTTCCACCCCATCTTTGGTAAGAGGCAAGCGCGTTTCTGACAGGAAGACATGATTCTCTCCAGCACTCCCCCATTCAGCCAGTTCCTCCTCGCTCGGGCGGTGCTTATCCAGGTAGTAGTAGAGATAGCGCTGGCAGTTCCGCCCCAGAGCCACCTCTCGCTCTTTGGATCCTTTCCCGAGCACAGTGATTACGCCTCTCCTGCGATCCACCCTCTCCAGACACAGGCTAATGAGTTCCGAGACGCGGATCCCTGTATCATACAGGACCCATAAAATGCTCTGATTACGCACCGCAGCTCGCTCGGCCAGGGGACCAATCTCCCCGGGAGGGGCACAGGCCTGCAGTAAGCGTTCAAACTCTTCTTCAGTGATGATCTGGACAAGTGGGCGACCTGCTTTAGGGAAGGTGACCTGCTTAAACAGATCGTCTTCCAGGATACCCTGGCGTTGCACCCAATGAAAGAAGGCCCGAGCAGAGCGGGCATACGTTTGCACTGTACGCGCTGTGCGCTGTTTACCATACTTTCCCGGAGTGGTGCGCAAATGCACGAACCAGGCGCTGAGGTCTGCCGCCTCGACAGCATCAATTGTCCTGATCCCTTGCTGCTCCTGCAGAAAAACCCGCAGCAGTGTGAGTGAGATTCGGTGCCACGCAATCGTCTTGGGACTGCGATTCCCTCCGGCCTGATCCTGGAGATATGCCTCTATGAGATCTTCGATGGTGTATCCACGTCGCCGGCGCGCTGATCGTTCCAGTGGTCGAGTGGCTTGCTCCCGCCGGTCTCGCTTCCGCCCGGTCGCCTTCCTGCGATCCTGTTTGGCGCGCTGGGCCAGGGCCCGCTGCTCCGTGATACGCGAAGATGTTCCTCGCCGCGCTGGTCTCCGCGGAGTGAGGACCTGCACGGTCTCAGTAGAGAGAGACGCAGAAAAGGGGACCTCCATGAGCCGGTTCGCTCCTTTCCTTTCTATGGTGCTTGCTCATCTGCAACAGTGCAGCAACTCGCCCGTTGGTCTGCCCAGAGAGGAAGCGGTCTGCTCAGCCCCTCCAGAAGGCAAGAGTCCCTCCCTGGACCCGCAAGCTCCTGGGCAGGAGTCTGCCAGGGACAACCATAGCAGAGCAGGGGGGGCCGCCCCCAGAACGGGGGCGGAATCCGGGCAGGAGCATCGGGGAACAATGCGGGAACCAGGTGGGAAGCTGAGCGTGCTTCCCCTGGAGACAGGTGGTTGCCAGTTGAGGCAGACAGGCGGTCACAGCCGCCAGAGAAAGGGAACACTTGTGTCC
>NZ_JBHOQV010000103.1:0-3697 GCF_042408735.1 Thermogemmatispora sp.
AGCACCATCGTGAACAGGCGTCTCTTCTGAGTGCCTTGATCTTCTGTGCAGTCTTCTCTTCCTTGTCTTCCTTGCTGGCCTTCCCTTATCCTCTCGCCATCAGCATCCCTGCTGGACCTATTGGCATCTTTCTGTGAACACTACCTTCTGAAGGCAGGCTCCCTTGCCGGCAGCACAACGATGAGCGGCGGGGCACCAGACACATCTGGGAGTCTGGAGCCTTGCTTGCTCACCAGGCTTCTTGATCATAGGAGGAACCATGATTCCTGAGACGTTCCAAACACAGCCCCTCTTGTCGGAAGGGCAAGGGCAGCCGTCTTTCGACGCGCTTTCCCGATGTCTGCTCACTCTCCCTGACCGTCCAGGAATGCAGCTTTCCGTCTACTACGCCCCTGCAAGGCACTCCCCTGCCGTGGGAACCGTGCTGCTTGTGCCGGGCTTCCTCCAGCCCGCTTACTGCTGGCGCAAGCAGATCCTCCCACTGACCGAGGCCGGATGGAACGTGCTGACGTGGGACCCTTCCTGGTCGCTCCAGGGCAGCTGGACGGAGAGCCTGGGTTGCTGGACAGCGGAGCTCGCTACCGTCCTGGCGGCTTCGCCCTTCCCGGCCCATCTCCCGGTGGTCCTCGTCGGCTGGTCGCTGGGAGGGGTGCTGGTCGGTGAGCTGCTCCGCCAATCGCCTCGCAGGCCAACAATTGCTGGCCTGGTGTTCGTGGGCACACCTCTCTTCCTTGAACGCCTCGCTGAGGTATTCACAGGAACAGGAACAGATGCTCCCGCGCCCTTCGACCTGTCTGAGCCGTTGACTGCCCAGTGGCTGGTACGCTTTACCACCGGGCTGACGATGAACCCACCGGCATTCGGAGAGTTTGAGCGACATCTGGGCGGAAGCTGCCTGGCACTGACCAGGCTCCTCGAGTCAGTGGACGAGCAGCGCCTTTCTCTGGCCAGCCTCCTTCCTCCCTTGCCAGCCGTCCAGGCAAGAGAGAGTATTCCCTGGCACGACTTTCGGCTGCCAACGCTCATCATCCACGGCGAGTCTGACAGACTGGTCCCTCAGATGCTGGCTCACCAGATCGCCCGGCAGCTCGAGGACGCGGGAGCCACAGTCACCCTCTCGCTCTATCCCACTGGGCATGCCCCGTTCATCGAGGAACCGGAGCGCTTTAATAGGGATCTCACCGTGTTTCTTCGGCAGCACTGTTGTCACTCATCGTCCACACCAATCCGGCTTCCGGTCTAAGTGAGCGCTTCCTCAAGCTCGTGATGGTCACGCTCCAGCTGCTCACGCCTGTCAGTTCCTCAGGGTGGCAACCATCCCGCCGCTTGCGGGCAGACTGGTCCTGCACCAGGTCGGGTCTGCTCGCAAGCGGGCCTCCCTCGTTGGTCAGCACGCTGGGCTATTCACCTGCCAGAAGCTTCCAGTCGCTGGTTGCTCTCGCTGCAAACCACTGCAGCTCTCTGTCATGCTTTCCTTCTCTCTCTTCTTATCCATCGCTCACCATTGTTAGCAACTGTTAACGATTGTTATCAATATCTAATTATTCTACCTCTTTGAGAAACTTGACAAGGTTTTACGTACCGATTATAATGATTAACGTCAGTCAATTTCTATCTATCTATTCACATCAGAAAGGGTTATTTCCTCATGCCTGTCGAATGCGATAAGGATGTCTTACACTTCTTGGAGCGTTTCACTCCTCCATTAGAGTTAGAGCTTGATCGCGAGAGGTGTCAGCGTTTGGCAGCGCTTATTCACTGGCCCCTGCGTGAAGAGGATTTCCTTCTCCTGGAAGCGCTCTTTCAGCCGCGGGAGCAACGCCCCGCCAAGAGCCGGCGGCGATTCTCGGAGAGAACGTATGAGTTTCTCTCTCTGCTCTCGGGCCGGCTGATCCACGAACAGGTGGTAGCGGCACGGGCCGCGCTTGAGTGGGGCCTGTTCCGCCTGCTGCCCCGAACGAATGAGCAAGCATGAGCAGCTCCTCTTCCCTTCTCCCTTCCTGTGTGCAGCAGCCTGCATCGTGACACGAAGGCTCAGTCAGGCCTCGGGTGCCCTTGCGTGGGGGAATCTCTGAGCCACCGTGACTTCAGGCGTGAGGGGGGCTGATTGGCTGGCTGGTGAGGGGCCAGGGAGCCCCAGGGAGTCGTGTCCCAGGACGAGGGCCAAGCGCTCTCTCCTCTGAGGCAAATTGCTCTGGCACGGAGGGGATCTGGTGACAGTGGGTCCACAGCAGCAACACAGGAGGTCTCTGGCCTGTTTCTGCCGTGGACCCACAACACAGCAGCACAGGATCAATGCAGATATTGTGTTGCAGCCTGGGCCAGTGTATCGGTAGCAGGAAAGCTGACCATAGCCGCCAACCTCAGGCATCACGCCTGAGCCGGCCTGGCGTCTGAAGTGCGTCTGTTCCGCTTGGGGAAACGACCAGAGGAGCGTCTCGCGGCCTTGTTGGGGAGGGCGTTGGTTCCTCCGCGTGTCGTTTTCCTGCGTGGCCAGTCGCTAGTGGAGCGGCCAGCCCCCGTGTTCGTCGATGACGTCGTCAATCTGCTCCATCAACGGGATGGTTTCCGCCAGCGCTGCCACGATCTGCTGATACGGCACGATGTCCTGGAAGGTCAGCACCCGCCCTTTGCGGTCTTTGAGCCACTTCGCGCAGACCTGATCGCCGCCCACTTCGAAGGTCCAGACCTCCTCTGGGACCCCAGCGAAAGATTGGGTGCGTTGATCCAGACCCGCCCCTGCTCCGAGGAAGGGTCAGCAACGAAGTCCACCCGCTCGACCCGGTTGGAGCCGGCCACGGGATAGGTGGGGCGACGCGCCGGGTCACTGGTGCGCAGCAGGTGCAGAGCGACCAGCCGCTCTCCGAGCTGGCAGAGAACGGCAAGACGCGCCTGCTCAGGGACCCCCTTCCTGTCCGTGCCCCTGCCAGCGGGGCGGGGCCGGCAGGAGCTTCAGAATCTCCTCACAGGCCTGAGACAGCTCCGGATACTGCTCCGCCAGGCCGCGCTGACGCCAGCTTTCACTCACCAGATGTGCTGTCGGAGGGACCTTTTCCAGGGGGAGAGAGAGCAGCCGCTCTACCAGGCGCCGTTGCGCCTTGTGATATTCCAGAAAATGATGGTGAGTCATCCAGGCACAACTGTCCACATACTGCTGGAAGGCCTCCTCGACACGCTTCTCCGCCAAGGCCAGGTCGCCCAGCACTTCCTCGCCCCGTCCCAGCAGCAGATCATAGCCCTCCTCCTCAGCGATCGTGCGCGCCTCTTGCCAGGCGGCCTGCGCCTCCTCGTGTCGTCCCAGGTGGGAAAGCGCTTCCACCAGGTCGCAGAGGCTGGCCACCAGCTGATAGCGATCGTGCACGTGACGCGCATGCTCACAGGCACACTGCCAGTGCCTCGCCGCCTCCTGCCAGCGCCCCCGCTCCGCCGCGACCCGCCCCTGGTAGTACTGGCTGGTGATGAAGACCTCCTCATCGAAGCCGGTCACCAGCGCATCGTCCTGCTTGAACCAGGTATTGGCCTCCTCCAGCTGCCCTTTGCGCAGCGCCACCTGCCACAGGCGGTTAGAGGTGGCCGCCAGCCCTGTGCGATCGCCGACCAGGGCATAGCACTCGAAGGCGTGGCGAAAGTGCCGCTCGGCCTGCAGCAGCTCGCCGCTCTCCAGAGAGATCAGCGCCAGCGTGCTGTGGGAGAGACC
>NZ_JBHOQV010000104.1:0-2309 GCF_042408735.1 Thermogemmatispora sp.
CTGCCACGAGATCCCGGATGCCGCGTGGTGGCGCAGCTCGTGCTCGCACCGGCGGGGAACCGCTGGTTGCAACGCCAGCGCCGTCGGATTGAGCAGCTGCGCCGCGAGCGCGCAGGAGCGCAGTCTCATGCTCACGGAGGCATGACCTTGCTGATGGTCCTTGCGCTGAGCCTGCTGGGCCTGGCGTTCTGGTCTGCTCCCTCGCGCTTGTTGACGGTGGGGACGGGCTTGCAGCCAGGGCTGCTGGCTGCGCTTGGAGTCAGTGCCCTGCTGCTGCTGTTTCAGGGCTGGGTCTCCTGGCAGCGTCACAGGGAGCTGGACCTGCTTTGGCTCGACCGGGAGCCGCTGCGCCAGCAGGCCTTTCGCGTGCAACTGCGGCTGCTTGCTATCAACTCGCTGCCAGAAGACCCCTCACCAGGATCTCCACAAGGAGGCTGGCGTCGGTGGTGGCAGCGCTGGCAGCAAGCGCACCAGGCCGCCGTGAATCGGCGTGCTGCCTTGTCTCAGCTCCTTGCGGCCTATCGCCAGTTTGAATGGCTCGGAGCCACGGTGCGGCCTCACCGGATTCCTCCCTGGCAGTTGCGCCGACTCCTGCGGCCCGGGGGGTGGCGAGGCCCGCGCCTGCGCTGGTACGCATGGGACCTGCTGCCGGTCTCCACGGTGGGTGCGCTCTGGCATGTCCCGGCCCAGATGCGTGCCGAGATCTCCCCGCTGCTCACACGCCACTCCCACCGGATCATGCCAGTTGGGCCGGCTCTTGCCAGCCGCCCCGGGCGGCTGGTGGCCCGGGCCTTCCTGGGGCAGGAGAGTGTCTCGGTGCCCTGGCCCTCCGAGATCCTGGCGGGCCATCTGCTCGTTGTGGGGCGGAGCGGGGAAGGCAAGAGCACCGCACTGCTCCAGCTCGCTTTGGAGGCACTGTCCCAGAATCAGGGACTGATCCTGATCGACCCGCATGATCTGGTGGACCAGCTGCTGCCACTCATTCCTCCGCAGCGGGGAGATGAAGTCATCCTGCTCGACCTGAGCGATCCGGATGCTGTTCCCGGCATCAATCCGCTTGATGTCCACTTCTCGCCCGTGCGGGACAAAGCCGTCGCCGACCTGCTCGCCTGCTTCCGCGAGATCTGGGCAACGAGCTGGGGGCCACGCATGGAGGCGGCTTGCGAGGCCGCCTTGAAGCTGATCTACAGTGTGAACCAGCAGCTCGTGACGGAAGGAGACGAGCGACAGCTCACGCTGCTGGAGGTCCTGCTCGTGCTCTCCAGTGATCGCGTCCGCAACCGTCTGCTGCGCCTCCTCCATCGGCCAGATCCCTTCTTGATTCGCTGGTGGCAGATCTACTTCGAGCCTCTCAGCCTGTTCATGAGGCTCGAGCGCGTCGACCCCGTCTTAACGAAGTTCGCCAAATTCGAGGCCGTCACTCCGCGACGCATTCTGGGGCAGAGCCGCTCCTCAGTGCATGTACGGCAGTGCCTTCAGCGGGTGCTCCTCATCAAGCTGGCACCCGGCGTTGTGGGAGAGGATATCGCGCGTCTGATTGGGGCCACGCTGCTGAACTTACTCGGTCTCTTTCTGCAGGAGCAGCCAGCCGGACGCCGCAGGACGATGATCATCGTCGATGAATTCCAGTTCTTCCTGGGAGTGCGCTGGCAAATGCTGGCAGAGCTGCGAAAATATGGGGCGAATTTTGCTCTGGCCACGCAATCGCTAGACGCCTTTCGGCACACCTGGCAGGAGCGCAAGCTGCTGGCCCAGATCTTTTCCAATATCCAAAGCCTTCTGGCTTTTGCCGGCAGCGCGGACGATGCCCAGACGCTCGCTCCCGAATTGGGAATCACGGCGGAGGACCTGCAGAGCCTCCCGCGCCATCACTGCTACGCCCGGTTACCCGTCGCAGGAGAACGCATCACCTGCTCGCTCCAGTTGCTGCTGCCCGACGCAGCGGACCCGGCCCTGGCCGAGCGCATCCGAGCCACCAGTCGCGAGCGCTTCTGTCGTCCGGTCCAGGAGATTGATCGAGAGCTGGCCGAGCGGCAGCAGTGGCTGCTGCTTGGGGCAGAAGGCACACGGGTCGCCCGCGCTCCGTCAGGCGCTGAAGACCCTGTCGCCGGCGAGCCAGCTCAGGAGCCAGAGGGCGATTCGGCAGGGGGCACGCTCGTGCGTGATTCCCTCGCTGCAGGAGAAGGACGAGAGGAGGCCCCTGCTCCCAGCCATTCCCGAGGAGGGCCCAAGCGAGGCCGCAAAGGGCTGCGCAAGCGCACTGAGGCCGGCTCGTTCAGGCCAGTCCATCGACAGGGACAGGTGCGTCC
>NZ_JBHOQV010000191.1:0-2140 GCF_042408735.1 Thermogemmatispora sp.
GAGGGCGCTCAAGGGGCAAGGCAAAAAAACCGTGGATCGAAGGGGGTATTTTACCCATGCAAGCACAACAGCACGGCGACCTTTCGACACCGCCAGCGGCAAAATCTCAAAGCGGGCAGGTACAGACCATGTCTGAAGCAAGAGAGCCTGAAACCAGCAGAACCGGGAACCCGGAAGAGTCAGAAGACCTGAACATGGAGGCGCTGCTAGCCTCTACCAACAATCCCACCAGCCTCAAACGTGGCGATGTTGTCGAAGGGGAAATCGTGCGCATCGACCAGGACGAGATTCTGGTCGATATCGGCCTCAAATCAGAGGGCGTGCTCTCAACGAAGGAGCTGCCGGCCAGTGGCTACGGCTCTCTGAGCGAGCTGAAGGTACACGACAAAGTTCTTGTCTATGTCGTGCAGCCGGAGACACCGGACGGCCATGCCGTGCTCTCGCTGAGGAAGGCCAACGCCGAGCGCCAGTGGCGTCTGGTTGAGGAGCAATATCGCAACAACGAGCTGATCAGGGCGCGCGTCATCGACTACAACAAGGGCGGCCTGATCGTTGACGTCAATGGCATTCGCGGCTTCGTGCCGATCTCGCAGATCCAGAGTCTGAAGCGTGAAGAGGTGGCCGCGGGTGGTGAGAGCCAGGAGACGGCGGCCAAGCTGGCCAGCATGAAGGACAAGGAGCTGCAGCTCAAGATCATCGAAATCAACCGTGCCCGCAATCGGCTGATCCTCTCCGAGCGCCAGGCGGTGCAAGAGTGGCGGCAGCGGCGACGTGAAGAGCTACTGGATGAGCTGAAGCCGGGCGAGATTCGCAAGGGAGTGGTGAGCAACCTGGCCAACTTTGGGGCTTTTGTGGACCTGGGTGGGGCCGATGGTCTCGTTCACATCAGCCAGCTAGCCTGGAGCCGTGTCAATCATCCCAGCGAAGTGCTGCACGTTGGCCAGGAGGTCGAGGTCCAGGTGCTCAGCGTCGACAAAGAGAAAAAGAAGATCGCCCTCTCTATCAAGAAGGCCGAGGTTGATCCCTGGACAACGGTCGAGCAGCGCTACTCGCCGGGTCAACTCGTCACGGGTACGATCACCAAGATCGCGCCCTTTGGGGCCTTTGCGCGCATCGAAGACGGCATCGAGGGACTGATCCATCTCTCGGAGCTGCCGCCGGGCATGGATCCCAAGACCAGCCTCCACGAGGGCCAGCAGCTCCAGTTGCGCATTCTGCGCATTGATCCCGAGCGCCGTCGCCTTGGCCTGAGCCTGCGCCAGGTCGAAGAGCCGGACAGCGCTAAGGCCCAGAGCCAGGCTCAAGGTCAGGGCCAGGGCCAGAGCCAGGCTCAGGGTCAGGGGGCGGGGCCTACCGGTGCCAGCTCGGCTGAGACTACCACCAGGGGGGCCACAGATGATAAAATGAAGTTGTCCCTTGAAGAGACGGCCAGACGTCAGGAGAGCGGGCAGCACCAGCATGAGGGGCGTGGCGAACGCCGTGAACGTGGGGACAAAGGCGAGCGTGAGGGGCGTGCTGAACGCCGCGAGCGCGCCGAGAAGAGCGAGCCGTCCTTGCTCGATCACTTGCCGCTGGGAGATGATGGTGAGATCACGGCTATGGCTGAGGCTTTCCGGGCCGCTGCCCGCCAGCGCAATAAGAATCTCACAACAGAAGAGACGGAGGGTTCTGGCAGCTAGCAGACCGATCTCGCGCGCGGCGCCGTGCGCCAGCCAGGAAACGCGCACGGACCCGCTCCCGCCCAAACCAGAAGAAGCCGCCGCTAGCTAGCCCTCAGCGGCTGGCCGGCACTCGTTCTAGCTGAAGGGACACCTGTGTGCGGTACCACCGGACCGGGCAGCGCCGCGCCGTGCCCAGTAAAGGCGCCCGCGCCGGACGCTAGAGCGTGCATGCATGCGCACCTGAACAGCTGAGCTGATTCGACCTCCTTGCTGCGACAGGCGAGAATGGAGCAGTGAGGGGGTCACTTGTTTCAGCGTGTAGAGGAGTGACCCATGGATGATGGCAATGCCCCAGGTCGTTCTTGCTTGACGCTGCAAAGAAGGGTGTTGTATGATGAATTACCAAGTTTACCTGAGCGACACAGAGGGCTCGGTTCCACCCTCTGCCACTGAAAGGGGGGTGACAAACAGGTGAACGA
>NZ_JBHOQV010000198.1:0-101520 GCF_042408735.1 Thermogemmatispora sp.
CGATCAGGAGAAAGTCATGCTGGCAGCAACGGGACAGAACAGACAGAGCAGGTGAGCGAGGTACGTGCATGAGCACAACAACGACCCGTGTAGAGGAGTCGCGCAGGCGCGCGCTCTCGGGCGGCAAGCGCCTTGTGGCCCTGGTGGGCCGCGTGCGAGAGCTGGGTTTGATCGTCGTGCTGCTGGCGATCATTGCTCTGGTCGGTCTACAGACGCCGCGCTTCCTGACGCCGGGCAATTTCGAGCAGATCCTGCTCTCGATCGCCATTTTGGCCATTGTGGCAGTCGGCGAGACAATGGTGATCCTGACGCGCAATGTAGACCTCTCGGTTGGCTCGACCGTTGGCATGACCGCTTTTGTCTGCGCCGACGTCCTGAAGAACCATCCACAGACGCCGGTGATTCTGATTGTCTTGCTCGGCTGCGCTCTGGGGGCCGTGCTGGGGGCGGTCAATGGCCTGATTGTGGCCCTGGGAAGGGTGCCAGCCATCGTGGCGACACTGGGAACGCTCTATCTGTATCGCGGCCTGGACTCGTATATCGCGGGCGGAACGCAGGTGAGCGCCTACGACGTACCGGATAGCTTCCTCTCCCTGGCAACCACCCATATTCTGGGAGTTCCGGCTCTGATTGTCTTTGCGGCAGCCATCGCCCTGATCTTTGCCTATCTGTTGCGGGCGACCCGCACCGGTCGCGAGCTGTATGCTCTGGGCAGCAATCCTGAAGCGGCACGCCTGGCTGGCTTGCGCGCTGAACGCCTGATCTTCCTGACCTTTCTGCTCTGTGGCCTCTTGAGCGGCTTCGCTGGGGTGCTCTGGGGCGCACGCTTTGCGACAGTCGATTCAGGGGCGGCAACGGGCCTGGAACTGCAGGTGATCGCCGCGGTCGTTGTGGGTGGAGTGAATATCTTCGGCGGCTCCGGGACCATCCTGGGGGCGATGCTGGGCGCGATCGTGCTCGGGACCATTGATAATGCCCTGACCTTGCTGAAGCTGTCGCAGTTCTGGCTGCAGGCGATCGATGGCGCCGCTATTCTGGCAGCGGTGACGCTGGATGCCCTGATTACGCGCTGGCTCCAGCGCCGCCTGCGCAGTGGGAGGCAACGATGAGTGATTCGTCCGAAGTCAAGCGGCCTGCGCTCGGCCTCGATACTTCTGCTTCCCCGGCTGCTGGTCTGGAAAGCGGGCCAGGAGCAAGGGCGGCAGCCTCCGGACATGGCTCTGCTCGCCTCGCTCGCTTGCCGGCCTGGATGCGTTCCTGGGAAGCGTTGCTGCTGGTGCTGCTTCTGCTCTCTCTGGCGCTGGGAAGCGCGCTCTCGCCCTATTTCCTGAGCTGGTCCAACTTCTCGCTGCTGATCAGCGATATGATGGAAAAGGCTCTGATGGCCTTGACTATGACCCTGATCGTGATCGCCGGCGAGATCGATCTCTCGGTGGCCTCGATTCTGGGGCTGGCAAGTGTGGTTCTTGGCTACACCTGGAGCCACGGTCTGCCGCTGGGGCTGGCCATTGCTCTGGTTCTGCTGATCGGCGCTCTCTGTGGTCTCCTCAATGGTCTGGCAGTGACCCGCCTCGGCCTGCCATCGCTGGTCGTGACCCTGGGCACGCTGGCCCTCTTCCGCGGTCTGGCCTATGTGGTCATGGGGGATCAGGCAGTCAGCAACTTCCCCTCGGTCTTCACGAATTTTGGCTTCGGCACAGTGCCGGGGACGCTCATCCCCTGGCCCTTCGTGCTCTTCCTGGCTTTGGCGCTGATCTTCTCCTTGCTCTTGCATCGCAGTACGCTGGGCCGGCAGATCTATGCCGTCGGCAGCAATAAGGAGGCGGCTCGCTTCGCCGGCATCCGCGTTGACGATATCAAGCTACTGCTCTTTGTCCTCTCGGGCCTGGTGGCGGCCCTGGCCGGTGTGGTCTTCACGGCACGCTTCTCCAATGCTCGTGCCGATAATGCCCTCGGCTTCGAGTTAGACGTGGTGACAATTGTTTTGCTGGGTGGAGTCAACATCTTTGGCGGCAGCGGCAGCCTGCCCGGTGTGGTGCTCTCTCTCTTGATTATTGGAGTGCTGCGCAACGCGCTGGGCCTGGCGGATGTCAGCGGCGATATCCAGAATATTGCCGTAGGCGCTCTGCTCATTCTTTCAGTCCTGGGCCCGAATGTGGTTCGGCGTTTACAGGAGGCGGCGTCGCGCAGACACGCGGCTGACCAGGGGCCTGCTGGCGGGCTGGCCCACAGCGCGCGGTCTGCGCCTCAAGGGGCAGAGGCGTCTGCCCGCGAGCGAAGCGGGCGCCACTAGCAGCAGACCGCTGGCTGGCCTGGCTGGCTGGCCTGGCCTGGTTCCGACTGGAGCCTTGCTCGTACGGCCTGATGCCTCGCCTCGCGATAGATATGCTGGCTGGTTGTCATGACCACTACCACACCAGGACGCTCCGCTTGTGGGAGCGTTGGAAGGAAGGAAGGAGGAGGAAAACAGTGAAGACGCTGTTGCGCACGCTGCTTAGCGCTCTGTTTGTGGCAATGCTGCTGGTGCTGGCTGCCTGCGGTGGCAGCAGCAGTAGCGGGAGTGGCAGCTCGGGCGGAGGCTCCTCTTCGCTCAATATTGCCTTTCTCCCCAAGGCGATCAACAATCCCTATTTCGATACCGCGGCCAACGGCGCTAAGCAGGCTGCCTCGGAACTGA
This sequence comes from Thermogemmatispora sp., assembly GCF_042408735.1. Taxonomy (GTDB): domain Bacteria; phylum Chloroflexota; class Ktedonobacteria; order Ktedonobacterales; family Ktedonobacteraceae; genus Thermogemmatispora. Next base: position 2,678 of record NZ_JBHOQV010000198.1, read on the forward strand.
AGGGCCAGTTCAAGCAGGTTGGACCGACGGAGAATAGTGCGGCGGCGCAGGTGCCGTTCATCAACACGCTGATGGAACAGCATGTGAGCGCGATCGTGGTCTCAGCCAACGATCCCAACGCCCTGGCGCCGGCTCTCAAGCGGGCGATGCAGCAGGGAATTAAAGTGGTCAGCTACGACTCGGACGTCGCTCCCGATGCGCGCCAGATCTTCGTGAACCAGGCCAATTCCGAGGATATCGGACGCATCGAGGTGCAGATCCTGGGCAAGCTGATTAACTACAGCGGCGATATCGCTATCCTCTCGGCGGCAAGCACGGCCACCAACCAGAATACCTGGATTGGGTACATGAAGGACGAGCTGACCAGGCCCCAGTACAAGAATATGCATCTGGTCAAGATTGCATACGGTAATGATGATGACCAGAAGAGTTTCCAGGAGACCCTGGGGCTGCTGCAGGCTTATCCCAACCTCAAGGGCATCATCTCGCCCACCACGGTGGGCCTGGCCGCGGCGGCGCGCGCCATCGAGTCGGTGGGCAAGGGCGGCAAGGTCATGCTGACCGGCCTGGGCACGCCGAATCTGATGCGCAAGTATGTCAAGGATGGAACCTGCCCGGAGTTCGCTCTCTGGAACCCCGCTGATCTGGGCTACCTGGCCTACTATGCGGCTGCCGCTCTGGTGGAAGGCAAGATCACAGGAAAGCCTGGCGAGAGCTTCAGCGCCGGTAAGCTCGGCACGAAGACGATCGGTTCCAATAATGTGGTCCTGCTTGGCCCGCCAACGGTCTTTAATAAGGACAATATCGATCAGTTCAATTTCTAGGGAGGCTAGCAGCGTCGTGGCCTGGGCCTGAAGCCGAGGCTGCCACGGCCCGGCTGCGGCGCTCTTCCTGGCGTCCCGGCCAGGGCTGGCCGGCGAACCTGCTTCCCGCGGACGCCGCCGTTCGCCGCGCCAGCTCTGACCCTCGCCTTGGGTGACCACCTCGCTATCCTTTCATCAATTTGCTTTCTTGTTTGTTGACTGCTCTGCCATCCATCTGTCCATGGCTGCTGTAAGGCGAAGTGAAGGAGGTTCGCTTGAAGCAAGAACAGGATCAGTCAGGCGAAGAGAAGGCGCGTCCGACCAGCGAGAAACTGACCTCGGCGGAGCGGCGCGCCCTGCTAGAGGCTATCAAACGCTTTACGATCGAGACGCCTTCCTGGGGCTACGGCGATTCGGGGACGCGCTTTAAGGTTTTTCATTGGCCCGGGGCGGCTCGCAATCTGCGCGAGAAGCTGGCCGATGCCGCCCTGGTTCATCGGCTGACGGGGGTCTGCCCACGGGTAGCCATTCATATTCCCTGGGATAAGGAAGATGACTGGACCGCGGTCAAAGCCTATGCCGCTGAGCTGGGCCTGAGCATCGGGGCCGTCAATCCCAATCTCTTCCAGGATGAGGAGTATCGCTTCGGCAGCCTCTGCCACCCCGCGCCAGCCGTGCGCCGCCGGGCCGTGCAGCATGTGCTGGAGTGTATCGAGATCGCGCGCGCGGTCGGCTCGGATACGATCAGTCTCTGGCTGGCCGATGGCACCAACTATCCGGGCCAGGACGATCTGCGGGCCCGTAAGCATCGCCTGGAGGAGACCCTGGCCGAAATTTATGCCGCCCTGGCGCCTGGAATGCGCCTTTTGATCGAGTATAAGTTTTTTGAGCCGGCCTTTTATCATACCGACCTGGCCGATTGGGGAATGGCCTACACGCTCGCGCGTAAGCTGGGGCCGCAGGCGCGCGTGCTGGTAGATACGGGGCATCATCCCCAGGGGACCAATCTGGCCCATGTGGTGGCTTTTCTGCTCGATGAGGGAGTGCTCGGCGGCTTCCATTTCAACGATCGGCGCTATGCCGACGATGATCTGATCGTTGGCTCCCAGCATCCTTTTGAGCTGTTTCTGGTCTTCAATGAGCTGGTGGCGACGGCCAGCCAGCCTAAGGCGCCGCGCATCGACTACATGATTGATCAGTCTCACAACATTGAGCCGAAGATCGAGGCCATGATTCAGTCGGTGCTCCATATTCAGAGCGCCTACGCCCGTGCTTTGCTGGTCGATCGCCAGCGCCTGGCGGAGGCCCAGGCGGCGGGCGACGTCCTCGGTGCCTACCGGGTGCTGCGCGATGCCTTTGAAACCGATGTTCGCCCTCTGCTGGCGCAGGCCCGCGAAGAGATGGGCCTCGATCCCGATCCGATTGCAGCCTTCCGTCGCAGCGGCTACGCCGACGAGGTCGCCCGGACTCGCCCGGCCAGCAAGAGCGGAGCAAGCGGCTATCCGGGCGCCTGAAGTGCGCCAGCCGCTCTCATATCTATCCTGCTTTGGCTCTGGAAAGGGGAGACGACGCTATGCCGCGCAATTTCTGGCGCGATGAGGAAATTCAGGGACAAGAGGCGGACGAGGTAGCGCTCCTGCTCTACCGCTCCCATCTGTTGGGCCGCGATCGGAGCCTGGCCAATTGGGGAGGTGGCAATACCTCAGTCAAGCTCACTCAGCCAGATTTCCGCGGGCGGCCCACGCGCTTCATGTGGGTCAAGGGCAGTGGCTCTGACCTGGCAACCATGACAATGGCAGACTTTGTGCCGCTGCGCCTGGACGATGTGCTACCGCTGGAGGAGCGCGAGAGCCTCAGCGATGAGGAAATGGTTGCCTATCTGCTCCATTGTGTGGCCGAGCCGGGGCGCCCACGGCCCTCGATCGAGACTTTGCTGCATGCCTTCCTGCCCTTTGCCCACGTTGACCATACCCACCCTGACGCCATTTTGGCCTTTGCCAACGCCCAGAATGGGCGCCGCCTGGCTGAGGAGGTCTTTGGGCAGCGCCTGGCCTGGATTCCCTATATCCGTCCTGGCTTCACCCTCGCCAAGCAGGTTGCCCAGGCCGTGCGCAGCAATCCCGCTGTCGAGCTGGTCATTCTCGAAAAGCACGGCCTTGTAACCTGGGGCGAGACCGCCCGGGCCTGCTACGAGCAGACGCTGCGCATTGTCCAGGAAGCCGAGGATGCCGTCGCCGCCGAGCGGCAGCGCCGGGGGCGAACCTTCGTCCTGGTAGGCCAGCCAGCGCTCGGCGCCGGCGAGCGCGAGCAGTTGCTGACGAGCATCCTGCCTGGCCTGCGTGGTCAGCTTAGCCAGCCGCTGCGCATGGTGTTGACCGTTGACAGCAGCGAGGAGGCGCTGACCTTTGCCAGCGCGGCCGAGGCGCGCGAAGTCGCTCGACGCGGCTCCGCCTGTCCCGATCACCTGGTGCACACCCGGCACTGGCCGCTCTGGATTCCCTGGGAGCCGGCCCAGGGTCGTGAAGCGCTCAAGGCCGCCCTGAGCGAGGAAATCGCGGCCTTCCGTCGCAACTACCAGCGCTACTTTGAGGAATGCCATCATCCCGGGGATGTGCTGCAGCATGCCAATCCGCGCATCGTGGTTGTGCCCCACCTCGGGGTCATCGCCAGCGGACGCGACGCTCAGATGGCCGGCGTGGCCCGCGATCTCTATCAGCGGGCTATGGCCGTCATGCGTGCCTGCGAAAGCCTTGACCGCTTTACCCCGCTCTCTGAGAGGGAGGCCTACGACATCGAGTACTGGCCCCTGGAACTCTACAAACTGACGCGCCGTCCACCCGAAAAAGAGCTGGCCGGGCGCATTGCCCTGGTCACCGGCGGCGGTAGTGGTATCGGACGCGCCACGGCCCTGCGGCTAGCCGCCGAGGGGGCTCATGTAGCGATCCTTGATCTCAATTCCCAGAGCGCCCAGGAGACCGCCAGCGCCATTGAGCAGCAGTATGGTCAGGGACGTGCCATCGCCTGCCCCTGCGATGTCAGCGACGAGGAACAGGTGGCCGCCGCCTTCGCCGCCACCGTGCGCGCCTATGGTGGACTCGATATTGTCGTCAGCAACGCCGGCTTTGCTACTGCCGCCCCGCTGGTCGAGACACGCCTCCAGGACTGGCGCAGGGTTTTTGATGTTCTTGTCCAGGGCTACTTCCTGATAGCGCGCGCCGCCTTCCGCCTCTGGCAGGAGCAGGGCATCGGCGGCAGCTTAATCTTCATCACCTCCAAGAATGCCGTCGTGGCGGGCAAAGAAAACAGCGCCTACAGCGCCGCCAAGGCCGCCGAGCAACATCTCGCACGCTGCCTGGCCGAAGAGGGCGGCCCGCTCGGTGTGCGGGTCAATGTGGTCATGCCCGACGCTGTCCTACGTGGCTCGGCTATCTGGAGCAGCGCCTGGCGCGAGGAGCGGGCGCGCGCCTACGGCATCGCTCCCGAGCAGCTAGAGGACTACTATCGTCAACGCACCACCCTCAAGGTGAATGTCTTCCCGGAGGACATTGCTGAGGCCGTCCTCTTCTACGCCTCTGATCGCTCCTCCAAGACGACTGGCAGCGCCCTCACCGTCGATGGTGGCGTGCCAGCGGCCTATTTGCGCTAACATGGGCAGTCTGGCTGTTCGGTCCTGCACCAATCCAGCGCCGATAGAAGAGCGAGAGAGGGAGAGAAAGAGATGAGCGAGCGCTATCTCGCCGTAGTCGATCTGGGGGCGGAGAGCGGACGCGTCCACCTGGCGCGCTACAATGGTCAGCGTCTGACGCTCGAAGAGGTCCATCGCTTCGCCAATGGCCCGGTGGCCCTTCAGCACCATCTCTACTGGAACGTGCTCGCTCTCTGGCAAGAGATAATCAATGGCCTGCGTAAAGCGCATCGCCTGGCCGGCAACAGACTTGAGAGCATCGGAGTCGATACCTGGGGCGTCGACTACGCCCTGCTAGACGAACGCGGGCTGCTGCTCGGCTTGCCCGTCCACTACCGCGACCGCCGCACCGAGGGCCTTATCGAGGAGGTCTGTGCGCGCCTACCGCGGGAAGAGATCTATGCCCAAACCGGCATTCAATTCATGCCGATTAATACCCTCTACCAGCTCCTGGCCCAGCAACGGGAACAGCCCCGCTTGCTGGAAAGCGCGGCCCGCCTGCTGCTGATGCCTGACCTCTTCCATAGCTGGTTGTGCGGCGAGCGCGTCTGTGAGTATACCAATGCCACCACCACCCAATGCTGGTCGGTGCCTGGTGGAACCTGGGCCGAAGAGCTTCTGCGCAGGCTGGGCCTGCCAACCCACTTGCTGCCGCCGGTGGTTGCGCCGGGCACTCCTCTCGGTAAGCTGCAGGGAGAACCAGGCGACGAGCTGGGACGAGACATACTGGTCATTGCTCCAGCGACCCACGATACTGGCTCTGCTGTGGCCGGCATCCCCATGCCCGCCATTCCTGACGACCGAGCCTATATCAGCTCCGGCACCTGGTCCCTGGTGGGTCTCGAACTGGCCCAGCCGCAAATTGCCCAGGGCAGCGCCAGCAACTTCACCAACGAAGGCGGCGTCTTTGGCACGGTCCGCTTCCTGCGCAACGTCATGGGCCTCTGGCTTCTACAGGAATGCCGGCGAAGCTGGCAAGCAGACGGACAGACGTTCACCTATGAGCAGCTCATAGCCCTGGCCGAAAAGGCCCCAGCCTGGAGCACGCTCTTTGACCCCGACCATCCCAGCCTGCTCCCGCCGGGCGATATGCCGGAGCGCATTCGCGAGCAGCTCAGCGCCCACAACCAGGCCGTGCCTGCCGCTGAAGACGTGCCAGCCCTTGTCCGCGCCATTCTGGATAGCCTGGTCCTGCGCTATCGTCAGGTGCTGGAACAGGCTGCAACCATTACCGGCAAGACCCTCCGGACCATCCACGTCGTTGGCGGCGGCGCTCAGAATCGCTGGCTCAACCAGGCCCTGGCCGACGCCACCGGTTTGGCCGTCATCGCCGGTCCAGTCGAAGCCACCGCCCAGGGCAACGCCCTGCTCCAGCTCGTCGGCCTTGGCGAACTCCGCTCGCTCGAGGAAGTGCGCGCCCTGGCCGTCCGCTCCACTGTGACCCAGACCTTCCTTCCTGATCCAGAGCAGCGTAGCGCCTGGGAGGAAGCCTATGCCCGCTTCAACGCCCTTTTCCCCCTGGTTTCCCCTCTCCATTAGCGAGCGCGGTGCCAGATAAGGAGCCAGCCAACTCCTATCTGGCACCTGCGCCATCGCTGGCCACGCCAGCGACCTCGTCCCGAGCCTGAACAGGGAGCAGACAGGCCAACGTATCAGGCCGAAGCCCTGGCCTGTCCACCCTGCTCCTGCCCCTGCCCAAAGGCGTGGCGCAGCGCCTGACAGCACTCAGCAATTGCCTCCTGGGCCTGTGCCAGAGGGATAGGCGGCGTCAGGAAACCGTGGATCATACCCTCATAGCGATGGATGGTCACCGGAACCCCTGCCTCGCGCAGGCGCTCCCCATACAGCTCGCCCTCATCGCGCAGAGGATCGTACTCCGCCGTAATCACCAACGCCGGTGGCAGTCCGCCCAGGTCCTCGCGCAGCATCGGCGAGACCAGCGGGTTGCGGGCCTCCTCGGGACTATTCAAGTACTGGTTGGCGAACCAGAGCATGTCGTCAAGCGTCAAACTATAGCCCTGAGCGTTCTCGCGGCGCGATGGCGTATCGGCAGTAAAATCGGTCGCCGGATAGATCAGCAGTTGAAAGACCAGGGGAGGCCCCCCGCGCTCGCGCGCCAGGTGTGTCACCACCGCTGTCAGGTTGCCGCCAGCGCTGTCGCCACCGACAGCCAGGCGCTGCGGGTCTCCGTTCAGCTCCGCCGCGTGCTCGGCCACCCAGCGCGTGGCCGCGTAGCAGTCATCGACTGCCGCCGGAAACTTATGCTCGGGCGCCAGCCGATAGTCGACCGAGACTACCAGGCAACCAGCTCCATTGGCCAGACTGCGGCAGAGAGCGTCATGCGTATCCAGATTACAAATCACCCAGCCACCACCGTGGAAGAAAACAAGCACGGGGAAGGGACCAGCACCCGCGGGCGTATAGATGCGAACGGGAATCTCTCCGGCGGGACCAGGGATGCGCCGGTCCTCAACGCTAGCCACAGGCTCCTTCTCCTGGACCGTCGTGAGCTGAGCCGCGATCGCCTCGCGCGCTAGCTGGGGCGTCAGAGCGCTGATCGGCGGCACATTCATGGCCGCCAGCCCATCAAGATAGGCGCGCAAGCTCGGATCGAGAGGCATAGAGTCATCTCCTCCCTTTCTATTAAGGAGTCTATTGCTAACCTCCTGGCTGCCCCGGCCAGGACCCCGCCAACATCGGACAGAGAAAAGGCCCTCAGGCAAGAGCAGCAGTATCATCATAGCTCACAATTGAGGAACAAGACAAACACCGGCATCAGCAGGCCATCCTATTCGGACACGACAGTCTTGTAGAGCGCAGAGAGAGCAGCGTCTATGGAAACCAGGATTGGCGCCGTCCTGACGACTGGCAGAAAAAGCCGGGAGAGGAGGCCCGTGTGCGAAAGTAGTCCTGCCCTCAGGCCCCGAGTGTGGGGGAGGGCCAGACCTCTGGCGAGACGCCAGGTAGGCGGTCCCACTGGGGCGATTCCATCCCATCGAGCAGCGCCTGGGAGGATCAGGAGCAGCAAAAGATAGGACGCATGATGCTGTCCGAGAGGCCGTTTCCTCAGGCAGCACGCTGAATGTAACAGTATCACTGTGACATTGTAGCTGACTGCGCGTCTGAAGTTATCCACAAGTTATCCACTTGAGGAGGGCCAAATTGGTGGATAACACTCTTTTCGCCTCCCCCGGATTACTGTATAATGTAGTGGGGAGAAGTGGGGGAAAGTGGTGAATCCTGGTGCTGCGGTCGAAGCCTTCAGCAGGCCCTGCTAGCGGGAGGAAAGTAGCTCCTCGTTGAGGGATAGAGGGCGCCTATGTTTCTTGGCGAATACGAACATACGATTGACTCGAAGGGGCGCATGGCTGTGCCGGCGCGTTTTCGGGCGCAGATGGGGCGAGGAGCGGTGATCAGCAAGGGGATGGGGACCTGCCTGTCGGTTTATCCGATGCAGCGCTGGGAGGAGAAATCGGCGGAGCTGGTGGCGGGCAAGAACAGCGATGAACTGCGCGACTTCGAGCGTCGCATCTATCCCAGCGCCAGCGAAGTCGAGCTAGATGCTCAGGGACGGATCGTGATCCCTGCCAAGCTGCGGGCCTATGCCCAGCTTGGTTCGGAAGTTACCGTGGCCGGCGTGCGAGATCACTTTGAAATTTGGGATCGCGCCATCTGGCGAGCCTATCAGGAGAAGCTGGAAGCCGAGGGGGGAAAAATTCCTTTTTAGTTGCGTGTGCCTGGTGGGGGGTAGCCTGTGGTCCTGGGTATGGCAGTTGCTGGCTGCTGGCTGCTGCGGCCCGTGCGCAAGCCAGGGAGCCTCTCCCTCCCTGTCGCAGCGCGCTCGGCAGCGCGTACCAAGCGGTGTAAGCGAGTGGAATATGGAATCAGGGCATATGCCGGTGCTGCTGGAAGAGGTGGTACGGTTTCTTCAGCCGCAAGCGGGCGGTCATTATATTGATGGGACATTAGGTGAAGGTGGCCATACAGAGGCGATTCTTGAGCGCTCGGCTCCCGATGGCAGAGTTCTGGGTATCGATCTCGACCCCGAGGCGCTGGACCGCGTAGCGCAGCGCCTCTCAAGGTATGTGAAAAGTGGACGCCTGCTTCTGGCGCAAGGCACCTTTGCCGACCTCGAACGCATCGCTGCAGCATACGCTTTCGGGCCGGTCCAGGGGATTCTCCTCGACCTGGGGTTCTCGTCTCTGCAGCTCTCAAACCCGCGGCGCGGCCTCTCTTTCACTGTGGAAGGACCCCTGGATATGCGGCTTGACCCGGCGCAGCCGCTCTCCGCTGCCGATCTTGTTAACCAGGCCGATGAGCAGGAACTGGCCGATATCTTTTACCGCTATGGCGAAGAGCGCTACGCTCGCCAGATTGCCCGGCGCATCGTGCGTGAACGTGAGCAGGCGCCGATTAGCAATACACGCCGGCTGGCTGATATTGTGACAGCGGCCATCGCTGCCGCGCGCCAAGGGCCCCCCCGCGATGGCATCCATCCAGCGACGCGCGTCTTTATGGCTCTGCGTATTGCCGTCAACCGCGAGCTGGAGAATCTGGAGCGAGCCTTGCCGCAGATGCTTACTCTGCTCAGCCGTGGCACCCCGGAGGATGGCGGGCCGGCGGGCAGAATGGTTGTGATCGCCTTTCATTCGTTGGAAGATCGCATTGTGAAGGAGTTCATGAAGCGCGAGGCTACGGACTGCCTTTGTCCCCCGCGGACACCGGTCTGCGTCTGTGGCCATCGTGCGCGCCTGCGCCTGCTCACTCCTAAGCCGGTGCGACCAACGCCCGAGGAGGTCAGCGCTAACCCACGCTCGCGCAGTGCTCGCCTGCGCGCTGCCGAACGCCTGGCAGAGGCACAGGCTTGATGGCCTGCCTCTCCAAAGAGCGGCAGGCTCCAGACCGCCCGACCTGATGCCTCCTGCCTTCCGAGGCCGACCTGAGCGTTTGGCTGGCGCGGCGACCTTCCTCATGTAGCAGACGAGTAGACAGGCAGGCCGGTCGGCGTGGGCAGACCGGACAGACGAGAGGCCGGCAGCACGCCGAGCCAAGAGAGCCAGGGCCGGCACGGGTAAAGCAGAGAAAAGAGAAAGAAGGCCCAGCAATGCATTACGCCAGTGGTGGACAAAAAAAAGCTCCCACGCGGCCAATTGTGGCTGCGCGGCGCCGCCGTCAGCTGCACCCCTTCTTTTTCCAGATGGGACCGGTAGCGCTGACCATCAGCAGTGTCCTGCTGATCGCGCTGATGGCCCTGCTCTACCTGTCGCAGCTGAGCCAGGCGCTCAATGTGAATCAGCAGATCCAGGATTACCAGGCCAAGCAGGCGGTTCTGCAGCGGCAGAACCAGGACCTGGTCAATACGCTGGCCCAGGAGCAGTCGCCGGCTTATATTGCCGCTCATGCCCAGGCACAGGGGCTGGTACCCGCCGACCCCAAGGCCGTTGAGGTCCTGGAGGTGCCCGGTTTGCAATCCGTTCCCGGTCCACAATCGGGAGCTGCCCCCTGATCCAGGATCGCGGGTCGTCTCCGCTGGCGGCAGGACCGCGGACGCGCCAAGTAAATGGATGGAGATGGATGGCCCTTAAGCCGGCCCGAACGGAACGGCCCTTGTTTGGGAGTGGCTGGCCTCAGCCAGCCAGTCTGCCAGCCAATCAGGCGGCGCTCGAGCGATAAGCGGCCGGTACCTCCGCCAGGGACGGGCCACAGCCCGCGCCGCCGGGATAGCCAGCGCGATCGATGGATGAAGGAAGCGACGCATGAAGAAGCTGACGAGGACGAGGAGAAGCATACTGCCAGGGGGAGGAGGCTAGATGAGCACGGAGGTTCGCCGTGCACGCGCCCGGCAAATGTTCATCTTCTTGCTGGTCTGTGTTGGCATGCTGGCCCTGCTCGGACGACTCTACTACTGGCAGATCGTCGAGGCCTACAGCGGTCACAAGCTAGCCCTACTGGCCAGCCAGGAGCACATTCATGATCAGGTCCTGACGGCTTCACGCGGCCTGATCTACGATGCTAATGGCCTGGTGCTGGCTACCAATGTGGTGCGCGACGACGTCTATATCGAGCCGGTGCAGTTCTCCGAGAACCATCCCGATGATCTCCAGGAGGCTCTCACGCAAACCCTGACAGCTCTCCATAGCGTCCTGCCTGCGCTCTCCGTCGCCGAGACTCGTCACGCCTTTATGCTGGCCCTCAGCGCTAATCGCTGGTCGCTGCTCATCGCTCACGCGATTACTCCGCAGCAGAGTGAGCGCCTGCGTGAGCTGGCCCTGCCCGCGGTCTTCCTGGCCCCTCAGACCGAACGCATCTATCCCCAGGGCGATCTGGCCGCCCAGGTGCTCGGCTATGTGGGCTACGTCAGCGGCAGTTCGTCCCTGCAGGGCGTCTATGGCATCGAGGCCCAGTATAATAGCTTGCTGGCCGGCAGGCCAGGCAGCCTGACCGCCGAGCGCGACCTCTATGGCAACCCTCTGGTGGTCGGCGCCAGCTCCGAGGAGCCGCCTGTCCCAGGCGCCAATCTGACGCTGACCATCGACAGTACAATTCAATACTTTGTACAGACTCAGTTGGCCGCTACGGTCAAGCAGCTCGGCGCTCAGGGCGGCACCGTCGTGGTGCTCGATGCCCGCACCGGGGCCGTGGTGGCTATGGCTGGCTACCCAAACTATGACCCGAATCAGTACGGACGCTACGCCAACCAAACTGGCTGCCTCCATAGCGAGGAGGTCTATCTCAATCCAGCCCTCTACTGCGCCTATGAACCTGGCTCAACCTTGAAGGCCGTGACGATGGCGGCGGCCCTCGATCAGGGCCTGATTACGCCCAATACGACCATCTATGACCGCGGCTATCTGACCTTCAACGATGGGACGCCAATGGTTACCAATTGGCAAAACCAGGCCTGGGGACGTGAGACGATGACCGAGGTGCTGGTGCACTCGGCCAATGTCGGGGCCGCCTATGTGGCCCACGACTTGCTCGGCCCGTCTCGCTATTATCCCTATCTGGCTCGCTTCGGCTTCGGTCAGCGCACCGGTATCGATAGCCCCGAGGCCACAGGCTTCTATCGCCACCCCGGCTCGCCAGGCTGGACACCTAGCGATCTGGCCCGCCAGGCTTTTGGTCAGAGCATTCTGGCGACACCGCTTCAGGTGGCTCTGGCTTACCAGGCCATCGCCAACGATGGCGTGATGATGCGCCCGTACCTGGTCTCCTCGATCGATGCCAATGGCCATGTGACGAAGATCCAACCCCAGGTCGTCCGCCGCGTGATTAGTAGTAAGGCGGCCCACGAGTTGACCGCCATGTTGGAGGTGGCGGCCATCGATGGCTCCGCCCAGCGCGCCCTCGTCCCGGGCTATACGGTTGCCGCTAAAACTGGCACCGCTACCACTCAGGGGATCTCGGAGGACCAGACCGAGGCTTCGGTCGCCGGCTTCTTGCCCGCCTCTCATCCCCGCTTTGTGATTCTGGTGAAGCTCGATCGCCCACAGGCCAGTATCTACGGCGGGACCGCCGCCGCTCCTCTGTGGAAGGCTATCGCTGAGGAGCTGATGTGGTACTACCATGTCCCGCCCGATCAGTCTCAGTGATTTCTTTCTGGTACTATAAAAGGTGCGAAATGGAATTACAGGATCAGAAGCAGGAACAAAACAAAGAACTTGACCTGCAGACACAGGTGCAGCGGCTAGAGGAGCTTGAGCTGAGTGAGACCTGGCGGCAGTTGTTGGGCCTGGCCAGCCAAACCGAGCAGGGAGAAGAGAGGCAGGGCGAGGTACCAACTCCGGCGGAGCCAGTGGTAATCGAGCCGCTTCCCAACGATCCCTGGAGCGAGCTGGTGCAGACCCGGGGCACGGAAGTGATCGATCTGCAGCGCCTGCATGCCAGTCATGAGCCGTTGAGCGAACAGGACGTCGAGCAGGCTCTGCAGGCCATTCAGGAGCAGCCCGCTCACTCGGCCCAGCATCAGACTACTCAGGCCGGCGACCAGCCAGCGGAAGGAGAGAGCTGAGTAGCTCAGAAAGCTGAGCGGACTGATCTCCCCGCTCGTCTGACCTTCGCCTGCCCTCTCCCGTCTCCTGCCCGGCTGGCGAGCGGCGCCCGGGCGAGAGTGGGACCGGCCAGAGACGACGGCGCAGATCATACCGTACCGCGCTACTCGCCAGTGCCGCTGTTGTTGTTACTATATAAAAATAAAATATAGAGTGTTAAAATGCCTGATGAGCGTCAGCGAAAAGCCCGACAAGGGAGGCCGGGCGGTCAGGAGGGGAGGCGTGAGGCCCTGCCTCATCTGCGCTCGCCGGCGCTGGAGGCTCTGGCCCGGGAGGGAGGGGCCGAGCAGCGTCAGAGCCAGCACGGCAAGAAGGGAGGGCTGATGGGCCGTCCTTCGCGCAAGCCGGTCTCCAGCCAGGCTTATCTGGCTGCCGAAGAACAGCTGAAAGTGCCGCCGCTGGCGCGCAAGAAGCTGCCGGCGCGAGCTGTCAGGCTGCTCGATGGCGTACGGGAGCGGGTCGACCAGCAGTCGCCGGCGCGCCCTCAGCGTAGTGGTCTGACTGCTGGCTGGCGTCGAAGGCTGCTGGCTGAGGACGAAAGCCTGAGCGCGCCCTCGGCGCCGGCAACCATGAGTGAGGAGGAGGAGCAGCGCCGGCTGGAGGAGCTGGAAATGCGCCTGCCGCGCGTCGCCGGCAAGATCGATCACTGGCTGCTCATCATCGTACTGGCCCTGCTCTGCTTCGGCCTGGTCATGGTCTACAGTGCCAGCTCCTTCATTTCGGCCAGCCTCTATGGCGATGCCTCCTATATCTTTCAGCGTGAGCTGCTGTGGGCCGTGCTAGGGGTGATCGCCATGCTGGTCACCATGCATATTGACTATCGAGTCTGGCGCCGCTTCTCGCTGGTCGGCATGCTGGTGGCTCTGGCCCTGTTGGTGCTGGTCTTGCGCTTTGGAACGAGCGCCTACGGAGCCACGCGCTGGCTGACGTTCGGCTCCTTCTTCTCCTTCCAGCCCAGTGAGCTGGTCAAGCTGGTGCTGGCGCTCTACATTGCAGACTGGCTGGCGCGCAAGGGGAATCAGGTCAGGACCTTCCTCTATGGCCTGGCGCCGTTCGTGATCCTTGTAGGGGTCGTGCTCGGGCTGGTCCTGCTAGAGAGAGATATGGGGACGGCGGTGATTATTGCTGTGGCCGCCACGGCCATGTTTTTCGCCGCCGGCGCCAATATCGCCCAGTTTTTGCTGGCTGTGGCCTGCGGCGGCCTGGTCTTTCTGACTCAAGCCTTCAAGGGCTATCGCTATTTTCGCCTGCTTGGCTTTCTGGATCCCTTCCGCGACGTGACCGGGATAAACTTGCAGCTCTATCAGTCGTTGCTCGCCCTCGGTTCCGGCGGATGGTTCGGCCTTGGCCTGGGGGCAAGTCGCCAGAAAACCGGCTATCTGCCGCTGCCTTATATCGATTCGATTTTTGCCATTATTGGCGAAGAATTGGGCTTTATCGGCTGTGCCACAGTAATGCTACTCTTTCTGTGGCTGGCCTTCCGTGGCTTCCGCCTGGCGCGGCGCACGCCGGACCTCTATGGCTCCCTGCTGGCAACGGGGATCACCACCTGGCTGGTGGTGCAGGCCATGATCAATATTGGCTCGAGCACGGCCTCGATCCCCTACACCGGGGTGCCGCTGCCGTTCATCAGCTTCGGTGGCTCTTCGCTGGTGGTCTCAATGGCAGCGGTCGGCGTTCTACTCAACATCTCGCGCTATGTCCAGGAGCCGGAAGACCCGCTCTTCTCCCGGCGCACTCTGGAGCTGCGCCTGAAGCGAAGTCGGCAGAGACAGGGGCTTGCTGCCCGTGATCGCTAGCCGCCAGGTCGCTGGCCAGGTGACTACCCTCTCGCCTGAGCTGATGCACCTGGGGATGCGGGTGCCTCGCCAGACAGTCCCGGCCTTTTCCCCGCTGGCGAGGGCCGTTGCTTGTGAAGGATCAACAGAGATCATGCTCTTTTTGCTGATGAGAGAAAAAGCGAGTATACTCCTCGCGTGACCGTTAAGAAACGACCCCGCCGGTGGAGGAACCGCTCGCTCGTGCGCCTGGACCCTGGTCGCAAGTGGGATGGGCAACCAGGTCGGCCTGTGGCAGAGGGGCGACGGGAGGCTTCTCCGGCGAGAACCTTTTGCGCTTGTGGTAGGCAGTGTATGAGGATACTGGTATCAGGCGGCGGCACCGGCGGCCATATTTATCCTGCGCTGGCGGTGGCGACGCAGCTACAACGGACTTTTCAGGCAGAGATCCTGTATCTGGGGAGCGACGACGGGCTGGAGGCCGAGCTGGCCCCGGCCGCCGGCCTGCCCTTCGTGACGATCAAGGCCGGCAAGCTGGCGCGCTATGTTTCCTGGCGCACGGTGACTGGCCTGGCGCGTGTGCCCGTAGGTATCGTCCAGGCCATCGGCGTGGTACGTCGCTTTCGCCCGCAGGTGGTCTTTACCAGCGGCGGCTACGTGGCTGTGCCGGCTGGCCTGGCCGCCTGGCTACATCGTATCCCTTTGCTGATGCATCAGCAGGACGTACCAGCCAACCTCTCAAATCGCTTATTGGCGCCGCTGGCGACCTGTATTTCGTTGGCCTTTGAAGACTCGCGGGTCTATTTTCCGGCTCGCAAGACCCTGCACGTGGGCAATCCCGTGCGCCAGGCCATCTTAGACGTCCGCAAGGTGGCGGTCGAGCAGGCCCGTCAGCAGTTGGGCCTGGACCCGCTTTGCCCGCTGGTACTGGTAACCGGTGGTAGCCAGGGGGCACGCCACCTGAATCAGGTGACCTGCCGGGCTTTGCCCGCCCTTCTGGAGCGCTGCCAGGTCCTGCATATCAGTGGCAAGAAGCTCTTTCAGGAGACCGAGGCTCTGGCCCGGCGCTCGCTGGTCACCCTTGCCGAGGATCTGCGCGGGCGCTACCATCTGGTACCCTATCTGGATCAGGAGATGGCCCTCGCCCTGCAGGCGGCAGATGTGATTGTCTGCCGCGCCGGGGCGGCTACTCTCAGCGAACTGGCGGTCTTGGGGAAGCCGAGCATTTTGGTCCCGTTGCCTCCGGCGATCGGCTCCTCGCCGCAGGAGGCCAATGCGGCCATGTTCGGACGACGTCGGGCGGCGCTCGTGGTGCGCAACGATGATCTCACGCCACAGGTGCTGACCGGCCATGTGGAGACCCTGCTGGGCAACCCGGCCTATCGTGAGGCTATGGTACAGGCGGTCAGCTCCCTGGCTCGACCAAATGCAACCGAGGCCATCGCCGAGGCGGTGGCCCGCCTGGCCGGCGTGGCTCCCGCCCGCGAGCAGCAGGCCAGTCTCTGCTAAGTGAAAGGCAGAAGGAGAAGCCTGGGGCGGCCAGAGGGCCTGCCTGCCTCTCGACAAACAGACAGACGGACAGGCTGACTGGCGCCCCCTTTCCTGTGACACTTCTTGACAAGCTAGCGTCTAAAGAGACAGGCTGCGATGGAGAGAGCAGAGAGAACACGAAAAATGAGCACCGAGATCGAGGCAACCGCCGCGGGGAGGCAGGATGATTTACAGGCCCTGCTGAGCAGACGTCTGCATTTCATGGGCATCGGTGGCCAGGGCATTTCAGCGGTAGCGCGTCTGGCCCAGGCCAGCGGAGCGACGGTCAGCGGCTGCGATCGCGCCCCCTCGGCAACGACGCGCGAGCTGGCTGCCGCGGGCATCGAAGTCACTATTGGCCACAGTGCCCGGCATCTGCAAGGGCAGGAGGCCCTCATCATCACGCCCGCTGTGCCCTCCCTGCAGCCCGATCACGAAGAGCTGGTCGCTGCCCAGCGGCAGGGCCTGCCCGTCCTGACCTGGCAAGAGCTGCTGGGCGCTCTCACGCGCGACTACTGCCTGCTCTCGGTGTGTGGCGTCCACGGCAAGGGGACCACCACCTCGCTGCTGGCTCTGATGCTTGTCGAGGGGGGACTTGATCCCACCTGTGTCATCGGCGCGGTGGTCCCAGCCTTCGCAGCCAACTATCGCCTGGGTAAAAGCCTCTTTTTTGTTAACGAGGCCGACGAGTTTAACCATAATTTCTGGCACTACCATCCGCGCCTGGCCGTCGTCACCTCAATCGAATACGAGCATCCCGAATTCTTCCCTGACTATGAGGCCTTCCTGCAAGCCTTCAGGCACTTCATCCAGGGAATGGACCTGAGCGAGCGCTGGCCCCTGGCTCCCACCCTGGTCATGAATGCCGATAGCCCCGGCTGCCTGGAACTGCGGGCCCGCCTGGGCGCCTGGCCAGGTCGCACCGTTTTCTATACCGTAGCTGCAGAAGCGATACGAGAAAAGACTGAGCAGCTAACGTCTATTACATTTAAAGGAGAAAGCCCCCCACTTTTCGCGGCCCACGATCTGAGGCTGGAAGGAGAGACCAGCTTTCGTGTGCGCTTATATGCCGGAGAAAGCCAGGGCGAGGCCAGTCGGGTGCGTCCTCTCTTTGGTGGAGAGAAGGTCACCTTACAGGTACCTGGTCTGCATAATGTGCAGAACGCCCTGGGGGCCATTGCGGCAGCTCAGAGCCTCGGCGTCTCTGAGGAGGCTATCAGGCAAGCTCTGGCCAACTTTCGCGGCACCAGGCGCCGCTTCGAGATACGCCATCAGGGGCCACTGCCGCTGGCCGGACGAACGCGCGATGTCATCCTGATCGATGACTACGCCCATCATCCGACGGCCATCGCGGCAACCCTGACCGCGGCGCGCCAGCGCTATCCGCAGCGGCGTCTCATCGCTGTCTATCAGCCCCATATGTATAGCCGGACAAAAGCCTTCTTTGAGCAGTTTGTGGGTGCCTTTGATGAGGCTGATGTTGTCATCATCAGCGACATCTTCCCGGCGCGTGAGCGCGATACGGGCCTGGTGCATGCCCGCGAGCTGGTCCAGGCCCTGGCTCAGCGCCCGCGCTTTAAGACGGAAGGACGTCAGGCTCTCTACGGAGGCGATTGCCCGCAAACGGAGGCCACGCTGAGGACCCTCTTGCGGGATGGTGACCTTGCACTCATTATGGGAGCCGGCGACATCTATACCGTCACAGAACACCTGCTAGGAGAAGGTGGCCAGAGTCAGCACCAGGGATAAGAGCCTGGCGTAGATAGGCTCAGAAGACAGAGTGGGACAGGCTGGCGCAGGGTGGGACACAGGAGAAGAGCGCGAGGCACAGCCCTGAAGAGCAATACCGATGAGGTCACCCTCCTGGCAAATTCATTCAAAACCTGGCAAAAGAATGGAGAATGGGAGCGACGATGACTTTTGATGCGGAGAGCGTGTACGCCACGCTCCTGCCACGCTTCGGCAGGCGGTTGCGCTTGCATGAGCCGCTGGCACGCCACTGCACCTTCGGAGTTGGCGGCCCGGCAGACCTCTGGCTCTCGCTGGAGACGCGCGACGAGCTGCAGTGGCTCGTGCGCTGCTGTCTGGCCGAGGGCTGGCCGCTGCTGGTGGTCGGCAACGGCACGAACGTTCTCTTTGGAGATGCAGGCGTGCGCGGCATTGTGGCGCGCGTTGCCCTGAGCGATTACCGCCTGGTGGAGCAAGAGGACGGCTCAGCCCTGCTCTACGCCGAGGCCGGCATCAGTTGGCCGAAGCTGCTCAACGAGCTGGCGGCCCAGGGTTGGGGAGGACTGGAGTTTGGTCCTGGCATTCCGGGGACGCTCGGCGGAGGAGTTGTCAGCAACGCCGGGGCCCATCAGCGGGACCTGGCCCAGGTGCTTGAGTGGGTGGAGGTGCTTGATGTGCGCCCCGCCCTCGCCCTGGGGAACGGCAGAGGTGCCGCCGAGGCCGAGGGCCAGTCTCTGCAAGGGGAGGAGGCTGCTGCGCCCCTGGTGCGACGCTACGAGCGCGCTGAACTGGAGCTGGGCTATCGTCATAGTCGCTTCCGGGCGGGGCGCCAGGTAACCTTCGATGAGCGCGGCTATCCACAACCAGCTCCACGCACGCTCATCGAACCGGCGGAAATCGTTCTGCTGCTGGCCATTCGCCTGCGGCGCGACGATCCGCGCAAGCTGCGCGCCCTCATCGAGGAGTACAGGCAGCATCGTAAGCGGACCCAGCCGCCGCAGCCCAGCGCCGGCTCGGTCTTCAAAAACCCCCCAGGCGATTACGCCGGGCGGCTCATCGAGCAGGCCGGGGCCAAAGGACTCTGTCATGGGCGCGCCTGTATCTCCGAACGGCATGCCAACTTTATCGTCAACCTGGGAGGTGCGCGCGCCGCCGACATCGCGGCCCTGATCAGGGAGGCGCGCACCCGTGTACGAGAGCGGTTCGGCGTGGAGCTGGAGCTGGAGGTCGAACTGCGCGGCGAGTGGGAGATAGCATGACCGAGCATAGAGGAGAGATACGAGAGCAAATAGCCTTTTGGGAAGCCAGGCGCGCTGAGCCGGCGAAGGGCGGAGGGGGGCAGCCGCGGCAGCGAGTGGTGACGACTCCTCAAAGGATCGTCCACCCCACGGGCTGGACGGTGCTGGCGGAGCGGCGCGCGCGTCAGCGGCGCATGCGCCAGCGCCAGGAAGGTTCCCCTCTCGTAGCGCGCGCTCTCGCCCAGACAGCCGTGCGGGCCTCAAATGGGGAAAGGTGGGCGCCACGCTCACCGGCAGCCAGGCCCCGAGCCGGAAGCGGGCCTTCGGCCCCCATTCCCCGCAGGGGGAGCCGTCTGCAGGCTCGCCAGCGCCAGCGCTGGCGCAAGCTCCTAGCGGCTTTGCTCGGGCTGCTGCTTGTGCCTGCTGGGCTGCTCTTCGCCTTGCTGGGTCCCGCCTTTCGCATCCAGCAGATCACGGTGATTGGCACCCAGAATCGGGCCCTCATCACTCAGATCCAGCAGCTTGGCGTGCAAGGGCAGAACCTTTTCCTGATCGATACGGCGGCCCTGAGCAGGCGAGTTGCAGCCCTGCCGCTGGTGGCAGCGGCCAGCGTCGAGCGCGACTGGCCCGACCGGCTGCAGGTCATCGTGAGCGAGCGGCAGCCGGTCCTGCTCTGGCAGACCAGCCAGGGCAGCTATAGTGTGGACCGCAGCGGTATGGTCCTGGCAGCCGCCAGCAGCACGCCCCAGGCCAGTCAACTCCAGACGGTGATTGATGCACGCGGGCCAAAGGTCACCGCCACCATTCGACCAGGCATGCACCTGGGGGCTGCAGAAGTCGCCTTTGCTGTAGAGGTCTTTAAAGAGGTACCCGTATTGACGGGGATTAGCAATTTTACACTACGCTATGAGAGTAAAATATATGTAAGCAATGCCGGCCCTTCCGCAAAGCAGCCGCAGACGGTGAGCCACACCACCTTTGTTATCGTCAGCCCCGCCGGCTGGGTGGCCTACCTTGGAGGGCCGGATGATGTCAACCCGCTGGCCAACCGGTTGCGCGAGTTGCAGCAGATCCTCGTCATGGCGCAGCAGAAGGGGCTTCACCTGGCAACGATCGACCTGCGCTTTGGCCTGAATGTGGCCTACACCCTGAGGTCATAGACAGGCGGCAGGGAGGGAGCAGGCCGGGGCGGGCAAAGGGCAGGCCCGGCCTCACCGCGTAGGCGCCCCTGATCCTGTTGGAGCAGGATCACATAAGAAAACGGTAAGGTCTGTAGTGCGTCTCTGATGGACACGCAATGCGCAGAGGGAAGCATGTGCCAGTGAGGGAGAAGCGGCGCGTTAGCCCCGAGAGCGGCGATAAAGGGGAGGCGAGAGGGGTGGCACAGAAGCACGGCGAGAGAGAAAGCCAGTCAATCAGCCAGCCAAAACAGCCTGGGAGCGAGAGAGGAAGTGCGCGGGCAAGAAAGAGAGCGCAGGTGCGTGTCCCTAGCTAGCAAGGCCGCCCGATGAGGAGCTAGATCGTGCAAGAGCGGGTGATCGTCGGAATCGACGTCGGAACAACAAAGGTCTGTGTTCTCGTTGGCGAACTTGATCGCGACGGGAAGCTGAACATTGTTGGCGTTGGCACCTGCCCTTCACAGGGCTTGCGGCGTGGGGTGGTGGTCAACATCGAGGAGACAGTTACTTCCATCGCCGCAGCAATCGACCGTGCCGAGCGCCTCTCCGGCAAGCACATCACCACGGCCTACGTGGGCATTGCCGGCAGCCATATCGAATCGGAGAACAGCAAAGGCTTTGTTGCCATTACTCCGAGCCATCGCGATATCGTTCAGAATGATATTTGCCGGGCGATTGAAGTGGCGCGGGCGATTGCCATTCCGGCCAATCGCGAGATCATTCACGTCATTCCGCGCGGTTATGTCGTTGATGGGCAGGAAGGCATCAAGAATCCCATCGGCATGTCTGGCTTCCGCCTGGAGGTAGAGACGCATATCGTCACAGGTTCCGTCTCTTCGATCCACAATTTGATCAAATGTGTTCAGAAGGCGCATGTGGAGATTGAGGATCTGGTGCTTGAGCCGTTGGCCTCGGGGGAAGCGGTGCTAGCCGATGGCGAAACCGATCTGGGGGTGGTGCTCGTGGATGTGGGCGGTGGCACCACCGATATCGCGATCTACACCGACGGCGCCATCTGGCACACCGTCGTCCTGCCTATCGGTGGCAACCTGATTACGAGCGATATCGCGATCGGCCTGCGCCTGCCTTTCGCGGTTGCCGAGGAGCTGAAGGTGACCTACGGGCATTGCGATCCTTCAGCTATCGACGACGACGATATGATCGATCTCGCCCAGTTCATGCCAGACTGTAACGATCTGGTGCCGCGCAAGCTGCTGGCGGAGATCATCCAGGCGCGTGTTGAAGAACTCTTCGAGATGGTGCATGATGAGATTAAGAAGTCGGGCTACGATGGGCTGCTACCCGCTGGCCTGGTGCTGACGGGTGGCACTGCCGAGCTTCCGGGTATCCTGGAGCTGGCCGGGCAGATCCTTGATCTGCCGGCACGCATCGGCGTCCCTCTTGGCCTGCATGGCCTGGCCGACTCGATCTGTCGCCCAGCCTATGCGACCGCCGTCGGCCTGCTGCTCTGGGGCCTGACTCATTCGTCGCTGACCTACGACGATGAGGAGGGGCAGCAGGCTGGGCGGAGCAATATGCTGTCGCGCATCGGGCGCTGGCTACGTTCGTTTATTCCGTAAGTCTTTGGGAGCCTGTGAAAGGAGACAAGACCCGGACCGCGCATCCTCGCGGGCTGCCCACTGCCCGCCGGCCGGTCGCTTCTGGTCGCCTGGCCCGAAGGCGAGGGCGAGGGCGGAGGGTGCAGGTGGATGGAGGCAAGGGCGAAGGAAGGAAAGCAGGAAAGAAGGAGGGAGTGCGCGGTGAGCGGCGCGAGAGAACTTGTGACAGGCTCGAAAGGGGGCCACGAATATATGGGACCAATGGGACAACATCAGGTTGAAGGCTTCGCCCAGATCCGCGTGATCGGGGTGGGTGGCGGCGGCAGCAACGCGGTCAACCGCATGATTCAGGCCAATATGGTGGGCATCGAGTTCATCGCTGTCAATACCGATGCTCAGGCCCTGCTGTTGACACAAGCCCCGAAGCATATCCGTATCGGCGACAAGCTGACCCGTGGCCTCGGTGCGGGAGGGAATCCTAGCGTGGGGGCCAAGGCAGCCGAGGAGAGTGCCGAGGAGCTGTATGAGGCGCTGAAAGGCTCCGACATGGTCTTTATCACCGCCGGTATGGGCGGCGGGACCGGCACCGGGGCCAGCCCCATCGTGGCGCAGATCGCTCGCGAGGTTGGGGCGCTTACGGTAGGGGTTGTCACCCGCCCCTTTAGCTTCGAGGGCAAGAAGCGTCAACAGACGGCTGAGGAGGGCATTGCTAACCTGAAGCAGCACGTGGATACGCTGATTACGGTCCCCAACGACCGCCTGCTGCAGATTGCGGATAAGCGCACGCCGCTCTCAGAGGCGTTTCGCCTGGCCGATGACGTGCTGCGCCAGGGCATTCAGGGGATCAGCGATTTGATCACTGTGCCCGGACTGATCAATCTGGATTTTGCCGATGTGAAGACGATTATGTCCGCTGCCGGCTCGGCCCTGATGGCGATCGGCGAGGCGAGCGGCGAGACGCGCGCTATCGACGCCGCTCAGATGGCTATTGCCAGCCCGCTGCTCGACATCGATATCAGTGGCGCGCGCGGGGTGCTCTTCAACATTACCGGCGGCACCGACCTGACGCTTTTCGAGGTCCAGGAGGCTGCCGATGTGATCAGTCGCGCGGCCCACCCCGAGGCCAATATTATCTTCGGCGCGGTGCAGGATCCGGCTTACGATGGGCGGATCAAGATTACTGTGATCGCCACCGGCTTTGATGCGGTGCGCGGCCAGTCCTCGACCGGCACGGGCCGGCTGGAATATAACCGTAGCATTTTCTACCAGCCGGCGGGCCTGGGGAGCAATGGGGTCTCGGGAGGAGGCTCCCCTTTGCGCCAGCCGGCGCCGGCGGCCCCGCACAGCTCGTCTCAGGGCTATACGGGTTACACGCCGCTGCCGGCCACACCACCCCTCAATATCGCCAATGCCCCGACCGGCCCCGGTCCCCTGGCAGGAGAGCATGCGCGCACCCAGCGCGGTCGCGAGCTGGCCGCCGAGCTGCGCGGCGATGCTTACGGCGAGGGTTTCGAGGGCGAGGATGAGGAGCTGGAAACGCCCGCTCATGGGCGCCTGCCGGTCCCCGAGCCGGAGGCCCGCCCGCTGCAGCGCCCTGAGCAGCGTCCGCAGCGCCAGATTCGACGCCTCGATCCGAAGATCTCCGATCTGCCGCGCGGCAACCGCGGACCAGCGAGCGATGTGATCGATATACCTGCGTTCCTGCGGAAACGCTGACCCTCGCCTGCCTGCAAGCGCTCGTCGGGACTCACCCCGCCGAGCGGTGGCGGCGGCGGTGGGACAATGCTAACAGGCTGGCAGAAGCTACCAACACCAACCAACTACCAGAGCGAGGGGAGCAGCGCACCAACGCTGCTCCCGCCTCCTTTTGGGGGATCCAGGGCAGAACGATCTTTTCGGGAATAACTCTTTTATATCTTCTTGTTGAATCTCATCTGAGATCCTCCTGGCAACCTGTGACCCTCTCCCGCTGCCTCCTTCGCTGCTTCTATTGACTGAGAAAGCAAAGCCCCTCTGTCTGGAGAAAGATGGACTTGGACCTGCCAGCCTCTGCTGCTTCAATGGCGATAGGCAGTTGTTTGTGTTCAAAGGACGCCAGCACAGCGTGGAGCTGTTTGCGGCTGGCCGGGTTGCGCTTTAAGTGACGTCCCTCCCACGACTGTCATCGAGAGTTTTTTACTATATAATAAATCGCTGATAGGATCCTATACAAGGAAAAGAAATTACCAGCCAGAGTCGCTTCCCACAGTATAATTGATACGCTAATGGTTGACAGAACTGCTAATGTCTAACACAATATATAAGAAGGTGATCTCTGTCTCTAGATTGAAGCAACAGAGAGTGAGATGGAGATCAGAGAGCCAGTCAATAGGACCTGCCTGCTCATGCGGAGTCTGGTGTACCTGGCAGGCGGGGAAAGACCCCGTTCTGCCAGGTGGAAAGGACGCCACTAGTTAAAGCGGGAGACTGGGCGGGAAAAAGCGTGTGGGCGAGGGATCTCATTGCGGGCGAAAGGGGCCACTTCCTGGGGACGGGCTGGGATGAGGGACGGCGGAAGGATAGTGGAAGCATAGCATCGTGACTCAGTCCACCGGCAAGCAGGCATGAAGAGAAAGCAGGCAGAGGGAGAAAGACGATCATGCCCCGACGAGATTCCAGTGAGTCTAGCATTCCAGAGATAGCCAAGCTGCTAGACATCCGTAAGCAAAGTGGCTCCGGGATCATCCTCGTGCTGGGGGCGCGAGCCGGTGCCTTTTACCGCCCAAGCTCGGCCTTGCAAGAGATAGTCATGGGCTTCAGCCCGCGCAGCCCTGAGAGGCTGAGCAGACCCAAAGCCTTTGGCGAGTGCTACCGCGTCCTAAACGAGCACTCCTTTAGCGAGCGCGACCTCGAGTTAATCTTCCAGAGGGCCCTGCGCGACGTCACTGTTACCGACGCTGATCTCTGCCTGGCGGAGCTCGTCAAGGAAGAGTACTTCAGTGAAATCGTTACTACGAATATCGATGACCTGCTGGAGCAGGCTTTCAGTCGGGTAGAGATGAGGGAAGGACGGCACTATGAGGTCTTTATCCCAGGACGCAGCTATGAAGAATGGTTACTGCATCCCGAGCGGCGGCTCTGTCGCGTCATCAAGGTCTTTGGCGACCTGGTGGCCCGTGTCTACGATGCCAGACGTCAGCGTTTCTACCTCGATCGCTACGCCAGGCTAAAGGAATATCTCCAGCAGGCGCTGAAAGGCGACATTCTGGTCATTGGCCTTGACCCTCTCTGGGATGCCGGGTTGATCGATTTGATCTCTCCTGAGGGAGGCTTCAGCTCAACCTGGTTCGTCAATGAGGAATTGCCTCCCGCAGAGTCGAGCATGGCCCAGATCTTCCAGGCTCGCCAGTCGCTCTATCTTACTGGCTGGGATGGTCAGTATGAGAACTTCTTGAAAGCTATCTTCTGGCACCTTAAGTCATCAATGCCTACCAATATAAGCAATTTTCTCGATATTCTTAGTGAATTGCGTAAAATAAATAGTGAGCGAGCCGCTGCCCAGAAGGAGAGGCACGAGATTCAAGAGCTGTTCCATTCCGTTCTGGGACAACTCAGCTTGCTTCAGCAGCAAACAGAGCAGGGTTTTCAGCTGATAACCTCAGAATTGTCCATGCTTAGGGAGCAGGTAGGCTCGTTACGTCGGCTCCTTCGCGAAGAGTAGTCTTGCTGTATAAGTATTACTGCTGGAGATAAGGCATGGAAAGTGACTCCTTCGTCAACAGAGAGCGAGAACTGCAGGTGATTGAAGAGGCCCTGCAGACGTTGCAGGATCGACAGCGGCTCTTGCGCACGCCTGTGGTGGAGTTTTGTGGAGTGCGTGGTATCGGCAAAACGGCCCTCCTCCGCCAGGTGCAGCGGCGCTGTCAGGCGTCCGACGTCCCCTGTATTTGGGCAGAGGCGGGGCGGAAGGAGCGTTCTCTGGCACGCCAGATTGTGGAGGCGGTGGGGCGCTCCCACAGCCGTGCGGTGGGAGCGCAGGTAACGCTCTCGGGAGAGCCTGGCCCGAACGAGTGGAGTGCGGTACGAGCACTGCACCTGCTGGCTCAGCGGGGACGGGCGGTTCTGCTCGTCGATGCGGTGGATGCTGGCAATGAGGACGAGGTGCGTTCGCTGGAGGCCCTGCTGCGCGAGATCGTGAAAGAGTATACCCTCTTTGTGGTCCTGGCGGCCTCGCGCCTGGTGCCCTTCCAAGGCGAGCGCTCAGTAGCTCGTAAGATCACAGCGCTGGAGCTGGGACCGCTCGATCGCTCCAGTTGTGACATCTATCTCCAGAAGGCGGGCCTCGCTCTGGCGCCCGAGGTGCGGGAGCTGCTCTACTCCTGGACGCAGGGCTACCCACTGGCGCTGGAGGTCCTGACCCAGGCCATTCGGGGGGGCCTCAATCTGCTGCGGCCGGCCGATCAGCTCCAGGGGCTTCACCTGCTGAGGGAGCGCGTGATCCGCCAGGGAATTCTGCGCCAGCTCTCGCCGGAGGAGGTTCCGGCCTATGAGGAGTTGCTCCGCCTGCTCTCGGTTCCCCGGCGCTTTAATCTCCTCTTGCTGCAAGAGCTGATTGAGCAGTTCGCTCCCCAATGGGTGCGAGAAAGCCTCTTAGCCTATTTCTTTCTGCCGCGCGAGCTGGGCGCGAAGACAGAAGTGGTTCGCTGGCATCTAGACCGGGCCGGCTATGCGGTCGAAGGGCCAGTCCGCCGGCTCTTCTTGCTCACCTTCCAGAGCGAGCAGCCGGAACAGGTGGTCGCCCTGCATCGCTGGTTGGCTGCCTTCAACCAGCGCCTGGCCAGCCAGGTGAGCGGCTCCGATCGCAGTCGCTATCTCCGCGAATGGCTTTATCATAGCGCCTTTTGTCTTGAGCCGGCAGCTCTTACGCAGGGCATCCAGGAGCTGCTCGCGCTGCTCAGTATGGAGGCCGCGGAGGCGCGCGTGCAGTTTGTTGAAGAGGTTCGTCAGGACCAGGAACTCCAGGAAGCCCTGGGAGAGCATGCTCAGGGCTTCCTCACAGGGTTGCAAGCCCTGGAACACTAGGGTGAGGGAGTCGTGCGATGCAACGTCAAGGGGTACCCGAGACCTTTCTCGGGCGAGAGCGTGAACTGGCGCTCTTTCTCGGCTGGCTTACGGATTGTCAGTCCGACGCTCCCTGGATTCTCGCTATCCATGATGCCGAGCCAGACCCCGCTCGGCGGGGAGGCGTTGGCAAAACCTGGCTGCTGCGGGCCTGCGTGGCGCAGGCGCGCCAGTGCTTTCCTCAGTTGGCCGTGGTCCAGGTGGATTTCTTCCGCGTCGCTGATCGAGATCGCCTGTTGATCGCGCGCCGGGTGGTCGAGCGCCTTCAAGAAGCCTATCCGCAGTGGCAGGCGCGGACCTTTGCTCAGACGCTCGAGTCGTTTGCTACTCAGGGCTATCTTAGCAGCCTCTATCCTGAAAAAGATGTGGCCGATATCCGTATTCGTGATAGCCTCTCGGAAGCGCTGGCGCGCGACGTGCAGGAGTTGCTGCCACTCTTGCCCGAGGATGGACCGTCCTTGCTCCTCGTCTTCGATACTTTTGAGCTGGTCGAGCGCAATCCCCAGGTGGCGGTGATGAGCCTGGGGCAGCTCTTCCCCGAGCACTATGGCCTGCCACGAGTCAAAGTGCTCTTGGCTGGACGCAACGCACTGGATTGGCAGCAGCCGACCTGGCGCGGACGCGAGAGGGAGGCGCTGGAGCTGGCGCTGCCTCCCTTTTCTCCCGAGGAGGTGCGCCGCTATCTGGCCCGCGAGCTGGCTGACCTGTCTGAGGGGGCTGCTGAGGCGAGCGGGGAATCTGCCGGGATGGGAGAGCCTGCTCCTTCGGCAGAGCGCCAGGCCCAGTTCGTGGAGCACCTCTATGCCCTGACTGGGGGTCGTCCGATTGTGGTCGGTCTGGCCTGTGATCTGCTGGCCAGGCGCCTGCTGAGGCTGGAGGAATTGGTTGCCTTCCCTCCAGATCGCTTTGAGGAGCAGCTCGTGGCGCGCATCAACGATCTGGAACGCCCCCTTAACTGGCTAATCTTGCTGCTGGCCCATATCTATCATCGCCTGTCTGCGCCTCTGCTCTCCTGGGTGCTGAGCCAGGTCAAGCTGACGGAAACCGACGGGCAGAGCGCTGTTGAAGAGTGGCTGGCAGCCCTGCGGCAGCTCTCGTTTGTGCGGGCTGCCGGCGAAGGCGATGAGCTGGCGCTGCACGATGAGATGCGCCGTCTGGTGGTACTCTATTGCTGGGAGCGACAGGACCCCGATAGGCGCTTCCGCCGCGAGCTGAGTCGAGCCGTGATCAGCTACTACGAGCAGCAGAACGAGCAGGCCCTCTCGGAACAGCAATGGCAGGCTAGCCGGGTCGAGCTGCTCTATCATCGGCTCACCCTGGACCTGGAAGAGGGACTGGGATACTTCCGGCGCCTCTTTGGTCTTGCAACGCTCGGCTGGCGCAGTGGCTTTGCACGCATGCTGCTGGAGACGGTGCGTGAGTTTGAGCTGCACCTAACGCCTGTGCAGCGCTGGCGACTGGCTCTCTGGGAAGCCAGGCTGCTGCGCATCGAGGAGCAGCCGGCCCAGGCCCAGGTGCTGCTCGAACGCTTGCAGCAAGAGGCCGATCCGGCCTGGCAAACGGCGCAGCGGGCCGAGCTCTGCTACGAGTTGGCCCGCTGTGCCTTGCAGCAAAACCAGCTCCGGAAGACCATTCACTATTATGAACAGTGCCTGGCGCTGGCACTGGAGCGGGGCGATGAGGAAGAGGCCAGTACGTTGCAGGGCCAGCTGGGCTATGTCTATCGGCGTCTGGGCCAGTGGCGGGAGGCGCTGCGCTGCTATTATGCCTCTCTGGAATATCATCAGAAGCGGGGGAGCCGGGCCTGGTATGCCAACCTGCTCAATAGCATCAGCAACGTCTATCGGCTCCGGGGGCACATCGAAAAGGCCCTCCGCTACTGCCTGATGGGGTTGCGTGTACGAGAGGACCTCTGGCGCCAGGGGCGCCTGGATGAACGGGCCGTCGGCCTCTCTCACAGCACGCTGGCGATGATCTATCTGGAGAGCGAGGACCTTTTGCTGGCAGAAGAGCATTTCCGCCGGGCCTTTGAGTGCTATGCCCATGTCGGCTACCGCTCGGGGGTAGCGGCGACCTACATTCGGCTGGGACAGGTGGCGTTCCTGAAAGGGCAGCTGGAGGAGGCCGATGCCTTGTTCAAGCAGGCCGAGACCCTGGTGACCGGCTTCGATGAGGAGGTCTTTATCAACAGCCGGTACTATCAGGGGCGCGTCGCCCTGAGACGAGAGCAGTGGCAGGAGGCTGCAGAGCATCTGCTGTGTGCCTGCGAGCATGCCCGACACCTGCAGGATCGCTATCAGCTGGCCGCCAGCCTGGTAGAGCTGATGGAAGCTCTGCACCATCTGGGAAGAGAGGAGGAGGCGCAGGCGGCCTGGAAGGAGGCGCGGACGATCGCCGAGGAAGAAGGCTATCGCCTGTTGCTTGGGCGGGGTGAGGAGTTGTTGGGAAGCCTGGCCTTTGCTGCTGGCCGCCTGGAGGAGGCCTTTGAGCATTATCTGGAGAGTTGTGCCTGGATGGCTCGCCATAATGTCCTGGAGTACCACAAGGCACAACGCCGCTTGCTTGGACGGCTCTTCTCCCTTCCTCTGCAAGAGATCCCTCAGGCAGCCCACCTGGTGAGTGAAGGCTGGCATCAGCGCAAGCTGGCAGAGCGCTATCCGGAACTGTACCAGGCCTGTAAGGAAATCGCTCAATTCCTGAGTGTGCTCCAGGGGAGCTAGTGGCTCGCCTGATCGACAGAATGTCAGGCGATAGAGGGCCTGGACCTTTGATCCGCTGGGATCGCGTGCTGGTGCCACAGGCTTTGTAGTGAGATCCTTCTGTCTGTTTCTGTCAGGGGGTGACGCGCGGGAATGAACGCCTGGGTAGATCTTGATCTTCTCCAGAGCATCTCTTGCGGCTTTGAGACCTTCGACGAGTGCGAGTGCGGGTCTCCTGATGAATGTAATTACGAGCCTGGGACCGGTCATCAGGAAATGGCACTGCCCATCTGGCAAGCTCAGCCGCTGATGTCTAGAGAGAAGTCTTGGAATCCGCTGCATATGCCTGTTTCCCTCTATTGGCAGGAGTGTGCTGCTGGACGCTGGCTGGTCTGCGATCCCGAGCACTGGTCGGCCACCCTGGCCGTCCTGGATGAAGAGGCTCTGGCCCTCCTCCGCTCCTTTGAGCAGCCAGCCAGGCCCCTCGAGGTCGCCCGAGCTTTCCCACAGGTGCCCACAGCAGCCCTCTTCGGGCTGCTGCACTGGCTGGTTGCCCTGGGCTTGCTGCTGCCCGTGGAGAGGAAGCCAGTTCAGAGCGTCTCTTCGGAGCAGCAGAGCAGGGCCAGAACGCTCTCTGCCTGGCTCCATGTCACGAATGCCTGTAACCTCGCTTGCCAGTATTGCTATGTGCAGAAAAGTTCTGAGCCAATGGCCGACGCTACGGCCAGGCAGGCGGTAGAGGCCGTCTTCCGCTCGGCTCAGCTTCATGGCTATCAGGCAGTGCACCTGAAGTATGCCGGCGGCGAGCCAACCTTGCGCTTGCGTCAGGTGCTGGCGCTGCACGACTATGCCCTCACGTTAGGTTCACAGGCGCAGATGAAGGTCACGGCCTCCCTGCTCACCAACGGGGTGGCCCTCAGTGAACAAGCCATTGCCGCCTTGAAAGAGCGCCGTATCTCCGTTATGCTCTCTCTCGATGGCCTCGGCCAGCAGCATGACCTGCAACGCCCCTTTGGGAATGGCCGAGGCTCGTTCGCCTACGTTGAGCGCGCTCTCAATCGCTTGCTGGCCGCCAGATGGCCCCCTTCTGTCAACGTGACGGTCTCGCGCCGCAATCTCGCGGCCTTGCCCACTCTGCTGGAGTATTTGCTGGAGCGCGATCTACCTTTCTCGTTGAGCTACTATCGCGAGCACAATCCTGCCCCTGGTATTGATGATCTTGGATTTGAGGAAGAGGAGATGATTGCGGGCATGCGGGCTGCCTTTGCGGTGATCGAGCGGCGCCTCCCCCGTCGTCGCTTGTGGAAGGCCCTGCTCGACCGGACTCATCCTGGCCTCGCTTCCCCGTATGCCTGTGGCATGGGACGCCACTATCTCGTGATCGATCAGCGTGGTGGCGTAGCGCGCTGTCATGCCGCGCTTACGGAGCAGGTTGCTACGATCGCTGCTGAGGACCCGCTAGAAGCGGTGCGTCTGCCCTCCGGTGGACTGCGCGCCGTCGCGGTCGATGAGAAAGAGGGCTGCCGGACCTGTCGCTGGCGCTATTGGTGCGCGGGTGGCTGTCCTGCTTTAACCTATCATCTCACCGGACGACTCGATGTCCGATCACCAAATTGTGCCATCTATAAAGCTCTCTTCCCTGATGTGTTGCGCCTGGAGGCGTTGCGCGTCCTGAAGTATGGGACAGCGCTCGTCTTTTAGCCGCAGCAAGAGCGCGGCATTCTCTTCCCCGCATCTTTCGAGGGAGAGAGGCGATCTGCGTATAGGCCGCTCCATCTCCCCAGAAGGAGGCGGGGTTGCCGCAGTGTGGGGCCGCAGAGAGGAGGAAACAATCCAGATGGAGAGACCACCACTTGCTCTAGCGCGACTGGCCCGGCTTCTCGGGCTGCGCAAGCGGCAGGGGCAGCGATCCTATCGCATGGTCATCACCCTGGCTGCCAGCCTGACTGCCGAGGTCCGTCGGGCAATCTGTCAAAGCGAAAGCTGGAGCGACTTCCGTGCTTACTTGCAGCAGCTTGGCCCCCGTGATCGTCTCGGAGTGCTGGCGCAAGGTCTCGCTTTGAGAGAGAACTCCCCGAACCTGGACGGCTATCGCTCACTGGCTCGTCTCTGCCAGCAGGGCTACTTTGACACTGTTCTGGTCAGCGGTATCGATGTCCTCTTGGAGCGAGCCTTTAGCAGCCAGGATGTCAATCCAGAACGGCTCTGCCAGCTCGTGCTTGGCCGTGAAAGCGAGGTCTACCTTAAGGAAAAGCTGAAAGAGCATACCCACGGACATGAGGTTCTCCTCTTGAAGCTCTTTGGCAGCCTGGAAGCCGGTGTTCTCCTCCCCAGCTTCCCCGACCTGTTAGAATTTTCCTACCCGCTGCGTGAGATCCTGGAGTGGGAGCTGAACGAGGATCTGATTGTGGTAGGATCTCCTACTCAGGAAGAGGCAGTGCTTCGCCTCTTGAGCGCGACTAGCCGCAGCAGCATTTATTATGTAGTTCCGGAGGCTCCTGCTGAAGACGACCGGTTGCTCCGCCTCATCGAGGCGCGACATCGAGACAGTGCCCCGTTTTTGATCTGTGGGATCTACGGGCAGCCTGCTACTTTCTTTGCTGCACTGGAAGCCTTGCTCAGCTCTCGCCAGCCTCTCGAGGTCCAGGTGACCGAGGTACAGATGCCACGCTCCTCCCTTCTTGCCACCGCTGAATCGGCTGGAGAGTCCAACGCCTCTTCCCCGTCGGCCGCGCTCTCACTCGAGGGAAGGGCATCCCTGCAACCCAGGCTGCGCGCCGATGTGCTGCTTGTGACGGTCACCGAGGTCGAAGCTCAGGCGGTGTTGGCGCTCTTCCCGCAGGCTGAGCGATATTACGTCGATCAGAAAACCTACTATCGCCTGGGCGAAGTCGGCGGCACCAGCCTGCTCATGGTGCAGTCCGAGATGGGGCAGGGGGGCGCTGGTGGCTCTCTGCTGACTGTCAGCGAGGGTATTCGTCATCTGGGGCCACGGGCGGTCATCATGGTTGGCATCGCCTTCGGCCTCAAGCCTGGTGAGCAGCGCATTGGCGACATCCTGGTGGCGCGCCAGATCCTGGCCTACGAGCTGCAGGCGGTTGTCGCCCGCGAAGGTCAACGCAGCGTGCGCCTGCGGGGCGATCGGGTGACCGCCTCGCCGCTGCTGCTGGACCGTTTCAGGAGTGGCAAAAAAAGCTGGAAGGGCCAGAGTGTCCATTTTGGCTTGATGCTCTCGGGCGAGAAGCTGATCAATGACAGAGAGTATCGCGATCAGTTGCAGGCTCTGGAGCCGGAGGCCATCGGCGGCGAGATGGAGGGGGCCGGCCTGTGTGCTGCGGCACAACACTACAAAGTCGACTGGATTCTCGTTAAAGCCATTGCCGACTGGGCCGATGGCTTCAAACAGGAGCGCGAGGAACAGCGGCAACGCAAGGCTGCGAACAATGCTGCTCGTTTTACCCTGCACGTGCTGGCTCAGGGAGGTCTGGCCACCGACTGGAGCGCAGCAAGAGGCTGACCGGTGGCGGTCAGCGGACAGCTCACTTGGGAGGGAGGCCGACGGCTTTCTTCTCCCACAGGCCAGACGGTGGCCCCTCTCTCACTCGTCTACCGACGCTGCTCTCGGGGTAGCGGCTTAGTGTGTGCCACCAATCAGCTTCCCCTCAACTTTCTGCTCGGCTGGCTTCAGATAGAAGCTGCGCGGCGGCCAGCATTAGAGCGGCTGCTGTCCAGGCCTGAATCTTGCAGGCACGTGTGTAGACTGCCAGCGCCTCGGCCCCGCCAGTTGTGGGGGTCAGAATCCACTCTGGAGGCAGAACGCAGTAGAGTTCCACCGGCGAATCGAAGAGGGCGATCGCTTCCAACAGACGCTGACTGAGCAGGCGAGCCTGGTCCCGTCGCCCCATGCGCCAGAGAGCCGAAGCGATGATCGCGTTATCAAAAGGCCAGACGGTCCCACGGTGATATGAATATGGATCGAAGGCGTAGGAGCTACGCGAGAGCGTGCGGATACCCCAGGGAGTGAGCAGATCGGGCTGCAACAGGCGCTCGGCTGTCCGGGAAGCGTAGGGTTCCTCCAGAGCAGCGCACCAGAGCAAATGTCCCATATTGGAAGCCACCAGAGGAATGGCCTGCTTCTCCGGAGAAAGAGCCATCGCCGGACAGCCTTCTCCTGGCAGCCAGAAGCGCGGCAGACCACGGCGCAGACGTTCCATGCGCTCCTCCAGCTCACGCAGGAGGGCGGTCTCGCCTCCTGCTTCCTGTAGCAGGGGCCGTATCTCACGAAAGGCGGCCAAAGCGTAGCCCTGCAGCTCAACCCAGGCTACCGGCGGCGAGGGAGGGGCGCCATCCTCAAGCAGCAGGGCGTCGTTGCTATCCTTCCAGACCTGATTGCGCAATCCAAGGCCGCGGGGCTGGCGTGGCAGAACTTCGACTAGGCCGTCGCCATCAACATCACCGTATTTCAGTGTCCAGTCAAGCGCCGCCATGACATGCGGCCAGAGCCGCTCGATCACCTGTCGCCCACCCTCGACTTGCTGCCAGACGGTCGCTGCGGTGATCAAGAAGAGATAGGTCGCGTCCACCGAACCGTAGTAGCGGCCCTCCCACAGCGGCCACTCACTGGCTAGCCAGCGGCGCGGCTCCGGCCAGTACTCATGAATGATCTTGCCCGGCTGCTCCTCGTTCTCGTCTCGCTCGGTTGTCCCTTGGGTCGACGCCAGAGCCTGCAAGCCGTGGGCAGCGAAGGCTGCGGCCCAGTTGGCCAGCGCGCTGTCGCCAGGACGCAGCCGCGCGGCCTCTAAAACCAGCAAGATCGACCAGAGCGTATCTCGCCCGTAGAGGGCCGGATACTGATCGGCAGCGCTGCTGGCGTGCAGGCCGCCGGGCGTCTGTAGCTCATCCAGCCAGGCACGCCCGCGCTCTAACCAGCGGACGAGAAGAGCAGCATGTTCCGGATCGTGTGTAGACTTCATCATGATGGTGCTGCGAACATCCTTTCTAGGTGGGCCTTCTCTCTATCTGCCGGCCAGGCCCGAAGTGGCCAGACCCTGGATAAAGTAGCGCTGGAAAATGAAGAAAATGATCACTAGCGGCGCGATCGAAATCATCGCTCCTGCCAGTACCAGATTGTATTGTGTCACATAGTTGCCTTTGAAGAAAGCCAAACCGACTGTCAGGGTATAATTGTCCTGCTGAGACATCACGATCAACGGCCAGAGGAAGTCGTTCCAGGCCCCCTGAAACGAAAGCAGGGCCACCACCGTGACCGCCGGGCGCACCAAAGGAAAGATAATCTGCCAGAAAGCGCGAAAGCGTGAACAGCCATCGATGAGGGCCGCCTCCTCCAGCTCGCGCGGCAGCGTCTTCAGAAACTGCGTCATCAGAAAGACCGAGGTGGGAGCCACCATCGCTGGCACGATCAGACCACCGTAGTTGTCGGTCAAATGCAGAGTATAGGCCACCAGGAACTTCGGAATCAGGATGAGCTGCGTCGGGATCATCAGGACCGCCAGCGTCAGCAGGTAAAAGAAGTTCTTGCCGGGAAATTCCATGCGTCCGAAGGCGTAGCCGGCCATCGAGGCTAGCAGCACATTCAGGACTGTCACGGCGCCCGCATAGATGATCGAGTTCAGAATGTAGCGCGGAAAGAGCTGGGCCCCGCTCAGGATGAAACGGTAGTTGTCGAGCGTGGCCGGATTAGGCAGGAGGCTTGGTGGCCAGGCCAGTACCTGTGCATAGGTCTTGAAAGACGACGAAAAAGCGAACAGGAAAGGGGCCAGCGAGAATAGTCCGTAGCCGATCAGCACGATGTAGAGAAGGATCTGACCCGGTTGCAGTGGCAACGGAGGCCGACGTTTCATGGAGACGGCAGCGGTCGACAGCGGTACCCTTTCTGCTCTGGCGACGCCTCCGATTGTACTCATTGCTCTTGCTCCTCTCTTTTCACTAGAGGACAGATCAGACGCGCTCTGCACTGTCCGCCTGTCTCTCTGCCTGCTGGTCCACTCACACGCGCTAATATTGGATGTTGACATCAATGTAGCGCTTCTGCAGCAGCGTCACAGCGAAGATGATGATGAAGAGAACAAAGGCTTGAGCGCAAGCCAGTCCCATCAGCGACTTCTGAAAGGCTGTGTCGTAGATGACCATCGCGGCAGTCAGCGTTGAGCGCAGCGGGGCCCCGTTGGCTCCCTCCATCACGAAAGCCTGATCGAACATCTGGAAGGCCCCGATCGAGCCGAGGGCCACCACGGCGAAGGTCGTGGGACGCAGGAGGGGGACGGTGATCTTCCAGAGCATCTGCCAGCGATTGGCCCCGTCGACGCGGGCGGCTTCGTAAAGCGTCGCTGGGATATCCTGCAGGGCCGCCAGGTACATCAGCATGAAGGTCGGGGCGGTGGTCCAGATGTTGAGCAGCATGATGGCGGGCAGGGCCGTCGTGGGATTCTCCAGCCAGGCCGGCCCCTGGATGTGGAGCAGCGAGAGCAGATAGTTGATGCCTCCCTGAGGCTGGTAGAGCCAATAGAAAATCAGCGAGATAGCCACCGAGGAGGTCATGGCCGGCAGGTAGAAGAGGGTGCGAAAGATGCCCCGTCCGCGCACCTTCTGGTTGAGCAGTAGGGCCAGGAAAAGGGCCAGAATCGTCTGCAGGGTCACCACCCCAATTGTGTACTCAACGCAGTTGCGTAGCCCCACCGCAAAATCGCCATCATGTGTCAGGTCGTACCAGATGTTCAGGTAATTGCGAAGGCCGTAGAAGATCGGCGTGGTGAAGCCGAAGTCGACGTAGAAGAAGCTCAGGGTCAGAGCCGTGACGATGGCGATCAGCGTAAAGACGATCAGGACAAAGAGGTAGGGTGCCAGGAAGGTATAGGCGGTCAGGATCTCGGTCAGCTTGCGTCGATTGATCTTGAAAGGCAGGCCGCGACCTGCCCCAGGTGGACCGCCCGGTTGGATTTTCCTTGCTGCCACTTGCATGATCAAGGCTCCTTTGTCTGTAGCCGGATGAAGAGGGACTACTCGCCGCTCGCTCTCAGGAGGCGGGAGAGTGGTGGATTCAGGAAGAGGTCAGGGCGTGGCCTGTGCAGGATCCCTGTCTGGGCCTGACCTGACCTCCCCTGACCTCCCCTGACCTCCCCTGCCCACTCTCCTGCTCTTCGCTGGATCAGGGCGCTAGCAACCAGGGCCGGATTAGGGGGCAACGTTCTGCTGAATCCAGGTGTTGGCCTTCTGGGCCGCTGCATTCAGGGCGGCGGCAACCGACTGCTTACCGAGCATGATGGACTGCAGGGCGTTGCTCACGTCGTTGTGAATCTCGGTATCGGCCACACCGTAGAAGTCGGGCTGACCGTAGGAAGCGCCGTCCTGCAGGACCTTGACCCCGGGATTCTGCTGGAAGTAGGCATCGTTCGCCAGCGAGGTCAGGGTAGGCAGGGCAAAGCCGTTATGCAACACCTGCGTCTGATACTCGGCGCCAGTCATATACTTGATCAGTTCCCAGGCCATGCCGGGATACTTTGTACCGGAGTAGGCCGCCCAGGCATTCGTGTAGAGCA
This sequence comes from Thermogemmatispora sp., assembly GCF_042408735.1. Lineage (GTDB taxonomy): Bacteria > Chloroflexota > Ktedonobacteria > Ktedonobacterales > Ktedonobacteraceae > Thermogemmatispora. The sequence continues at coordinate 39,583 of NZ_JBHOQV010000198.1, forward strand.
AGTTGCCGCGCTTGCCGCTCGGCCCGATGGGCAACGGTGCGATTCCATACTGAACCTTGGGATAGTTCTGGGTCAGGAAGGGAATCATCCAGCCGCCTTCCAGCGTCATGGCCACCTGCTGCTTCCCAAAAGCGTCGCCGTCCCAACTGGCGCCGACATCGCCGGGCATGACGCCAGTATGGTTCAGCTCGAAGGAGGTGTAGAACTCCGCCGCCTGGATGCCGGCCTGACTGTTGAAGAGGGCTTGCTTGCCGTCGGCGGAGACCATCTGACCGCCGTTGGCAAAGAGGAAGGCCCCCCAGCGCGAGGCATCGGCGGGCAGCGCGATGCCATAGACACTGTTAGCCGGGCTGCTGCCGCGCTTCGTCAGCTTCTGGGCCGCATTCTTCAGATCGTCCCAGGTCCAGTTGGAAGGGTCGCCGAGGCCGGCCTGCTGGAAAAGCGTCTTGTTATAGAAGAGACCGAGCGAGTTCCAGTCTTTGGGAATACCAAAGACCGTGCCATCGGCGCAGTCAAAGGCTTGCATCAACGACGGGTAGTAGGTCGAAGGCGAGACGTGGTCGCGCGCCATGTAGGGGCTGAGGTTGAGCAGCTTGCCGGCGGGGATGTATTCCTGAGCCATCGGCGGCTGCAGATAGAAGACATCGGGCACGTTGCCGCTGGCCACATTGGCGCGCATCTTGGTGGCGTAATCGCCGGGGATGGGCGTCCAGGTCACGGTCACGTTGGGGTGCAGCTTCTCAAAATTCTGCAGACCCTGCTTAACCAGGGCGTCCTCCGCCGGCGTCGAGGACCAGCCAGATACAACCAGGTGGATCTGGCCGGTTTCGGGACTGGCGGCTGTCGTGTTAGTGTTGCTCGGACAGCGCACGAGGCCATTTTTGGGACCTGCAACACTGGGGCTGGTCCCGCTGCTGGTTCCTCCGCTGCTGCTACCACCACAGGCGGTGAGGAGGGCCACCAGCGTGAGAGCCATCAGAATACTCCAAAGGCTCCTTCTTCTTGCTTTGCTTGGCATGGACGAACTCCTTTGTTTGCTCTCATCGGCTGCTCTACCGATCCCCCTGTCAGGCCAGATCAGGCGGCCGGCACGCTGAAGGCTTGCGGCTGTCTGTCTGTCTGCCTGTCTCTCCGAGACGGAGCAAGCTGCCTCGGCCAGTCTGGCCTGCATAGGGCGGACTGGGGAACGAAATGAACAACGATGCAGCAGTTAACTGCTTATAGTTCTTGCATCATTGCAAGAAAAATTCATTAAAGATAATTGATTCAGGCTAACAGATAAGAGAAGTACAGACCAGCTCAGGCTCACCTCCTACAGACCAGCCGCGGCGCCAGAAGGGGACCAGCGCACCAGCAGCTCATAGGCGGTTGTCTGCTGCAAGGCCGGGGCGAGCCAGATGGTACGCTCCTCGAACCCGGTGAGCTGGGCTGGTTGGAGCGTCACCGGCCTGCCGTTCAGACGAGCCTCGCGAATGCGCTGATCGGGCGGCAGCGCCAGGCCGGGCAGCAGCTCCCAATCCGGCTCGCTGATCGTCAGCTGTACCTGTAGGCTATCCGGTTCTACGGTCAGCTCGACATCGAGAGAAGCGGAAGCCAGAGGAACACGACGTAGTGTGGCCCGAGGCCAGGCGCGGGGTGGCTGGGGAATACAAAGCAGACGGCGTGTGGCCACCTGAGGACGGAGACCAAAGAAGTAATGCACCACGGGCCAGACGATGCCGTAGCTCGACCATAGCTGCAGGAAGCACCCCTTGTCGGGAGCGTACTCGCTGAGCGTACCTGGTGAGGCTAGGCCGAAGGCCGTGCTCATGCGCTGCATCCAGGCCAGAGCCTGATCGGGACGACCGTAGCGAGCCGCGCCGACGGCCAGTGCTCCCGTGGGCAAGGTCATGACGGCCCGATTGCGCCGGGCATTGAGCACCAGGCCGCAGCTCTCCTGCCACTCGGGCCCTTCCAGGCGCGAGAGCAGGGCCTCGGCCTGAGCCAGCGAGGGCAGGCCGGCATCCAGGGCCAGGGCCTGGACCATATGGTACAGCAGCCAGGGGCGAGGAGCCTCCTCGCTCTCGGGATTGCTTTCGCTTGGGCCGGAGCTGGAGAAAGAGGTTCGCTCCTCAAGGGCCTGCTCCAGGGCCGCCGCTGCTTCCCGCAGGGCCTGAGCCTCTGCCTCCTCCGAGGCGCGGGAGGCTGCCATAGCCCGCGCCTCCAGAGCTGCCTGATGCCGGCGCAGATGACGGGGGGAGGCGTAGAGATCGCCGAAGAGGCTCGCCTGTGGCAACCACCAGGCGTCGCGCACATGGGCGCGCGTCTGCGCGGCGCGCTGGCGCAGGTCGGTGGCCAGCTCGGGGTCGTCCAGTTCGGTGGCCAGGGTGGCGAGGCAGTCAAGGGCCTCCGCCAGATAAGCGGCCACATCCAGCGCCTGCACATCATCGCTAGCCATCTCCGGCGTCTCCACAATGCTCTTGCCATGGGGGACCAGGCTGGCGCGCCGCTCGCAGTCGGCCAGCGGCCAGGCGCGCAGTGCCTGCAGACAGAAGGGGAACAGTTCTCTGAGCAGGCCACGGTCCCCCGTCCAGCAATAGGTGTGGTAGAGCGCGCGCACAAAGAGCGGCAGCTCCACCAGATTGCCGCTCGCCCAGACCTGGCCATAGGGGAGCACTTCATGAGGTACAGCGCCGTGGGGGTCGCAGCGTTTGCCGAAGGCTGCCAGGGTCCGCAGGCTGGCCACGGCAGCCGCGGTCTGTCCGCTGGGCAGCAGTGGCAACACCCCATAGGCCGTGTCGCAGCCGAACCACCAGGGAAAATCGGGTAGGCCGGCCATCAGGCCGCTGCCAACGCCTGGCACCTCCAGTAGCAGACGAGCAGCATTGACCTTGGACCAGGCGAAGACCTCGTTGAAGGCCAGGTCGGGCGAAGAGAGGGCACAGCGCTCGAACGGGGAGAGAAACTCGACACGGGCGCGGTGCTGAGCTTCGACGAGCGCTGGTGTCAAGCCGCCTGAGACGCGTTCCCCCCGTGTCAGGCGGGCGACGAGGGCGGCAGCCGACCCCGCATTGCCTGCGGGGTGGGGGCCGGTGATGAGGAAACTGAGCTGCGCAGGCCCGGCGCAAGAGACCTGGCAGCGATACCAGCGCGCGGCGCCGGTGCCGCGCCCGCCGGTGCGCTCCGGTCCCCAAATAGCATCACCTACCTGCCAGGCAAGAGGAGAGACCGTGGCTCCCACGCAGGCTGTCCACCTGGGGTGAAGCGCATCGCGCAGCACGACGGCGGCCAGTTCCTCATCATACTCGGCCAGATCTTCCCCGTCGTGCCAGCCGAGGCGTTCCTCGGCCATCCAGGCCCCATGCAGGTCGCTGCGTACCACCAGGCCGCAGAGCAAGTGTGGCTGCCCCCCGCCTGTCTGCGACTGCCACTGGCGATCGGCTCCAGGCTGCGCTCTGAAGGTCAGTTGGATCACAAGGGCGCTTTCATCGGGCACGATCCATTCGTTGCGCTCGATAGAAAGGCCCAGGGCCGGAAGCGTGTAGCTGAGTGACACACCGGAGGCTGTCCATTGCCAGCGCTCGGGACTGGTGAGCCAGAGGATTTCCTCGCTTGCAGGCAGGCGCAGCGCGAACCAGTAGCCGTCAAGCAGCTTGAGTGGCGGCGCCCACAGACCACCCATCTCGCCTGGCTGGTGCCAGCCCAGGTCGGGAAAGCGACCATCCAGGGTGGCGATGCTATAGAGGCGCCTGCCGCTGAGGGCATAGAAGCGCTTCCCATCAGGTTGCGCCTCGAGAGCTGGCCCTTCTTGCTGCTCTTCGTACACGGTTCTTTTCTCCTGTCCAATGATACTGGTCTTGCTTCTCTGGCTACCAGACGTGAAGATAGCGGTTACGCTTGGCTTGATCTCGCTTGTCAGGAGCCACGCGTTGAGGCGCGCACGATCAGCTCCGGCTGCAGAAAAACGTGTGGCTCTTCCGGTGGGGTAGCGCGCAGAACGGCGCACAGCAGGCGTACCAGGATGCGCCCCACCTCATTGATAGGCTGGCGTAGCGTTGTGAGCGGAGGGGTCAGGTAGGAGCCAAGCCCGAGACCATCAAAGCCGATGACCGAGAAGGTCGGCCCGATCTGGACGCCAGCATCGAGGGCAGCTCGCATCACGCCGACAGCGAGCACGTCGCTGATGGCAAAGATGGCCGTCGGCGGCTCTTCCCAGGAAAGCAGTTGCTGGGTGAGCAGGTAGCCGTCCTTCTGGGAGATCCCGCTTGGAATGCACAGGCGTGGATCGTAGGGTAGGTTGGCCTGAGCCAGAGCCTCACGATAGCCAGCTCGCCGATCGCGCTCCCAGTGGTAGGTGTCACCACCGCCTATGAAGGCAATGCGCCGGTGTCCCAGGCTGATGAGGTGCTCTGTGCCGATCCTGGCCCCGCTCCGATTGTCAACTTCGGCCCAGGGATAGGGGTAGAGACGAGCCTCCGCCAGATCCTCGGCAGAACGACCAAAGAGCACGTGCGGATAGCGCTGACGACAGAGGTAGCTGAGGCGGTGGTCGTTGGGGCGAAGATCGGTGAGAATCACGCCGTCGGCATGCCGTCCTCCCAGAATGCGCTGATAGACGCTTAGCTCGCGCTCTCCCTCTTCGGCTCGTACCAGGAGGACGTCGAGGTGATAGCTGGCGGCCTCGTCGGCGATACCGGCGAGGAGTTCGACCAGGAAGGGATCAGCGTTGCCAGCCCCAGTATCAAGATTGAGCGCGCGCGAGACCAGGGCGATTGTGTCGGTGCGCGCGTGGTTGAGATGGCGGGCACTGGCGTTGGGCACGTAGTTGAGCTGCGCGGCCAGATCCTGAATGCGCTGGCGCGTGGCTTGCGGAATCGAGGGGTCGTCACGCAGGGCACGCGAGACGGTGGATTTGTTGACACCCGCCCGACGGGCGATTTCCGCCAGCGTGGGCCGCGTGGTGTTTAGCTCGACAGCCGCTCGGCTGGACTGCCCACCCGCCGGTCGCGGCTCGTTCGAGCCGGCGCTTGCCGTGTGCTGCTCCTGTGTGGTCATCGGAGACCCCCTGCCGCTCTCTCGTTGCTCGCTCGACCGATCGCTACGCTGCGATCCATCGCTCGGTCGCTCCCTACCGGTCGGTTTCCTTACGCAACCGGTTGCGTTGGCTTATTGATTAGATACCATACGAAGTGGTTGTCTGTCAAGATGCGCATTGGGAAAGAGCGGGGGGCTTCCAGGGGGCCAGAGAGGTGCCACTATGCGCCTTTCTAGCCCGTTCTCTCTGTTCTCTCGACTTCACCCTCGTTCTCGGATATAATTAAGAAGATTTCGAACAAATATTCAATTGATTGTTCAGTTGCAGACTTGGCTGGTTGCCGGCCGTTGGCCGCCGGTATGAGCGGGCCAGGAGGCAGCTATAGGCTACTGCCGGGAGGAAAGCATTATGACGAGTATAGCTTATGAAAAAACGCGAATCCTGCAAGAGTCGTCGATGCTCGGGCGGCTGGCGGAAATCGATCTGGTGGTTCTGGATGCGGCGGTCAGCACTGGAGAAGCTGGTGAACGAGCAAGGAGGCTGCTGGCCAATCGCCATCGGTTGCTGCCGGCCCGTCCCGCCCATCTGCTGCTCCATGCTCACAGCCGCCAGGAGGAAGAGCAGGCCCACCTGGCGGCGGAGCGCCTCGCGCCGCTGGTCGCGGCGGTTCATCTGCGACGCCTCAGCAGTCGCACGGAGGTGGCGCGCGAGGCCCTGGCCCTCCATCGGCTCCTCTTTCCGGGAGAGGAGGAAGGAAGACGGAAAGCCCGCATTCTGCTCTTGATCCGCCGCGGTGGCGCTGGCAGGCCGCAGTTCATTGCACCCTTTGTAGGCGGTGCCGGCACTACCTGTGGGGCCTGGACGCCGATCGTGGCCTATCGCCGCGGTTCGCAAACCTGGATCGCTGGCACCCGTTCAGCCAGGGAAGAGCGCGGCGCCGAGCCGATTCGGGGGTTTCTGCGTGGCAATTATGCCCAGGGGGTCTGCCCGGTCGAGTGCAGCTTCTGCTATCTGCGGGGCCTACAGGGCATGGGCTTCAAAAGCGTGGCTCTGAATCTGGAGGAAGTTCTTCCGGAGCTAGAGCGGCTGCCACGCGGAAGCGTAGTTAACTGGGCCGAGCTGGGTGGTCCCGTCGAGGAAGATCCCTGGTTCGTCGACGAGCAGGGCCACGGCTCGCTGGTGCAGACGATCCTGGATCTGGCCAGCGAGCGCGGCATTGTCTCTTTCTTTCTGACCAAAGGCGTCTATGAGCCGTATCTGCGCCTGGAAGGGCGGCTGGCGCTGCTGGCAATCAGTCTGAACCCGGCGGAGATCTCCGCCCAGTTTGAGCCGGGTGGGGCCCCGCCCGAGGCCCGCCTGCGCGGCCTGGCCTGGGCGATCGAACATGGGGCCTTGGACCATACGATTCGCCTGGGACCGATTATCACGGTCACCAACTACCGCCAGGCCTACCACGAGCTGTTCGCCCAGATCCGTGCCATCCTGGGACCGCGCTTGAAGCGCATGACGGTGGATATCCTGCGCTTTTCGCCACAGATGCCGCGGATCTTGCGGGCGAGCTTGCCGGAGGAGCAGGTAACTCCCTTGCTGAGGGAGATGGAGCCGCAGGTGGTGGCTCACAAGTATCGCCCGTCGCCAACCCGCCAGCTACGCCTCTATCGCTGGGTGCGCCTCCTGCTGGCGCGCTACGATCTGGCCCATGTGCAAACGACTCCCTGTAAGGCTGATCCGCGCCAGGCCCTGCAGTTTCTGAAGGCAGGAGCGATCAGCAGTATGCCCTGCGCCTGTCATATCAGCTATGGACTGCGGGCTCAGCTGCAGCGCCAACCCCTGCCTGTGATCAAGCGCGCTCCACAGGAGTAGATTTTAGCGCTTGCTTGTTTATAGAGAGATGGTTCGCTTGCAAACACACTCATTCGTAGATATAATTAAATATAAGATAATCGAAGGATAGTGCTATTTTACTGAAAAATAAAGACAAACCACGGAGGTCGGCGTCTCACCTGTGCTGGGGGGGCTGGCTCTCTTCGAGCGCCGCAGGCTAACCAACCAGTCAGAAAGGAGAAGGCCATGACGGCCCCACGGTCGACGATTTGGAAGCTAGAGGATCATACTCTGGCGAAGCACATCATTCTGAGGAAGTATCTCGGTGCCTGGCTACCTATTCTTATCCGTAAGGGGACCAGTGGGCTGCTGGTTGATGGCTTTGCAGGCCCAGGGGAGTACATAGGCGGAGAGATCGGTTCGCCGTTGATTATGCTCAATGCCTATCAGGGCCATCGCGCTCATTCCATACGACAGGGCAGGGTGAAGTTCTTCTTTGTGGAGCGAGATCCCCATCGCTCTGCTCACCTTCGACTGAAGATACAGGCCCACCTCCAGAGCCAGCCGCTTCCTCCAACAGCAACTTACGAGATTCATACGGGCACCTTTGTGGATGCGATGAGGGATCTTCTGCGCAACCTGGCCTGTGGGCGCGAGCATTACGATGCTATGTTTGTTTTTATCGATCCATTCGGCTACTCTCATGCTCCAATGGATATTATTTGTCAATTGATGAGATATCCTCGTTGTGAGGTCTTGATTACCTTCATGTATGAAGAAATCGATCGCTTTTTGAAGCGCAATTGCCAGGCTCAGTCGGTCCATTATGACCAGCTCTTTGGCACCTCCGAGTGGCGGACGATTGCTCTCGATTGCCAGGATGCGCGGACGCGCCAGCAGCAACTGCACAATCTCTATCGTCAGCAGCTCTTGAGCGTTGCGGGCGCCCGCTATGTACGCTCGTTTTGTATGCTCAATAAGAGAAATAAAACCGATTATTTTCTTTTCTTCGCCACCAGGCACCGGCTGGGAATGAAGAATATGAAGCGAGCCATGTGGGAAGTTGATCCTACAGGCAACTTTGTTTTCTCCGACTGCACTGGTCTGGCGCAGAGCTTTCTTCTCCAGAATGATTCTCCGCCCATCCTGGCTCAGATGCTCTACGAGCGCTTTCGAGGAAAGTTGGTTGCTCTTGACGATATCGAAGAGTATGTTATAGCCGATACTCCCTTCTTCAAATACAAGTCGAGCCTGAAACTACTGGAACAAGAAGGGCTGATAGAGGTCTACGGCCCGGAAGGAAGAAAGAAAGGTACCTACGCCGATTTAGCCATGACTATCCTGTTTCGCTAAGTTCTGACCGAGCTTGGGCTAAACGGGCTTGCCTCGCTTTGCCGCCCTGCTGCTCGTTGGTCTTACCTCAGTCCGGTGCGCCGACAGGCCAGTAAGTCAGTGACTACTCCCCACGCCTGGAGGCGGGGGCTTCTAGGGGCAAACCCACGCTCTGTAGCCCCAGAGCTTTGATGTTTCTCGCCGCATTGAGGTCGCGATCCAGTTGAGCATGACAGCAGGGACACTCGAAGAGGCGCTGGTCAAGCGGCATCTTCTGGCGATGTCCACACACGCTGCATGTCTGACTCGTATAGGCCGGGTTGACTTTGACAAAGGTCCTACCAGCCTCTTCCGCTTTGTAGAACAATTGGTCAAAGAACTGGCTCCATGCAGCATCGCTGATGCTCTTGGCCAGACAATGGTGGTGAACCATGCGGTTCACGTGCAAGTCTTCAACGGCGATGAAGCCGGAGGCGTTGACGATCTGACGGCTGAGCTGGTGCGTGAAGTTCTTGCGCCGGAAGGCAATCCGCTCATGCACACGGGCAATGACTTGGCGGTGCTGGCGTCTCTCAGGCGTTCCCTCTGCCAGCCGGCTGTGTTTGCGTTGCACTTTGGCAAGAGCGCGTTCTTCTTGCCGGAAGAAACGGGGAGCAGCAATGGCTGTCCCATCCGAGAGAGTGGCAAAGGTGTGGAGTCCCACATCGATCCCGACCTGATGGGGGTTCTCAGGGAGTCTTTCCGGCTCACACTCCACCGAGAACGCAGCATACCACTTGCCTGTCGAAGAGCGGCGGATGGTCAGCGTCTGGATCTTGCCTCTCAAGGGGCGGTGTAAGACGATCTTGATATGCCCGATCCCAGAGGCGTAGAGTTTCCCTTGTTCATCGAGCCGGAAGCCGGATTGGGGGTAGGTGAAGCTATCGTAGCGGTTTCGGCCCTTGAAGCGAGGATAGCCCGGCTTCTCGCCGGCTTTGACCCGCCGGAAGAAAGCTTTGAACGCCAGATCAAGGCGGACTGCAACATTCTGCAATACCTGAGAATGCACACTGGCAAGCGAGGGGCGTTGTTGTTTGAGTACGGGCAACGTGTTGATCTGCTGATACAGGCTCAGCCCCTTGCCGGTTTGCTCATAGACCTTCTTGCGCTGTTCAAGCAAGTGATTATAGAGCCACCGGCACTCGTCCAGGGTGGCTTGCAGCAAGGTGGCTTGTTTCTTGGTGGGATAGATCCGGTACACAAACATTTTATGCATAGCTGCGTGGTAGCACAAACGCATCAATGACTCAAGCGTGGCCATTCATCCCCATCCTTGAAAGCAGGGGTCTTCTGGCCGCTTCTGATAAGAACTGGGAGGCGCCGGCATATGTTATCCTTCTCTCCGTGAGAGGCGTATTGGCAGCTCTCCCTCCCCCTCTGCGCAAGGCCAGCTTGTCGTCTGAATTGCCAGGCCCAGCGTGAAGCGGGCGGCTCAGATTCTGCCAGCATCCTTATCGGGAGGAAGCAGAGAGCGCTAGCCGTCAGGGTCGACCGACAGCCTCAGACAGGCCTTTTCGCCTGAGCAAAGCCCTGCTCTGTATCTGGAGAGAAAGGAGCGTCGACGATGACCGAAGCCGATCGCGCTGGCGACCGGATTGAGCGCACCATTGAAGTTCAAGGCATAGCCACCCATCTCTTTGAGGCCGGTCCTTCTGCTGCCCCGCCGTTGCTCTATCTACATGGCACCCATCTTGGCAACCTCTGGCTCGATTACCATCGACTGCTTGCTCGAGACTTTCATCTGTTTGCCCCCGACATTCCCGGGTTTGGCCTCAGCGAGCGGCCAGACTGGATGCGTGATATGAGCGACTACGTGCTCTGCTTCCGCGACCTCATGGCGGCCCTGGGTCTTGAGCGGGCCGCTCTGGTCGGCCACTCGCTCGGCGGCTGGATGGCTGCCGAAATCGCTGTCTGGTATCCGGAGCGCGTCAGCAAGCTGGTCCTCTCGAACGCCGCGGGCTTGCGTCTCAAAGGGGTGCCGATGGCCGACTTCTTTGCTCTCAGCCCGCAGCGGCTGCTAGAGACCTGCTTCGAGAACCTGGCGGCTGCCGCCCCGCTGATCCCGCCTGAGATCAACACCGACTACTTTGTCCGCCTCTACGCCGAGCGAACCACGCTGGCCGCCCTGGCCTGGAACCCGCACTACGACCCCAGACTAGGACGTCGTCTGCAGAGGCTCCGGTGCCCGACCCTGGTGATCTGGGGAGCACTCGATCGTCTCATTCCGCCCGCCTATGGCCAGGAGTGGCAGCGTCTCATTCCTGGTGCACAGCTTGTGGTGCTCGAAGGCACCGGCCACATGCCTATGTTTGAGCTGCCTCAGCAATGGGCCGATCCCATCTGCTCGTTCCTCCAGGAGTCACAGGAGGTAAAGCCCGCATGAGCCGTCCTCGACTGACCTTTCACTACTTCCATCTGATGCCCTGGCCCGATCTGCCGCCCGACTTCGACGAAAAGTATGACTCGGCCTGGGTGACGTTGCCCAACAGCATCTACGATCCCGAGAAGGGTCACGCCCTCTACAACCGCTACTTTGATGAGCTGGAGCGCGCCGACAAGCTCGGCTGGGACAGCGTCTGCGTCAACGAGCACCATCAGAACGCCTACGGCACCATGCCCTCGCCCAATATCATGGCGGCGGTGCTTACCCAGCGCATCAAGCGAGCCAGGATCGGCATCATCGGCAATGCTCTCCCTCTGCACGATGATCCCCTGCGGGTTGCTGAGGAGATCGCCATGCTCGATGTCATCAGCGGTGGGCGCATCATCTCCGGCTTTGTGCGCGGCACCGGCATGGAATACTTTAGCTACAATATCAATCCGGCGCTCAGTCGCGAGCGCATGAACGAGGCCCATGACCTCATCATCCAGGCCTGGACTCGGCCCGGCCCCTTTAGCTTTGAGGGCGAGCACTACAACTATCGCTACGTCAATATCTGGCCGCGGCCCCTGCAGAAGCCGCATCCGCCAATCTGGCTGCCCGGCACTGCCAGCCTGGAGACCATCGACTTCGCCGCCGCCCATCGCTATCCTTACATGACCGTCTTTATGCCGATGGAGCAGCGCAAGCGGGCCTACGAGCTGTATCGCCGCCTGGCCGAGGAGAAATATGGCTACGAAGCTCAGCCCGAGCAACTGGCTTTCTGTGTGCCTATTGCCATTGCCGAAACGGATGATCTGGCTATGAAAGAGGGCGAGCGCTACATGATGTGGCTCTTTCAGAAGGCCATGAAGGTGCCGACGGAGTTCTTTATGCCGCCAGGCTACATGAGTCTGCGCAGCATTCGGGCGGCTATAGAGAACCGCGCTAGTTTTGGCTTTGGCAACACGACCTTTAAAGAGCTGGTTGAGCAGGGGGTGGTCATTGCCGGTAGCCCGGCGACCGTCATCGAGAAGCTAAGCTACTATACGGAGGTGCTGCATGCCGGTATGCTGGTGACCGGCGGTTGCACCGATGGTATGCCCGATTACCTAGTGCTCAAGCATCAGGAGATGATGGCCAGGGAGGTTATGCCCTACTTCCGTCGCCAGGAGGAGCCGCCGGAACCACCTCCGCTTGAGACCGCTGGTCGGCGGTCCTGAGTGCCCGCCAGCCTCTGGTCCCCGCCGAGAGGCCGGGCAGGGGGAGAGCGCTGAGAGACTCTAGAGGCGGTCGCACTGGGGCAGCCCGCCGACCAGTACTTTCGGACAGAGCTGTCAGCTTGCAGGCGCCCCGGCGTGTTCTCCTCATAGAGAAGGATCAATCTTAGGCGTGTAACCCGCCCTGCCTGCAACTAGACGTGGCCTGACATGGCCTGAGAGTGGCAGGCGGCAAGGAGGAGATTGGATGTGTTCGCAGCGACTGCGCCGCCGCTCTGGCTGAAACAGAAGCTGCCGCGGCTGGTTTGTCCACGCTGCGCTGCACGTCAAGCAGCCGCCCTATCAAACCCGCCGCAGCAGAGTGGCCTTTCGCCAGCGTCGTCCGAGGAGCAGGCTGCTCCCGGCAATGGCGGTTCGTGCAAGGTAGCACCCAGGCAGGACCAGTCTGAGCAGACTGAGCAGACTGCGGGGAAGGAGTCCTGAAAGCGCCAAAGCGGAGCTAAGGCCGCTAAACTCAACTCGTCCTTCCTGGCGAAGGTGTTCTCTCTTGCTTTCTTTTGGGTCAGGCTACCTGGCCAGGTCCCGGCTCCCGTGGTAGACCCGGCGACCGGCCGGGCAGCCTGACCGCTTCTGCCATCCTCTGGTAGTCACCCTGTTCTTTATCTCTCTGCTCTCGTTCCTCCCTTTCCTTTCCTTTTCCGGACAACTGTGGCGCTCTCCTCCTCCCTTCCCTATCTTGCTTGCCTGCAGAGGTGATCCCTGCTCGGCGCATTGCCCCGGTGGTGGCCGGTGCGGAAGGGCGCAGGCTGAGGGAGCTGATCGCTCGCTGAAAGGGGCTGGAGAGATACCGAGCGAGACCTGAGCCGCCAGGGCAGTTCCTGAGCTGAGCCGGCTACTCTGCCTCTCTTCCTGGAACCCTCCCCTCCCTCCCAGCGGGCCCGTCCCAGTGCGCGGTGCCCTTCGCGATCTCCGGCCCCTCGGCGAGACTGACGGGCAGGCCAGTATGAGCCTCCGGCCAATGGGCAAGGGCCAGGCGGCTCCTCAATCGCCGGGATGCGCCGTGGTCTTATTTTTGCCCATAAACTACGTAATATTGATACTCTATCTGTAAAATTTCCATTTCTCGATTTATCTCATTTAATACCATATTGAATTGCTCTTCCTCGATATTGAGTTGTTGCTGCAAGAGGGGGAAGAGGCCCGGAAAGGTAGCCATCAGGTTCTTCTGGAGCATGACTCCCTCATGGCGGCCCCAGGGGCCGACCGGCACGCTCAGGGTTTCCAGACGGACGTGATGCAGGCCGAGGTTTTGGAAAAGGTTGCCCAGGCGATCGACGATGGCCGGGTCGTAGCCGGCCCGCTTGCTAGCCTGGCGGTACCACTCGATGAAGAGCCTGAGGGCGGGGCCGGCGTTCACAAAGGTATCCCCTCCCTCGAACAGCTCGATCCAGCCGCCGGGGGCAGTTACCCGCAGCAGCTCCTGCAAAAGGGAGGGCCAGCGGTTAGCCGGAATGCCCATAGCGAGCAGGCGCTGATGGACGTAGTCAAAGGTATGCCCGGGGAAGGGCAGACCCGCAAGGACATTGCCCTGCAGGAAAGTCACGTTCGGGGGCAGCTTCTGTGCTGGCGTTGACCACTCCAGATCGATCCCATAGACGCGCGCTTCCCGGAAAGCTCGCGCCATCTCAATGACCCAGCGCCCGGTACCACAGCCGACGTCGAGGATGGATCGCACTCGCTCCTTGTCGAGCGGCGCCAGGTAGTTACTTTTGAGGACGTGCTTGAGGTAGTAGTGCTGAAAGTCCAGTCGATTGGCCTCGATAAGGTCTTTCGGCAGAAGATAGTCCGTGTCGATCAGGTAGCGCCTGGCAATAGTGGGCGCCGCAGGGGACTGGGGAAGTCGGACGGTGGGGTGCTGCTCTATGGTCTGCTGCTGAGCAAAGGCCCTGCCTATGCCCACCGAGGCCATCCGGCCCGTGACCGCCTGGACCTGAGCCTGCCCGTTCCCTCTACTTCCTGCCTCGGTCACCGAACAACCTCCCCGGTTGCCAACCGCCGCGCTGACCAGCTCTCCTGGAGCGCTCAGCGGCCTGGGAGTGGCCGTGTCGGGGGGTACTGCCCAGCAAGACAGGAAGGCCGCCGTCCCTGTGCTCCTACTGGCGTTCAGGACCTGTCCTGGATGAGCCTGCGCCGGCTGCTGGCTCGCTGCCCCAATCGCTGGCCTCGCCCGCTGTGAGGCCGTCCTCGGCAGCCAACACGCCTTTCCTCTTCCTCTCCACAACTGCTTCAGCCAATGCAAGATCCTCATAGATATATACACTCCCTACTATGTTTTTGCTCCTTCTGAGCTTCATCCAGATCCTCTCTTGTCCTTCGGCAGAGCGCTCTCTTGCCTCTCCCCATTCGTCAACCTGCCGCAGCGCGGCGCTGCCCTGCAGCTTCTTTGCCCTCGCTCCAACCTCGCCAGCTCGGCTACCCACACAGGTGCTCGCCAGTCGGGTTGGCCTGGGAGACGATTGCAAGTGCTTCTCTATTGTTGTACGTTTTTGCGAGCCAATTTTTCAAGGCTTCGGCGGCCAATTTTAGACATATTTCCCATTTTTCTTAAGATTTCTTGTGTAATCACCCCAATAAAGAGCCTCCTGAAGACGACTGCCACCCTTCTACAATTTTACAGCTCGCCTGGTAAGAAGCGGGCGGTGAAATTGATTATGTATATCTATAAATAGTAGATACCCCGGAGAGGTTCCCAGAAAGATGCAAAGGAGGTATCGAAAGTAAAAGGTGTTTGAAATGAATGAGTGTGCGCGGGCATCGAGGAAGTGCCGGCTGGCCTGCAGGAGAAGAGCAGGCTTTTGGTGGTCCGTGGGGGAGGAGTATCGCCTTGCTCTGAGGGGCGGCGGGCGCGGTCGCCTGGTATCTTTCTTTGTGAGAAGCCATGATCGCGCCCGCACCGTCAGGCAAGCCTTCTTTAGGAGCGAGACTGGAAGGACCGTCTGAGACTGCCGCCTCCGTGGGTCCGATGGTGCCAGAAGAAGAGAGCGGCGACGAGCAGCAGGAAGATGCTCACTTCCAGCAACAGGGGCAGACTGCCCACGGGCAAAGCGGGTAGCCATCCGGGTAGAGCGGCGTTCGCCTGGGACGAGCGCAGGGGCGGAGTACCGAAGGGAACGCCGTGCAGCAGTCCCGGCTGGGGAGTAACCTGTAGGTCGTAGCTGACCTGGCTTGCTGGGGCCGACAGGCTGAGATAAGTGAGCCAGCTTCCTGGCCAGACCCAGCTCATATGACGGTCGCTGACCAGGTCGTGATAGAGGGAGGCATTCAGTGGCTCTTGCAGGAGGATCTGCAAACCTGGAGCGCCGGGTACCTCGCTGCCTACCGGCGACAGTCCTAGATGGTAAGCCCAGTCACTCGTATAGAGTGGCTGATCGGTCAACAGGAACAGGTCGGCGTTCACCGTATCGGTCCCGACCGCCAACACCTCTAATGGCACCCACAGCCGAGGCAGGCGCATCGTGATCAACAGCGGCGTGCCGTCTCCCTGGGTCAATCCCCGCTGACGGGCCTGCGCGGCATCGAACTGGACGGCCATGAAAAAAGGACTGGCTTGAGCGTAGACCAGCAGGTGGGCCCGTGTCTCCTCGTCAAGCAGAAAGCCCTGCTGGGTGGCCCAGTCGAGCACCGCCGTGCCGCTCCCCTTGATCACTGTGATGTTGAGAGCCTCGATTTGTGTCTTTTGCACCACCTGCACTCCCGCTGCACTCAAGGGCGCGCTCTGTGACTCCACGCCCCGAATCAGGCGCTGCTGAGCCTCGAGAGCCAGGCGCTGCAGGCTCCAGGCCCCGCCCTCCTGAATGCTGAGCGGAGCCGTTGGCAACGGCACGACCCAGCCGAGGCGACTGGCATCCCCCTGGTAAGCGAAGCTAGTCAGATAATACTCGATGCCCGCGTGCCAGGCGACCAGGGTAGTTGCCCGTTGCAGGCGGACGCTGCCGTTGGGAGCCAGCAGTCCGCCGCAGGCCAGAGCTGACTCTATCTGCGAAAAAGTCAGCAGCGAGCAGACTAAAACGGCGAGCAGCCCCTTCCAGAGACGAGACCTTCTTCTGCTTCTTCTTGACATAGCTGGGCACCTCCTTGGCGGGTAGACTCCATCCACCCAGGAGACGAGGCCCGCGCCCTAAAAGTTCCGCTCCTTGCCGGGGTCGCTCGCTCTTCTTCTATAGCATTCTGCCCGTCCTCTTGCTGGCTTCCCCTGCTCAGCGATGACTATTTGCCGCTGTGGCCCAGAATGTAGATATTGATAAAGAAGTAGAGCGTCATGGTCACCCCAACAAGGGTGACGAAGAGACGGACCCAGCGCTGATCGATTTTACGGGCGTAGTAGGCGCCGCCGTAGCCGCCGATGATCGCTCCCACCACCATCAGCAGACCGTGGAGCCACAAGACCGCGCCGGCCAGCGCAAAGGTGATCACGGCCACCCCGTTGATCAGGCCCGCCAGCAGGGTCTTGAGGCCGTTCATCTCGTGGATATCCTCCATGCCCATCATCCCCAGGGTGGCCAGCATCAAAATACCGATCCCGCCGCCAAAATAGCCTCCATAGGTGGCAATCAGCAGCTGGAAGAAAGAGACACTGATCAACTTGAGAGGAGTGAGCTTCTCCGCGCTCAGGGCCGGGCTGCTCGTAGTTGTCGCCGGCTTCGTGCGTCGCCTGCGCAAAAGGGCGGTCAGCTGCGGACTGACGGCAAAGAGTACTGTGGCAATCAGGAGCAAGGGTGGAATCAGCAACGTAAAGGTCTGCTGAGGAGTGCGCAGCAGCAGCAGTGCGCCCAGCACGCCACCGATCAGGCTGGTGCCTCCAAGCACCAATATCAAGGCTCGCGGCTGCCGGGCCAGCTCGCGGCGGTAGGCGCCGGCGCTGGCCACCACCCCGGGCCAAAGGGCGACTGTATTAGTGGCGTTAGCGTTAATAGAAGGCACTCCGACGAAGATCAGGGCAGGAAATCCGATGAAGCTTCCTCCACCGGCAACCGAATTCAACATGCCGCCGAGCATCGCGGCCACAAAGAGCAGAATGGCCTGTGCAAGGGTCATAGACGTATTCCAACTTTCCTTTGTGAGGATGATCTTGCTGTAATCATAGCAGCAAAAAAGCTGGAAAAAGGAGAGGCTCCGGCTCTCACGGCGAGCTACGGCCTGTCCCTGGCGGAATCGCTCCCGCTGGCGGAGGCGTGTCAGGAATCGGGGCCTCTCTGCCTGCATAGAGCCGAAGCCAGGAGAGAGCAGGCGGCCAGCGGCCTAATGACCAGGCTCAGTCAGGCCGAGTTGGCGACTGCGCCGCTCCTCCTTGCCGCGCACCAGTGAGGTCCCTACGCCGATGGCAGCAATCAGGGCGCAGACCAGCAAAGCGCTCTGGAAGGCGTGGCTGAAGGTCTGCTCAAGTGCGGCTGCCTGAGCGGCGGGGAGCGAACCGTGTGCGCGCAGGATCACAAGCTGTAGCCCGGCGCTGGCCCCGCCCAGACTGGTGAAGATCGCCCCAGCAAGGGCTACGCTGATGCTCTGGCCCATCGTCCGGCCTGTTGCCAGGAAGCCGGAAGCGCTGCCCTGCTGCTCACGCGGAGCGTCACCCATCAGCGCGCTGCTGTTGGGCGATTGGAAGATGGCCTGCCCCATCCCAGTGACCACCAGACGCCAAACGATATCCCAGATCGAGCTGTGAGCGTTGAGCTGGCCCAGCAAAATCAATCCCAGACACGAGATTGCCAGTCCACTGGCCGCCAACCAGCGCGAGCCGATCCGGTCCGCAAGGCTCCCGCTGAGCGGCGCAATGCAGGCCAGGGTGATGGGCAGCGGCGTCAGCAGGAGGCCAGCTACCTCAGTCGGGAAGCCGTGTAGCTGTTCCAGATAGAACGGCATCAGGAAGCTGACCGCGAAGAGTGACATGAAGCAGAGGATCAGGCTGATGTTGGCAGAGAGGAAGACCCGCCGCCGCAACAGAGAAAAGTCGATCACCGGATAAGCAACCCGTTGCTCAACGAAGTAGAGCGCGACCAGCGCCGCCAGGCCAACCAGCAAACTGACGAGGACAAAGGGCGAGAGCCAGCCCAGCTCCTGGCCAAAGGAGAGGGCGAGCGTGAGGCAGGCCAGGCCCAGGCCCAGTGTCAGCGCGCCCAACGGGTCGAAGCGTCCCTGGCGCTGGGTGTGGCGCTCCTTCAGCAGGAACCAGGTCGCCAGAAGACCGATGATGCCTACCGGGACGTTCACGTAGAAAATCCAACGCCAGGAGAGGTAAGTCGTAATCACACCGCCCACGGTCGGACCGACGCTGACCCCAAGAGCAACGTTGATTGCGTTAAGCCCCAAAGCTCGCCCACGCTCCGAGGGCGGAAAGGCGCTGGTCAACATGGCCGGCGAGATGGCCATCATCAGGGCGCCACCAATGCCCTGGAAGCCACGGGCGATGACCAGGAAGAGGAGCGAGGGCGCCGCACCACAAATGGCCGACCCCAGGGTGAAGATGATTAGCCCCAGGAACCAAACCGGCTTTTGCCCAATCATGTCGGCCAACCGTCCGGCAGTCAACAGCATAGATGCCGTGGCCACCAGGTAGGCAATGGTCACCCATTCCACCGTCCCATTGAGAGGAACATGAAAATAGCTTGATATGGCAGGCAAGCTGATGTTGACCAGGTGGTATGGTAGGCGATCCTGGAGTTATAGATATGTCGCTCAAAGTCCTCCTCCTTTAGGCCCAACTCTCTAAGACACTCGATATCCTTGAATGCAAACCATTTTTCAAAGGAGCGGCGTGGCCTGCCCGGTCTGACTAAGCCTCTCTTGTTAGCTTCCGAGGTAATGCTTCCCCAGGTCCTCCTGGGCAAGGCTTTTAAGATTTCCAACTGTGGGGCTGTTGGGTAGAGCTTTGTAAGCAAAGACAGCTCTTCCTCTGTCCACGACCTCCTCCCTCCAACGGGGCGCAGAAAAATGGCCTCTTCCGTGCCCCACGAAGGCCACTTCCATTCAACTCGGATGGCATACAGATGTGGACTCAGGTAATGGAGGGAGAGCTGAGCGATGAGGAGCTGGAGCAGGGTTTGACGTAGCTCAAAGGGCTTGTGTGACCACTGCTCTTCCAGCCGGGCTAGCTCTTCTTCCAAAGTTCCTAAGATCGGCTTCTCCTGTGATATCCTCTCCAGTTCCCTCTTCGCCTCCTCTCTCATGTCTATATATTTTTCTATCCTTTGCTCTACCTCTGTGATGGCCTTCTGTGAATGCATATGGTTTAGACCATCAATAGCTGAGTCAATGGCCATTTGAATGGCATCTATCTTTTTTTGCAACTTTATTTGATGGGACCTCCATCTCTCCATCTCTTCTTCTTGCTGCCTCTTAATATCCAAAATGCTAGCACGGCGTAATTTCTTGAAAAGGTTCTCTACAACTGCTCCCTCTATGATATCCGCGTCCACGGAGAGAATATACTCCTCTCCGAGCTGCAGAGGGTGATATTTCACCACCTTATAATACCAGCCTCCTGCTCCCTCCTCGTAGCGTGCCCACCTGACTGATCCATCAGGCGAGGTGAGGTTGAGAAGGGGTTTCCTCTCTTCCGGTGAGTCCTTTCGACTATAGTGTGCAGTCTTCGTTCTCCCGGTAGGGGTCCCATCTGGCCACGTGTCTCGCAAGTGGCGATATACCTCCCAGAAAATCTCTTCTGGAACGATTGGCGGGTGGTTATTCTTTATGCAGATCTCCTCGCCTGCTACCTGCCTTCGGAAGACTCCAATGTAGGTCTCGTTTACAAGTAGCCTCGCCAGAGATGCCTTAGAAAGGCTGTAGCCTTCAGCAGTAGGTGTGAGCTGCGAGCAGTGCTTAGGCTTTTGCCCTGGGGGAAAGGGCGGAAACACAGCAGGCATTGCAGCTAATTCTTTATAAAGTTTTCTAAAGTTGTATCCGAGCTCTATAAATCTCTCAAAAATCCTTCTTACAATTCTTGCATGAGGTTCGTATGGTACGAATTTCTTATAAAATTCACTCTCCTTCTCTTCGCAGACCATGTATCCGACAGGAACATTTCCCAGCCCGCCCCACTTGCCGTTACTGACAACCTTCGCTCTCCTTGCAAGCATTGTGTATTTCACGTGATGAGTGATATACCAGGAGGCCATTTGCACTTCAAATCGGAATAAAAGAACATGATGTTCATTTGAGAAGTTATATGTAAACCCCTTGCTAGCAACATGAAGCAAGCAATTATTCTCTCTACAGAGCTTAACGAAGCGATTGGAGTCGATTCCGTCCTCGTCACGGAAAAGCCGATCAATTGACCAGGTCAGTACAACCCCAATTCTTCCCTCTTCAATCCAGTTGCAGATCGTCTGGAGACCTGGCCGGCGCTCAATGGGCCAGGTCCCTGATGCGCTTTTGATCCTCTTGTTACCGTCTTTATCGATCACTTCATTCTCGATAAAGAGGTAGACTTTTCCTGTTGATCCGTCATCCTTGAACCCTAACTTGTTCTTTGCATATTCAAGCATATCTATCGTCTGTGAGATATGTGACTGAATGTTCTCAATCACCTGATCTCGATCGGACTGTCTCGCGTATATGCAGGCATCTCTCTTTATATCAATGACAGGATTGAAGAGATCCTCGTGGCTCATGATCCTCTTTGAATTTTGCTGCTTCATTGCCTGTCCTCCTTCTCCTCTGGTGAGCCTTTGGTTTGGTAGCAGTTTTCTCTGTGCTCTGGGTATGCTGCTCATTCCCGCGCGGTGGAGCCAGGAAGAGAGCTACTAAGGTGTCTTGGATGGCCTTCAGCTCTGCTTCCGTCATGGCCTTCCTCCTCAGTGTGCTTGGCTCTGAGGAAGGCCATAGCAAAGCGAGGCATGGAAAAGTTTGGAAAGATTCTCTGGTAGAGTATTTCCCCTTGATCGGTGAGATTCTCCATGACCCGGGTAGGACAAAGCGCAGAGATGCATCTTGGGTCAGCTCTGCAGCAGCCTTAGTTAGTCGGCACCGGGCTACAATTGGCTTTGCTCCTGCGAAGTAGTCATGATGAGATCTGTAACCAGTCAAGATATCATCAGTAAAAGATCATCTTAACAGTATCATAAGGACCACTAAGAAGTCAACACCATCTAAGTGACAGGTCTGTGAGCCAGTGCTATAATGCCGATGTCGAGGTGGCTGGAGCCTCCCAGGGCAAGCCAAAATCTCAGCATCTAGGGAGAAAGCTATGAGTGAGCTAAGTAAGAAAGATTGTGTCTCGCTTGAGGAGGCTATGAAGGAGCTGGGAGTCGTCAGAAACACCTTCAATATGTACCTGGTAGCTCTTGGTATACCAAAACATAAGTTCCCTCTGGACCGGAGGCTTTTCATTACGAAGGAGGATTTCAGCAGATTGAAGAAGTTTCTAGAAGAAAATAAGTCTCCTCGGAGCTAGGGGCAGGACAAGCCTGCCATCTGTGCAGATTAGGTGCAGATAGCAGACCGCAGCTACCTGTATTTGCACATCGCTTTGCTCAGTGGGTGCTGCGTTGGGATGCAAGTCCAGCCCCTCTGTGGTGCATCCATTGCACCACAGAGGGGAGGGGTTTATCTTGCACTACCCCGAGGGGCCGCGATGAGCTGGCTCTGCTCTCCGGGTCTGCTCACCCTGGCGGCCCCTCGGGGTTGTACGCTGTCGCGTGGTAGTCAATAGAGAGACAAGGCTTCTCAGGCTGCCAGCAGCTTCCTGTCTGCGTCTGGCGCACTAGCTTCTCCAGCTCTGCGCAGAGCTACCCAATGCATTCTTGGCGTGCTGGCACAAGCGATCAAGAGAGGTCGCACCTGTTCCCTCAGCAGCCAGCTTTCATCAACGCGATGGCGGGCTTAGCTGAGCAGATGGTTCCGATGTGCACGGCTGACCCGCTTTCCCCGCTGAACGCTTTGCAGCTACCAGCTCAGTCAGTCTTCCAGGACGGCTTGGCCCGGAGTCATGGCCCTGATCGCTCTGACCCATTGCTGCTACGCGGACTAAGAGGCGTCACAGGTGGGTGAGGGAGACAGACGGCTGCTCATCTGGCCCTTCTTGGCAGGGGTGAGGCTGCCTGTGGAGGTAGAAGCGAGGGATATCTGTTCATCTAACAGATCCTCCTCCGTGGGACAGGATTGTGTGACGCAAGCCAGTGTAGGGGCTGGTATCTCTGTCTCGGGCGAGTGTTGTGGCATCGCCCTGCAGGGCAGTATGCCCCACAGGGCGACACCTGCGTCGCGAGGCGTCGCAAGATAAAGCTCGGTGCTAACAGAGTAGAGGCAGTTTCCCGCGCTGCTCTGCCTCGAGAATGTCTCTGATCAGCTCAGCGTGATCAAGAAAAAGAGGGGGTAAGTCCGTGATGCCAAAGATCTCTAGTCGGAGGACGCTGCTCCCGGGCCTGCCGGCCTCTAGGAGACGCTGTAGATCGCAGTCGACCAGGTAGACCAGAGAGAGGACCTGTGCGCGCTTGGCCGGCGAGGTCTGGAGAAAGCGGGGATCACGCTCGGGCCGTAAGAGGCCAAAAAGTCCGGCGAGTTGCCAGCGCAGGATGCCGCTGGCTTGCAGCTTGCGGTTGAGGATACCATTGGTGTGGCTGGGCAAAATCTCTGTCAAACCCAGCTCTTCGCGCAAGGCGCGCAGGAAAGCCTGGTCAGCGCGCTCTCCCCAGTGCATTTTTTCCCCGAGCAAGGCATAGCACTCTTCGTCTTCACGCACGATCAGAGCGATGTGTGTGCGGGACGGGTTCGTCAAGATAAGATCGAGGCCGATGGCAAAGCGAGCGTCCTCCTGGCGTAACGGCATAGATGTCAACTCCTTCCTCCGATGATCGAGTGCAAAAGCGGCTGAGAGAAGGCGCCTGGGCGCTTGTGCCGTGCAAGTGCCAGCTTGCACCAAGCAAGCGCCCAGGACACCACCGGCTGGCTTCCTTGCCCTGTGCAACGGCAGGGATAAGAGATCAGAAACGTGGGTGAGAGCGGTCTGCCTGTCCTGCTCGCTGCTCGGCGAGGTTTAGCAGGGCTTCAGGAGGGCACTCCGACCAGGGAGCACACTCGATGGCTTCCCGCAAGCAATGGACCCCGAGGATCTGATAGATTGCTTGCAGGTAGCAAGCAATGGTCTGGTACTTGAGTCCAAGCCGGGTGGCAATTTCCCTATGGCTGTATCCTTCGCGTGCGAGGGCAAGAATGCGCCAGTCCTGTAGGCGCAGTCCTCCCGGTCGGGGGATTCGGTGACCACAGTGAAAAGCGCGTCGTCTCATCTGCCTTCACTCCTCCGAAAGTCTCTGCAGATTGATCGTGCTGGCCCCGGAAAGGGTGATGCATCTTGGCTCAGACCTGACCTGCGGCCAGATAGCAAGCATAACGTGTCTGAAGCTGATCGCACTCTTGCTCAAGAGCGGCGATGGTCTGGCGAAAGTGCTCGGGAGTGATGCCGCAAGCACGGACGGCCAGGGCTTCCAGACCAGTGAACCCACTCACGAAGTCACGTATGAAGAGGAGACCCAGGCGCCCGGCCCAAGCCCCAACGGGTAACCAGAGGGTGTGTGTGTGAATATGATGGCAGCCAGCTTGCTGGAGCCATTCGCCCAGGCGGCTCATCTGGGTGCCGTCGATGCCGCGCGAGGCAGCGAGCTGGCGCCCCCAGGTGATGAGCTGCTGCAAGCAAGGACCGGCATTGTACGTCTCGACGCCGAATTCGATCAACTCAATCCAGCCACCCGGGGCGGTGACGCGGTACAACTCGCGGACTACCCGCGGCCACTGTTGCAGAGGGATAGCTGCCACAAGGAGGCGTTGATGAGTGTAGACAAAGGTCTGCTCAGCAAAGGGGAGGCCCTTGAGAAGGTCCCCTTGGACAAAGTGATAGTTGGGGGGTGACGTGGTCGCTTTGGCCTGTTCCAGGTCAAAGCCTGTAACATGAGTGAGGGGGTAGAGGCGGGCGATTTCGATGGCCCAGCGGCCCGTTCCGCAGCCGACGTCGAGCACCTGTCCGCCCTGCCGGAGCTGCTCATCGACGGGGGCGAAGGTAAGCCGGCCCAGAGCCAGGCGCAGGACATAATGCTGAAAGTCCAGGCGGTTGATCTCGTCGAGATCCTTGGGCAGCAGGTAGGGCACGTCCGGCAGACGCCGGCGCCCGTCGCTCTCTGGTGCAGGTTCTATCTGGTTGACGAGGCTGGCGGCCCGCTGTTCAGCCGAGGAGAAACGCAGCCAGTTCCAGAGTCGTGTCAACATGCTCAGACTCCTTTCGAGTTAGCGAAGAAACGCTGGGAGGTCAACGAGGGCATTTTCTTCGCCGCGCAGGTGCGCAGTTAGCTCCTCGCTGCTGATGGGTTGTGGCCAGAGTGAGGCGGGCGTGGCGATGATCTGCCAGGCGCGCGCCGCCCCGAAGCGGGCGATCAGAAGATCGATGGTTTCCCACATATCGAGGAGCCAATCGATGAGGTGCTCGGTCTCCTCGCCCGGCCCCAGTTCTGTCCGAAGAGCTGCAATGATGTCTTGACGGCTCGTGACATCAGAGAGCAAATGTGCAGGCGTTGTCACCATGAGCGTTCTCCCTTCCTCTCATATCATCGACCGGATGTCCTTAAGATAGACTCTTGCCACATGATCAATCAGAAGACACACGTGATCTTTTGCTTATGGATACACAGAGGTTATCTAGAGCTGTCTTTCTCGCAATAGTGGGTCGTTCAGAATCTACAGTATCCTCTTGAGGCTTGACAGTAAAGGGGTTCTGTACCAGGTTGGGTTTCAACTTCACGTCAGTCGAAACGGGAAAGCTTGAACAAGGTGATGCACACTGTTATACTCACTAGGGAAAGGGGAGATTCTGTTTTCTTGCTGTCTCTTCTGGAAAGAGCAAGTGAAGAGGAGGGCGGAATGAGCCGCTTGCGAGAACTGCGCACACAGCAGTTTGCTAGCTTAAGAGAGCAAGCGAGTAAGATAGGAATCGCGGTGGGAACCTTACTGGCGGCAGAGCATGGAAAGCCCTTGCGAGCGGACACGATCCAATTGATTTGTCAGTACTATGGCAAGACCGAGACGGAACTGGGGCTGATCCGTCAGCGGCGGCAGAGCAGAACAGCCCCGAAGGAGGACGAGATGCAGCGGCGAGAAGCATTGACCCTGCTGGCGGGCGGCAGCGGGTTGGCGCTGCTGGCTGGCACAGGCAGTCTGAGTCTGACGAGGGAGGAAGAACTCACGATAGCACGCACCCTGGTGGGAGCGCTGTGGCGGACGTCTTTGTCGGAAGACGTGGAGACGGTGGCGCAGGTGACGGGGTGGTTGCTCAAGTTTCTGGAGAGGGACCCTGGTCTGCTAAAGACGTCGAAAGAGGCAGCTCAGGTAGCAGCGGAGGGGCATCTAATTGCTGCGATAGCGGCGCGGCACCTGTTGCAGCCAGGGGAGCGGCTGCGCCATTTGCAAGAGGCCGAGCGCTATGCGTGTTTAGCGGGAGCGCCGCTACTGCAGATGGCAGTCTACTCTTACCTTGGCTATAGCTATAATTTCAATCTCGCCCCGGGGATGAAAGGTTATAAACCACAGCCGGAGACTGCGCGCTTGTGGTTCCAGCGCGGGTTGGCAGTCAATGGAGGGCCAACCTCGTCAGCAATGGAAGCAACCTTACTCATGGGACAGGCTGAAGCTCATAGCCTCTTGCAGGAATACAGAGCGGCGGTAAAGGCCCTGGGGCAGGCTGAGATGCGCTATGCTGCGACCGTACCTGCTAATGACCCCGGCTATGCCCTTGCCGATACGCCGCCCCATAGTGTACCGTTATGGAAAGCGCGAATATTCCTCAATTTAGGGCGAGTAAGGGAGGCTTTGGAAGCACTGGAAGAGAGTCAGCGGCTCTATCATACCGAATGGCGAGACGGGAGAGGGCTGGTCGACCTGCACCCACAGAGGATGGCAGTGGCGTTGGCATTGGGAGATCAAGACCTCTTTGTGGAGGCGCTGCAGGCGAGTATCGAGGGAATACAGCGTAGCAAAAGCCGCTATGGGCAGGCGGAAGTCAAGCAGTTGCTCAAGCAAGGGCAGACTCGCTGGCCACAGACGAAGCAACTCTCTGAATGGGAGGCGCTGATTGAATAATCAGCATAGCTGAATGCAAGGAGAGCACTATGGAGTCAACCAACGAGAGCAGGCCCAAGCAGAACACCTATGTGATCGATCCAGAGAACGCTGGTGAGTTGGCGCGCCTGATGCACCAGGACCAGATGCTGACCCGAGGCATGGGGGGTCTTTTCCCCGAGTTTCCTGGAGGGCCGCCACTGCCTGATGGGGGACGGGTGCTCGACCTGGCCTGTGGTCCGGGTGGCTGGGCGTTGGAAGTGGCCTTTGCCTATCCCAAAGTAGAAGTGACCGGCGTCGACATCAGCGAGGGCGTTATCGAGTATGCGCGGGCGCAGGCCTGGTCGCGCGGTCTGGAAAACGTCCACTTTCGGGTGATGAATGTCATGGAGCCGCTGGACTTCCCCGATGCCTCTTTCGACCTGATCAATGGGAGGCTGCTCTTTGGCTTCATGCTGCCGGATGCCTGGCCGCGGCTGCTCTCCGAGTGCCGGCGCCTGCTCAAGCCGGGTGGCATCGTCCGCCTGACCGAAGCAGAGACGCCGCTCTCTACCAGCCCGGCGCTGGAGCGCCTGCATGCGCTGTTCTGCGAGGCGCTCAAGAAGGCGGGCCAGAGCTTCTCGGCAGACGGGCGCCATGTGGGCATTACCCCAGTGCTGCCGCGGCTGGTGCGCCAGGCGGGCTTTGTCGAGGTACAACAGAGAGCCAGCGCTGTCGAGTGGTCGATGGGAACCGAGGCCCATTATACCGTCTTCAAAGACTATCTGATGTTCCTGGAACTGATCCAGCCCTTTTTGGCCAAGATGGGAGTGGGCACGCCCCAGGAGCTAGAGCATTTAGCTCAGCTCGCTGTGGCAGAGATGCAGCAAGACGAGTTCTGTGCCCTGTACATACTGCTGACTGTCTGGGGGTATCAGCCCTAGAGCTGATAGGGTGATCTTCTAAAGGGTGGTTCGTCTGGCTCTTCCTGTGGGCCGCGAGCCACCTTTCCTCTATTTTGGGACAGCTCATCGTTGCTGAGATTGCTATAGTCATTTTCTTATTTGCCATATACCCCTAGCTTGTGCTATAATGGATTGCAAAGTAAAACCTTTATTCGCTCTTCGTAATTTTAGTGCACAAGTAAGAATTGGTATTACTGTTTAATTTGGTGATAGCGATGATTACATCAAGCTTCAATATAGTAGAGGATATTAAGTTAATCGACCCATTTCATGGACTGCTTGCAAAAAATCAGCCTGTCAAGCTCAGCCCAACGGAATACGAGATCTTCAAGATCTTGTTCAAACATTTTCCTGATCCGGTACCCGATCAGGTTTTAATAGAATCCCTCTTCTTTTCAAAACTAAATAGTAAACTTGACCCTCTTGATATCGTATATGCGAGGTATCTCCTTCTTAGACATGTGGACAATTTAAGAAGAAAGTTACGAAAAGCGAAACTCCCGCTATTCGTTGGTCGTGTAGACCGCTATGGTTATGTCCTGTGTCACTCTTGAGCACGTCTGTGATTGCAGCTCTGGCATTTCCGCTGATAGCCTTTATGCCGGTCTCCTCCGCACAAGCGTGGAGGAGACCGGCATACTTTTTACGGAACACTGCTAGAAAAAGAGGGAAGGATTCCGCAAGAAGCTTCTTGTCTTCTCTAGACGCCTCCTTGCTACTCTTCTATCCAGGCTAGATCAAGAGTCTCAAGAACGCAAAGACAGAAGCAGAGGAAGGAGGCTGTTATGGTTCAGGCTATCATAGTGGCCGTCCTCTTGATGGGTAGGCTGCTCTCGGCGTTTTCCATCGATTCCACTTCGCCTCAAGGGCAGGTGCTTGCCCAGACCTGTCAACAGTCAGGGCCGGCAGCAACGATTTTGCCCAGGGACTTCGGCATTCCTGTGGAGGCCATTAACCCCAAGTATCTTCATACCATCCTATGTGAAGATCCTTTGAATGACATGGTGGGATCGACCTGCCAGCCCGCCTCGGAGCTTTTCCCTGCTATTGGCTGGCCACGAGACCTCTTGCTTGACATGAACCAGGTGATCTGTGTTGGCCTCAGTCAGCCTCCTATTGGCTCACCGGGCCACTGCTGGCTGAATGACCTCTTCCCTGGCCCACTAGAAATCATCTTCCCCTTCGATGCCTGTAAAGCCGTCGAGCAGGCGCTGAGGAGCGCCGTTGACAGCCTGGCGCAGGCTGCTCAGTGGGTACTCAATCAGGCGCACGCTTTGGCTGTGCGTATCCCACCCGAGATCACATACGAGAACCGAGTAATCCAGACAGTCTGGAAAGTGATGGTCGGAGTTGTTGACACGCTCGTGATCGGAGGCGGTGCAGCTATCCTGTGGACAGGACTGAGGTTCATCTTGAATAGATCATTCATCGAGTACGCTGACGCTGTTGAGACTATTCCCAGAATACTATTCGCTTTGTTGCTGAGTCACATGAGTCTAGTTTTGGTAAAACTTATTATAGACTTCAATAATGCTCTTTGTGATGTGGTGGTGAACCATATTGGAATGACACCTATATCAATTGATACACCTGGAAGTGCTCCTTTTCTGTTCTCCATAACGATGACCTTGATCCGAGCGATACTCATATTCATCTTCGCGCTTGAAGCTGCTTTCCAGTGTGCAGCCGTCGCATTGGCTATTCCATTAGCCCCATTATGCCTCTTTAGTCTATTCCATCCAGATACTGAAGGATTAGCTCGCTTCTGGCTCTCCACTTTTCTGAATCTTTGTCTGATGCGTTTCCTGCAGGTGCTTGCGCTGGTCGTTGGAGGACGCCTTGTCTCGGCGGGGCTTTTGAACAGTCAGCCGGAAGCTGAACTTCTGAACCTTCTGATCGGAACGGGGGTCTTGCTGCTAGCGGTCGCTATTCCCGGCTTCATGCGTCAGCTTGTCTTTGCTCCTTTACATGGCCTTGGGAATTTGCTCAGCATCCGTTTTGTTCCTTCCGGCTCGCCTCAAGAGACAGGTAAGCCGTCAGCTCCTCAGCAAGAGGCGGGAGTAACGATAGAGGAGATTCGCTTTGAAGAGGTGGAGGTGGAAGAGTGAAGTTTCTCTTTCGATGCGTGTATGTATGCTTGCTCCTTGTTTTCCTATTCATTTGCCTGGCCGTGGTCATCATCAGCGCCTTTCTGGGGAGGATGAGTAACTCCATGAACGGTGATGTTCATGGAAGTGCAATAGTACAAGCCGCGTTAGCGATGGCAGAGCATTTGCACAATTGTGGCCCTGAAGGCTACGATCAGTGCTATGATTCTGGTTTCCCTCGGGCCGCCTTGCTCTACTGGCAGCAGATCTGCCCAGGGTGCGCTGCGTGGGCCAATGGAAATCTCCAATGCGTTATGTTCGTGGCAGCGGCATATGCGCTGGGGGGTGACCCTCTAGAAACCATCTCGAATGCTGTTGATTTCTGGCCCAATTACCAGCGTCCTGAGATGCGTGCTAAAGGATGGGTTGAGATCCCTAACGGGACGGGCTTGCCTTTGCCCGGTGACATGGTAGTGATGGCTTCTCCCTTCTTTGGGGGCGTAGGACATATAGCGGTTGTCACAGCCGTAACGCCGCCACTGGGAGGGCGTGATGGACAACTCACTTTCGCTCAGGCAAACGGGCCAGGCCCGCTCAATACCTTCCCTCTTCCACCCGATCTTCAGCTTCACACATGGCCAGGTTACACGGTGCTAGGTTATATCAGGCATCTGCGCCCTGGCTTGGTCTTGCCGTCCCTGCCTCGCTCTCCCTACGTCGCTGTAGCTTATGAAAGCGCGCTGCAAGCTGGAATTAACCCTGTCATCTTTCTAAAGCAAATCGAGCAGGAAAGTGGTTTTAACCCGCTGGCTCGCTCGCCTGCAGGAGCCGAGGGAATTGCGCAGCTTTTGCCATCAACGGCTCAGGCCCTGGGGGTTGATCCCTGGAATCCCGCCCAGGCGCTTCAGGGAGCTGCACGCCTCATGGCTCAATACCTCCATCGATATGGAGGGGACTACGCGAAGGCCTTGGCGGCCTATAACGCAGGTTCAGGCGCAGTCGATGCAGCACTGGCATATCCAAACTGGCTTGACCATCTCCCTGATGAAACTCGCCGATATGTCCTCGCTATTCTCTCCTAGGTGAGGAGAAAGGAGGAGTTATGTTTCCTGAGATCACTACTTGGTCTAATAATCTTGCCGCGCTTGTCCACGCCCTGGGATTGGGGCTATTCGTTGTCGTCATGGGAATAGTGGGAATGATCTTCATGACCTCGTTCGGTAGCGAGCGGCGCAATATGCTTGCAAAGACCGCAGCTATCATGGCTGCAATTGGCCTCGGGTTCATCATTGCAGCCGGTGCGATTCAAGCAATCATCAGTCGCATTCTGGGAGGGTGAAGAGCGATGAAGCTTTACAGACAAAGGGTCCCAATCCATCTAGAGGTAAAAGACCATGTGATCTTTGGCCTCACTGCACGCCAATGCCTCCTGATCGGTTCAGGACTGGCAGCAGGCTATCTTACCTTCCTCAACACCGCTGGCTGGGGGCTTTTCTTGAATGTGCTGCTCTCAGTTCTGCCGGCTGGTCTTGGAGCACTTGCAGCATTCTTTCAACCCCTTTCTAGGGGGCTGGAAGAATGGGCCATTATCTGGCTCGTCTTTGCAAGCCAACCCAGGCGCTACCTAGTTTGCGCCTTGCCAGAGCAGTGGGGCCTTTGTGAAGAGCAGGCTCTGCAAGACCTTGTTCACGCTTCAGCTCATGGGGAGGAAGAAGAGCTATGCTGAGCTTCCCTTTTCAGAAACCTGGTAACCTTCTTGACTTTATCCGCCTCGCTGAAGTAGCAGATCAGATGCTCTGTTTCAGAAGCGATAAGAATAACTACGATTATGTGTCTGTGTTAGAAGTTAAGCCTATAAATTTCTCTTTAATGTCATCTGAGGAGCAGATTGCAATTTTGGAAGGGTTCCGCGCTTTCCTGAGCCGGCTCTCCTTCCCTATCATGATCCATATTCGTCTTGAGCCGTATGACCTTAGCACCTATCTTCGGCAGTTCGCAACACCTGCAGAGGAAATGAAGCAACTGTCTGAAGACCATGTTCGCTTTGTACAGAGCCTTGCTGCAAAGCGGACGTTGGTCCAACGCCACTTCTACCTGCTGGTCCCGGCAGAGCATGACAAGAGAGGCAAGACCTTGCCAGTGGAGCGGACACAGCTAGCAGCCAGCCAGCTTGATCTTCGCTGCACAGCCCTGCTAGAGGATCTCGGGCGTATGGGACTCCAGGCGAGGAGACTGCTCT
Organism: Thermogemmatispora sp.; assembly: GCF_042408735.1. Lineage (GTDB taxonomy): Bacteria > Chloroflexota > Ktedonobacteria > Ktedonobacterales > Ktedonobacteraceae > Thermogemmatispora. The sequence continues at coordinate 70,732 of NZ_JBHOQV010000198.1, forward strand.
CAAGGGAAGAGCTGGTTCGCTATTATCATTCCTGCCTGCATGCTGAGGCTGCAAGGCGCTATCCACTCAGCTCCCAAGCGATCGAAGCTGCAGGACGCCCAATCGTACCTAAGCTCCCAGCATTCTGGGAACGTTTGGGAGCTATGGAGGCTACTCGGAGCACAAATCAGCGCTCCTCTGAGCAGTCTCCTGTTCAGGATCACCTGGGCTTTGTCCAGCTCTGCGAGATAGTGGCTCCCAGTTACCTGGAAGTTCACCTGGATCACCTACGGGTTCATCAGTGTGACCTTGATGAGTTCATCAGAAGCTATGCCGTTATTGGCTATCCTCACGAAGTATATGGAGGCTGGCTTGATAGACTCATTCAGATCGATGAGATGGTTGATATCTGTCTCTACATCAAGCCAATCGACTCCAGCGCCTTCGTATCGCGACTCACACGTCAGCTTACGGGATATCGGGCCACTCAACTGTTGGAAGCCCGGCGAGGGCGTGCGCATGATCCTTACATTGCTGCTGCAGCCAAAGAAGTAGAGGATCTTCGGGAGAAACTGGTGAATCAGGAAGAGCGCGTCTTTCGTGTCGGCCTCTATCTCCTGGTGCGAGCCCAGGCAAGGCGTCAATTGGAAGAGCGAGCGAGCCGGCTTCTCTCTGTTCTCCATGCCCTGGATCTGCGAGCGACACCTTTGGTGATGGAGCAAATCGCCGGCTGGCAGCTAGGCTTACCGAGCGGTGTCCTTAGCTCACCGCTGAGGACTAAGGTCCTGACGACGGGAGCCTTGACTACAGCATTCCCTTTTTCCAGCCCAGGCCTGATGATGGAAGGGGGGACCCTGCGGGGCTTAGCCCCAAATGGCTCCCTGGTCATCATCGACCCGTTTAGCTCGGAGCTAGAAAATGGACATGAGGTGAAATTTGCTACGAGTGGAGCTGGGAAGTCTTACGATGAGAAAGTCAATGTGGTGAGAAATCTCCTCCTTGGGCGGGAGATTATCGTTGTTGATCCCGAAGATGAGTATCGCCTCCTATGCAACAGGGTGGGGGGAAGCATGGTTCGTCTTTCTGATGGAGCACTCCAGTTGAATCCGTTTGAACTCCCCTACCCAATCGAAAGCAACGATCGGAACATCCTTGAAGAAAAAATACAATCACTCCTGGTACTCTTCGATCTGCTGCTTGCTGACAGGGGAGGGAGCCTTTCACAGCGAGAAAAGGGTTACCTCGCCAGATGCATTGCAAGGCTCTATGCGGAAGCAGGCATCTCCTACGATCCGAGTACTTACTGTCATCCTGCTCCCTCGATGTGGGACTTGTATGAACTCATCAAACAAGGTGCCTGTGGCGCAGACCACTTTGAAATAGTTGACCGGCTTCATCGCTTTTTGAGCGCTTTTCCGCGCACAGGGGAAGCATCTCAGATCCAGCTTGGCAAGTCTCTCATGGTATTCAGCATCCGTGACTTGAATGCTGAGCTGCGCCCTGTCGGGCTGTTTTTGGTTACCGACTTCGTGTGGACACAGCTTCGCCGGGAGCGCCATCCTCGCCAGCGCATGCTGATTATCGATGAAGCCTGGGCTTTGCTCCAGTTCCCTCAAGGAGGGCAATTTCTCGCCAACCTCGTGCGGCGAGCAAGGAAGTATAACCTTGTCGTGCGGACAATATCCCAGGATGTGGAAGATTTCTTAACTTCAGATCACGGAAGAACTATCCTCAAGAATTCTGCAATAAAGATGCTTATGAAGCAAGACGCCACCGCGGTTGATTTAGTTTGTCAAACCCTCAAGCTCAGCGAGGGAGAACGGAGGTATCTCCTTGGAGCAGCTAAAGGAGAAGGACTTCTCCTTGTGCGGAACAGCCACATTCCTCTGAAGGTCCTTGCCTCTCAGGAGGAACACAAAGTTGCTATCTCGTCACCGCGTGAGATCCAGGCCCTGGAGCAGCAACAGGAGACTAGCTATGGAGATGCATCGCCTCAACATCTGGATTCCCGCTGATCTTGCTTTCTACCTCAAAGAGCGAGCAAGGCAGGAACGAAAACCGGTCAATCAGCTCGTAGCTGATCTCATCAGGAAGGAGAGAATGGGGGGCCTCCATGACTCGCTCCAACCGCTTGTCACAACCGCTTGTCTGGAGGCTCTGAATCAAGCGAGGAGCCTGCTTGAGCTGCAAAGCAGGCTCCTCGCTCTCCAAGACTTCCTGACGGAAATGAAGCTACGCCAGGAGCGCGGATATGACCGGCTTGCAGCGCTCGTCATCCGAGCGATTCGTGAGGGTGGGCTAGCCCGCCGGCTAGCGTATGCCACCCTCGCAAAAGATGACCCGGATTTCGCGCTTGATGCTTACAACGACGCGAAGGCTAAGGTGGGAAAGGACCTTGCCAGCCGCTTCAGTGAGGAGGACTCAGTATAGGATGATCGTCGTGGCAACTGGATTTGTAAAGGGGAAAGCTGTGCAAGCGAAGCTGAAAAGTCACTTAAAGTATCTAGTGTACCGACCCCGCTCACCAGAGGAAAAACGAATAGATCGCTCCCTCTTCTCTAAGGACCGCAGTAGTGTCCCTATCAAAGAGGCGTATGAGGAGATTCTCCAACACCAATCAGAGGTAGGTTTTCACAAGCTGGTTCTCTCGCCGTCGTGTGAGGAATACATTAGTGATTGGCAACAGTGGACTCGCGCCGTTATGAGTGAATGGGAAACATACAAGCATCAGTCGCTTCACTGGTATGCAACTATCCATCGCAATACTGACAATCCTCACGTTCATGTAGTGGTAGCTGGCAGTGGAGAGGATTCTGCAGGAAGAGCAAAGGCGGTAAGGGTATCGAGACAGGATCTGAGCTTTCTGAAGACATGCGCTCATGAACATAGTACTTCCGATCTCAGTGTCCGGGAACAAACCATCGCTCGACAGATCCTCAAGGAGCTGGAACAAGAAGAGGCAGAGATGCAGGCCTTTACTAGGCAGATCCGAGAGAAAAGAAAGACGTCGCGGGAGGTGGGACGATGAAAACCTGGCTACTGGCTTTCCTTGCACTGTTCACGGTAGCATTGATTGCCATCTGGCAATTGGGACTGCTGGATCTTGCCTATCGTAGTGCTCTGCTCTCTCTTGCCTTCCTCACCGTGTACCTACCTGACTGGGGAAGGCAGTCGCTAGGAGTAGCCTGGGCGCAATGGTGGAACATCGGGCTGCCAGCTCGGTGGGTAGCCTATGAAAGCGATCCCACCCTGCAAAGAAGGACGCAGGAGCTAGCTCTCCTCATGAGCTTTGCCCTTGTGGCCCTTCTCCTTCAGCTTCCCTGGCGATCAGGAAGGATGCTGAGGACCTCTAGGGTGCATGGCTCTGCTCACTGGGCGACGCTCTGGGAGGCTCGTTCTCTTGTGGCTTACCTCCCGTGGACGCGCAAAGCCCGTCGAGAGAGCCAGCTCCCACTAGGATACCGGGGATGGGTCAAACTGACCTTGAAAGAGCGGCAGCTAGAGAGGCACGTTATTGTCATTGGTCCCACAGGAGCAGGCAAGACAGCAGGGCTGATCATTCCGGCACTTCTGTCGGAGCGTGGTCAACGCTCCCTTTTCATCATTGATCCTAAAAGCGAGCTGGTCAGACTGACAGCGGGAGTGATTTCCCAGCGTATGACGGTTTGGGTGTTTGCCCCTACCGCTTCTTTGAGCCACCGATACAACCCACTGGCCTGGATCTCCTCAATGGAGGATGCAGAGACGTTTGCTCTCTGCTGGGTACAGAATACAGGCCTGAGCAATGACCCGTTTTGGGATCGCTGTGCCTACCTCATGATCACCGCGGCGGTGCTTCACTTGCGACATAGCACTCCAGAGGTGCCACCCCTTGCAAGCCTTGTAGACCTGCTCTGCGGTTCCTCTTTTGAAGAACTGCAAAAAACTCTTCTTACAAGCCCTTCTGCTAACGCTCGTGCTATAGTAAGAACATTTTTAAAGAGTCTGGAGCTGAGTGAGAAAACCGCTGCAGGAGTAATGACTGATCTTGCCAGTCGGTTCTTTTGGCTCTCCGACCCTCGGCTTCGTACCCTCACTGCAAGCAATGACCTTGATTTTGTAGCTATGACTGAGCGGAACATTGCTCTCTATATGAGCATTCCCGCTACCGAGGCAGAGCGATTGCAGCCTCTTTCCGCCTGCCTTCTGACGCAAATGTTCGCTACTATATTGAAACAAGCTAGTAAACAAGCGAGTGGGAAACTGCCGAGGGGCGTCACCTGCTATCTCGATGAGTTTGCCAACGCAGGGAAAGTGCCACACATCGGGCAGTATGTCACAATGCTGCGCTCAACTGGGGTAGGGCTATTCATCACCGTCCAGAACTTTGCCCACTTAGACAGTCTCTATGGAAAGGAGATCCGTGAAACTATCCTCGCCAATGCTGCGACCCATATCATTCTCCCTGGGGTTGGGCATGAAGAAGCAAAGGTCTATGCTGAGAGAATTGGTCAAACTACTGCCATTGCGAGAAGCGTGAGCCGTGGCAGCTCCTCTGACAGTGAGGGAGAACAGGAAATAGGCAGGTGGCTGATTCTGCCAGCAGAACTGCGGACAATGAAGGAAGCTATCTGCTTCTCGGAGGGACTACCACCAATACGAGTAAGGCTGAGGCCTTACTATCGCAGTCGCCTTAAGCGGCTAGCTGGTTGGCCTTTCCCTTCTTTACAAGCCTCCATGACTGGAGTATCTCCTGATGGGTCCATGTCTCATCAAGAGTCCCTGCCGGAGCCGTCTTCTCAGGTCTCTCCAGAAGTGGACAGGCGCTTTTCACCAGACTAGAAGGTTCCTGGCAGATCTCCATGACTGCCTATCATGGAGATCTGCCAGGAAAGTTGCCTATGCAGGCGCAATCAACGTTTCATCAGTTGACGGACGAGGGCAAGAAGCTGGGTTTGATCACAATAGCCAATCTGTATAGCTCGTCTTGACGATCGATCCATCCAGGGTGGCCATAAAGACGCCAATGGCAAGAATAACAAAAACGAGCCATTTGTTGGTCTCGATGATAGACGCCGACTGACCATGCTGGCTCCCATTTGAGTTGCCGGCAGGCGATGGGCGTAGCTCCACTGCGGGAAGAGCAATGTTTCGCCCTACCTGCCTCTTCCACTCGTCACCATGAGCCTTGCGCTCTCCCTCCTCGTAGGGCCGGCTCGTCTTCTCCTCATCTGCCGTACGTAGTTCTGATAGTCGGGGATCTTGATGCTGCATTATCCTTCCTGTTCCACTTACTCCCAATAGATACAAAAATCAAAAACTATGTATATAATTTGAATAGAAGAGCGAAGCGCTCTCCTGATCTCTGGATCGGTGATAGTGTGGATAGTCTGTGAGAAGAGGTCGTGTGGCAAGGCACTCGCATCCACAGAAGAGATCTCTTTGCCTGTTCCATAGACTCTGGGGCGCTGTGGTTGCGAGACACTCTCTTCATATCCTATCTACGTAAAACAACTCTGAGAGAAGGAGGCATTCCTCAGACCGTTCCTCTGGTGGCTCTTGGGGGCAAAAACTGTCCTTTTGGACAGGTTGTCATGGAGAGCCGGGATCGGCCTCTGGCAAGGCTCAGCTTTCTCCGATGGTCCGAACGTGCTATCATAGGTTTCGGCTCTGATGGCAGGCGCAGGTGCGCCAGATACTCTTGATGCCCCTGCTGATAGCAACAGAGGATGAGGAGCCTGCCAGCCACTTAAGGGTTAAAACCTGCCAGCCGCTTAAGAATATAAATAAAAAGAGAAAAAGAATAGGAATGGGTTGATGAGCAATGCAAGATGATCCATCGGCTTTCGAGAATCGACAGCCGGCAGAGGAAGAGGTTCGGGAGCGAGACGGCCTTTCTTATCGGATCAGCGACTACGACTACGAGCTGCCGCCGGAGCTAATCGCCCAGCGGCCAATAGAGCCGCGCGATGCCTCGCGCTTGCTCGTGGTCCATCGGGCCACGGGGACCCTGGAGCACCGCCACTTTCGCGATATTGGCGACTATCTGCGGGCGGGCGATCTGCTGATCGCCAACCAGAGCCGCGTGATCCCTGCGCGTCTGCTTGGCAGGCGTGAGAAGACCGGCGGAGCGGTTGAGGTGCTGCTGCTGGCCCAGCGGGCCGACCTGGGCGCGGACACCTGGGAGGCTCTGGTCAGGCCCGGGCGGCGTCTGCGCGAAGGGGCGCGCATCCTCTTCGGCGAAGATCGGATGGCTGGGCTGCCGCCGCGCCTGCAGGGCGAGGTGCTGGGTCGTACCGAGGCGGGGGGCCGTTTTATCCGCTTCGAGCTGACACCTGAGTTCCTGGCTCTCCATGCTCAGGCTCAGAGCGAGCCGCCGGCGGTTGCCCGGCTTATCGAGGAGATAGGGCGCATGCCTTTGCCGCCCTATATTCATGAGCCGCTGACGAATCCTGAGCGCTATCAGACCGTCTACGCGCGCATTGCTGGTTCGGCGGCGGCCCCAACGGCTGGACTCCATTTCACGCCGGAGCTGCTCGAGCGTCTGCGGACCCAGGGAGTGCGCGTCGGCTTTGTGACCCTGCATGTCGGCCTCGATACCTTCCGCCCGGTCGATGTCGAGGATGTGCGCGACCACAAGATGCACAGCGAGGAGATCGATATCGACGAGGCCACAGCCGAGCTGGTCAATGAGACGCGACGGACGGGTGGAAGAGTGGTTGCCGTGGGTACGACCTCGGTGCGCGTGCTGGAGAGCGTTGCCAGCCTCTTCGGTGGCCAGGTGCGGGCCTATCATGGCCATACCAGCCTCTTCATTACTCCCGGCTATCGTTTTAAGGTGGTGGATGCCCTGATCACCAATTTCCATTTGCCGCGCTCGACGCTGATTCTCCTGGTCAGCGCCTTCGCTGGCAAGGCCCTCATTGAAAAAGCCTATCAGGAGGCTATTCGTGAGCGGTATCGCTTCTACAGCTTTGGGGATGCGATGCTCCTGATTTAGCCTCTAGCGGCCCGGCTGATTATCTGACCGGCTGGCTGGCTGGCTAGTCGATTTGTTCAGGCTTCCAGCAGGGCGCGCGCGTAGTGGGCGTAGAGGCCCGGATTGGCCCAGCGCAGGGGAGAAAGCAGCGGCAAGGGGAGTCCGTGCATCAGGGCCTCGCGGAAAGCCTGGTGGGCCTCGCTCTCTCGTCCCAGGGTAGCCCAGATGACGGCCTGCCAGAAGAAGACTCCCCAGTGCTCATCGGTCCCGAGGGCAGCCTGGGCTCCCCTGAGAGCGGCCTGGGCCACCTCCTGCTCGCCGCGTATCCAGGCGCTGACCGCCTGGCAGAGCAGGGCTACTGGCTGCTCTGGCGCCGTGCGAGCCAGGGCCTCCAGGCGCCCGGCCAGGCGCGCATCGGGGCGCTCTTCGCAGAGCATCACCCAGCAGGCCAGCCAACCGTGGTCGATATGCATTGGGTTGAGGGTGGTAGCCCGCTGGCAGTCCTGGCGCGCTCGCGCCAGATTCTGCAGGTAGAGGAAAGCCAGGGCGCGGTAGTGATAGGCGCAGGCGAAATTGGGGCGGGCTTGCAGCACACTGTTGAGGTCAGCTATGGCCCGGCGCGGTTCGCGCAGCTGCAAGTAGACTAAGGCTCGCTGGAAAACAAGCGAGGCCTCGTGAGGACTATGCTCCAAGGCCCGACAGTAGTCATGAAGGGCCGCGCGGTGATCTTTGAGCCGCAGATAGAGAGCGGCCCGCTCTGGATAAATGGCGGCGGCCAGTTGCGGACCAAGTTCCAGAGCCTGCGTGTAGCTCACCAGGGCCTGCTGATACGCCGCCAGGCGTGAGCAGGCGCGCCCACGCAAATAATGAGCCTCGGCCAGTGCCGGCTCAAGATGAAGGGCTGCTTCGCAGTCGCTCAGGGCCTGCTGATACTGGCCAGCCTGATAGCAGGCTTCTCCGCGCCGTAGATAGAGGGTGGCCTCTCCGCCAGCGAGGGCCAGTGCGCGGCTGTACAGCTCGATGGCTCGCTGAGGCTGGCCCCGGCGCAGATACATGCTGCCTCGCTGCGCCAGCGCGGCAGCCTCGACCCTGGGTTCTGGCCTCTCGTCTTGAACCTGCCTTCTGGGGCTGGTCGGCAGATCTGGCCCCTCTCCTTGCAAAAACGGGGCAATATGCAGGAAGCGATAGATAAGGTGATAAACCGGTATTATACTTGAAAATGTTACGAAGATACCTAGGTCGGTAAACATGCTGGATGGGTTCATATGGGCCGCTCCCGATCAGCATTGGCTCTCTCTTGTCTTTCATATATTATTGTAGGTAACATGGCAACAGAGGATGGGGGAGAGAGACGGTGTTATCAAAGATTGACGATCATGGAGAGAGTGAGCGGAAAGGCGCTGGGAGCTGCTGGACAGCCTCGGCCGGGCGAGGCTCGGGCGTCAGCCCATTGACCTTGAGAGAGAAGGCGCTGGCCGGCTGATCTATGCTGAGGGGGTAACGGCGCCGCTCTAGCCGTGCGGCCCGCCTGCGGCAGAGCGTGCTACCGTCCATCAAGAGAGTCAAGAGGTCCAGCGAGCGAAACTGCGCAGACGCTCCTTGCCCTGCAGTCCCGGTGGTCTCGCCTCCCGGTCGTTGCGGGCCATGGACTTGCAGGCCAGGAGGTCGATTATCATCTCAGCGATGGCCGATCATCATCGCCAATCTCTGCCTCAGGCAGGCTCCTCGTGGTCGCTGGCCGCCTCTTCTTCCTGTTCGTGGGCTTCGGGCGGCGGACTGGTGCGAGGCAGATAAAAGCTAAAGACGGAGCCTTCGCCGGGCACGCTGCGCTCCAGCCAGAGCTTGCCCCCCATCGCCTCGATAAAGCGGCGACAGATGTAGAGTCCCAGACCGGACCCTCGCACGGGCGTTGTCAGCGTCCGAGAGGCGCGAACGAACTTCTCGAAGATCTTGTGCTGCTCTTCGGGCAGAATGCCTTCACCCTGGTCGCAGACGCTCACCACCGCCACTGGTAGATCGGCCCCTTTCTCAATCAGGGCCTCGTGATCGACCTGTTCTTCGGGGAGCGGCACCTCGCCGAGCGTCATCTCGCGCACGCGGATCTCGATCTGGCTCTCTGGCGGGGAGTATTTGGCGGCGTTGTCGAGCAGGTTGGTCAGGACCTGGCGCAGCAGTTGAGGATCGCAGTGGAGCCAGATACCCTCTGGGACGTTGACCAGGATCTCCTGCTCGATGTTGATGCTCAGGATGCTGACTGCCATCTGCACGGCGGTGCGCAGCTCGACAGGGCCAGGATGCAGCTCCAGCTTGCGCCCCAGGGCGTCCATGTTGGCGGCCTCGGTCATGTTGGCTACCAGGGCGCTGAGCTGTTGAGCGGAGGCGGCAATCTTGCTGGCAAAGCGCAGGATCTGCTGGGGCGTGGCGCGCGCGCTTTGGCGCTTGAGCAGGGAGGCGTAGCCGCTGATGGCGCTCAGTGGCGTGCGTAGCTCATGGGAGGCGGTCACAATAAACTCGTCCTTGAGCGTGTTCATGCGCTGCAGCTCGGCATTGGCCTCCTGGATCTGCTCGAAAAGCTGGGCGTTGCGGATGGCGCTGGCGGCCTGGCCGCAGAGTGCCAGCAGCATGCCGATCTCTTCAGGCTGAAAGACGCGGTCCTGACGCGGCGTGTGTAGGGCCAACAGGCCGATTAGCTCGGTCTGGTACTGGACCGGAATCATGAGCATGCGCTGAATCTGGGTCTCGCGCAGGAAGATCGCTCCCCCCTCGCTGGCCGTTTGGGCTAACTCCTCAGCCAGGCCGGCATCCAGGTAGAAGAAGGCCCCTTCGCTCGCCATCCGCTCCAAGAGAGACCCCTTGAAGGGCAGGCGAATCATTTCGATCAAGGCCCGCTCCTTCTCGCTGTCGGCCTGCATGAAGGAAAGCGCCTCGTTGCTGGCCCCTTTGTGGCTGCGGGCGTAGATGGCCTGAGCGATTAGCTCCTGGCCGTCAGGCGCTAACTGGAAGAAGACGCTGATCTCCGCTTCGACAAGATTGGCCACGGCGCGTACGAAGTTGTCGAGCATCTCGCGCAAGTTGAGCACGAGGCTAATGGACTGGAGGGCGCTGTTCATGGCTGCCAGCGACTCTTCGCGCTGCCGGGCCTTGCGCAGCAGGCGCCGTGAGCGCTCGTAGAGGCGGGCATTCTCGATGCCGACGGTGATGATCTGGACCATGGTCTCCAGTACCTGGATATCCTCGTGCCGGTAGGCATTGGGCTGCGCGCTGGCCAGGCTGACCGAGCCGATGACGCGGTTGAACATTTTCATGGGCAGGAGCAGAAACGACTCGGCCTGGCGCTGATCGCCCCAGACCCCCTGGAGCAGCTCGTCGTATTCATGCTGGCGCAGATGGGCGGGACTGAGCAGCAGGGTTCGCTTCTCCTCCTGGGTGACGCGCCACCACTGTCGGCGGGTGCGCGGTTCGACCGATTCGGTGGGCAGGCCCTCAACGGGCTTGCCATCGCGTACAGCATAGACATCGTAGATCATGCGCGTATCGCGATCGTAGAGGGTGACCAGCATGGCCGAGACGTCGACGATACGCCGCGTGAACTGATAGACCTGCTCGAGCAGGTAGGCCAGATTGACGGTCGAGGGGAAGATGGCGCTGAGCTGCTGCAGCGACTGCAAGTGCTCGCTGGTGCGACGCTGGATCTGGCGCAGGCGGTGGTTCTCCAGATAGAGGGCCATGCGCTCGGTGAAAGTGTGGATCTCCTGGCGCTGTTTGAGGTCGAAGCCAGGCGAGGGGACCAGCTTGTAGAGGACCACGACCCCTAAGACCTGGGGCTGGGCCGTCGGACGCTGGCCGCTCTCTTCGTGAGCGAGCACCGGCTCTTGAATGGGGGCGGCGAAATACCAGTAGGGTCTCAGGTCGAGGGAGAGCGGCGTCTTGCGCTGTCCATGGAAGGCATAGATATAGCTTTCATGCTCCATGATACAAGAGCGGTTCTCACGCCAGGTGTAGCCGATCAGGTCCTGGCCTGGTGCGTAGCGGCTGCCCACTGGGAAAAGGCTTCCTGGCAGCGGGGGCACGTCTTCCAGCTCGTCCTGAGCCCCGGGGGTGCGCTTCAGGCGCCCCACGGCTGAGGAGGAAGGATCTTGCAGGTTGATAGTTGTTCGCCTGCCGACGCGATGAACACCCTCGGCGCCGCTCTGGCCCAGGCCAGGCAGGCCCCCTGCGCCACCGTTGCGCAGGCGCACATGGAGCCTGATCACCATCTGTCCCGGCAAAGCGTCGTACAGTGCCAGGCAGGCCCCTTGAGCAGCGAAATGCACCATCATTTGGTGAACTAGCTGCTTCAGGGTAGCTAGTGGATAAGCCTCGTTGCGTTCTGGCTCCGGCTCCCCCCAGATTGCTGTCGGCATGGGTTGTTCTCCTGTTTCGGCTCCAGAGGCGCGCGGGCAAGGCGGAGCGCGGGCCGACGAACTGCGCGCCCGCCCGCTCGCCGCCGCTGAGAAGCTCTGCTGTGCTCGTGCTCGTCCTGTCGCGAGACAGGATATCACAAGCTGCGTTCGTTGTCATTAGGCTGGGGCCTCTGAGGGAGCCGGGAGGCTGGGCTGGAGGAGCGGATCGACCCGCTCCGACTGCCGCTGGCGGCCAAGGGGTCAGATGCTGCTGACCACCATCGCCTGCCGGCGCAGGCTCCAGACGGCCAGGAGGCAGAAGAGCAAGGTGGTTCCGCCCACGATGCCCATGTCGGTCAACATGAGACTGGCTGGGGCCTGGCTGGTCAGCGCCTTGTAGATGCCATCGGCCAGGTAGTAGATCGGAATGGCCTTGATGATAGTCATGAAGGACTGGCCCCCAACCAACTGTTCCAGCGGCCCGACGAAAAGCGCCGGTACAATGAAGAAAAAGGTGATGATCCCCTGGGCCGCCCCCGCGGCCGAGACTGTGTTGAACAGACAGCCGAGGAGCAGACCAAGAGCATTGGTGAGGCAGGCCCCGATCAGTAGGAAGAGCAACAGCCAGGGCAGGTTGCCGGTGAAGCCTTGCATGATGAGGAAGACGATGGTCAGCAGCAGGACCTGATAGGCCAGGCCAAGCAGGAGCTTGCCAGCAATGATGTCGCCAAAGGAGAGCGGTGAAACCAGCAACATCCGCAGGGTCTTCTTTTCCTTCTCTTCGATGATCAGGCCCGGCACGATGCCCGTGGCGTTCATGATGGTCATGACAAGCACATACATGATGAAAAAGGCTTTGCTGTTCTCGCTGAAGGTGTTCGGCTGAGGTGGATTAATGGTGCTGGTGAGGACGGCAAGCGGTGGCTCGGGGTTGACAACCTGACGCCCATAGTCGATCAGGGCCTGGGTGAGCAGGGCGCGCTGGCTCGTACCGAGGTTATCGCCGTTGATGAAGAGCTGTAGCTGCGGGTGGCGGCCTGCGCGCAGGTCGCTCTCAAAGTTGGGAGGGACGATCAGGCCGAGGGCATAGGCCGACTGCTTATGCGTCCCATCAGGACCAAAAGCTGTCTCAACCTCAGCGGCACTCGCTGCGTGCGTGATCGTGGATCCAGAGAAGGCGGCGCTGACGAGGCGCTCAACCGGCGAGTGGGCCGGGTTGTAGATAAGCAGGCGCGTTGGTGCTCCACTGATGAGGCTGTTGATGAAGCTGAAGAGTACGGCCATGAAGATGGGCAGGAGCAGCACCACCAGGGCCGCTTTGTTCTGCACAGTGTCGATGAGGTCCTTGCGGGCAATGGCCAGGATGCTGCGCAGATGCATGGTCCTAATCCTTTCTTCTTCTCTTCTGGCTGAAAGAGGCAAGCTCGATCGATTTGATGGGCCTCCATCCCTCAGATACTGGCTGGCGCCAGTGAAGGAGGAAGGCGACTGTTCAAGAGAGCGCTACACCAGCGAGCTGGAAGAAGACCTCTTCCAGGCTGGCCTCCTTTGTATGGAGGGCGCGCACTCTTCCTTCGCTCAGCCAGCACGCCAGTTGTTGCTGGTCCTGGGCATCGTCTAGCTTGAGGATGACGTCATGCAGGCGCTGGCTTTGACCGTCTGGCTCTTCTAGAGTGACCTGCAGCAGACGCTTGCCATGCCTCAGTTTCAAATGGCGCGGGCTATCGTTGGCGACCAGACGCCCGTTGACGATGAAGGCAACGCGCTGGCAAAGCTGGTCGGCCTCTTCCATCAGGTGGGTGGTGAGCAGGATTGTCATGCCTTCCTCGCTCAGACGCTGCACTACCTGACGCACGGTATGGGCCGAGATGGGATCAAGGCCACGGCCCGGCTCGTCAAGGAAAAGCACGGCGGGCCGATGGAGCAAAGCACGGGCGATGAGGAGGCGCTGCTTGAGTCCCTGAGAGAACTTCCCTACCGGCTCACTGGCCCGGTCGCGCAGATCGACTAAGGTGAGCACTTCGTCGATACGCTTTTCGGGCAGGCCGTAGAGCCAGCAGGAGAAGCGCAGGTTGGTGCGGGCGGAAAGCCGTTCATACAGGTTCTGCTCCTCGAAAACGACGCCGATGCGCTGCTTGAAGCGGAGACGGTCGCGGGTGACATCGCAGCCGGCCACGCGGGCCCACCCACTATCGGGGATAATCTGCCCGCTGAGGAGGCGGATGGTGGTGGTCTTGCCGGCCCCGTTGGGGCCAAGCAGACCAAAGATCTCCCCACGCCTGACGCTGAAGCTGAGATCGGCAACGGCCTGACATTGGCCGAAAGTGCGTCGAAGCTGGTGAGTTTCGATCATCAGCTCCGGCTCAGATAACTGTCCCATATTCTCCTCTCCTTTTTATTATCTATTGACTCTATTAACTGTATTGCTGACTATCTGGTCAGGGTCTCTCGCCTGGCCGTTGGCTCTAAGCTGACTGTAGCATCTGCCAGGGCCTGGCGCTACAAAAAAAGGTTGGTTGGCGCCCTGCGAGCCTTAAGCGGCTCTTCTGACGGGTTGAGTGCTCAGCAATTGGGGCTGAGAGGAGCGAAAGCCAGGATGAGTGGAGTATCCTCTGCCGGGCAAAAGGTGTAGCCGGGTGGTCTCGACCTGCTCTTTCTATCCAGACCGGCTCTCCTATATAATGATTTGCGAGAAATGTTATTGCTCAGCTTGGCTTGATGCGGACGCGAGACGATAGCCCGCGCGCGATGAGGAGAGTGAAGCATGCAGTTAGATATTTGCCGGCTGGAGAAGACCTTTGAGGGGCGAACCGTGCTTTCTGTTCCCCATCTGCGTATTGCTGGTGGGGAAATAGTGGCACTGGTTGGTCCCTCGGGCTGTGGCAAAACCCTCTTGCTGCGCCTGCTGGCTGGCCAGCTTAAGCCCAGCGGGGGCAGCGTCATGCTGGACGGGCGCGATCTCTTGCGCGATCGTCGAGCGCGGGCCAGGGTCGCCTTGCTCTTCGCGGAGGACCTGCTCTACGAGCGTCTGAACCCACGGCAGTTTCTGGCCTTCTTTTGCTCTCTGCACGCTCTTCCCTCTCGTCGCATCGATGAGGTACTGGCGGCAGTTGGGCTGAGCGATCAGGCCCGACAACCGATCAGCCAGCTCTCGCCCTCGGCCAAACGGCGGCTCTCCTTTGCCCATCTGCAGCTGCTACAGCCGGCTCTGGCGCTGCTTGATGAACCGGTAGAGCGCGTCGATTGGGACACGGCCCAGCTCTTCTCTCGCCTGATCCAGGAACTGGCTGCCCAGGGTAGCGCTGTGCTGCTCTCTGCCAGGGATCTCGCCTGGGCCGGCAAATTCTGCACGCGCGTCGTCGAGCTGGAGGCTGGACGTGTCAGCGGCGACTATAGCTATGCGGCACACCACGCCGAGGAGGCAGGCCAGGTGCCAGAGAATCCCACCGCGCCGACCCGCTACGTCCCCTATAAGATCACCGCCCGCCGCGAAGATCGCATTATGCTCTACGATCCTGCGGAGGTTCTCTATGCCACCAGCCGCGACGGACGAACCGTTCTGCGTACCGTCTCCGGCGAAGAGGCCACCACCAATCTTACCCTGCAGGAGCTGGAGCAGCGCCTCAGCGGACGCGGTTTCTTTAAGGCTCATCGCGCCTACCTCGTAAACCTGCAGCATATCAAGGCCATCATCCAATTCACGCGCAACAGCTACACGCTCCAGCTTGATGATCCCCAGGAAAGCATGATTCCCCTCAGCAAGCAATCAGAGAAAGAGCTGCAGAGCCTGCTGGACTATTGAGGCTGATCCATAAGGTGCCACGCCGCCTGCGGTCGCCTCGAACTGGTTGCCTGTCTGACTGCCTGGTAGTCTGTCTGCCTCTGCCGGGCCGGTGGGGGGAGCGGCGGCCCGGGGTCGGGGGCAGGCGATTCGACGCTGTCAGCAAAATCTGTTATAGTGGAAGCGTCGTCAATCGTACAGGCACACCAAGCCAAGCCTCGAACCCTTGCCAAGGAGTCAACGATGACAGCAGAGCATGCCGCAGCAGCTCCTCTCAAACGCACTCCGCTCTATGAGCAGCACCGGGCCTTGGGGGCGCGCATGGTCGAATTTGGGGGCTGGGAGATGCCGCTGCAATACAGCAGCATTCTGGAGGAACATCGGGCTGTGCGTAGCCAGGCTGGCCTTTTCGACGTCAGCCACATGGGCGAGTTCCAGGTCGAAGGTCCAGAGGCCCTGCCGTTTCTCCAGTACGTAGTTCCCAACGATGTCGGGCGGCTCGCCATCAACCAGGCGCTCTATACGACCCTTTGCCTGCCCACGGGAGGCGTCATCGACGACCTGCTCATCTATCGTCTGGAGGAAGAGCGCTACATGGTCGTTGTCAACGCGGCCAATATTGCCAAAGACCTGGCCTGGCTGCGGGAGCAAGCCCGGCGCTTCAGGGACCTCCAGATCATCGATCGCTCGTCAGAGACCGCCCTGCTGGCGCTGCAGGGTCCGGCGGCCCAGGCCATTCTCCAGCCCCTGGCATCCGTTGAGCTGACGACGATCCGCTATTATCGCTGCCTGCCGGGCAGGGTCGCGGGGGAGACCTGCCTGATCTCGCGCACCGGCTATACGGGCGAGGATGGCTTTGAACTCTACTGTGAGGCGGAGACGGCCCCTCTCCTCTGGGAGCGCCTGCTGGCGGCAGGCAAAGAGCATGGCCTGCTTCCCGCTGGGCTGGGTGCACGCGATACCCTCCGCCTGGAGGCCGGCTATTGCCTCTACGGGCACGAGCTGACCGAGCAAACCAATCCTCTGGAAGCCGGCCTGGCCTGGACGGTAAAATTTGAAAAAGGTGACTTCATTGGCCGCGAGGCCCTGCTGCGGGTCCGCGAGCAGGGGCCGGCGCGCAAGCTGATGGGTCTGGAGATGCTGGAGCGCCGGGTGCCTCGGGGCGGCTATACTATCTATGATGGCAGCGATAAGAGCGGCGAAAGCGGGCACAGCGAGGGGAAGCCGCGCGCCATCGGCGTAGTGACCAGTGGGGCCCCCAGCCCGACGCTCAACAAGAGCATCGGGATGGGCTATGTTGAGGCGGCTCGTGCCCTCCCCGAGCACCTCGTGCAGGTCGAGATTGGCGATCGACGCCTGGCCGCGCGCCTCGTAACTCTGCCCTTTTATAAGCGCCGCAAGTGACGCGCTGAGCCGGCAGCAGGCAGCTCATTGCCGGGGACACAGCACGCGGGAACGCTGACCTGCACACACTGCAAGAAAGAAATGCTCTAGGAGCAAAAGGAGACAGAGGATATGGCGAGCCTGAATCATCCGGCTGACCTCAAGTACAGCAAAACCGATGAGTGGGTCCGCGTCGAGGGCGACCAGGCGACTATTGGGATCACGGACTACGCCCAGGACCAGCTCGGCGATGTCGTCTATGTCGAGATCCCCCTGGCGCCTGGTCAGCAGCTTGGCCGCGATCAGAAGTTTGGCGATATTGAGTCGGTGAAGGCTACCTCGGAGCTGGTGGCCCCGGTCAGCGGCGAAGTCCTGCAGGTCAACGAGAAGCTCAAGGATCACCCTGAGCTGGTCAACGAGCAGCCTTACGAGGAAGGCTGGATGCTGGTAGTCAAGCTGAGCAATCCAGCAGAATTGAACGATCTGATGAGCGCTGAGCAATACATTGCCTATCTCGAAGGGCGCTGACTACCCTTACTTCTATACTGGCTAGCTAACTACCTGGCCGTGGCCCGCTCCGCCTATGCCGCTACTCCGCAGCTTCTCTCCCGCCCATCTGCCGCTCACCAGCCCTCTCCCTGCCCAGGCAGCCACCGGGAGAGGCGAAGAGGGCGCGCAGCCACAGTGGCGCCGCGCGCTGGCGGGCCACATCTCTCTCAATTGGTCAGATGTCTGGATGTCCTACGCCAGCGGGCTGAGCAGCCGCTGGCTGGCGGTGGTCGCTTGGGTGAGCCAGCGAGCGTCAGATCTGACCGAGCCTGATTCCAGTTCGCCGTTCTGGAGATGAAGACTACGATGGGATACATACCGAACACGCCCCAGGAGCAGCAGGCCATGCTTGAGCGCCTGGGCTTACAATCGATGGAAGACTTATTAGAGCCAGTGCCCGAGGAGGTGCGCCTGCGCCGTCCCCTCAATTTGCCTCCAGCTCTGGCCGAGCCGGAGCTGAAGCGGCTGATGATGGAGATGGCGGCCAGAAACAAAAGCCTTGATCGGGTTATCTCTTTTCTGGGTGCTGGCACCTACGAGCATGCCGTTCCCAGTGTGGTGCCCCACCTGCAGCGTCGCTCTGAATTCGTCACCTCCTACACGCCCTATCAGCCCGAGGTCAGCCAGGGCATGCTCCAGGCCATCTACGAATTTCAGACGATGGTCTGTCAGCTCACTGGGCTGGACATCGCCAATGCTTCGCTCTATGATGGCGCCACCGCGCTGGTCGAGGCCGTCTTCATGGCCCTGGGTCCAGGAGGTCAGGGCGAGGTGCTCGTCTCGGCGGGCGTTGACCCCCAGTATCGGCGTGTCCTGCGTACCTACGGGCGGGCGCGCGGCTTCCGTGTCCGAGAAGTAGCAACGGAGAACGGCCTCACCTCGCTGGCCGCTCTCGAAGCCGCCATTGGACCGGAGACCGCCGCCGTTGCCATCCAGCAACCGAATTTCTTTGGCTGCATCGAAGATGTCAAAGCTATCGAGCCGCTGATCCACCGCCACAGTCGCGCTGTCTTCATCAGCGTCACCAGCGAGCCTGCCTCGTTCGGTCTGCTGGCCTCACCGGCGGAGTACAAGGCTGACATTGCCGTTGGCGAGCTGATGAGTTTTGGTAACCCGATGAGTTTCGGGGGACCGGCCCTTGGCTTCCTGGCGGCCCGCGAGCGCTTTCTGCGTCTGATGCCCGGGCGCCTGGTCGGACAGACCGTTGAAGAGGGGGGAGCCAAACAGACTGGCTATGTCCTGACGCTGCAGGCGCGCGAGCAGCATATTCGTCGCGAGAGGGCAACTTCCAATATCTGTACCAATCAGTCGCTGCTGGCCGTCGGCGCCACGATCTATCTGGCTGCTCTGGGGAAGGAGGGTTTGCGCGAGCTGGCCGCCCTCTGTCTGCAGAAGGCTCACTATGCTCAGCGCCAGATCGCGGCCCTGGCCGGTTTCTCGCCCGCTTTCGATAGTCCCTTCTTTGACGAATTCGTGATCCGTCTCCCTGTCCCGGCCGGTCGCCTGCAGGAGCACCTCCTGCGGTACGATATCATTGGCGGCTATGACCTGGGCCGCGACTATCCCGAGCTTGCCAATCACATGCTCTTCTGCGTGACTGAGATGCGCACTCGCGCTGATATCGACCGCCTGGTGGCGGCCCTGAAGGAGGTGGCGGCATGAGTGTGGAGCCGCTGATTTTCGAGAAAGGGGCCCCGGGACGGCGCGCCGCAACGCTGCCGGCCCTGGATGTGCCCGCCGAGCCACTGGAGAGCCTGGTGCCACCCCATCTACTGCGCCAGGACCCTGCCCCGCTGCCCGAGGTCAGCGAGATCGAGATTGTGCGTCACTATACCCACCTCTCGCAGCGCAACTTTGGGGTCGATACCGGCTTTTATCCGCTCGGCTCCTGCACGATGAAGTATAACCCCAAGTTGAATGAGGATATGGCCGCCTTGCCCGGCTTCGCCTCTCTCCATCCTCTCCAGCCCGAGAGTACCGTGCAAGGGGCTATTCAGCTACAGTACGAGCTAGAGCAGTATCTGGCCGAGATCGCCGGGATGGCTCGTGTGACGCTCCAGCCTTCTGCGGGAGCGCACGGCGAGTTGACTGGTCTGATGCTTATTAAGGCATACCACGAGCACCGCGGGGAGGGCCATCGCAATCTGGTGCTCATTCCCGACAACGCCCACGGCACTAATCCTGCCAGCGCTACCCTGGCCGGCTATCGCGCTGTCGAGATCAAGACCGATCCGGCGACCGGCGGTCTCGATATGGACCGTCTGCGCTCTGTGCTGGCCAGCCAGGGTGACCAGGTAGCGGCCATCATGCTGACCAATCCCAACACGCTCGGTATCTTTGACCGCAACGCCGTCGAGATCGCACGCCTGGTACACGAGGCCGGAGGCCAGCTCTACTACGACGGAGCCAACGCCAATGCGGTCCTCGGGATCACGCGCCCGGGCGACATGGGCTTTGATGTTGTTCATTTCAATTTACACAAGACCTGTAGCACGCCGCACGGTGGCGGTGGGCCAGGCGCCGGCCCTATTGGTGTCAAAGAGCATCTGGTCCCGTTCTTGCCGGGTCCGCTGCCAGCCAAAGACGAGCAGGGTAACTACTACTGGGCTGATCCGGGGCCGCTCTCCATTGGCAAGGTGCGCGCCAACACGGGCAACTTCGGCGTTCTTGTGCGGGCTTACGCCTACATTCGCACCTATGGGCCGGACGGCCTGCTGCGCGTCGCCCAGAGCGCCATTCTCAACGCCAACTATCTGCGTCACGAGCTGGCCAGCGACTACGAGATTGCTTTTCCTCAAGTCCGGCTCTGTCAGCACGAGTTTGTGGCCACGGCCCAGCGCCAAAAGCAAGAGAGCGGTGTCACTGCCAACGACATTGCCAAGCGCCTGCTTGACTTTGGCATGTATGCTCCAACGGTCTACTTCCCCCTGATTGTCCATGAGGCGCTGATGATCGAACCGACGGAGACCGAGACGCGCGAGACCCTTGACTACTTTGTGAGGGTCATGCGCCAGATTGCCGAGGAGGCGCGCACCAATCCCGAGATTGTCAAAACGGCCCCTCACACTACACCGGTCGGGCGGCTTGATCAGGCGCTGGCGGCGCGCCGTCCTAATCTGCGCTGGAAGCCGGGACAGGAAGCGACTCACGGTCTTGGCCAATTGTCGGGTCCGGTCAGTTAATTCTGCGCTGCGATCAGCGACCCGCCGCTGTGCTTGCATGGCGGCGGGGATCCCTGGCTGAGCTGGTTCGACCGGCAAAGCTGCCCAGGCCAGGGGATCAGAGGGAGCAAAAGGACTCTTCCTGCTCCTTCCTGGTCTCTGGTCTGGAGAACTGGAGCCTGGGGCAGTAGTCGGGGCGTGATAGAATAGGAGGAAGACGTAACCGCCCAGTTGCCCATTGTCCAGGCAAGCAAGGGTACATCGTGCAGTGTGAAAGGGAAGCATGCTCTACCGATCCATTCGCGAGCTGGCGGATGATATCCGCTCTGGAATGACGACCCCTGGAGAACTCGTCAGCGAGGCCCTGGAGCGTATCGAGGCGCTTGATGGCGAGCTGAAGGCTTTTGTGACCGTGATGCGTGATGCCGCTCTGGAGGCTGCCGAGGAGGCTGAGCGTGAGCAGCGACGCGGCTTCTTTCGGGGACCTCTGCATGGGATTCCCATTGCTGTCAAGGACCTGGTGGCTGTGCGTGGCGTCCCTCTGACCGCTGGCTCGCGGGTGCTGGCTGACTATGTGGCTTCCGAGGATGCCAGCGTGGTGGAGCACTTGCGGCGGCATGGGGCGATTATCATTGGCAAGACCAACACCCATGAGTTCGGTCTGGGGGTCTTCACGCCGCCGACGCGCAATCCCTGGCAGCGTGACCATGTCCCGGGGGGCTCCAGTGGTGGCTCTGCCGTGGCGGTGGCTGCCGGCATGTGCTCTGGGGCCATTGGTACAGATACCGGCGGCTCGATCCGCATTCCGGCGGCCTGTTGCGGCGTCACCGGGCTGAAGCCGACCTATGGGCGTGTCAGCTGTCATGGGGTCATTCCTCTCTCGCGCTCGCTGGACCACGTGGGGCCTCTGGGCCGCAGCGCCGAGGATTGCGCCGTGCTTTTCGACGCCATCGCGGGCTATGACCCGCGCGATCCTGAGAGCGTCTCTGGCCCTCCCTCGCGCTCGTCGGCGCTCCTTATTGAGGGGCCGGAGGGGCGTGGACCGCTCTCGCTGCAGGGGTTGCGGCTGGGGCTGCCGCCGGAGGAGTTTGTGGCGCCGCTCGATCCGGAGGTGCGTGCGGCCTGGCGCGCTGCGGTTCTCATCTTCCAGGAGGCCGGGGCCCAGATCAGCGAAGTGGCTCTCAGCCGACCGTCGCTCGCTACCTTCCGCACCATCCAGCTTCCCGAGGCGGCCTTTGCTCATCGAGAGCGCGGCTGGCTCAACGAGCGCGCTGCCTTCTATGGTCCTCTCACTCTGCGCCGTTTGCAGCAGGGGGAGCAGATCAGTGCCATCGACTATCTCCGCGCTCAGCAAGAGCGGCGGGCCTTCTCTACGCAATTGCGCTCCGTACTGCAGCGCGTTGATGCCCTTGTGCTGCCCGCTCAACCCATGCCAGCCATTCCCATCGCCCAGATCGATCAGGAGATTAGCATCGAGGGAGAGCGCGAAGAGGCCACCACCGCCTCTCTGCGTCTCACGCTGCCCTTCAACCTGGCCGGTTTACCCGTTGTGGCTTTTCCCTGTGGCTTCAGCCGGGCTGGTCTCCCTCTCGGCCTTCAGGTGGTGGGCAATGCCTTTGACGAAGCGACCGTTCTGAGAATCGCCCATGCCTACCAGCAGCTGACGGACTGGCACCGGCGAGAGATTCCCTGACCAGCACAGCAGGCAGAGAGGCAGAAAAGGAGGGCCTTATGGAAGCAGGTCCGGTGCGCCATCCTGATCCCGATCCGGCGCGCCAGAACGGCGCGCTTCAGCGCCAGGCGCCTCTGGAGGAGCTGCAGCAGGCTCTTGTTGAGCACCTGAAAGCACGCGGCTTCCTGCGGACAGCCCGAGTGGAGGCTGCCTTCCGGGCCGTGCCCCGGCACCTCTTTCTGCCCGGTGTCCCGCTCGAAGAGGTCTATCGCGACCAGGTTGTCCCCCTTAAGGTGGTCGACGGCGTCTGCATTAGCTCTTCCTCGCAGCCGGCTATTATGGCCATCATGCTGGAGCAACTGGGTCTGGAGCCTGGCCAGCGCGTGCTGGAGATTGGGGCCGCCAGCGGCTACAACGCCGCTCTCATGGCCCATATTGTGGGGGAGAGCGGCAGCGTAGTGACGGTCGACATCGATGAGGACCTGGTGGCGGGGGCGCGCGCTCATCTGGAGGCTGCCGGCTATGGGCAGGTGCGCGTGATCTGCGGCGACGGAGCTCAGGGCTATCCGCCAGCCGCCCCTTACGATCGTATTATTCTGACGGTGGCTTCGGGCGATATCGCTGCTCCCTGGTACGAGCAGCTGAAGCCCAATGGGCGGCTGCTATTGCCGCTGGTAGTCCGTGATGCCCAATTCTCGGTAGCTCTGGAGTGGCAGGGGGACCATCTCGAGAGCGTCTCGGTTCGCTGCTGCGCCTTCATGATGCTGCGTGGTCCCTTCGCCGAGGCAGGGGGGATCTTCGCTTTAGGCCCAGGGCCGGAGGCCAGTCCCGCCCTTCAACTGCGCCTGACTAACTATCAGCCCATCGATGGGGCCGCCCTCTATCGCACCCTCACCGGTCCCTGGTACGACCTGCCCAGCGGCATACTCTCCAATCTGCACGAGATTCACTATGCCTTCAATTCCTGGCTCTCCCAGCATGAGCCGGCGGCCTGCAGCCTGGTGGCTCAGCGCGAAGATCCCGCTCTGGCCGGGCTGCCCTGGCTTTTCAAGATCACTGGCCTGGAGACGCGCGTGACCGTCGGAATCGTGGCCGACAATCAGATCGCCCTCCTGGCCCTGCCTCCGGGCTGGCGGCAGGCGAGCAGCAGCGGACAGAGCAACCCGGCCGCCTGTGAAATCATGGTGCGTTGCTTTGGCGGGGCCGAATATCTGGCCCGCCGTCTGCTCGCGCTTCTGCGCGCCTGGGATAGGGCGGGCCGTCCTGCCGGCTGGTTCCTGTTCCCAGGCGATGAGCGTCTGCACCTGCGCATTTATCCCCACCAGGTTCCTTGCCCCGAGAAGCCGGCTGCCGGGCGCCTCATTCTGGCTCGGCGCTGGTCTCACCTGGTGATTGAGCGCCAGGCTTGATGGCCTCAAACTGGTGCTGAAGCTTGAGCATCTTGCGCTGCCAGGCCAGCCCATCCAGGTTAGCGGCCAGATGCTCCCAGGGGCTGGTCTGCCAGTCGTCGATGACTTTCGTCGGCGCCCAGGCGGGCAAAGTCATCTCCAGGCGCCGGGCCAGGCTCTGGACAAACGGCTCGTAAAGCGTCCGCAGCTCGGTGAGGCGCTGCTCACGTTCCGGCGAGGCTGACAGCCCCAGGTCCTCTAGTCCCGCCAGCAAACGGGCGCGCTCTTCTCCGACCAGGCGATCTGCTTCTGCCGACCGTGGCTTCACGTCGAAAATCTGAGCCAGGTCGACTGCGGCATGGCGTGCGATCGCGAAGGTGAACCAGGCGGTCTGCGCTGGCAGGTCATCCAGATAGGCGATAATCAGCGCGCAGGTGTCGAGGAGAGTCGTCAGGGCCGCCAGCCATGACTGGCGCTCGTGCTGTGAGCGGTAGTAGAGCAGGACAGGATAGGAGAGGTGGCTCTCCAGCAGCTCTGCCGCCCAGCGCTCCCATTCGCGCAGCAGACGCACCAGCTCAGGGAACTGCTCCCCGCGCGCATGCCGGCGCAGCAGCTCCAGGGCGCTGGGTGGCGAGCCGGCATGCGCATCGAGCTGGGCAATGCTGGCCTCACGCCGCGAGAAGGCCTGATAGATCACCGGCAAATAGCTCAGCACCAAAGCCAGAAAACCAAAGCCCGTGCCTGCCTCGATCACCGTCACCAGCCGCGGCAGGCCCGCTGCCGGCGCGATATCGCCGAGTCCTAGTGTAAAGAAGGTGGTCCCGCTGAAATAGAAGAGCGTGCTCAGCGAGGTCTGGCGCTCGGGCGCGTGCATGGCAGCTCCCAGGCTCCACTGCAGCAAGGCGAAGCCGCTGATCAGACCTACGGCCCAGATCACCAACAGGAATAGGAGCGAGAGCGGTCCATACAGACTCAGAAAGTATTCTCGCCTGGCCGCAGTGCGTACAAGATGGGCGGGGCGACGCCACAGCCACCAGCTCACCCGGAAAAGCAAATGGGCCAGGCGAAAGCGCCGTGAGACACGACGCGGTAATACTACCGTTTCAAAAGCGTCCTGCAGGATCGAGAGAATGAGGACAACGCTTGCCAGACCAACAATCAAGGACATAGCCCCTCTCCTCATATGTGCCAGGTCGACTCACTGGCTGGCCTGCTCGTGAGCAAACCAGACCGGACCAGCCAGTCAATCGTCACCACTGTTTCAGGCTAGCTCATTCAAGCGGAAAACGTCAAATCTCCCAGGCCGCTGCGCTGGCCTCCTCAACGCTCGCCAACGAACGAGTCAGGCAAGACGATGCCCGACCTCGCGCTTCATCAGCGGCGGACCAGCCGAACCGAGGCAGCACATCAACCAGAGCGCCAGCCTGTTGCGCCCGACACCTCTCATGCGGGCTGGCGAGTCCATTGACAAAGTGCCTGTCTCTCCTGTAATCTGTCTGGAGAGACGAAAAAGGCCTCTCTTCTCTGGCCTGCACTTCGCTTCGGAACGGGGGAGCTACTGGGGGAAAGGACTCTCTCCTCTGCACATCGATGACAGGCAGACGTGCAGGTCAGACATCAGCGAGCTTCTCTGTCTCATCCCACCTTGGGCCTCTTGTTGTCCAGAAAGGAGACCTGGGGTGGAGATGGAGACCAACACCTGAACGAAAAACGAGGACGCTGAACGCTTGAGGGTGCTCAGAGAAAGAAAGCAAGCAAGTACAAGATGGAACTGCTGACCGGTATAGTGCTGAGCGGAGCACATGGCATTTACGAGGTCTATACCGATCAGGGGAGGCTGCGTTGTACACTCCGCGGGAAGCTCAAGAAGGCTCTAGCTGAGGCCGCCCGCGGGCGTCCGGCGCGCGGACGGGTCACCGGTCCATTGGCCCGGCAGCAGCGCGCAGAAGCGGAGGTCGCCGCCCTGCCTGCGCGTCTGAGCGTTGGCGACCGCGTCAGAGTGCGGCGGCTGGATGCCGAGACGGGCGTGATCGAGGAGGTGTTGCCGCGCCAGAGCGAGCTTGCACGGCGCGACGTTGGCTCGCGCGAGAGCAATCCCCGATCGCAGACGCTGCTCGCCAATCTGGATCAGGTGGTGATTGTTTTCGCCACCACCCAGCCAGAGCCTCACTTCGGTATGCTCGACCGCTACCTGGCCATCTGCGAGCACGCCGAGCTGCACCCGATTATCTGCCTCAACAAGGTTGACCTGCCCCATGACCAAAGCGTTGAAGAGGCCGCAGCCCTCTATCAGCAGCTTGGCTATAGCCTCCTGTGGACAAGTTGTGAGACCGGCCAGGGCATCGAGCAACTGCGCGAGCTGCTCAAGGGCCATATCACCCTCTTCACTGGCCCTTCTGGCGTCGGCAAGTCCTCGCTGGTCAACGCTCTGGAGCCGGGCATGGCTCTGCGCACCGGCATGGTCAGCGCCGCCACCGGCAAGGGACGCCATACCACAACCGGCTCGCAGCTCTATCCGCTCTCCAGCGGTGGCTGGCTGGCGGACTCCGCCGGGATCCGGGCCCTGGCCGCCTGGAATATCCCCAAAGAAGACCTGGCTGGCTGCTTCGTCGAATTCCGTCCTTATCTGGGTGAGTGTTTCTACTCCGATTGCCTCCACGCCGACGAGGAGAACTGCGCCATCCGCCAGGCGGTCAGGGATGGCCTGATCAACGAACGACGCTATCAGAGCTACATCCGCATGCTCAAAGAAGAGGAGCGCTAGGATGGGCGCCCGGCCTGTCAGGCTCACCGGCAGACCCATCCGCGCGCTCGCCTGGCAGCCTGCCTAGAGCCAACGGCAACCCTACCTATTGCCGGTAGCAGTAGCAGGCTGGCCGGGAGCTGAGGACAACCGCTTTCATGGAACCCTGAGCCTGGTTCGCCGGGGAGCCGCGCGGGCCGGAATCCCTGTCCCCTCTGGCTGCAATCCCACGACGCGAACCTGGCCTGAGGACAGAACAGGTGGATGGCTCTCCTCGTCGCTCAGATCGCAGCTTTTGCCGACCCAGGCCCTGGCTGGAGATGGCCAGCTCCCTGGCCTCCGCAAGGAAGCACATACCCCGAGTGTTGCTCGCCGGCAGCTTCTGCGGAAGAGGGAGCTGGCAGGTCCTCGGGCGCTGGCGCAGCCTGGTGTGAGATGGCATAATCCTCGCCTCACCCCGGCATCCCTCTGCTGTCCTGGATCAGCGTCGGCAGTACCAGCCTTGTCCTCATGCCGCCCCTGCTCGACCGCTTGCTGCCCTCACCAGAGGGCCGTCCATCTCCAGCCACTGAGCCGGAAGCGAGACCCCCAAACCCATGCTGGGAGCCATTCGCCACCGGATCGCTCTTGATCAGGGGAGCAGCGGCCATCTCAGGGATGCCTATCTGGGCCTACTCTTCTCCGCTGCTTCGGCCAGCAGAGAGCTTCCGAGGCAGTGCTCTGCATCTGTGCTGCCTCCTGCGCTTCCGCAGCGAGCACGGCCTGAGCACTCCCCAGGTCTTGCGACCCTGAGCCGATCCAGCAGATGCAGCCCGAGAGCTACAGGCCCTTATGTGGCTGATTTCCTGTCTGGCAGTGCCCCACTCCCTGGCCGCTCCGCTGACGATCGGGCGGCTCTCATGAGGACCATCGATCCTCGCGGAGGAGCAGGGCATCTCCTCCAGGCGGCCCATCTGCGCCTTATCCTCTCTCAACACGAACCTTCGCCATCTATACCTGAAGCCTGCCCGTCCCATCCCAGAGGGCCTGCGGGCGCCACCTCGTCCGCGGCGAACTCCCAGTCAGGCGAGCTGGTCGGAGGGAGAAGCACTTAGGTTCCACGCAGACAAGCCAGCAGGCCAGTCAGCAGCTCCTCGTCCTGCTCCTCCAACACTGTGCGTGGATCAAGCAAGAGCGCATCGCGCAGGATACGTCCCACGATCGGCAGCGGACGAGCACGCAGGCGGCGCGCCAGCTCCTCCAAAGAACAGGGCACCTGTCCCGCCTCCAGCGCCAGCAGCGCCGTTGGTAGCGTCTCCCCTGGCAACGACCCACCACCGATCGTCGACTCACCGGGGCGCACCTGGGCCGCAAATCCCTGTGCCTGCAGAGTTCGTGCCCAGCGCTCCGCGCGCTCCTGCAGCCGCGAAAGAGGTAGAGCGATCATGCGCCAGATCGGAATAGCCTCCTCGGCCTCGCCGCGCTGATAGTGGCGCAGCGTGGCCTCCAGAGCCGCCAGCGTCAGCTTGTCCACCCGCAAAGCCCGCATCAGCGGATGGCGGGCGATACGCTCCACCAGGGCCGCCCGTCCCAGAATGATCCCCGCCTGTGGCCCACCAAGCAACTTATCCCCGGAAAAGCAGACCACATCGACGCCTGCGGCCAGGCTCTCCTGGGGCATAGGCTCGTGGGCCAGCCCATAGCGCTCGCTTGGAAGCAGACAGCCGCTGCCCAGATCTTCCATCACCAGCAGCCCATGATCGTGGGCCAGCCTCACCAGATCGTGGATAGGAGTCGACTCCACGAAGCCAGTCAGGCGGAAATTGCTGGGATGGACCGCCAGCAGCAGGGCCGTACGCTCCGAGATTGCCGCCGCATAATCGCTCAAGCGTGTGCGATTAGTTGTGCCCACCTCAACCAGGATGCAGCCGCTCTGGCGCATCACATCCGGCACACGGAAACCGCCGCCGATCTCTACCAACTGCCCGCGAGAAATAATCACCTCGCGGCCAGCCGCTAAGGTCGAAAGCGCCAGCAGAACTGCCGCGGCATTATTGTTTGCCACCAGGGCCGCCTCGGCGCCAGTCAGCTCGCGCAACAACGAGGCGGCATGAACATGACGAGAGCCACGTTCGCCAGCTTCCAGATCGTACTCCAGATTAGCGTAGCCCTGAGCCACAGCCTGCATAGCCTGCAGAGCGGCGGCGCTCAAAGGAGCGCGGCCCAGGTTCGTATTAATAATCACCCCAGTCGCATTGATCAGCGGACGGAGCGAAGGCTGGAGCGTTGCCGACAGCCAGCGGCGCGCGGCAGAGAGCAGCTCGGAAGGTGAAGGGCAAGGAGCGCCCTGACGGAGGGCCACGCGTGCCTCTGCCACCACCTGGCGCAGGGCACGCGTCGTCAGAGGGCGCCCGAACTCAGCGCTCAGCTGCAGGCCCTCGGGCGACTGCAAGAGAGCGCCGATCGAAGGAAGAAGACGCAACATCGCAGCATCCTCTGAGGATCAAAAGAGAACGCCCAGCAGAGGCGGGGCGATCCGCAGCGAGAAGCGGGGAGAGCGAGGCCGTTCAGAGAGCGGGCGAAGCCAGCGCGGTTGGACCGCGAGAGAAGATCCCCAGACTGCAGTCTGCAGTCCACCTGCTCTCCTGCTGGCCTCCTTGCTTGCTTGTTCGCTTGCTCGCCTGCCTGTCTGCTCGTTCGCCCGCCCACAGGCGGTTGCATCCTCATCGTCAATGCAGAGAATAATACATTGTAATGCCCAGGCTATTAGCGATCTTCCCCATAATGGCGTAGAGATCCGCATCGTGGAGTCGGCAAATTGCATACTGGTCGGCGAGCAAAGTTCGCAGAACGGGATAGAGCAGCTCTGTTTTCACCAGGCTATCGGTATCCAGGAGCGGATAATCCCGCTTCAGGAGCAGGTGGTGATAGGGACGGAGCTTGCCCCGGTAAGAAGTCAAGGCGACCACATTGACGGCGCCGGCATGGCGACAGAACGGCTCAGCGGAGACCACCAGTGCCGGGTGCCAATCCAGGATGCGTTTCTCCTCGATGCCGGGGGGAAGGGCGGGATAGCCAAAATTCACCCAGTATACCATACCGAACTGCACAGGCGTATGATACGTCAATGCTTCAGGCGGCAACTCCGGTGGATGAGGCATAGCGTTTTATCCAGACACCCTACCTTAACACATCACATAATAAATCCAGATGGTGCTCAGTAACGAAATGATACCACAAAAAAGGCCAGCATGCATCTGGCGCAGGGTAGTCATTACCGGTGAGCGGAGACGGTGGAGGTACGGCTTGAAGCATCGCCGCTTTCGCGCTGGGCGTAGAAGCAAGCGCTGGTGAGAGGCCAAGAGCGCTCGACCAGGCTCAGGCGCTCCTCGCGTTCCTCCTCACTTTCCTCCAGGAGGGCCTGAGAGATCAGCTCCATCTCCTGCTGATACTGCTCAGCGAGCAAAGAAGAGCGCTTGAAGTCGCAATTCGTCGCCATAGAGAATACCTCGTTCCTTCTTCCTTCCTTCGTCCTGTTCCGTCCTGACCAGAAAACAGCATCCGGCGCCACCGGGCCGAACTGCTGCAGGCTGGCGCGAGGGTCACACCCGTGCTGGTGGGGAAGCGCATTTTCTTCGACGCAGGAGATTATACCAGCAAAACTGCCCTGCGACAATGGCAGGCCCCCAGACTTTCCTAAACAGCAGTGCTCTTCGCCAACCTCCCCAGAAAAGTGCTTGACATCATCTGCCCCGTCAGCTATAATGGACACGTCAGCCAGACAGACAGCGAGCTGCTGACTGCAACTGACTGATTTCCCGTGGGCAGTTTCCGGAGCGGTCAAACGGGGCTGACTGTAAATCAGCTGGGAAACCTACGGGGGTTCGAATCCCTCACTGCCCACCAGCGCACAAGCGGCATGCCTCAACAGGGCGTACGCTCGGACGGACGAGGGGAGTGGGCGAAAGGGAGTGGCGGCTGTAGGGCAGCGGTGCACCTGTGCGAGCGTGGAGAAGCTGAGCGCGAGCGCGTAGGCAGAGAGAGGTGGCTGGAGGAGGAGAGCAAACGCCCGCCGCCTGGTGTGAATGCGCTGATGATCTGACTGGCCCGTGTGGCGCAGCGGTAGCGCACAGTCTTGGTAAGACTGTGGTCATGGGTTCGATTCCCATCACGGGCTCCCGTGGTTTCTGATGATGCCTTGCTGCTTTCTAAGGCATGCATCTTCACGAATATCCGCGCCGGATCTTTCTACATTTCGCTGCCGTCTTCTGATACCGTCGCCGCTTCCCTCCTTCTTCGAAGATTCTTTCCTCTCCCGGTGGCTTGCGTCAATAACCATCCTGAGAAGAGGCGAAGAATCCGAAAGGGCGAGAGAAGCCAGGTCGGATGCCAGACCGGCCCGTGCGCTCGGTCACTCGCTCGTCGATCCGCCTGAAAATACGCCGGAAAGCATAAGCATAATAAGAAGTAGCCTGGCCAAAAGAGCAATACGCGGGTGCCGCAACGAGGCGTGTGTCCTGAGTGAGAGTCTCAGGAGACGGCTGCTGTGTGTCTAGCGCCGGTCGCTCTTTTCTTATCTCTTCATCACTACATCGCACGAGTACGGTCGAATTGCAGGAGGAGCCTTTGAGGTTATGGCGAAGCAGAAGTTTGAGCGGACGAAGCCGCATGTGAATGTGGGCACGATCGGGCACATTGACCACGGGAAGACGACGCTGACGGCCGCGATCACGCGGGTGCTGTCGCGGGTGCTTCCGAGCGCGGTCAATAAGTATATTGCCTTTGACCAGATTGATAAGGCGCCCGAGGAGCGG
>NZ_JBHOQV010000199.1:0-12179 GCF_042408735.1 Thermogemmatispora sp.
TGCGCTAACCGGTTTTGCGCGTGCGCCGTTGGAGCGTTTGCGCCGCAACGGGCACGCGAATTCGGAGACGATCTGGGCGCTCAAGGACGTGAGCTTCGAGGTCTATCCGGGAGAGGTGGTCGGCATCATCGGGCGCAACGGCGCAGGCAAATCGACTCTGTTGAAGATCCTGTCGCGCATCACGGAGCCAACCACCGGTCGAGTGGAGCTTTACGGACGTGTCGGCAGCTTGCTCGAAGTAGGAACCGGCTTCCATCCAGAGCTTACGGGCCGCGAGAACATCTATTTGAACGGCGCGATCCTGGGGATGACGCGCCGCGAGATAGATAAGAAGTTCGATGAGATAGTTGACTTCGCCGAGATCGAAAAGTTCATAGATACGCCCGTTAAGCACTATTCGAGCGGGATGTACATGAGATTGGCTTTTGCAGTAGCTGCGCATTTGGATCCGGAGATCTTATTGGTCGATGAGGTGTTGGCAGTTGGTGATGTCAGCTTCCAAAGAAAATGCTTGGGTAAAATGGGTGATATCGCTAGAAAAGGAAGGACAGTTATCTTTGTCAGCCATAATATGGCCGCTGTAAAAGATTTATGCAATGTTTCTCTTTGGCTTGATGATGGAGAAAAAAGGTCTTCGGGGCTTGCCACTAAAATAGTGAGCGAATACCTAAAAGAAATTAACAGGTCAAAAGGCGAAGCTATTTGCGAGTTTGAAGAAGACCCAGAGAAAGACTTCCAGCTATGTTCGGCTAAGCTCCTAAACTATGAGGGGAAGAATACTAAGGACTTCTCTTGTGATGAGCCGGTTGTGATTGAGCTACTCTGCCGGGTTGTTCGACCGGTGCCTGGACTATACGGCTACCTTTCTATAATAAGGACTGATGGTATGACGGTTCTAGTCTCTGATACTTTTGATGTCCCCCCAAACCCGCTGGATAATCTGCCCGTAGGCAAGCATGTTGTGCGCATAACCATCCCACAGAGAACTTTAGGCCCCGGGGATTATGGTGTCTACCTAAACTTTGCGAGCCCAGTAGGAATAAAAGGCTTCGACATAGAGTCACCAGGGATTGTGTTAGCTTTCCGCCTCAGTGACTGGACCTCCAAACGAGGTAATAGTCGCTTAGGTTTTTTCAGCACTTTACTGCCATGGGTAGTGGAAGAGATCGAAGAGTAAAATAACTACACGAAGTACAAAGGGTTAGAATCTGGTGCCCAACTAGGCTAGAGTTTTGAACCCAAAGCATTTGTGAACAAGGATATATTTAAAATTCAAGCGCCTATAAAGGAGTTCTGAAACATGAGTCTTTTGCAGGACAAGCATATTTTGGTAACAGGAGGAACAGGGTCTTTTGGTAAGAAGTTTGTCGAGATCGTTTTAAAGGAGCACCGACCCAAAAAACTGATCATTTTCAGCCGAGATGAGTTGAAACAACACGAAATGAGAATGCTCGGTTTCACACATGACTGTTTACGTTACTTTATTGGAGATGTGCGTGATGTCGAAAGATTGCGGATGGCAATGAGCGGGGTAGATGTTGTGGTTCACGCCGCAGCATTAAAGCAAGTTCCTGCTTGCGAGTACAATCCAATAGAGGCGATTATGACTAATATAATAGGTGCACGCAATGTCATAGAGGCAGCGATCAGTGCCCGTGTTGAAAGAGTGATAGCCTTGAGCACAGACAAAGCCGTGAATCCGATAAACATATATGGCGCTACAAAGCTTTGTGCGGAGAAGTTGTTTGTCCAAAGCAATTCATACTCTGGAGAATGTGGTCCCCGCTTTAGCTGTGTTCGCTATGGAAATGTAGTGGGTAGTAGAGGGAGCGTGATCCCTTTGTTCTTGGAACAGAGTCGCGCTGGTCGCGTGACCGTCACAGATCCACGCATGACCCGCTTCTGGATAACCTTGGAACAAGGAGTAAGATTCGTCATCAGCTGTGTAGAGAAGATGCATGGTGGGGAGGTCTTCGTGCCGAAGGTTCCGAGTATGAATATAATGGATCTGGTTAAAGCAATTGCTCCGGATGCTAGTGTCGAGTATATAGGCATTCGTCCGGGGGAAAAGCTTCATGAAGTTTTGATCTCTGAGGATGAGTCTAGGCATACAATCGAAACGGATGATATGTATGTGGTTTTGCCTCTACATCCTTGGTGGCACACTGATAACTGGGCGCATGGCAGATCTCTTTCCGATGGCTTTCGTTACAGTAGTGACAATAATCCGGAGAAATTAACTGTCGATGAATTGAGAGTGCTCGTTCGGGAGATCTCATGAGAGAAAACCAAGCACAGCTAGCCATTTATGGGGGGAGGCCAGTTAGAGCTTCTTTATTGCCATACGGACTACACCACTTGGAGGATGACGACGTCAAAGCCGTTGTCAGCGTGTTACGCTCAGCTTGGTTAACCACAGGACCCAAAATAGAAGAGTTCGAACAAAGATTCGCTAGTTTTGTCGGTACAAAAGAGGCCGTAGCTGTCAATAGCGGGACAGCAGCGCTACACGCCGCGATGCACGCCATTGGAGTTGGTCCTGGAGATGAGGTCATTGTTCCTGCATTAACCTTTGTTGCTACGGCTAACTCGGTTATTTTCCAAGGGGCCAAACCGGTCTTCGTCGATGTTAATCCCGAAACCTTGCTTATCGACCCGCTAGCTGTGGAAGAAAAAATAACGGACCGCACAAAGGCGATTGTTGCCGTAGATTATGCGGGGCAACCATGTGATTATGATTCTCTGAGATACATCGCCCGTAAATATAATTTGGGGTTGATTGCGGATGCTTGTCATTCTCTCGGGGGAAAATACAAGGGACGCTCAGTTGGTTCGCTTGCAGACCTTAGCACTTTTAGCTTCCACCCTGTGAAGCATATAACCACAGGCGAGGGAGGGATGATAACCACTGACGATGCGAAGCTCGCTCAACGGATGAGGGTATTCCGTAATCACGGAATAACAACTGAGTTTCGCCAACGAGAACAAAGAGGTACTTGGCTGTATGAAATGGTCGATTTAGGATATAATTACAGAATAACCGACTTTCAATGTGCGTTGGGGATGAGCCAATTGCGCAAACTTCCGGATCTGGTGGCCCGACGACAAGAAATTGCGCGTAGTTATGATGCTGCTCTATCAGAGATTCCAGCGATTAGCTCCTTGAATAAGTCGAAAGAAGTCGATCACGCCTATCACTTATATGTCATTCGCTTGGACCTGTCCAAACTGCAGGTGTCTAGAAAGGATATTTATATCGCTTTGCGGGCGGAGGGAATAGGTGTCAACGTTCATTACTTACCTGTGTACTTGCATCCTTTTTACATTGAAAAGTTTGGCACTGGACCCGGTTTGTGCCCGGTGGCTGAGGCTGCGTACGAACAGATTCTTTCCATTCCTATTTACCCCAAAATGACGCGAACGGATGTAGACGATGTAGTTTGCGGCTTGACTAAAGTGATTAGTGCATTCCTGAGGTTGTGACTTGCTGGGGAAGGGCACGAGATGGTAGCCGCCATCGCTTTGCAAAATCCGACACATGAAGGTCTCGGCGATTATCCAAGCTAGATTGGGTAGCACAAGATTGCCTGGGAAAGTCCTAAGTGACTTGGCAGGCGAGCCGATGTTAGCGCGAGTGGTACGGCGCACTGCCCGTGCTGTCAGTATTAGTGAGGTGATAGTAGCCACCACGTCTGAAAAAGCAGACGAGAATATAGTGCGTCTGTGCGCCGAACGAAACTGGTCTTGTTTCAGAGGTGACGAGAAAGATGTGCTTGATCGTTACTACAGAGCTGCTGTGGAAAGCTTATCCGACGTCGTCGTTCGAATCACTTCCGACTGTCCGCTTATAGATCCATCTGTAATAGACGTGCTAGTGACTAAGTTTCTGGATCTGCAGCCGGACATCGATTATGCGTGCAATTTCTTGCCGAAGCGCACTTTTCCGCGCGGCCTCGAAGTTGAAGTGATGCGGTTTGATGCATTGAAAAAGGCTTGGCGAGAAGATCAAAATCCCGTTTGGCGTGAACATGTTACGCCGTATATCCAGCGTAACGTAGACAAATTCCGCATTTTCGGCATTCAGAACGCCACTGATTATTCGCACATGCGATGGACGGTGGATACAAAGGAGGACTTGCTATTTGTCAGATGTATCTATGATCATTTTGGTCATGATTATTTCTCTCAGAATGATGTTATTGAATTTTTGGAAAGCCGACCTGAATTGATGGATATCAATAGACACATCAAACAAAAGACAGTGTAAGCGTTCATGACACATAAATTTCGCAAGCTATTTATTAGAGCGGATGCAAATGCACAACTCGGCGCTGGCCATCTGATGCGTTGCTTGGCTATAGGGCAAGCTTGGAAGGACAGTGGCGGTGAGGTGGTCTTTATCAGTAGTTGCCAGAACAAGATACTGCGACAGCGTTTGATAAACGAGGGGTTTCATCTCTTTTGGGTAAAAGACCCTCATCCAAACTCTCAAGACATACAGCAAACTCTCAGCATCATTGCGGCCTTTCCAGATGAATGGTTTGTTCTAGACGGCTATCACTTTGACACATACTATCAACGGTGCATCAAAGAAGCTGGCTTTCGATTGTTAGTCATAGATGATCTGGCATCTTTTGCTAATTATCACGCTGATATTATCGTGAACCAAAATCTTCATGCCAAGAACCTTAAGTACAGGTGTGATCCAGCGACTCTCCTTTTGCTGGGAGAAAAATATATCCTACTGCGTAGAGAATTCAGAAAATGGCGAAGATGGAAGAGGGGAATATCGGAGAAAGTGCAAAAGATCCTACTCACTTTGGGGGGAGGGGCAACAGAAGATCTGTTCTTAAAGATCATCGGAGGTTTGAATGGCATATCAAATGAACACGGTAGGAGCTTTGATATACGAGCTGTATTAGGACATGACATCAGCCACAAGATCTCAGAAAGTTCCTATCAAGATAAAATTCGAGTCGAGTTCGGAGTTGCCGGCTCGGAGATGCCAGATTTGATGGCTTGGGCTGACTTAGCTATCACTTCTGCGGGTGTTACAGCTTGGGAAGTGATGTTCATGGGATTGCCGAGTGGTTTAATTACGTTGGCTGATAATCAAAGACCTACAGTTAGAGAGCTTAGTAAAAGAGGCATTGCTATAGACCTCAAGCTAGGGGAACAAACGTCGGGATTGTCTTCTACGAGTAGGCGCAAATTGTCTGAATTGCTGAATTCAAAGGATGAAGACCGACTTCGCATGTCCCACCTTGGACGAGAACTAGTAGATGGGGAGGGGGTAGATAGGTTATTGATGCACATGAAGGGAGAGCGCCTTAGATTGAGGGAAGTCGAGGAAGGGGATTGTAAGTTGCTTTGGGAATGGGCTAATGACCCAGAGGTTAGAGCTGCATCTTTCAGCCAACGAAATATACCATGGGACGAACATGTTGAATGGTTCCAACGCAAGATTAGTGATCCTAACTACTTGATGTACATCGGGGTGGATAAAGACGACTCATCCATAGGGCTGGTACGCTTTAGCATTAGGAAGAAGGTGGCAGAGATCAGCGTTGCCGTAGACAAAAGTAAGCGTGGTTTGGGTTATGGTAGCTCACTGATCAAATCCGCAGTCGAGAAGGCGTGCCAGCACAAAGAGATTGATGTGGTTCGTGCATACATAAAGCCAAGTAACCTCGGCTCAATCAGGGCTTTCGAAAAAGCTGGATTTCGAAAAATCGGAACGGTAGTAAGAAAGGAACAAATTGCTGTACAGTATCTTTTCGAGCGTTAATCTTCGATCGTTAATCATTGTTCAGGAGTTGAGGTAGATGAAGATAGGCAATCGCCATGTCGGAAGTGGGCATCCGGTATTTATCATCGCGGAGCTTTCCGCGAACCATAACAACGACTTTGACCATGCGGTTAAACTTGTACAAATTGCCAAAGAAATAGGGGCCGACGCAATAAAACTTCAAACGTATACTCCTGATACACTTACTATCAAGTGTGACGCAGACTACTTTCGCGTGTCCGAAGGATTGTTATGGTCTGGAAAAAGCCTGTACGACCTGTACGCCGAGGCATACATGCCTTGGGAGTGGCAGCCGAAGCTCAAAAAAATCGCAGATGAACTAGGAATCATGTTGTTTTCTACGGCGTTTGATAGCACCGCCATTGAATTCCTAGAGGAAATGAACGTCCCTGCGCACAAAGTGGCCTCATTCGAGATAACCGATATACCGCTAATAGAAGAGATGGCGAAGACAGGTAAACCTCTGATCATCTCTACTGGAATGGCAACTTTAGGGGAGATAGACGAGGCAGTAAACGCAGCTTTGAGGGCAGGAGCTAGAGATATAGCGTTACTCAAGTGCAACAGCGCGTATCCGGCGCCGCCTGAGGAGATGAATCTGAAAACTCTTCCACATCTCGCTCAAGCTTTCGGTCTACCAGTCGGTATCTCAGATCACACTTTGGGTATAGCGGTTCCGATCGCTTCGGTGGCTCTGGGATGCAGTATTATAGAAAAACATTTGACCATGTCGAGGGCCATTCCAGGACCTGATAGTGCTTTCTCTTTGGAGCCAAATGAATTCAGGGCAATGGTGGAGGGGGTTAGGACAGCTGAAAGAGCTTTAGGGTGTGTATCCTATTCTTTGGGGCAAGAGGAAGCTCGAAGTCGCGTCTTCCGTCGATCGCTTTTCGTCGTCGAAGATGTCAAGGCAGGAGAGACTTTTACAGAAAAGAACGTACGCTCGATTAGACCTGGACATGGTTTACCGCCGAAGCACATGAAAAACGTTTTGGGTCGAAAGGCAGCAACAGATGTTTCAAAGGGGACTCCTCTAAGCTGGGACTTGGTGAGTTAAGGGCAATGAGAACCTTTGAAGACAACGATTATTACGGACACTCGCTTATTGCTGCTCGTTATTGTGGGTTCAAAGTACCTCCAAAATCTATAGACGGGCTCTGGGTTCATGGATGGATTGATCCCTTGATGCCGGATGTAACAGCTGCGAATGGAGTTAAAGACGAAGATAAAAAATCATTGAAACTGTTCGTTTGGAATCGCCGGGAATTGGCCAAAGCGCGAGCTGCAGGGTTCGAAAAAGTTACTGCCATCGGGAGTCCGTTCGTGTATTTAACCGAGCCGGATTTTGCTGAGAGAACTAGAAACCTGTTGGTCATGCCTACACACACCATTCCGACCATAGAAGCTAGGTACAAAACAGATGACATGATCGATTACCTAAACCAAATACGGTCTTGCTTTAATTCGGTTACGGTTTGTTTGTACTATGCCGATTATCCTTCACTAGCTCCAATATTTGCGCGCGCAGGATACAAAGTCGTCTGCGCTGGTGATGTAAAAGATAGCAAGTTCCTGTATAAATTGTATGTTTTCTTGAGGCAGTCCGAGTTCTTCCTCAGCAACAACGTAATGACGGGCGTTTGGTATGCTTTGTATGCAGGTTGTAAAGTGTTTCTGCAACCCATCAATGTGATGGAGATCGGTCAAGACGGGCTCAAAGATAATTGGTATAAAGTGAATCCCATTGTGGTGGACCCGACCATCAAAATACACAGAGGAGAATCGCTAAGGGCCTTTTTCCCTCATCTAATAAGAGATCATACCAATCCTATAAAGGATGTAAATCTAGGAGCGCGCGAGCTAGGCTATGCCTTCAAAAGGAGGCCCGAGGAGCTAAAACTCTTATTCGGTTGGAACAAATCAGCCCTATTTCTAAGCAAAGTCTTGTCGATCATACAAGGTGATAAACAGCGATGTTAAAAGCTCTTCTAACCCGCAGTGTGTTGTTACATGCTATAGGTAGATGAAAGCGATAGAGGGGGAGGCTTACCCTACAAGACAATCTAATGGGTGTGTACATTGCTTGCAAGAATATTCGAAAAGGTTGCATGAAGGGCGTCCAAGAGAGTGCTTGAGAACTCTCCGTCAGCATGGGTAGGGTAGGATTGTGACCAAGCGAATCTATCTCTCTGATGGAGAATGGTGGTTTCTCAAAAAAAGAGTGTGCCCGAAATAGTATGCAGCCATGCAGCGGAGATCATGGCTGGGGCGCCGTTCGTGCTAGCGGAGTTGGTTGGGAGGTGGTGATGGCGTCTCATCTGACTTGATAGTAGTGACAAAAGCTAGTTGCAAGAGCTAGTTGGTGAGGCAGCTTGCCGGGCTTAAGCGCTGGCGGAAGATAAAGTTCAAATGGATCCGAATGTATCAGACCGATAGAGGGTGAAAATGGCTTTTACGTCTTGCCCATATATGTACCTAAGGATAAGCAAGGCGCTTAAAGTTTTGGCATCGTCCTATGAAAGACAATTTGGTTGCACAGATATTGAGCTCCGAAATACTTAAAAGTTCCTCGATCGGGAAGTAAAGCATGACCAAAGGGAATAAAAACATTCTTTTGGCTTATTTAGGATGGAAGTTCGCTCGCCCTATAAGGCCGCTTATACCTTTATTCTTTAGATACTGGATAAAAAAATCGTTCAGCAACCTGCTGGTTCTTAAATCAAGGTTGAAAGTAGGTTTTGGAGTCGAAGCATTAAGTTATCTGTGGGGGTTCGATCGCGGATTACCAATACATCGTTATTATCTGGAAAGATTCTTACAAGACAACTCTTCCGACATCAAAGGGCATTGCTTGGAATTCCAAGAGGATTCTTATACGTCCCGTTTTGGCGGGAATGCCGTCACCAAGATTGACATCCTTCATGTAGACGACTCGAATCCCAGTGCCACGATTGTCGCCGACCTAACCAAACCGAATGATATACCTAGTGATCTTTTTGATTGCATTATTTGTACGCACGTTTTGCATGTAGTAAGTGACTTGGAGAAGTTCGTTGCCGAGTTGCACCGCATATTGAAGCCGGGCGGAGTGTTGTTGGTCGGTGTCCCTCATATAAGTATGTGCGATCCGAATTGGCACGAACTTTGGCGATTTACTCCAGAAGGGTTGCGTGTTGTTTTATTAAGCTCGTTCGGCGATGATAACGTTGAGGTGAAAGGGTATGGTAATTCGCTGACAGCCGCGGGGGAGATTCGAGGCTTGGTAAAGCACGAGTTCACCCAGTCAGAACTGGATTACAATGATCCCCGATTCTCGATAGAGGTTTGTGCTAGAGCCGTTAAGGAAAGATGATCGCACGATTGCTCGCGTCGCCAAGAGGGATTTTATCTAGGTTCCGTCGATTTCGCAGCAGGCCCCTAGGATCAAAGGCTTTGATCCTGCTGTACCACCGGGTTGCCGAACTTCCTTCTGATCCACAATGGCTTTGTGTCACACCGCAGCAGTTTGCTGAGCACCTCGACTCGATCAGACGTCACTTTTATCCACTTCGTTTGAGCGAGTTGCAAGCAAGGTTCGAGGAGCACAAATTGCCTCGCAAGGCCGTAGTGATTACCTTTGATGACGGATACTCGGACAACTTGTACCAAGCTAAGCCTCTCTTGGAAAAGTACGAAGTGCCAGCTACTGTGTTCATCGCTACGGGAAACATAGGCAAGAGTCGTGAATTCTGGTGGGATGAACTCGATTACCTCTTGTTCTCTGATGGGGCATTGCCCGAGAGCTTGGAGATAACCATAAACGGTAAAACTCACCGTTGGACGCTGAAAGATGAAGTGGATTCTCTGGGAAGAGTTGATGGAGTGCGTTGGACCGTAGCGATGGACTTCTCTCCGACCAGAAGACATCAACTGTATCGCGAGTTGGCTGCGATAATCCGGGATTTGGATGAGTCGACGCGAGAATCGGTAATGGAACATCTAGCGGGGTGGGTCAATAAACCAAGAGCAGCCAGGGTGACGCACAGAACGATGTCTCCCTGTGAGATACAAGAGCTTGCCGCAGGCGGTCTGGTGGATGTGGGAGGGCATACAGTGACGCATTCTGTCCTCTCGCTTCAGTCAGCGGCAGAACAACTTAAAGAGATCGCAGAAAGCCGCGCGACTTTGGAAGATATTCTATCCCGTCGGATTGATACGTTTTCTTATCCTTTTG
The DNA here is from genome assembly GCF_042408735.1 of Thermogemmatispora sp. Lineage (GTDB taxonomy): Bacteria > Chloroflexota > Ktedonobacteria > Ktedonobacterales > Ktedonobacteraceae > Thermogemmatispora. The sequence continues at coordinate 10,023 of NZ_JBHOQV010000199.1, forward strand.
GAGGGCGAGGCGATTACAACGAAACCACCAAGGCGGTTTTGAGAGAGGTCGGTTTGTCTCTTGCTTGTGCGAATTTTGAAGGACCGTTGTTGTCATCCTCTTTCCCATATGATTTACCACGGTTTATAGTGAGGGACTGGGGTGGGGAAGAGTTCCTCGAGCGACTTACAGCTTGGTTCAAGGGGCAGTGAGGATGCGCGTACTCCAAGTCAACACCGCAGATTGGGGAGGAGGCGCGGAAAAGGTCGCTTGGGAATTGTTCCGTTCGTATCGGAATGCGGGAATAGAATCTTGGTTGGTAGTTGGTCGAAAGCGCTCGACCGATGAAAACGTTATTCAGCTACATAACGGGCAATCCGGTTTCTTCAGCAGGGCTTGCTTCAAAGCGGCTACGATGCTGCGGCCGCTCGAAGGCAGAGTGCGCGGTGCAAGCCGGCTTTCCGCACTCATTCGCGTTCTACCCGATATAAAGCACAGGTTTAACGATCGACTGGGATTAGAAGACTTCAGTTATAGCAGCACGCACAAGCTTCTCTCGCTAGTTCCGCACCCTGTAGATGTGGTTCATTGTCATAATCTGCATGGCTGGTATTTTGATCTCCGATACCTTGCTAAGCTTAGTCGTCAGTTGCCCGTTTTTCTTACGCTCCACGATGCTTGGTTGTTAAGTGGGCACTGTGCGCACTCTTTCGATTGCGAGCGTTGGCGGGCCGGGTGCGGTAACTGTCCCGACCTCACGATCTATCCAGCGATAAAGCGCGACGCTACAAGATACAACTGGCGGCGCAAGCAGCGCATATACTCCCGAAGTCGCTTGTATATTGCTACCCCCTGCCGTTGGTTGATGGAAAAAGTGGAAAAATCTATTCTCGCAAAAGCCAGCGTGGAAGCGCGTGTGATACCTTACGGAGTGGATCTGTCCATTTTTCGCTATCGGAACAAGCACGAAGCTAAGAGGATTTTAGGTATTTCACCTACTGTGGAAATGCTTCTTTTCGCGGCGAATGGGATCAAACAAAATATCTGGAAGGATTATCGAACCATGAGCGAAGCTATAGCCAAAGTCGCTCCTCGTTTGCGGGATCGAAAGCTGGTTTTCATAGCGCTAGGCGATAACTCTCCGCCAGAAAGGGTGGGGGAGACAGAAGTCCGGTTCGTTCCGCATCAGCGGGATCCTTCGGTCGTGGCGCTTTATTACCAAGCCGCGGATGTATACCTACACGCTGCTAGAGCCGATACTTTCCCAAACGCTATTCTTGAGGCGCTGGCTTGCGGAACCCCTGTGGTCGCTACTGCCGTAGGGGGCATCCCGGAGCAGGTGACAGACGGAACGGATGGGTTTTTGACCCCGGTCGGAGACTCGGAAGCAATGGCCTCAAAGATATGTTGCTTGTTAAGCAACAGCGAGTTGCGCTTGAACATGGGTGAAAATGCTGCTAAAAAGGCGCGTCAGTATTTCGACCTTGATCGTCAGGTCGGAGATTATATAAGCTGGTACAGGAATGTGATTGAGCAACGCTCTCCAGTACGATTGTTTTGATCTTGTGGGGATAGATTGAAGTGACAAAGGCCTTGATCACGGGAATTACGGGACAAGATGGGTCTTACCTAGCTGAACTGTTACTCTCAAAAGGTTACGAAGTCCACGGTATTATCCGTCGTGCTTCAACTTTCAACACAGGACGCATAGATCATCTATACCAGGATCCTCACGTCAACGGCGTGCGCCTTTTTCTGCACTATGGTGATATTGCTGATTCTACGAACTTGATCAAACTCTTGTACCGCATTCAGCCAGACGAGATCTATCATCTAGCTGCGCAAAGCCACGTGCGCGTGAGCTTTGATATCCCTGAATACACAGGCGACGTTACTGGCTTGGGCACCGTGCGCATTCTGGAAGCTATACGTGAGACGGGGCTTAAGGCAAAATTCTATCAAGCCAGTAGTTCCGAGATGTACGGCAAAGTTCAGGAGATCCCACAGCGCGAAACCACGCCTTTCTACCCGCGCAGTCCGTATGCTGCCGCGAAGGTTTACGCTTATTGGATGACGGTCAATTATCGCGAAAGCTATGGGATGTTCGCTTGCAATGGGATCCTTTTTAACCACGAAAGCCCGCGTCGCGGAGAGACATTCGTCACCCGGAAAATCACA
>NZ_JBHOQV010000117.1:0-7240 GCF_042408735.1 Thermogemmatispora sp.
AACCACCAGGGCATGACTGCTCCTCTCACGTGACTTCATGCGTCCCAAGGGAGGAATGAGACGCGGTGAGCGATGAACACTGTTGAGTGTAGAGAAATGGTAGCTGCTTGTCAATGCGCAGTGGGGGTGTCAAGAGCCTCCTTTCGCTTTCTTCACAGATCTTTAATGCGCTCCAGGTCAGGAAGGCAAAAGCGTCTACTCTGGTCCGCCGGCGGGCACATCAGGGACATGAGCCAGGAGGACGTGATACCTCTCTCTTCCATGCGTTTGTGCTTCCTCCCTGCCAGGAAGGCGGTGGAGGGTCAGGGATGGAGAGAAGGAAGAAAGTCTCTGGACGCCTTCCCCTCCATTCCAGCACCTCTGTCATACCGTCAGCCAGCAACGGGGCAAGAGCGACGAGAGCACCGCTTCCCCTCAAGCGGATTACCCCTGCTGTATCCAGCACAACCACCTCTGCCCTCTGGCCCATCAGCACGCGCAGGAAAGCCGGCTCGTGCTGGCGCCCCTGCCAGTGCAGGGGCTGGCGCTTGAGCAGCTCGTGAAGCGACCCAAGAAGCTGGACACAGAGCCATTTGGGCTCAGCCGCGAACATCATTGCTCCTCCCGGCGCAGCCGGACAGACGCCGGGTCGAGGGACTGGTATCCTCCTGGGATCCCCAAAAGCCAAAAAAGCCTTGTCAGCAAAAGCAGGCAAGGACGAGGGGCTGATCCCCCACAGCCTCTGCTTCATGCCATCTGAATACCATCTGAGCACCAGATCCAGACCGGCTTTCCTTGCCCACGTCATGCAGCAAGAGAGAGCTGGCAGCCGCTCCGGCTCTTTTCCCCTGCGAAACAGCGGTGACGCGGCCCGCAATCGCCAACGGAAGCAGATCAGGGCAGGGGATCAGGGAGCTGCAGCTCCCAGTAAACCCTTCAGGTCCTGTCCCCCTCCCGGAGGGAACCAGGGCGGGATGCTTGCTCTCCCTGCCAGCCGCTCCCAATGCGGACAGGCCATCAAGAGGACCTGACACCGAGGGGACGACCAACAGGTTCCCCGTTGTCGTGCAGCCTGGCGGACGGAGCCAGGAGGCTGGGTCAAGAGGAGCCTGTCTGAGTGAACGGCTGGAGAGACGGGGCTCCAGGGGGCCGGGCTCGCTCGACGGCCTGATCAGCTCAGGCATCGGGCGGCAGGCGAGCCAGCCAGTGGCCCGAGGGCCTATCTCCATCGCTCCAGCCAGCATCTTATGCCCCAATCCTGTCTTGCTTGCTGCCCCTGACCATCAGCTACCTGGGTGCAGCACCAGCATCGGTATGATCAGGTGATACGCGCTGACCGGCTGCCGAAACAGGGGAGGCTTCTGAATCAAGACCGCCACATGGGCCAGGATCGCTTGCCGCTGCTTGCCCAGAGGACGTAGCTACAGCTGGGAGAAAGCTACTTCAGTTCAGGGCCGTATTGACTCAGAAACGTCACCAGCGAAACGTTCTAACAGAGTATATGATAAAAAAATAGGTATAACAAGATTTCGGTGCTTTACCAGGAGACTTCTGGCGGTGTAAGCGCGTTGCAGTCAACCCTGCAAGCAATGGCGCGGTGCAGGTCAGTGATTCTACTGGTGAGGGGGGCGCGCCCTCACGGCATGGCCAGCAGCGATCTCGCGTGCTGACGCACTGGCTGCCCAGTGTGACCTTGTTGAGGCCATCTGTCAGCGCTGTGGGGCTGCATCCCACCCCTAACCTTTTATTTGCAGTACTGCTTGACAACCTGGATATAGATCGAGGCGATATCGGCTCCTAACAACAGGCAACGGGCGTGGATAAAGATGGTCGTTGGAACAAGTGAAAGGCCCTGGGGAGGATGCATCAAGGCCTGATCGTTCTCATCGCTCACCTCGTTATATGCCTGATCCGCCGTGGTATTGTCTTGGTAGACCCAAAGGCCCATATTGCGTGGTTCACAGGGTCCGTTACAGTCGGAGGCATCGCCAAACGTCACCGAGCTGCTGGCCGGAACCGAGACGGTGAAGGCGCCGCCAGTCCATTGCGAGATCGTTGTGTTATGTTCGATAAAGATAGGATGAGCGCCAGCGGCGATGAAGTCCCTTAGAATGTCATCAGCTGTGTAGCTCAGGTCTGAAGTCGGAGTTGGTTCCGGGGATGGCAGCGAGGTTGCAGAGGGAAGAGAGGACGGCCGCATGTTGACCCCAGGAGGCGAGGTCGACCTGAGTCCCATGGAGAAGGGAGTAAGCACACCTGGCTGACTCCGCCAGTACAGCGTTGCTGCGAGTGCCCCGGCACCGGCGGAGACGATGACCAGGCATGCCAGCAGAAAGAGGGTAGTCATACGCTGTCTGTAATTCCTCGGAGGAGAAGGCGGTGGTGGTGGTAGTGGCGGAAGCTCCCATGTTTCGTCATATGGATAAGGTTCCGCAATAGCTGTCGATTCGGAAAACGCATTATTTGTGGGCTGCGTTGTTTCGAGCGGCGGGATCGTCGGATCATCAGCAGACATTGCTCACCTCAGTTTATGAAGATAAGCAGCATGAAAAGAGAGAGTGATCATGAGACATCGTTGGATCCCTGGTGCTTCCACTCAAAGGGAACTTCTCGCAGAGTCCTTTTGCATGCCCTTGACCGAAGAGATTGTAGGAGCGGAGCCACTCGCTGTCAAGAAGCATCGAGAGGAGCCATCGCTGGTCGACGAGCTGGACGAAGGCAGCGTACTAATCAGGCCAGAAGGTTGTCTATCTCTCAGAGACGCTTGAGGCTCGAACAAGCCAGTCAGCCAGGTGTCCAGGCCAAAGGCTGATAACCTCTCGGATAAGCAACTGCGTCCTCATCGGAAACGCTTCGTTCTTCGCCAGTAGAGCCGGCTTCTGTTGGTCCGGTGCCATCAGCTGTCTGGTCACACTCGCGGCTCGAAGGAGAAGAGTATTCCCGCCTCTATTTTTAATGAAAATCAAGGTATTATCTATAAAGAGATTTGTATTGATGTCTCGCATTGGATGTGCTATCATATAGACGATAAACTATGTTTTGAGCAAGCTGGCCTTTCATCGCTAGAGGAAGGTAGCCATGGCTTACGCCAGGCAGATCAACGTCCTACTTGTCTTTGCTGATCCTATATCCACGAGCCGTCTTCGTCTTGACGAGGAGGAGCGCCAGATCAAGCACGCGATTGAGCGGAGCAACTACAGGCACCGCATCAAGGTCCGATCCTGCCAGGCAGCCACAGCGGAAGATCTACATCGAGCTTTGCTGGAAGGATCGTACCAGATTGTACATCTCTCCGGTCATGGTGATTCAGGGGGGATCTTCCTTGCAGACGAGCGTCATGGCTATCGTCTGGTTCCTGCAGCTGGTCTGGCTTACCTCTTCCGCGGTCGCGAAGGGCTTGAGTGTGTTGTGCTCAACAGCTGCTCTTCCTTGACCTCGGGGGAAGCTCTGACGGATGTTCCCTTCACCATTGTCATGGAGCGGCCAATCGAAGATGAGCTCTCCATCGCGTTTGCGCGCGGCTTCTACGACGCCCTGGGAGCAGGCAAGTCCTACAAGGAGGCCTATAGAGAGGGCTGCACCGCTATTGCTTTGATCCGTCCCTCTGAAGTGACTCTCCCCCAGCTGCTTGAGCGCGGCGAGCGTGTGGCTCCTCGTGTCACCGCCCAGCTCGAACAGAGCGGGCAAGGGATACCATCCTGGCACGAGCGCCCCTACGTGCGCCAGGGCCGCTATCTCATCGGCTGTGCTTTTGATCTCTCTGGCTCTATGCAGGCCAGTATCCGCTCTGAAGGAGGCAAGGAACTCAATCGTCTTCAGGGTATCGGACAGGCCTGGCATGAGCTGCTGCTGGGAGCCAGGAACAGCCTCTCGGAAAGCCGCGCCCGCTCGCTGGACTCCGTCATCGACCTTTTCGCCTATGGCTTTGGGTTGCGCTCCGTGCCCGTTTGCGATCTCTTCAGCCTGTTGAAGGCCATTCGAGAGCAGCTCTCTCAAGACGTCATTGAAGCTGTTGCTCGGAAGAGAAAGCGCTCTTGGCAAAAACAGCTGCCTGGCTACAGCGGGACCGACGAGTTAATGGCACAGCTCGGTCTGAGCAAGCTGGCCGACTTAGGAAAACAGATAATCGATTGGCTCGGAGAGCAGCAGGCGATCAAGAGTCTCATGAGAGCCAGACAGTCAACGATCCTGGCCCGAGCCAAAGAGCTTGGGGACACAACGCTGGCCTTGGAGGAAGCGCTGGATCTCATCGATGTGTCAGAACGGTTGCGCATTGATCTGACAGCTCTGAAAGAGCTGGTCTCTGGGTCAACTCCTGCTGGGGAGCTGTTTGAAGAACTGATCCGGCGTTTTCGAGGGGAGCTGCAACGGCGCGCGACGCCTCCCACGCAAAGCTTGCTCTTGCTCATCTCTGATGGTAAGTTCTCCCAGCAGAACCCTTTGCCCCTGGCACAGTGCTTACAGCAGATGGGAGTGATCATCATTGCGTGCATGATCAGTCCGCGGGACCTCAACGATCCGCGCTATCTCTACAATGCTGTTGCTCCCTCCTGGGGGCCGGAGGCAGCGACCATGTTCCACTTGTCTTCTCCCTTGCCCGAGCAGTCAGAGGTTCGACGCCACCTCCTGGCCCACGGTTGGACTATTTATCCCCAGGCTCGCCTTTTTGTCCAGGTGAATCATACGACTGTGCTCAAGGAGTTTGTGCGTGTGGTTCTGAGCCTGCTTGAGGATTCAGAGGCGGCCAGAGCCTTGCCCACAGGGTGGTGACGGAACAATGTCCACTCAGACTGCTTTTCCCATCAGCGAGAGTGCATGCTCTCCCATTCTGCTAGGCATCCTGGTCGACTTCTCTGCCTCGATGCGCCCGGCACTGGCGCAGTACCGATGGTCGGCCCTTGCCCGGTGCCAAGGCCCTGCTGCGTGCCCTCAATACGGCTTTGGCCTCCTTGCGCCAGAACGAGGAGCAGGGAAGCCTGCCAGGCATTGACGTATTCTGCCTGGGATTCGGCTTCAAATGCACTGTCGTCCCCATTCGCCCCTTCGAGGCTGAGGAATCTGATCCTCCTCAGTTGGCGCAGGTTCCCGGGGTTCCCAGATGTAAGGGGTTAGCCGATCTGGTCTGCGATCTGCTAGCCCTCAGCGAACTTGTTCCGCGCCAGGCAGATCTGGACAGATTTCAGCAGCAGCTTCATCTGAAATGGCAGCAATGTGCTGGCACGGTTTTCGACCAGGCGACCATCGCTGAAGATGTCTTTGCTGAGCTGGTCGACTATATTGAGGAGGCGCTGCTTGAATCAGCCACACGCCGCCTCGAACGTAGTTTGTTGGCAAAGGCCGCGCGCCTTTGCTGTTTCCCTCGACTCGCTGCTTCGCTCCAGAAGCGACTGCAGCAGCGAACAGCCCGAATTCGTGAGGTCTCTCGGCGAGCGGCTAGAGAGTATGCCGACTCGGTCTTTAAGCAAGCAAGCAATGATTTTGCTCGCTATCGGGCCTACTACGTCCATATCATCGAGCAGCATCTAGATGCCTTTGCTGCTGCTTACGTTACCACTGCTCTGCAGGCCCTTGTGCAGGGATTCTCTCCCGAGGAAATTGTTAACGATCTGGATGAAGAGCGCGCCTTGAAGCTGGCCTGGGAGATCTATGCCGACCTGCAGAAGGAGGTCGAGAAGCACGTTGCGACTGTGCTCACGCTGCGGCTTGGCAAGCTGATGACACAGCGGCGGCTGATCTCCGCCCGCCTGGATCGCCGAAAGGTTGAAGCTTTGACCAGGCGCTTTCTTCAGAAATTTGGCTGGGATACCTTGAAGCCCCGGATCGAAGAGACCGTTCAGTCGCTCTTCCTCCGCCAGTTCCAACAGGAGGCCAGGAACAACCTTGAGCGCTGGGTCTGGTTGGCAAGCAGCCGCGAGGTCATTCGCCCGCTCGTCAATATCACCGCTCTCTTTCCCTCTAACTGTGAAGAGCTACTCTTGACAGAAGGAGTGCTCTTCGGGGTCACCCCCTTTAGGGCAGCTCTGGACCGGGCAGCCCGCCGTTTTCTAGAGCCGTGCTATCAGCAGCATCGCAAGGTCTTGCTGATCATCTCCGATGGTGCTTTTCGGGAGATAGAAAGCGCCTTGATCACCGCCAGGCTGCTCAAGCGGCGGGGAGTTGTGATCGTTTGTGGTCTGATTCATCGTCAAAAGCTGCTTGATCGTCTTTGTAAGACCCCACTCCGGCATTGGCCCCCTGGAGCCCGATGCATGCTGGAGCTAGCCTCAGAGCTGTCCGAGGTGGAAGGGAAAGCCCGCAGGACCTCTGGGCCTCTTGTTCCTTGTGGAAAGAAGTGCTGCTATCAGCTCAATCATGCGGGCCTTCTGGAGCCTTTGCTCGATTTTCTATTCGATGAGGTCGTTGCCGTCGAGGACTGAGTTGTCCTGTTCAGGGAACTTCTTGCCATCATGTGCCGTCGGGAGCTGCGTGGCAGGGCACCAACAGTGGCTTCTGGAACCTCAGCCTCCTCCGCGAGCTGCCACGCTTCCGTGAGGAAGCACTGCTCACCTCGGGACTGGAAAGCGAGATCGCCGCGGCGGCTGGGACCGGCAACCGTCTGGTATTGCTGGCAGGTAGACTGCCTGCTATCAGTCTGGTTTTGCCTGACGGTCTCACCTCTCTTCTTGAAACGCTGAAGGAGGGGTGGTATCCTTGCTGCGCCTGCTGGGTAGGCTATCCCCAGGACCCGATCGAAGGCGCAGCACCGGAGGGAAAATCGAGAAAGCTTTTTCGCTCTGACTACCCTGGCAACCCCGACGCCATAATACGGCGGTAGGGGGAGCAGTTTTGCTGAGATCCAACAACGTTACGTCTTGAATTTCCCTGGCCTTTTCTTCTCCCCAAGGAGCAGCAGTACTATCGAGTGATGGCCCGAGCAAGGCAAGGAGCAAGGGGTATTCCTGTCCTTGGAGTCTCTTCTTTTTCTGCCGCGCTTCGGCTACTTTGTTGCCTGGATCGCTCGGGGAGCTGGCATGCCTCCTCTGCTCGGGCGGTCAGCCAGCGCGCGACAACTGGAAAGCTGAGGAGATTGAGGAGCACCACCGCCTCAAAGGTGCCTGAATCAATGGGTGTGCCGCTCGCAAGGGAGCGAGCCAGGTGTTCATCCCCCGTGAAGATTTCTAAGGTTTCTCTTCCATCTTTTTGAGAAGGGCCAAGCCTGGGGTATCCCTTTTACGCTTTGCGCTCCGGTTCATCGTATCACTCCGTTTCCTGATTCGGAGCA
>NZ_JBHOQV010000210.1:0-1446 GCF_042408735.1 Thermogemmatispora sp.
GGGGGGCTGAAAGGTATCTACGCCCACCTGCTCCAGGGGATGGAAGCAGAAGCTATGAAGAAGCTACACCAGGTCTTGAGCTGGGGAGAAGTGATGAAGGAGCCGCAAGCAGAGGAACATCCCGGCCATCGTGAGAATGAGCCAGGTAAAGAGGTGATTGCTACAGAATTGCAAGACAGCCAGGGAACCCGTCAAGGGAAGAAAGGGCTGAGTCCACTTTTCAGCGGACTCAGCCCTTTCTTGAGCAGAAAAGGGTGCCGAAGGTGGGATTTTACAGAAACGGTTTCTCCTCGTTTCTTCACGCCTCTTGCAGGCTTACAAGCCTCTTTTTTGTCCCCTATCGAGTATCTGAGGTTCTCGACAGATCTTACGATTGTCGTAAGATCTGTCGTATTGATCAGCGCCTCTTGGCAACCCCAGGCAGGGCAGGACAGCGGTCGCGACTTGCTCTCTGGAAGAGGTCGCTGAAGGAGGCTGCGAGATGGAAGGAAGGCCGCTCAAGCTCGTTCAGGGATTGGAACTTGGAACTTGCAGGCGGTTGGCCCAGCGCTGCCGCCGGTGCTCGGTCGGAAGGCCGCTCTCGCCCGCTTGGGAATTGAAACAAAACACCAGCTACTTTGACCTTCGAGCGGCCTTCCAGGCCGTTCGAGCATCGCTGCGTGGAAAATCGGGAGCCGCGATCCTCGAAGCGAACGGCAGCAGCGGCGCAGCACCACCTCCACACGACGGTGCCCAGAGCCCAAGCCATTCGCTCCACCGCTGCTCTCCCCCGCTCGGAGATGGACCCCCTTCCCTCTGCGTTCCCGTTTCCTTCCCAGGGGGTTCCCCTCTCGTTCCCAGGTGGCTCCCGGGTCGAGTGGGTATGCTAGCAGTGTTGCAAATGTGCCGCGGCCTCGAGAAGGCGAAGCACTGCCGCCGGCGCTTCCCCTGATCCCAAGAGCATCCCCCCACTGAGGGCAGGAACAGGTGACGCCCATGGCTCTGTGCCTGGCCTGACCTGGCTCGCAAGGAGGGACCGCTCCCCTGGAACGCCGCACCGCACCAGCCTGACATGGACAGCCGCAGCCGGCCTGCGCTGGTTGAGCCCCGCTCTCGCCAGGTCGGTGACCCGCTCGCTCGCTGTCCAGGGATGCCAGGGAACGCATCCCTCCGCTCTCCATAGACGACGCCACCGCGGTCTAAACAGAGCGACACAAAAGAACGGGGGACTCGTCCCCTCCCCGCTCGCTGTTTGGAAGGAGCTGAACAGCCAGGGCCGCCGCCCTGCAGGGGGACGGACACGGTTGAACTCGTGGGATGGCAAGGCGTGCGGTGGCAGGAAGCACGAGCTGGCCTGGCAGCCACCAGCCAGCACCGCAGGAGCACCAGGAGCAGCATGCCCACGCATCGCAAGAGCCTGATCCGCGAAGCCATCGAGCGGCTCGACGGCCTGATGGCCATCGGCGA
>NZ_JBHOQV010000013.1:0-14152 GCF_042408735.1 Thermogemmatispora sp.
CTTCTTCGCCCAGCCTCGCCTGGTCTCGTGGTTAGGCAGGCGAATACAATCCTCCAGAGAGAAGGAAGGAGGCGATTTCGTGGAATTCTCGTTTCCTCGGTGTCGCAAATGTAGTGAAGGTGATCTGGTTCCGCTTTCGGATTTCGGCAGCCAGGGAGCTTCTATCGAGTACAAGGCCTGGGTCTGTACCAATCCCTCTTGCCTGTACAACATCAAGATCAGGAATGGAGATATCATCATTAATGAACCGATTAGTGATGGCTCTCTCCACCAGTACCGTGGCAGCCGCTCGTGAACCGGCCTCCAGTCTCTAAGATCCCATCTGTAAAGCAATCAACACCGTACCTGGATGGCTTCGGTGGTGGGCGACAGGGATACCCGCCGCTGCCCTGCCCCCGATCCGGTTCTGTCGCGTGCAACGGTCCTCTTTGTTTGTCAACCTGCTGAAAAGGCTCCGGCAAGGTGCTCTGCTCTAGCTCTGCCTGATGCCTTTTCAGCGCGTGCTTGTAAAGCGAGGGCATCCTCACCTGCCGCGCGGCTCCGTCCCAGGTGAGCAGGCCCTCACTTACAAGTTCGCCTCGCTCAGGCTCTTCCTTGCTTCCCGCTCAGCCCGTCTCGCTCCTGACTCCCTCCCACCCAGCTTGAAGGACGAGCCTCCTGTCAACGAGAGCCTGGGAGTGCGGCGACCGGCGTTGACCTGGTCGCCAAAAGGGTCTGCTTTATAGATGGAGGGAGAGACAAGGCAGGCAGGCCATCAGCGGGTTTTGGGCCCCATCTGGACGCGGAGGTATGAGCGTGAGCGGTCGCTACAAGCTGCTGCCCCGATCCTCAAGAGACGAGCTGGTCGCTTGGCTGGCCCGGTCCCAACCCCTGCTTTCTGTCTGCTTTTGCCTGCCTGTTGTCTGCTACTCTTCTCGATTCCCCTGCGTCTCTCTCGCGAGCTATGGGAGGCGCTTTGTCTGGACCTCCCTTTACTTCCCTGCTGGGAATCGTCTACAATGAGATCTGATGGCTGGAACCGCCCCTGGGCGAGTCGTGTCTGTCCTGCCAGGTTGCTGGCGGCCAGGGGCGGATAAGGTTAGCAGTGCGAGGTATTCTGTCGTCTGCGGAAAGGTGCCATCTGGCCTCGGCTGCTCAATCCGGGAAGTGTGGTCCGGCCCTCGCCTGCAAGCTGGCCTCATCTCTGCGTACCCTCTCTGCCTGACGAGGGCCTGGGGTAGTCAGCGGTCGATCTCATGCTGGCGCTGGTCAGGGACTGCTGGCTGGCTGGCTGATAGGCCAGACGGCGGCGTGATCGGGGTAGGGTGAAGGAGCGGACAGGTGAGGGCGAAGGCGGGCACAGTGCGCTGTTTACGAACGGTGAGGCTAAAGTTGCTGATTGCCTGAAGGAGTCAAAAACACGGTGCTTAATAGATTTTTTGGCCGAAAACCAAAAGAGGAAGAAGAAGCTGTCAAACCAGCAGAGGAGGCGGGGGGACAAGAGGCAAAGGGAGGGGACTCGGCGTTCGAACAGCGGCTGAGCTTTCTCAAAGCCAGCTTGAGTCGGACTCGCCGGCTCTTCGGACGTGTCCAGGAGAGCTTTCGGCAGGATGAGCCGCTGACTGAAACCTTCTGGGATGAGCTTGAGGAGTCTCTGATCGAGGCCGACGTCGGGGTCAATACGACGACCTGGCTGCTTGAACGCCTGCGCGAGCGGGCCCAGCAGGAGCGCTTGCGGACGACCTCACAGGTGCGACGTGCCCTGCGCGAAGAGTTGTTGGCTCTCCTGGGCAAGGCGGCCCCGCTGCGCTTTGCCGCTCAGGCTCCCCTGACGGTCATGCTCGTTATCGGTGTCAATGGTTCAGGGAAAACCACCACAGTGGCCAAGCTGGCTTATCGCCTCAAGCAGGAAGGCCATCGGGTCATCCTGGCGGCTGCCGATACCTTCCGCGCGGGAGCTATCGAGCAGTTAAAAATCTGGGGCGAGCGTATCGATGTGCCGGTCATTAGCCAGAACCCCGGTTCTGACCCTGGGGCGGTCGTCTACGATGCCATTCAGGCCGGTCTCTCGCGCGGCCATGATGTGCTGTTGGTGGATACTGCGGGGCGCTTGCACACCAAATTCAACTTGATGGAGGAGCTGAAGAAGATCGGAAAGGTGGTGCAGAGGTTTCTGCCCGAAGGTCCCCAGGAGCTGCTGATCGTCATCGATGCAACCACGGGCCAGAATGCCCTCATGCAGGCGCGCAAGTTTGCTGAGGATATTGGTCCGACCGGCGTCATTATTACCAAGATGGATAGTACGGCCAAGGGCGGCTTTGCGTTTGCGGTCACCGATGATCTCGGGGTGCCGATTAAGTTCCTCGGCACCGGCGAGAAGGTCACCGATCTGACGCCCTTTGATCCCGAGAGCTTTGTTGAGGCGCTCTTGGCTCAAGGCGAATAGAGGGTGCGGGGCTGCGACAGCCGATAAAGATCTCATAAACGCGCACCGCCACGTCAAAACTATAAGAGGGTACTGTTATGGCAAAGGAAGCGGCGGGCTCTTCCGGTGGGCCTCAGCCTGAGCGCCGCTCAGGACCGGGGGTTGCTCCCGATAATTTGATGGTCAAATGTCCGAAGTGTAAGGAGATCCTCTATAGCCGCGACTGGGAGAAGAACTTAAAGGTCTGTTCACGCTGCAACTATCACTTTCGTCTGACTGCCCATGAGCGGGTCAATCTCCTGCTTGACCCCGGCAGTTTCGTGGAGCTGGACGCCGCTATGGTCTCGGTCGATCCCCTTAACTTTGTGAGCCGCTCGCAATCCTATGCGCAGAAGCTGCGGGAGGAGCAGGAGAAGGTCGGTCTCAGTGAGGCCGCCATTCGTGGCTATGGAACGATCGAGGGGTTGCCGCTCTCGCTGGCGGTCATGGACTTTCGCTTTATCGGCGGAAGCATGGGCTCAGTGGTTGGGGAGAAGGTGACGCGCGCCATCGAGCTGGGCCTCGAGCGTCGCTGGCCGGTGCTGGTCGTCTCCACCTCGGGTGGAGCGCGCATGCAGGAGGGTTTCTATTCGCTGCTGCAAATGGCCAAGACGGTTGCGGCCCTGGCGCGTCTGAGTGAGGCTCGTATCCCCTATTTCAGCTTGATTACCGACCCGACCACCGGTGGCGTCACAGCCAGCTTTGCCATGCTTGGCGACGTGATTCTGGCGGAGCCGGGAGCCTTGATTGCCTTTGCCGGTCCTCGGGTGATTGAGCAATTTATGCATGTCAAGTTGCCCGAGGGAACGGTCAATTCCGAGTTTGTACTTCAGCATGGCATGATCGATGCGGTGGTCCATCGACGCGAGCTGCGTGCCACCCTGGCCCGCCTGCTGCGCCTCTACAGAGTTCCCCCGCTGGCGGACCATACAAGAGAGGTTGCCCCTCGTCCAGGGCAGGCGCAAGTTGAGACCGCGACCCTGTTGTCTCGACAGCCATCGCAGTCGCGGGCCGAGGTTGGAGGAGGTCAGGATGGTCTACGATCTTGAGTTTGAGAAGCCGCTGGCGGAGCTGGAGAAGCGCATTGCCTCGCTGCAACGCAAAGGGGAGCGGCTCCGCCCCGAGGAACATGTCCAGCTCCAGGAGTATGAGCGCGAACTGCGCCGCCGGACAGAGGAGATCTATCGCAATCTGACGGCCTGGCAGACGGTCCAGGTGGCCCGTCATAAGGATCGCCCCTACACCGCCGATCTCATCCACCTGATGTGCGATGAGTTTTTCGAGCTTCATGGCGACCGCCGTGTGGGTGATGATCATGCCATTATCGGTGGCCCGGCCCTCTTCAATGGGGAGACGGTGATGATCATCGGCCATGAGAAGGGCCGCGGGATGCGCGAGAAAATGTATCACAATAATGGGATGCCTCATCCCGAGGGCTACCATAAGGCGATCCGCCTGATGGAGCAGGCTGAGAAGTTTGGCTATCCGGTGATCTGCCTGGTCGATACGCAAGGAGCCTTTCCCGGCCTGGAAGATGAGGAGCGCGGTCAGGGCAGCGCCATTGCCGCCAGCCTCTATGTGATGGCGCGCCTGCGTGTGCCGATCATCGCCGCCGTCATTGGCGAAGGCGGCAGCGGCGGCGCTCTGGCGATCAGCGTGGCTGACCGCCTGCTCATGTTGGAATATAGTATTTATACAGTGGCCGCTCCCGAGGCCGCCGCCTCGATTATCTGGCGCGATAAGGTCTATGCCCCCCAGGCAGCGGAGGCGATGCGCATCAGTGCCCGCGAACTCTATGCCCTGGGACTGATCGATGAGCTGGTTCCTGAGCCGCTGGGCGGGGCTCACCACAATCATCGTCTGACGGCGGAAAATCTGAAAGCTTCCCTGATTCATCATCTGGAAGAACTGAAGAGCATTCCTGTTGATCGTCTGCTGCAGCTTCGTTACGAGAAGTATCGCGCTGTCGGACCATTTGGCTTTGCCTCGTGACGGGGAAAAGTCCCGACACGCGTGCTTTTCTGTTTCCTCATGCGGGGCTTGACATCAGAAACCGACTTTTGTATACTGAGAGCTGCCAGGCCGTCAAGCGCTCTCGCTGGTTGCCGGGCTGGCAGCTTCCCTGACCCATTTCGCCAAGCCTGAGTCGCCGTCTCCGTGGGGACGGCCAGCTTCAGGGCCGGTGTGGCGGAACGGTATACGCGCCTGTCTCAAAAACAGGTCCCGCAAGGGTTGTGAGTTCGAATCTCACCACCGGCACCTCCATACCATAGAGGAAGAGAGCGGGATGGCTCCTCTAGCAAAGAGCCACCCCGCTCTCTTTTTGCTGTCCTGCGGCCCGATTGGTTAGATGCCTTGAAGAAGCTCGCTAGCTGTGGAAGGCAAAGACGCCAAAGATAAGGAAGGCCAGCAGCAGGGCGAAAGCGGTGTTGAAGAGCGTGGCCAGGCCATAGACAAGCACTGGCCGCAGACCGGCCTCTCTGAAGCCTTCCAGGCGAAAGCCCAGGCCGATGCTCACAAAGGCGAGCGTGAAGAACCAGGTCCGTAGAGCATTGAGGTCGCTGAGTATCGCCTGGCTGGACTGCAACAGATGCAGATTGATTAGTACTGTCATGACCAGCGAGGCGAGCACGAAGCCAATGACGAACTTGGGGAAGCGCGTGAAGATCTCGCTCCAGCGCGGTCGCTCGCGCCCGCTGTCTCGTTCGACGCGCGTGATCCAGTAGAGGGTAAGCAGGAAGGCGATCAGACCAATCAAGGCGTTCTGCGAGAGCTTGACGACGGTGGCGTACTGCAGAGCGACCTGTCCCGCGATGGCACCACTGGCGGTGACGGCAGCGGTCGTGTCAATGTTGCCGCCGATCCAGGCTCCTGCCACGGCCTGGCTGAGCTGCAGCCAGTGAGCGATCAGCGGCTGCAGAAAGATGAGCGGCAGCGAGAAGACAATCACCAGGCTGGCAACGTAGCCCAGTTGCTCGCGTCTGGCCTGCACCGCCGCCGCAGCGGCGATGGCCGCGCTAACGCCGCAGATTGAGACCGAGGCGGCGATCAGGGCGCGGAGGTGACGCTCTAGCTTGAAGGCTCCTCCGAGGAACCAGGCTGTGAAGAAGACAGAGGTGATCAGCAAAATGGCCTGGATGATGCCCCCGATGCCAATCTTGAGCAGGTCGAAGAGGTTAAGGCCGGCTCCCAGAAGAATGACTCCTGTTTTGAGAAATAGCTCGGTCCGAAAGGCGGCGGCCAGCCGCTCGCGCCAACCCAGAACTGTCAGGATGGCGTTGGCCAGCAGACCCAGGGCAATGGCGTACACGGGAAACTCGATGCTGCTGAGCGTGCGCCGGACGGTGCCACTGAAAAAGGTAGGAAAGACTTTGGTCAGCCACCATACGGCCACACTCAGGACAAAGACAATCAGCAGGGAGCCAAGCAGCGCGGCCCAGCGTCCTTCAGGTCTGCGCTCGCTCGATGCTGAAATAAGTGATGTGCTTGTGCTCACTTGGCGCTCCTCCTATCTTTTCCTGTTGTAGGCATTCCCGCGCTTGTGAACAGGTACAGAGCTGAAAGCAGGATGACAAAACGTATGCTCGTCCGCATGATCAGGACTAGGGAATGGAGTGCAGAATGCGGGCGACGATCAGGACAACCAGGGTCAGCCCAAGAATGAGGGCCCACCAATCTTCGTTGAGCAGACGATACCAGGGGCGCGCGATCAGGGAGCCGCTGGCACCGCCTGCTGGGCTGTTCTCGGTGGCACTATGAGATGACCCTTCTACTGGCTGATCGCCTTCATGAGTTGGGGGCAGTGGCAGGCTTTCCTCTGCAGCCATCGTCTTTCTTTCCTCCTTCTTTTCTCCTTAGCTGGCTCACCGGCTGTGGGCTGGGAAAGGCTCTATTGTCTGCTCCAGCCGGTGAAGCCGGACTCTGGGTGTCAGCCTTGCCCGGCGATCGGCTACGCCAACGGATGACCACCGGTCTGGCACTATCCCTAAAGTTGATATTGTTGATTAATTTAGTAATGAAAGTGTGCCATAGTCAGGGGCTGCCTGTCAAGGCCCAGGCCGAGAAACAGCTGTGCCGGACAGGAGTGCCGAGAAGGAAGGGAAAGAGGGGACCATCTTTGGTCTCTCCCTCTATACTAGGGAAGGGAAAAGCGCTGAGCCTGGTGCGTGATCCTTGAAGGAAGCAAAGATGCTTCACAGCGCATTTCATGCGTTGTGGGGAGCAGTCTGGCTGACTGCTCCCTCTCGGGTCTGCCGGGCTAGAGCAGCCAGCCTTGAAAGGGAGCGCTCCAGGCTGGTATCTGCCGACAGGTCTGCTGCTCTCCGATAGAATCTGCTCCTCAACCGGCAAGCGATGCGGTGCACATTTTCTGAGGCTTCCCTACTAAATAGTGTTTCTCTGGTGTTGAGCATCTCCTGCCACTCGCTTAGCAGGCGATCTTCTCAGTGATCGTTGCTGTATTTCAAGTCAACGACCTCCGCCTGGAAGCGACGGCTTGTGTTTGCCTCTGCTGGACTCCGCCGCAGCTCACCCTACCTTTGCAGTGCAGGCGCGCTGCTTTGGCTTCGTTGTTCGAGCCATCAGGGATGCTTGTCGACCATCCCTGATGGCTCAGTCCTGCCGGACCAGGAGCGTTGTGAGCGTAAGGTTGCGCTCACTCACCGGATCCCCATGAAGCTGGTACCCCCGCTGCTGGCGGACAAAGCGTAACCCCTTGCTTATGCCGTCTGCATCGGCGATGCGACCACATGGGAGATGCGGCTTCGAGGTATCATCGGCATCCACTTTGTTTGATGGTAAGCGACCCCGAAAGCGCTGCCTTGTAGCTGATAAGCGCTTGAGGCTGTGCAAAGGACCGAACCATCGGGGGGAGAGATAGCTGGCTTGACGGGCCTGGGGTGAGACCGGTTCCTGTCCTCTCGCCCGGCTTTTTGCACCGGGTTTTCAGCGTCTGAAGCGCTCTCGAAGATGGGTCAGGTCTTCCAGGCCAAAGAGGGTCTGCGGACGCTCACTGATGATCACTCTGACTACCAGGTAGTTGGCGTGCTGCCTCAACCGTCTCTCTCGTTGGCCGAAACGTCACACGCAACGTTTCGCACCGCCTGTGCCTTTCTGCTGCAAGCGGTTCCTGTGTCGGGCATAATGGTTGGCACGGTGTCTGACTCGTTCCTCCGGGCGAAGGCGGGCCGGGCCTGTCAAGGTGAAGGTCACCGCCAGGGAGCGCAGGCCCCCATCCACGCCCGAGACTTCGGTGAGATGTTCGCTGAGTGGTTTGGGAAGATCAATCCTTGAGGGAGGGGAGCAGATAGAACTGCTTCTTTGGCCGATCATAGCGCAATTTTTGCATCCCCGATGTGGCTCCCTGCCTGATGGGCACCGGGTGCTTGTCATGGCCCTGGTGGGGGAGGCTGGTGCGCCCGTTTAAGGTTCCGACGCTCATCTGACCCTCACGTTGAAAAGGGTAGTCCCGCTTGTAGGTGTTACTGCACCGTCAGGAGAACCGTACTTTGGTGGCTGATCCAGCTCTTGAAGGCTTCTCTTGGTGATCTTCTTGCAACGATGTTCGGTGTTCTTCTTGAGCTTCGTCCATAGCCCCTTGTGGGGAGTGGCTACCTGTCGCTTGACGCTACAAGCTAGCGAGTTGAGAAGGAAGGCCGTACCGTATGTGCAGTTTGGGATACGTCCCTTTGTGTAGAGTGATCACGTCGCTGGTTCTGCCCTGCTTGAAAGTGTAGCCACTCGCCGCATTGAGCGCATCACGATAGGCCAGTTGCGTTGTGCCTGGTGTGGCAAACTGCTCTGGTGTGGCGATGAGCCTGAGTTCGGCAGTGAAGATCTATTTCCTGTCGTTGGCTTGTGTGCGGGATGGGAAACGGCCCCGCTCCTGAGCGGCTGGCGCTGCTAGGCCCTACAAAGCTATTCCGCTCGGACTTGCCGCTGCCGGTAGTGCCACACTGCGACGGTGACACTCTTCATACTCCTCCAGGGATTCTTCGATGAGTGGACCACTCATGTAGCCCACAGGTATTTGCTTCATGGATACGACGGATTTCCTGCTCGATAGCCAGCTTACCAGGATCTGTTCCACCGCTTGAGGGATCGGACAGAGTGATAGGTCAGTTTGTGCGTTTTTATGCTGGAAATGTATACATTTAGGCATCAAAAAGTCTCGAAGATTTTGGTATTCCTGAAAGAGCTTCCTTCTCCCTAGATGAATCCTGGGGAAATCCGGCTGTGCCTTCATGAGGGCAGCTAGGAGCATGGTTGTATAATGAAGCATATTTCTTCTGGCATCCTCCGAGAGTAAGGAGTGGACCAATGGTCACCTGCCGACGTTGTGGGAAACCGTTCCAAGGGCTTGCTGCCTTCCTCCTCTTCAAGAGACGCCTCATGCTCTGCCGGAGCTGTGACCGCCAGTTGCGTCGGATCGCAAAGCACTATCGTCGAACCTTTGTTGCGACCTTTAGTGACGGTATCTTCACGCCGGAAAAATGGTCGCAGTTCCGACAGAGCGCCCTGGCGGCGGGATTAGAGGAAGACCGACTCATGGCGGCCTTGCGCCGGGACGCTCCGCAGGTCATTGAGTGGATTCTGGAGCGCGCCACGGCAGAGGCCCCGCTTACCGATGAGATAGAGGCCCTGATCCATCGCCTGATTGCTCTCTTTCGGCTCTCTCCCGAGCAGGCTGAGCCGTTGCATCGACGTTTGATGATCCTGAATATTTATCGTGGGCGTCTGCCTGTAGTGCCTCATCTGGAGCTAGAGGGACAAGGGTTACGCCTGGAATCAGATGAGATCTGCCACCTGCTGGCGCCGGTTACTTATTATCGCCTGACTAATAGTAATGCTGCTCCCAAGCCCGTAGAAGGGCAGTTACTGGCCTCGAGCAAGAAGCTCCGCTTTCTTGCCCCTACGGGGGGCACTGCCATCCCCTGGAACTCGGTCATGCGTATTCAGCTATCCTGGATGGGTGATCCTCCGCGGCAAGGTTTGCTTCTCGAGCTGGCCAGGAAAGCGGGCAGCGGCTTTTATCTTCTGCCTGATCCGGAGATGGCTTGTGCCATTATCGACACGCTGGTGCGGATGGCAAAGCGTCAACTAGTGCCTGCTGATGAGGTAAATAGTCGTTATATTCCTCAAGAGGTACGTATTGCCGTGTGGACGCGGGACGGGGGACGCTGTGTCGAGTGCGGTGCAACCGACTATCTGGAATTCGATCATATTATCCCTCTCAGCAAGGGGGGAGCTACCAGCGCAGAAAATCTGCAGCTCCTCTGTCGCAAATGCAATGCCAGAAAGAGGGATCTCCTCTAGTCTCAAAGCTGATCGGTCTAGGAAGGTCGTGGCCAGAGGACAACTGAACTGAGGGTCTCATCTCAGCCTGGCGGGGAGCAGTCTCTGCGATTGCTCCCCGCTCTTGGCTTGTCTGCTGTTGGAGACGCTGTCGCTGGCTGGCTTTCTCTTATGCAAAAAGCTTCGCCGGCTGGAGAGATCGGCGCGGCGGGCTGCTGTCAGGATGGCCTGGGGGGTGCCAGCAGCAATACCGATGGGACGCGCTCCGGAGCGGCCAGGCGTAAGAGGGCCAGGCCGCTACCTGCCAGTCCTGTCATCAGGCCGGGAGTCTCCACGCCGAAGGGGACGCCACAGACCCAGCCCTGGCGCTCCATGTTCTCCAGCAAGGCGGCGGCAATGCGAGGAATATGTTCCGCGAAGGCCTCGCCGGGCAGCACGTGGGCCGCCGTAATCAAGATGTCGAGATTCCCCAGATCTCCGTGACAGAGAGAGTGATTGAGGCCGAAGCCTTGCGTCAAGGTGGTTCGCAGTCCAACCTTGATCTCCTCGGCCAGTTGCCCGTCGTCGAGAAGGGAGAGCATGGTCAGGCGCGAGAGGGCGATACCTGGAGCGCCGTGGCACCAGGCTACCATGTACTTCTCTCCTGAACTCGCTGTTGGCCGAGTATCAGCGGAAGGTGGACGCTGGCGCAGGTCCAGCCAATTCTGGCGCGCCGGCGAGAAAAGGGTCCGCTCATAGGCCAGAGCCGCGCGGGCCGTCTCCAGGAAGCGTCTCTCCCCACTGGCCTGAGCCAGTTGCATCAGATACAAGGCGATTCCGGCGTTGCCGTGGGCGAAACCGGCCAGAGGGACCGGCTGGCGGGCGGTTGGCCAGCCACAGCCACCCTGCGCCTGGGGTTGGGCATGAGCCAGCAGATGCTCACCGCAGCGGATTGCGGCCTCCAGGGTCTCGGGCGACGGCGCCACGCTCTGCAGGCAGAGGAGGGCCGCGATGGCGCCTGCCGCCCCGCCGATCACATCATAGATCTGGTCCTGTTCGACCTTTGACAGGAGCAAGGGAACCAGTTCCTCCGCCTGGCGGTAGAGGGCTGGCTCCTCCCAGAGAGCGCCCAGATGGCTGAACAAGTAGATCAAGGAGCCAAGGCCGTTGAAGGCCCCGATTCCATAGGCGCGGGGGAAGTATTTCCGCCGCATAATCAGATGCTGGATCGTATGCACAGCCTGGCGGGCCAGCCCGGTATGGCGCTCCTCGCCTGTCAGGTGGCCGAGGTAAGCCAGAAAGAGGGCGATGCCGGCCAGGCCATTGTAGAGATCGCCGTCGGCGGGGAGGAGGTGCCACTCGCGATCGTTGACCGGCGTTACGCCCAGCCATCCCACGTACTCACCCTGGTAGAGAGCGAACTGACGCAAGCGGTTGCCAATAGCGGAAGCGGCAGCCAGCAGCCGCTCCAGCGTTGGCGGGCTGTGGGCCGGGTGCAGCTCCAGGCGCGTATAGCTCTGCGGGGTGGTTGCCTCAATCATGCTCGTGAAAGAAGCGCGAATGATCCAAAGCTGCTTCTCCAGGTCCTGCTCGCTCAGCTCGGCCAGGCGTCGGCGCACCACCGCTAGCCCTGGCTCGCAGAAGAAGGCGGGCAGCCGCTCGCCCTCCGAAGTAAAGAGGTCGGTCGATGCGGCTGTCGTGGTAAAAACCGGAACGTCGCCGCGCCACAGATCGCGGCGCTCGGCTGGGATCAGCGGCACCAGGTAGGGGAGGCGCTCCGTGGTGGCCCATAGCCGATCGAACAAGCGATCGCGATCCAGGGCATCGCGCAGGACATTAGGATGGAGGCTATCAACCAGCAACTGAGTGTAGATCCGCGTTGGGCGAAGGACGCAGCGTACCTCTACATCGGCGAAACGCGGCAGGTAGGTTTCCAGCAGCTCTGAGCGCTCAGCCATGAGGAGCCGATAAGCGCGCGTAAAGCCTTCGATCACGGACTGGCTGTAGTCCAGCACATTGATATCCTGATCATTGAGGCGAGGGCGGTTCTCCTTGACGGGCAGCTCAACGCGCTCATTTGTCAGACGCATTTCGTCGGTGCCGGTGCCTTTCCAGGTAGGGACCGGGCGCGGTGAAAGCTGACCGGGCTGGCCGCCGAGGCCACTCATATCGATGCCCTCACCTTCCTGGTTTGACCAGAGGCGCTGAGGCAGCAGTCCCACGCGCAGGACGGAGTGGCCGATCGCCTCCAGGCCCGGTGCTCCCTGGGCCTGCAGCACCTCTGGATTGATCTGCGGCAAGAAGAGCGTCTCCAGGTCGATCAGCATGGGATACTCGCCGGAGGCGATAATATTCTCCGCATGGAAATCCGAGGCTTCCAGGGCGTAGAGCAGAGCCAGATAGGCCCCCTGGCGTAGATAGAAGCGCTCGATCTCCTCGCGCGAGCAGCATTGACGAGCCTGGACGAACTCGACCCAGCCGTAGGGGCCGCGATCAAGCACCTTCAGCGTGCGCAGGGGAGGAGTAAAGCCCCGCTCATTCAGCCAGGCCAGTAGCTCCTGGAAATGGCAATCGATGGCCAGCGAGCGCGGTTTATAGACCAGGCGGAACCCCGAGTCCCAGCGAAGCAGCATGACGCTCTGCCCGTTGCGGTGCAGATCGCCGGCGCCCTGGTGGATCTCACATAGAGAGCCAGCTTCTCCCTGGGGGAGAAAAGTGGCGCAAATCAGGGGCCAATCGCGAGCAAGGCGCTCCAGCAGCTCCAGCGAGCGAGAGACCCAGCGCTCAAGCGTCTCAGTCACCAGGCGCGCCAGCACCACGTACTCCTGCAGGAAATCGAGCGTCGCCTCGCGCTCGCTCAGCCGCTCCAGAAAATACTGAAAACGCTCCTCGGAAGTTGCCCCCTGCAGGCGTCCCTGAACGCGCGCGACATGCAGCTCTAACACAATAGCGCGCGAAACTGCAGGCAGCAGTAGCCCGGGAATGTTGCACGCCAGCAGATCCAGCACCTTCTCCTCGTCGAACGAGAAGAAAGGGGCGCCTTGGGCCAGCTCGTGTAAGCCGGAGGCCAGCTTATGCCTGGCGCGCCTGATTAGCGGCAGAAAGGGGTGGAGGAACGAGCGGGTATGGCTGCCCTCTGCCAGACTGGGCAGAGGCCAGGACTGGCCTGCCCTCTTTTCGTCTTCATGGTCTGAAGT
The DNA here is from genome assembly GCF_042408735.1 of Thermogemmatispora sp. Classification (GTDB taxonomy): domain Bacteria; phylum Chloroflexota; class Ktedonobacteria; order Ktedonobacterales; family Ktedonobacteraceae; genus Thermogemmatispora. The sequence goes on from NZ_JBHOQV010000013.1 coordinate 12,913, forward strand.
GGCAGCGACGTCGCAGGGAGCGAAAGCCTCGCTGAGGGCCACCAGCCAGCTTGGAGGAGTGAGGCAGCGTGCGCGCAATGCCTCGGCAGGTTCACCCAGCAGGAGCAGCAGCTCCTCCTCGCTCAGCTCATCGAGCGCCAGGCGGGCAGCAAAGCGGCCCTCCTCCTCACTTAAGGCTGGCAGCTCCTTCCAGCGCTGCAGGCGTCGGTGGGCCTGAGCCAGGGCCTCAGCATCCAGTGCCTCCAGCCCAGGGGAAGGCGAAGCTGCGCGCAACAGGGCCAGGCGCTCGTTCAGCGTCAAAGCGCGATACCAGCTGGCTTCTTGCCAGCGACCCTGCAGATAGGGAACAGAAGCGGTGATTGTCTCGCTTGTTGTCTCGCTTGTCGTCTCACTCATGGGATCACGTTGTGAGAGGCGACGCCGACACAGGCGACCCTACCGCCCTGAGAGAGCGCGGCAGCGAGGATGCCACGGCTGCGCCGCCTCTTCCTTCTTTCTTCCTTCTTTCGTTGGTTACCTGCTAGTCAGCGATGGATTGCTGTAGCACTTCGTGCCAGGCGCGGGCGTGGCTTGTGGACTCGACGCGGCAGGCGGGGGGAGCGGTGCGACAGGAACCTGTGACCGCCGGGGGGGAGAGCGCGTGCCGCGGCCAATCTCGATTGGCTCTCCTGGTATGGAGCCTGACAAGGGCAGGCCCAGTCGACCATCCTGCCATCCATCGTTGCCTGTGTGTGGGGGGTTCGACCCGGCACGGCTCGAAGCGCTCCCACCAGAGGGAGCTGGGGGCTTTCTACGTGGGACCATCTAACAGGCGTCTGCCTCTTCTGGAATAGAAGAGATAAGCAAGCGCCAGGAGGCTAAGCCTGGCATAGTAGCCTCAACTGGCGCAAACAGAGGGTCGGGACGGAGTCAGGCATCCCAACCCTCTGTGTATCCTGATCAGGCCATACCGAGACCCCTGGCGTGGGGCGACGACCGCTAGAGACAGCCGCCGGCGGCGTTGGTGTTGCAGAGGCCGAGGAGCACAGCCAGGGACTGCAGACAGAGCACGGCAACCGTGTTATTGCACTCGTCGGTGTTGCCATGACCGCCCTGGACGGCCTCCAGATCTGCATCAGTCAGCTCGACCTCACCGATGGGGCTCTCAGGCAGCAGGCTGAGCTCCTCCTCGCTGAGGCTCTGGCGATAGGCTTCATCTTTCCATGCGCGAACGATGTCGAACTTCATGTGCGTGCGTTTC
>NZ_JBHOQV010000017.1:0-52771 GCF_042408735.1 Thermogemmatispora sp.
GAAAACCAGCCCTTTGATATCATAGTTTACCTGTTTTTCGCGCCGGAAGGAGCAGCAGTCATTGTAGTCATAGCAGGCATAGAAGGAAAGGAACCTCGGCAAAGGCGTACACCCGGTGTAACGGTCAGTAAGCGTTCTTCCCGTCCCGCCGGCGGTGGTCTGCGGCGAAGCGTCCCGCCTGAAGGGCCAGCCGGCAGCCTAGCAGACAGAAGAAGAAAGGGTAACCTATGGACCTGGTGAAGCGGTTAGAGGAATATCGGGACCGAGAGCGAGCACTTGCGTGGGAGGGGACGTTCGCCCAGTACTTTGAGATCGCGTGTAAGAGGCCGAAAGTCGCCCGCCTCTCGCATGAGCGCATTTACGACATGATCATGGAGGCGGGGGTCGAGACTACGCGCAACGGCGAACTGCGGTACAACTTCTTCAGCCAGGAGATTTTCGGCATCGAGAAGGCGCTGCAGCAGATCGTCGACTACTTTCATTCGGCAGCCCAGCGCCTGGAGGTGCGCAAGCGCATCCTGCTGCTGATGGGGCCGGTCGGAGGCGGCAAGTCGACCATTGTGCAGTTGCTCAAGCGGGGCCTGGAAGCCTACACGCGCACCGAGGCCGGCGCCGTCTACGCGATCAAAGGTTGCCCGATGCATGAGGAACCTCTGCATCTCATCCCCCAGGAGCTGCGCCCCGATATCGAGAAGGAGTTCGGCCTCTACATCGAGGGCGATCTGTGCCCGCGCTGTCGCTACATGCTCGACAACGAGTATCACGGGCGCATCGAGGATGTGCCCGTCCAGCGCATCGCCTTCAGCGAGAAGTATCGCATCGGCATCGGCACCTTTACCCCGTCCGACCCCAAGAGCCAGGACATTAGCGAGCTGGTGGGGGGCATCGACCTCTCGACGATCGGGGAGGTCGGTGTCGAGAGTGATCCCCGCGCCTACCGCTTCGATGGCGAGCTGAATGTTGCCAACCGCGGCCTGATGGAATTCATCGAGATGCTCAAAGTCGATGAGAAGTTCCTGTATGTGCTGCTCACCCTCAGTCAGGAGCAGAACATCAAGACGGGCCGCTTCAGCATGATCTACGCCGACGAGGTGGTGGTCAGCCATACCAATGAGCACGAGTATCAGGCCTTCGTCGGGAACAAGAAGTCCGAGGCGCTGCAGGACCGCATCATTCTGGTCAAGGTGCCCTACAACCTGCGCGTCTCCGATGAAATCAAGATCTACGAAAAGCTCCTCAAGCAGAGCGCCCTGCGCAACGTGCATATTGCCCCCTACACCCTGCGCATCGCCAGCATTTTTGCCGTTCTGACGCGCCTGGAACCTTCGAAGAAGGCCGGCATGAGCCTGATGAAGAAGTTGCGCCTCTACGACGGCGAGGACATCGAGGACTTCAAGCAGAAGGATGTCCGCGAGCTGCAGGAAGAGGCCCAGCGCGAGGGAATGGATGGCATTTCGCCGCGTTACGTCATTAACCGCCTCTCGAACGCTCTGGTGCGCCAGAACGTGGCCTGCATCAATCCCATCGATGCCCTGCGGGCCTTGCGCGATGGCCTGGATCAGCATACGAGCATCACGCGCGAGGAACGTGAGCGCTACCTCAACTTTATCAGTGAGGCGCGTAAAGAGTACGACGAGCTGGCCAAGAAAGAAGTGCAGCGGGCCTTCGTCTACTCCTACGAGGAGGCGGCGCGCACGCTGCTCAATAACTACCTCGACAACGTCGAAGCCTACTGCAACAAGACCAAGCTGCGCGATCCCATCACCGATGAGGAGATCGATCCTGATGAGCAGCTGATGCGCTCGATCGAAGAGCAGATCGGCATTACGGAGAACGCGAAGCGGGCCTTCCGCGAGGAGATTCTGATCCGCATCTCGTCGCTGGCGCGCAAAGGGCTGACCTTTGACTATACCAGCCACGAGCGACTCAAGGAGGCCATCGAGAAGAAGCTCTTTGCCGATCTGCGCGATGTCGTCAAGATCACAACTTCGACGCGCACGCCCGACAAGGAGCAGCGGCGCAAGATCAATGAGGTGGTTGATCGCCTGGTGACGGAGCATGGTTACTGCCATATCTGCGCCAATGAGATCTTGCGCTACGTTGGAAGCCTGTTGAATCGCTAGACCACCGTTCGCAGGGGGTGAACCGGCCAGCCGCCGCCAGCGCTTGCCCCGCCCTGCCGACTCAGGTTGGCGGTGGCCGCGCGCAAGAGCAAGCGAGCAAGCAAGCAGGCAAGCAATGGCGACTGTCGGACCGTCCGGGGCCAACCAGGGTCCCGTGGGAGCCTCCCATGGGACGCGGCCAGGCGGCCTGGAGGCCGCGCTCTGGTTCATCCCCTGCTCTCTTTTCCGCTTCCGCTTCCGGCCAGGAAGGAGTGTGCGCTATGTCCGTCTCGCAGCACGATTGGTCGCTGCACCGCAAGGGGCAGATCGATCAGGAGCGCCACAAGGAGAAGATCCGCGAGGCTATCAAGAAGAATCTGCAGGAGATTGTCAGCGAGGAGAGCATTATTCTCTCCGATGGCAAAAAGACTGTTCGCGTGCCCATTCGCTCGCTAGAGGAATATCGCTTCCGCTACGATCCAGGGCGCCAGGCCCATGCCGGCCAGGGCGATGGCAAGAGCCGGGTCGGCGATGTGATCGCTCAGGAGCCGCGCGCGGGCCGCGGCAAGAAGGGCGAGGCCGGCAAGGATCCTGGTTACGACTACTACGAGGCCGAGATCAGCATGGAAGAACTCTCCGAGCTGATCTTCGAAGATCTGGAGCTGCCCAACCTGGAGCAGAAGCGCCAGCAGGAGCTGCAGACCGATGCCGTGCGCTTCACCGATATCCGTAAACATGGCCCGCTGACGAATCTCGATAAGAAGCGTACCATTCTGGAGAATATGAAGCGCAACGCCGCCAAGGGCGAGCCACGCTTTAAGGATATCAAGAATGAGGACCTGCGCTTCAAGGTCTGGGAGCCGACGATCCGCTATGAGTCGAACGCCGTCGTGATCGCCATGATGGATGTCTCCGGCTCGATGGGGGAGTTCGAGAAGTATATCGCCAGAAGCTTCTACTTCTGGATGGTACGCTTCCTGCGCACAAAGTATAACAACGTGCACATTGTCTTTATCAGCCACCACACCGAGGCCAAGGAGGTCACGGAAGAGGAGTTTTTCCATAAGGGCGAGAGCGGCGGCACTCAGGTCTCGTCGGCTTATGAGCTGGCGCTGCAAATTATTAAGGAGCGCTTCAATCCCCACGATTGGAATATCTACCCCTTCCACTTCTCAGATGGCGATAATCTCCCCTGGGACAACGATCGCTGCGTGCAGTTGGTGCAGCAACTCATCGAGCTGTGCAATATCTTCGGCTACGGCGAGATCCGCGAGGGCCACTATCGTTCCCCAAGTACGCTGATGTCGGCCTATAGCCGCATTACGGATAAGAAGTTTGTGGCGGTGACGATCTCCGATAAGAAGGAGGTCTATCCGGCGCTGCGCAAGTTCTTCGCGCGCCGTGGCGATGCTGTGCCTGCGGGCAGATAAAGCAAGGGAGAGATGCCTATGGCGGATACCGATCTGGAGCGCCTGCGTGATCGCATCGGCTATGCCTGGGATATTGCTCATGAGTTCGGGCTGGACCCCTTCCCGACTCATTTCGAGCTGGTCCCGGCAACCATCATGTACGAGTTCGCTTCCTACAGCCTGCCGGGCCGCTTCAGCCACTGGACCCACGGGAAGGCCTACTATCGGCAAAAGATGCTCTACGACCTGGGGCTGAGCAAGATCTACGAGATGGTGGTCAACACAAACCCCAGCTACGCCTTCCTGATGGAGATGAACGATCTGCTCCAGAATACTTTTGTGGCGGCGCATGTCTTCGGCCATACCGACTTCTTTAAAAATAATGTCTACTTCCAGCATACGTCACGCCGCATGATCGAACGCGCCAGCCTGAACGCGGAGCGGATCGCGAAGTATGAGTTCGATCACGGCAAGCTGGAGGTGGAGCGCTTCCTCGACGCCGTGCTCTCGATTCAGGAACATGTCGATTACCACCTCTTCTTGAAGGGCGAGGAGGATGAGGACGAGCCGCAGTGGCGGCACGAGGAGACGCGCACTCGGCCTTCAACGGAGTATGACGACCTCTGGGAGCTGGACCGCGAGGAGCGGGAGCGCCGCGCGGAGGAGGAGCGTGAGCGCCGGCGTGGGCGCCCTCCTAAGTTCCCCGAGAAGCCCCAGAAGGATCTCTTGCTCTTTTTGATCCGCCACTCGCCCATTCTGGAGCCGTGGCAGCGCGATGTCATCGAGATTGTGCGCCAGGAGTTCTTATACTTTGTGCCACAGATGCAAACGAAGGTCATGAATGAGGGCTGGGCCTCGATCTGGCACTCGCGCATCATGCGCGAGATGGCCGACCGCGGGCTGATCTCCGATGCTGAGGCGCTGGAGTTCGCCCGCATGCATGCCAGTGTCCTCTCGCCTTCGCGCACGTCTCTCAATCCCTACTACCTGGGGTACAAGATCTTCGAGGATATTGAACGTCGCTGGGACCAGCCGACAAAGGAGGAGCAGGAGCGCCTGGGACGCAAACCAGGCATGGGCCGCCAAAAGATCTTCGAGGTGCGCGAGCTGGATAACGATGTCTCGTTTTTGCGCAACTATCTGACCAAGGAGCTGGTCGAGGAGCTGGATCTCTACCTGTATAAAAAGGAAGGCGATGAGTGGGTGATCGTGGAAAAGAACTGGGAGAAGGTCCGCGATGGCATCGTGGCCAGTATGACCAACTTTGGCTTCCCCTATATCGTTGTCGACGATGGCGACTATCGCGGCAATCGCGAGCTGTATCTGCGCCATTTGCATGAGGGCCAGGACCTCGACCTGGTCTACGCCGAGAAGACGCTTCAGCATGTCTATCAGCTCTGGGGACGCCCCGTGCACCTGGAAACGGTCTACGATGGCAAGCGCATTCTGCTCTCTTACGATGGCGAGCGCAACAGCAAGACAACCCTGGAGCGCTGAGTTGGCCCGCTTGCCTGCCCGAGCCGTGGCCAGCACGGCAGCAGGGGCAAGACCTGTCTTCTTCTTCTGCTGCCGTGTTCCCTTTCCCTCTCTTGTCTGCTGCTCTTTTCTGGTCTAGAATAAGAGGGCGCGCAAGTACACGGCGCTATCCTTTCTTGCGTTCCTTCCAGGCACTTGAGGAGCCGGGTCCATCCTGTATGGAGCCTCCCCTCTTTCTCTCCTGGCATGGGTTGGCTATCTCGTCTAAAGGAGGACCCTATGCCATTTGGGCCCCATATGCTGATTTCTACTGAGGAAAAGGGTTGGATCATCAACCGCGTGTACTATGAGCCGCAGCAGGACGATGGGGAGACCTTCGTGAAGGCTCTGGACGATGTGATCGAAGACGCTCAGCGCTATGCGGTGACGGAGGATTTGCCCTATGATGCTGGCCTGCCCAGAGGAATCTTGCTGCGCATCTGTTGTCAGAGAGAGGAGGTATTGCCCTCGCCCCATCAGGAGGCGCTGCAGGAGAGGGGGTTTGTCCCCGATCCTTTGGGATGGGCACTGGCCTTTCCGCTGAGTTGGGAGCTGGATCAGGGCTATCGCTCCCTCCAGGAGGAGCTGAATCGTCGCGTTGAGCAGGGCGACCCGCGTGCTCCTCATGGAAAGGAGACCACTATCGCGGCATATAATATGCGCGTGCTCAGCGAGGTGGCCCGGACTACGCTTGGTCTTGAACTGGACGGCTCTTTTGAGAGCATCCAAAAGCTGGATGAGCTGCTCTTGATGGAGAGGGTGGAGCCGGAGTGGCGCTTTCGGGTCTTCTCGCCGGCGACCCTGGTGGCCTGCGGGGACTATACGTCCGAGGTGGCCATTCGCTCCTTCCCCGAACTGCATTGGGGCAGCGATGAGAAATATCCGCTGGAGTTCGAGGGTCACCTCAGACCTGGTGGAGCCGGCGGCGGCAAGCTTAATCCGCGCGGTAAAGCTGTCAAGCGCTGCCTCTACGGAGCTTCCGACTCGCTCTATAGTCTGATCAGCGTGATTATCTCCCTGGTTCGCCAGAATCGTTCCTAGCGCGAGAGGGATTGGTGGAGCGCCGGGGGCCTCTCGCTGTCGGCGCTGTCCGACCGTGGTCAGGAAGGCCTTTTCTGGCTAGCTGGCTCGTGAGCGCACTGGCAGGACAGTCGCGAGACGAGCCAGCCGGCGCTCCACCTGCTGTTGTCGGCAGAGCCTCAGCGGAGGCTCCCCTATCTACCAGTAGCGCTCTTCTTCCCAGGGGTTGCCGCGGTTATGGTAGCCGCGCATCTCCCAGAATCCTGGCCGATCCTCGGCCATGAACTCCAGCCCGTCGAGCCACTTCGCGCTCTTGTAAAAGTAGAGCTTGGGCACGACCAGGCGGACAGGACCACCGTGGTCCGGCTCCAGGTCCTTGCCGTCGTGCTTAAGGGCGATCAGGACGTCATCGTCATCCAGGCTGGACAGTGGCATGTTCGTCGTGTAGCCGGTCCAGGAGTGGGCCATGACATACTTGGCCGTTGGCAGCGGACGGGCCCGTTTGAGAATCTCGCGGATATGGACACCTTCCCAGGTGTTATCGAAGCGGCTCCAGGTGGTGACACAGTGGATGTCGGTTGTAATGGTCACCCGTGGCAGCGCGAGAAATTCTTCCCAGGTCAGTTCAAAGGGATGTTCAACCTCACCGGTGATCTTGAGCCGCCAATCGGGCGGAAAACTCGGCGTGCGCTCATAGCTCAGCACTGGCCATTTCTTGGTCAGATACTGGCCGGGCGGTAGCCGATCCTGCCTGGCCTCCTCTTTGGCGGCGGCGTTGGTGGCTGTGTCGGAGGTCTGTCGTTTGAACAGACTCATGCTACTTGACTCCTTATTGCCTGATAATGCCGGATAGGCATTTGTTGGCTGGCCTCTTCTTTCCTTCTGTGGGTATGTTACAACACTAACAACAGTCTCGCCCAGGGGAAAATTCCCTGAGCCGCCGGCGGACCAGCTTGGGGAGTGCTGCCCGTTGCCTTGATGGGCCAGGTGTTGTGCTTTATCCGACCAGCCACTACAATAGAGGGGCGCCTGTTCTGACGAGGGGCTGGCCTGTGAAGGCGGAGGCGAATTGCAGAAGCCTGGGGCGATCGACAGGAAGGAGGCCAGCGGGCGCGCTGGCTGCGACCGGGCTGGCTCCGCTCCAGGCTGACATGGAGCCTGGCCTTACCTGGCCGACCAATGGCTAGCCCTTCACAAAAGGAAAGAAAGCCTATCCCATCTCCTATCGGAGGCCGAGGCAGGAGGGAGCGAGCGATGATCACGATCTTTCTGGCAATCTGCGGCGCGCTGATTGTCATGGCGATACTGACGGTGGGGCGTCTGGGATTTGGCCGGCGGGAACCGTTTGAGGTCCGCGGCTTCCTGCGCTGGTTCGGGGGCTATTTTCTCTTCAATGTTCTCTTTTGCTTTCTGCTGGTCTATTTTGAACTACCGGCCCTGACTGGACCGCTGGGGGGCTGGCAGTGGGTGCTCTGGCCACTGGCCATCAGCAGTCTGGCCAATCTCTTATCCCTCTTGCGTCCCATTCTGGGAGCCAGAGAGGAGGAGCCGGAGGGAGCGGGGAGGCGCAGGTCGGGGGGACGAGGGCAAGGGAGTGGATTGGAAGAAAGCCAGGGGCGGAGCCGGATGATCTCGCGGGCCAGTGTGGCGGCTGGCCTCTTTGGGCTGGTGGTTGTGGGGGTAGTCGGCCTGCTGGTCTCGGGACTCATCGTCGTCTTCACTACCTGGTTTGACGGCAATGCCAAAGCGCTGGCGGCCATCCCTCAGCTGAAAACGGCCAATTCGCCAACGCTGCCGCCGACAGATCCCAATCACATTGTACTGGTCAGCCAGGGTGTCGCGGCCTACGAGGGCCAGCAGATCCTGGGGTCCACCGGTCAGAATCTGGGGTCGACCTATAATCTTGATCCCAGCAGCTACACGCTGCAGTCGATCAACCACCATCTCTACTATGTGGCCCCGCTGAGCTACAACAACATCTTCGTCAACCTCTCCAACCCCTACACTCCTGGCTTCGTGGTCGTCGACGCCGAGAACCCAGAGGCCACGCCGAGGCTCATGACGGGAGGAGATAAGACGCTGGCCTATCTACCGGGCGCCTTGCTCAATCAGGACCTGCTGCGTCATGTCTATCTGAGCGGCTACACCTATGGGCGCCTGGTTGATCCAACGCTAGAGCTGGATGACCACTATCATCCCTACTGGACCATCTCTTTGCTGCAGCCTTCGCGGGGCTACAGTGGGGACGTGCTCAGCGAAGTCTTGCTGGTCGACGCCCATACCGGTCAGATTACGCGCTATCGTCCCCAGGATGTGCCGGGCTGGGTAGATCGCGTCATGCCGGCCGCGACCGTCACGCAGTATCTGCAGTGGTGGGGACTCTACCATGCTGCCCCCTGGTTCAACCCGTCGGGGGCCAATCAGCAGGTGCCGGCCAGCGAGCCTCAGCTCCTCTACAACAGTGTTGACCAGCCAGTTTGGCTGGTGCCGATGACCTCCTCCTCGCTCAACGACAATTCCAGCACTGGCATTGTTCTCTTTGACACGCACGCCAATCGGGGCACCTTCTATCCGTTGACCGGCATCGGCATTGGCAGCAATGTCGAGAACACTATTCAGTCGACGCGAGCCAATCTGCGCAGCTACGACGTCGATAGCGTTCAGCTCTATCAACTCTATGGAGAGCCGACCTGGGTTGCCATTTTTGTCCAGCATGTCAGCAGCGGCAGCATCTTTCAGGCGGTAGGCATTGTGGACGCGCGCAACCTCAATGGCAGCAATGTCCAGTACGATACCACACTGAGCGGCGCCCTGCAGGCCTATCAGCAGTGGCTGACGCAGCAGGCGAGCGCTGCCAATCGCCCGACCAGTGGGGTCGTCAAGAGCGTGGTCGCCCGCGTGCTGCGCATCTCTTCGGTCCAGGAAGGATCAAATACTGTCTTTTACCTGCAACTGGCCGGCCAGCCGTATATTTTCACGGCCAACCTCTCGCTTTCGCCGAAGTTGCCGCTGGTGCAGCCAGGGGATGTGGTGAAAGGCGATTATTATGATAGCGGTGGGCAGGTGATGGTCTTCAAGACCTTCGATGATCTAAGCATTCAGCTGGCGGGATCATCGTCGACCCCGCAGCCGACGGCTTCTCCGCTGGTGACGCCGACGCTGACCCCGCGGCCGCAGCCCACTGGGACGCTTACCCCCTCTGCAGGTCGCTAGCCGCAGAAACGGATGAACGGGTCAGAGAGGGACAGACGGGACCTGTGACCGTCGAAGCAAAGGAAGGAGGGTTGGGATGCCTCACTATTTTACGCGCGAGGAGGCCGAGGCCCTGCTGCCAGTGGTCGCGCCGATCCTGCGCCGTATTCAGGAGCAGCGCAGCAAGCTCAGGGAGGGGGAGGAGCGTGCTCATGCTGTTCGGCTGCGCATCATCAAGAATGGTCACGACATCAACGAGACCATGATGGAGATCCAGCGTGCTCAGGTGCTCCATCTGCAGCGCCTGCAGGAGGCGCTGGCTCAACTGAGCGAGTTGGGTTGTGAGTTGAAAGATCCCGATATGGGTCTCATTGATTTTTTGAGCTTGCGTGATGGGCGCGAGGTCTATCTGTGCTGGCGTTTGGGAGAAGAGCGCATCAAGTACTGGCATCCGCTCGATGCGGGCTTTCAGGGGCGTCGTCCCCTCGATGAGGAGTAGCGGGAGAGAGGAGCTGAGGCCAGCTCTCTGTGGCGGAGTGCGGGACCAGTCAAGAAGTGTTATGGGAGAACGGCTATGACCGTGAAGGAGGCCCTGGAATGGGGGCGACGCTGCTTACAGGAGGCGGGCCGTGAGGCGCAGGAAGCGGGACGCGATGTCCAGGTCTTGCTCGGCCATGTTCTGGGAGTAGAGCGAGCCGCCCTCTTCGCCCATCCTGAGCGGGAGCTGAGCGAGGAGGAGAGGCGGCGCTTGATAGCTTTGCTGGAGCGACGGCGGCGTGGCGAGCCGGTGGCCTATCTGCTCGGTCACAAGGAGTTTTTCGGGTTGGACCTGCTTGTCGATCGGCGTGTGCTTATCCCGCGCCCCGAAACAGAGCTGCTGGTAGAGGAGGCCCTGACCGAGACGCGCGAGCGCCTGAGCCGTGGCGAGGTGCCGCTTCTGGCCGATATCGGCACTGGTTCGGGCGCCATTGCCGTTGCCCTGGCCGTCAACGAGCCGCGTTTGCCCTACCTGTATGCCTGTGACTGCTCGGCAGCGGCCCTGGAAGTGGCGCGGGTCAACTGCCAGCGCCATGGGGTCGCTCAGCGGGTGCGCCTGCTGCAGGGGGACCTGGCCGGGCCGTTGCCCGAGCCGGTTGATCTGCTGGTGGCCAACCTTCCCTATGTGGGCACCGAAGAGCGGGAGCTGCTTGCCCCGGATGTACGGGATTTTGAGCCGCCGGAGGCCCTGTTTGCTGGCCCCCGCGGTTTAGCTCTTCTTGAGCGTCTGCTCCTGCAGCTCCGTGAGCGTCCCGTCCTCAAGGAGGGGGCCACGGTTTTGCTGGAGATCGGCTATCGGCAGCGTGAGGCGCTTGAAGCCTTGGTGCGCCAGCTCTGGCCCATGCTGAAGCTGACCTGTCGACGAGATTACGCCGGTCAGGAGCGTCTCCTCGTCCTGTCCTTCTAAGGGGGGCTTCTGGCTGCGGGCGACTCAGCGTAGCGCGAGGAGGAACCCGCCGCCGGGCCCGGGCCTGGGGAGATTCAGCAGAGGCGCGCAGCTTAGGGAAGAGCCTGGCAGGAGAGGCCCTATTCTTCTTGCTCCCCCCATTCTAGACTAGTATAAATCGGGGAACTCGTTGCGTTCCTTTTGAGGGAGTCCGTATAATCGGACTACCGCTACGTCCCTGGTTGGGCCTCTCCAGAGTGGTGGTGGCGGAGCGGCCAGCCAGGATGACGGAGAGGCAGATGAAGAATACGGTGAGGGGCGGTGAACGGCCCTCACAGGAGACGGTACATGGTCCAGGCCGGTGACTTGCAGTTGACTGTGGCGGCGCTTCTGCCCGTGGCTTCCTGGCTTCCTCCGCTGGCGCTGCCCTTGCTCGGAGGCATTGCGGCTTTTGTCCTGACCTATCTGCTGACCTTTGCGGTGCGGGCCCTCTGTCTACGCATGGGTTGGCTCGACTATCCTTCGGAACGCCGAGTGCATACGGTTCCGGTTCCCCGTTTGGGCGGTGTAGCCATTTTCCTCTCGTTTGTGGTGGCTTCCTTGCTCTTCTATACCCCGGCGCGCAACATCCCTACTTCTCTGTATATGGAGAGCACGGTCTATTGGCTCTTCTTGCTAGCTTCCCTGCTCTTGGTAACGGTCCACCTTATTGATGATCTGATCGGTTTAAAACCCCTGATCAAGTTGCTGGCTCAGACGGTGGCGGCGGCGATTATGCTCGCTCCCTGGGAGGGCCGCTTTCATGGGATCTTCCTCTTCTCGTTCAATAATCCTTTTGCGCCTGGTCTGGTTTATCTCGGCGTGCATGATAATGCGATTACGCTGGCGGCTATCCCTGCTCTCTGCTTTACCTGGTTCTGGATGGTAGGGATGATGAATACGGTCAATCTGATCGACGGGGTTGATGGGCTGGCGGCAGGTGTGGTGGGGATCACTGGTCTGTTTACGGCCTTGATTAGTTGGGTCTTCCATCAGGAAAGCATTGCGGTCCTGGCGGCGATTTTTACTGGCGCTGTGCTCGGCTTTTTGCCGCACAATTGGAATCCGGCCCGCATCTTTATGGGAGATACGGGAGCGATGTTCCTGGGTCTGGGGCTGGCGGTGATGTCAACGATCGGTGGGGCGAAGCTAGCCCTGGCCTTGATGCTGCTCGGGGTGCCCATCCTTGATGTTGCGGTGGTGGCGATCAATCGTATCCGCCACGGCCAGCGTCCCTGGCACTACGATAAGACCCATCTGCACCATCGCCTGATGGCGGCCGGCCTGACGGTCAAACAGATCTGTTATCTCTTCTACGGGGTGACCCTGGCCTTCGGGTTGCTGGCTGCCGGTCTGTCGATCCTGTCACTGGATATCGCTAATCGCCAAAATGCTCATCTTTTTAAGTTCATGAGTATTCTGCTGGTGGTAGTAATTATGGTGGCGCTGATCGTCTGGATCGATTATCGTCAGCGCCAGCGTGGAGGGCGTTTGCAGCTCAGTGGCCCTACCGACAGCCCGACTGACCCAGCTCTGAGTGCGCGCGAAGTGGGGCTGCCGCCAGTCTCGCTGGAGTCGGCGCCAGGCGCGGGGGAAGGGCAGTCTGGGGCAGATGGGCACGGGCAGTCGTCCGAGGTAGATAGTGCTGGCCCGGCTGGCTCGGAGCCAGGTGAGCTGCGCCTGCAGGCTGGTTGGGAGCCATAAGTCAAGTCAAGCCAAGCCAGCTTGCAGGTCCAGGCTGGGCCGCTCTCTTCGACGCTCAGGCTGGCTTTGGGGATCTGGCAGACAGTCATCGGCTCGCGCCCTGGAAACCTGGCCTCGCGGTCAGCGCTTGATCGCTGACTCCGCTTCTCTTTGCTTTGATGCGCCAGATCCTCCTTAGTCCTCTTGTCTCCATGTCCCTTTTCATCCTGGCCCGATCGGTCTCTAGGGTTGCGGAGCCATCTGAGTGGCCTGCTCTGCCTTTATGGAAGAGCATGTGGCCTGGCTCTCTCTCGATGAGCAAAGGGCCGTATTTGCGGCCTGCCAGCGACGATCGTCTCCTTCGCCGCCGGCAGGCGTGATCTCGCGGTAGTGGCGGGATCCTTAGCTCAACGAAGACTCAGTAGATGTCTCAGAACCCGCTCCAGCTCCGGCCCTGTTTGGGCACCAGGACCAGTTGTGCGCCAGGCTACGACGCCGTCTGGGCGTACGAGGACAGCCCCGATCTTTCCGATGCTGTAGGCTTTGAGAAACGAGCCATCGACATCTCTGAGACTCTCTTCTGGGCCGATGGGGCAGATTAGCAGGGGCAGCCTATTCCATCGGCGCTGTACTGCCTCTTCCCAGCCGGCGGGAGGAGCGACAGTGAGCAGGACCCAGCCTTTTCCGAACAGATCGATGCTTGAGAGTCGAGAGCCATTGCGCTCCAGGATCACCTGTGGGGCGCGCGTTCCTGCTTCACCACTGAGGGTACTGGGGTGTTGGGTAAGTGGAGCAGTCTCCGATCCTGGTTCAGGCACCAGCGCTCCGCTGCGGTAGCGAAAGCCGAAGATCAGGGAAGCATCATCCACCAGGGTACTCTCCTGACTGCCCGTACGAGAGAAAAAGCGGTGCAGCGTCTGCTCGACGGTCAGTGTCCCAATAGGGAGACGTTCCTCCTCATAGGACTCCAGTAGGGCGGAACCGGCTTTGCCGGCCAGCACGAGTGCCAGCTTCCAGGCGAGATTAAAGGCATCCTCAATGCCGGCTCCGGCCCCCAGTGAGCCGCTCGGCAGAGTCGTATGGGCGGCATCTCCTGCCAGAAAGACTCGACCTTTGTGATAGTGTGAGGCCCATTGTGCTGCCAGCTCCCAGATGTTGACCTTGACTGGATCCCAGGGGTAGGCTGGCAGGATCTTGACGGCCAGATCAGGGATGCCCACCGCAAGGCGAATCAGCTCAATACAGCGTTCATCGCTCAGGTCCTCGCGCCGCTCCCCGCGTTCAGGATGGAAGGCCGTATTGAAGCTCCACAGCCTCTGGTTATCGATTGGCATCAGCATTCCCTGCCCATCGGGAAGAGCAGGGTTATTGACATAGCAGAGCATAATCCTGCGTCCCCGCAGGGCCTCGCGCAGATCCGCCTCGAACAAGATGGTCATCACATGAGCGATGCTTCCTGGCCCTTGGGTCGTAATCCCGAGCATCCGACGGACCTGACTGTTGGCTCCATCAGCGGCGATCAGATAGCGTGCACGCACGTGCCGCTCTTTCCCTGTGGTTCGCTCGACGATAGTGGCCGATACGCCGCTCTCGTCCTGGGTAAAAGCCACTAACTCAGTATTAAGGCGGATGTCACCACCTAGGAGCTTTGCCTGGGCGTAAAGAATGGGTTCGAGATGATCCTGATCGATGAGACACCAGGTGGTGGGAGAGACGGCTGTCATGCTCGACGGCCCTCCCTCGTTGATCCGCATCAGCTCGCGCCCGGCCAGCGACTCGACGCGCACTATCTCTGTATTGCCAGCGATAGGCGATTGAGCGGCACGGATAGTCTCCTCCAGGCCTGGCCAGCGGAAAAGTTCCATCGCCCGCGGGTTGAGCGCCCGAGCGCGAGGTAAGCGCGCCAGCTCTGGATGCCTCTCCACTACCAGCGATGCGACGCCTCGCCAGCTCAAAAAGAGTGACAAGGAGAGTCCAACTAGCGAACCACCGACAATCAGAACGGGAATCTGGAGCGTTTCTTCGGCTCGCAGTTTATCAGAAGACATGGAAGTGTTTCCTTCCCTGTGGGAAGCTGAGCATCGCTACGATAGATCGTGAGGGAGGCTGCTCGCCAACGCTGACCAGACCAGCATTGACCAGGACCCTCGCGGATCTTCCTTCTGTCACCTGCCCGGCTCCTGTGCTATACTAGAGCCTGGTAATTTGATCGCTTGATATCTAGATTTTCTAGATATCAAACATTCGAAGTATAGCAGGGAGAAGCCACCCTTGTCAAGCGAACGTGCTCGCCTTGAGCAGGCTGTCAAAGAACATTTTGGGCGTGAGCTGAGCGCGTATACGCTCATGTTTCACCAGGCGGTCGCAAGCCGTCTTGGTTTGAATATGACCGACCTGAAGTGCCTGGATCTGGCGCGCGAAGGAAGGCAGTTGACACCAGGTCGCTTAGCCGAATTGACGGGCCTCACCACTGCGGCGGTCACAGCGATCCTTGATCGACTCGAAGAAGCTGGATTTGTGCGACGCGAGAGGGACCCCAACGATCGCCGCAAAATCCTGGTGCGGCCACTTCCAGACCGCATTGAGGAGGTTACCCACCTCTTCGCTCCACTCGATAAAGCCGTGACTCACCTCCTGGGGCAATACACCACCGAGGAACTTGCCTTCCTGGATACCTTTGCCCAGCGGATGAGTCAGATCCTCCGGCAAGAAACTGCCAGACTGCGAGAGCCATCGTCTACGCAGGTCGAGAGGACGCGAGACTAAGCGAATCTCTGGCCTGGGGCACAGTCGTACTTACGCTCGTTGTTCGACGAGCACTGGAGTAGGCTGGCGCCCTCTGCCCTTATCTCTATGCTGCTGTGACCTGCAGGCTACTTCAGACAGAGTTTTGCTTCCCCCGCCCGTAGTCCTCCTGGGCATCAGTGGCAAGGCAGGGGAGGCATCGTTGTTGTGGTCAGGACTGGTGATTTGGAGAGGCGGCTGACTGGGCGGGCGCTTCTGGCCTGATAAGGAGAGACGCAGCGTATGTTGGAGAAGAAGACTAGCCAAAAGACTAGTAAAGTGCTGGCACTGCTGCTGAGCATCTGGCATCCTTGACTCAGACGTCCTTCATACCTACATCTGGCGAGATGTGAAGGACGAAGGAATGAATCTATGAGTAGCTGAAAGGAGTCAGGCAAGATGCTGCAGAGAGGTCGTCTCTACTTTCTAAGCGCATTGGCTATCGTCTTTGTCCTGGGCCTGGCGCTGGCACCGACTGGATCTGCTCATGCCCGGGCCGCCAGCAAGCAGGAAGCGAAGAACGCTGCGGCTTCTGGAAGCGTGATCAACGCGATACCTGAGTGGGTGAAAGAGGCTTTGCCCTATGTGCACGTAGTGAACTATACTGCTTCCATTGATCCTGCGCTTGCTCACGTCGTCAGTTCCCAGATCCTTGCTCAAGTCCAGCAAGCCGTGAGCCGATATAATGCCTTGCCACTAGCTGTCAAGCGGTCGTCAGGAGGTGCCCATCCTGCAACGGCGGTTTCTCCGGCTGCAGGGTGCCAGCCTCAATTCAGGGAGTATATCAACTGGTGGGGATACTCCTTTTATCTCAATCATTGCCTTGTCTATGACATAGCCTCTGGTCTTACTGGTGGTGCTGCGCTGGCTGGCATCGTTGCTGCTCTCTGTGGCCCTTGTGCTCCGGTTGCTGGAACTATTGCAGGCGTACTTGTGATCTATAGCGCCTGGCTCTTCTGGGCTGACAGCCAGTGTAATGGGGCGGGGGCCTATTTGAATGAAACCAGCCTTGTCGGTTCTCCAGTCGTGTGGGTGAGTACCGCTTGTTGACCTTGCTCGATACTGGCCGTGGCTGGAGGGAGAGGCTCTGCGGCCGCTCGCTGGCCATCGGTTGTGGATGGGCCGTTTCGACTCTCGTAGAGAGGAACCAACCGTGCTTTTACGAGTTTTTGCTCTTCTCTGCTTCCTGACATTGCTGATCAGCGATGTGGTCCTCTGGCTACGAGTGTGGCGTCTGCCGCCGGGGCAGGAGCGCACCGGGCAGCTAGTGGGAGCTGTAGGGGTACTCGTTGCCCTGGTAGCCGCTACTTTCATTGTCTACTTGACGCTCAAAGGAGGTTCCTGAGATGCCCTGCCCCGAACAGCTCGTGATCATGGAGGTGGCAATCCCCGTACTCAGCGTGACACTGCTGCTGGCCCTGGTAGCGCTTGCCTGGGAGGTCCGGCTGAGTATGGCGGCCTGGCAGGCGCGTCGGCAGCGGCAGCGAGCGCTGCGGGAAGCCCTGGAGGTGCTGCAAGCGGGGGCCGCCAGGCTGATTGCGGAAGAGCACAGGACCGCTGCCCGGTCCCTGGCCTCCTCCTGCGGTTCTGACAAGTGCCAGGTCCTGACGGTCTAAGTGCGCTGTTGCACCAGTGGGCCGATCCACGGTCACAGGAAGCGGGACAGCCCTCCAGGGTTGTCCCGTTCTGGTTTCCTCTGGCCCTTCGGCTGACAGCTCTCGCCAGGTCCAGGTGCTCATGCTCATATTGCCCCGGCGAGAGCGTTGGCAGCCGCTTCAAGGAAACGTTGCTCCTCGAGGAGGGCATGCTGTCTGGCCAACTGCAGGGCGGTCTGCACGTTCTCACTCTCAATGGGTGCTAGCGAGGCGCCGGCGCTGAACTGCTCCCTGACCAGCGCAGCATAATAGCCAACCAGGGCCTGCTCGGCGGTCATAAGCTCCTGCCGCCGGACGAGGCGCAGGAAAGCCCGGATCACTGGGTGGAGATGGTAGCGTGCGGACTGGCAGGTGACCAGACCACTGTCGCAGAGCTGGTCGATGGCACTGGCGAAGGTGGCTGGATCGAGCTGGCCTACGGCGGCAGCGGCCTCTTCGCTGAAGCTGGCAGGTTGAGGAGGAAAAACTGCCAGAGAGTGGATCAGGGTTAGGGCTGCCGAGGACAGGCGAGCCAGGCTGCGTTGCAGCGTCTCTCCCAGCAAGCCCGAGCTTTCTTGGCCTGGCAGCGAGAGAGAGAACCAGCGTAAGGGATGGTCCAGAAGCTGCTGAAAGGCGGCCCGAATGCGGCGCGGCTGCTCGTACAGCGACTCCTCGTAAAGATAGGTGCCTATGAGCTGCAGAGCCAGAGGTAGGCCGCCGGCAGATTCGCTCAGGCGCCTGGCCAGGGCTGGCTCCTGGCCGATGGCCTGGGGAGCAAGCAGGCGCAGCAGTTCCAGGGCTGGCACTGCTTCAAGCGGAGGCACGTAGACAATCTGGTGTGGGGCCAGCCGAGCTGCTAAACGAGGTGAACGAGTTGTAAAGAGATGGACGCTGCCCGCGGCGCCCAGACGAAAGCGCAGAGCCGTCTCATGCTCCCAGACATCGTCGATGATCAGCAGCAAACGAGGGCGGGTGCTGACAGTGGGTAATGATTGGTGGCCCGCTCTGCCAGAGCGGGCTGCGAGCTGTGAAGGCCGGGAAGAAGGAGGAGGAGGAGAAGAAGAGAGGCCCAGAGGAGCAAGGTGGCTGCTCCAGCGAAGAAGCAGCCCATCGATGTCGGGAGACTCTCCCAGCGAGACCCACAGCACCCCGTCGCAGAAGTGCTGCTGGATCTGCCGATCCCGGCTGAGGGCACAGGCGAGGGCGGTTTTGCCACTCCCCGGCAGGCCGTAGAGGGCGATATCTGTCGGGGGCGACTCACAGCAGAGCAAGTTCCGCAGCCGCTCAAGTAGAGCCTCACGCCCCTGCAGCGGAACAGGAGGCAGAGGCTGAGGCGCCGCGCCAGTCACAGCGAGCGAAACGCCAGGCAAATTCCCTGCCCGCCTGGGCCGCACACCGAACAGACCAAGAGCCGCAGGCTCACAGCCGAAGACCGCAGACAGCTTCTGCCGAAAGTAGGGTCCCGGCCTGGCCCGCCCGCTCTCCCAGCGATAAATTGTAAAGGCATTCGTTCCAAGCAATGCGGCGAGCTGCTCACGGGTCCAGCCGCGTTCCTCGCGGGCATGCCTCAAGGCCTCGTTCGCTTCCTGCTTCTGGCTAAATTCCTGACCCATGAATCCCTCCAACAGCGTTGCCGAAGGTCCTCCTGTATTGCCTCTTTAGTCTAACCAGACAACCTGCGTTGGATTATAGAATATAAGCTCTTCGATGTCAATCTGCCAGGATAGAGATGAATATAGACACGATTGCCAGAAAACAGAGCTTGGACTGGAGTATCATCCCTGGCTCATAAATGATCCTATCTCTGGTACAATGAAGTCGACGTCAGTCGCAGATCGCTCATGAATAGCTCTGAATGCTGATTGTAAAAAACCATGTGAGAGGCGTTCCTAGTATTAGTGAATGAGCGAGTACGACAGTCAGTGTGTCCACGAGACGAGAGAGATGGAGCGCGCAGCGGCTATGGTCGGCGAGGAGCTTATCAGGCGCAGCGGAATGAGCAAGAGAGGTAATGAAGCGACGCGAGAGGGAAAAGCCGACACTCCAGGCTCGCCGATTGTGGCGCAGTGTGACGAAGTGCTTGCGCTTCCCAGGTTTCTCAGCCAGGAGGAAGACAGCAACGGATGCAGTCAACCTTGCTTGAAGTGCGCCAGCTCACCCGGCGCTTTGGTCCCCTGACGGCGGTCAATGCCGTCTCATTCAGCGTCCCCCGCGGGCAGATCGTGGGCCTGCTGGGCCCCAACGGAGCTGGAAAGACAACCTTACTCTCGATGCTCGTTGGTCTCCTGCCGCCCAACGCCGGCACGATTATTCTTGACGGCGAGCCGCTGCAGCGCATTCCGGCCCACAAAAAGCGTCTCTTCGGTTTCGTCCCCGATTCCCAGGAAGTGATCAATCATCTCACCGGTCTGGAGTATCTCCAATTCTTGCGCCGTATCTACGGCCTCTCAGAAGAGCAATGGCGCATGGCTCAGGAATATCTGACCCTGCTGCGCCTGGAAGAGAAGGCGCGGCACTTGCTCGAGACCTATTCCCATGGTCAGCGCAAGAAGCTGCAGTTCATTGCGGCGCTGGTGCATCAGCCTCGTCTCCTATTGCTCGATGAGCCGCTCTCGGGACTCGATCCCGAGATGGCCATTCTCATCAAGCGTCTGCTGCGCAAGCTGCGCGAGCGCGAGGTGGGCATTCTCGTCTCAACCCATGATCTGCTGATGGCTCAGGACCTCTGCGATATAGTGATCCTCTTGCATGAGGGCCGTGTTCTGGCCCAGGGCAAGCCACCGGCCCTGCTGGCGCAGTACGCAGTCGCGAATCTCGAGGAAGCTTTCTTGAAGGCTCTCGGTCTAGAAGGACAGGAGGAGGCGGTCGATCGTGTCCTGGCAAATTTCTAGCCTGGTCCTGCGAACCTGGCGCCATTGGCTGGGGCAACTCCTGCGCCGCACCCCAATCCTCTGGCTGCTTTTCCCGTTGGGGTTGGCCCTGTTGCTCTGTCTGGGCCTGCTGAACTACACCCTCTTTGCTCGTGTGACAAGCCTGGTGCTGGCCGGGCCGCAGCTGCAAGCTCTGGCGCCGCTCTTGCTGGTGGGGTTCTTCAGCTTCTTTGGGCTGATGGTCTTCCTGATTCTAACGCTGGTTTTGCTGATATCGCCCGAAGATACGCTGCTTCGGCGGCTATTAGCGCCCCTGCCGATCTCGTCGATGCAGATAGGTATCGGGCTGCTCCTGCCCGCTCTATTTCCCTTGCTCTTGATTCAGGGAGTATTTTGGTTGCCGGGACTGCTGGCCCTGGTCCAGGCGGGACTGATCACGCCGCTGCAGCTTGGGCTGACCTTTCTGCTTGGCCTGCTGTGCTATAACGCCCTGACGCTGGCCTTTCACCAGGTTGTGCTCTACGGGGCGGCGCGCCTCTTCGGAGTGGAGCGTCAGGGCCTGCGCATCAGCACCCTGGGTCTGAGCTGCGCCCTGGGAATAGTGCTCTTGACGGTACCCGAAATGCTGCTCGGGCCGGCCCTCCTGGCGCACCAGATCGGTTTACTGGCCCTGGCGCCATCCTACTGGATGACCCTGATCCTGGAACCGGGCCTGGGTTCCCCTCTCCTTGGCGCGGGACTGCTCACGTTGGTCACGCTCCTGGCGGGAGGACTCTACGCCTTTATGTTGGATCGCTACCAGCGTCTGACAACGGGCACACGCGGGCAATGGGTTCCCTTGCGCCGGCTGCCCTTTGGCCCCTCGCTCTTCCTGTCGGCCTGCGTCTACGAACTCAAAAGCATCTGTCGCGATCAGCATCTGATCGTTGGATGGGTGCTTCTGATTGGTCTCTGGCTGGCCGCCCTGGTCGGTATCTGGCTAACACGGGCAACGCAGCCGCTCGTCTGCCTGGCGATAGCGGTGCTGGCCCTGGGCGTCCTGCTCCTGGGACTTGTCAGTGTCAGTCAAACTTCCTGGGGACGCGATCGAGTAGCCTATCGCCTGTTGACGGTGACGCCGCTGGAACTGCGACGGCTATGGGCCGGCAAATTCTGGACATGCCTGGCGCTCACTGAGCTGAGCTGGCTGCTGGCGGCGCTCGTGCTGGTCCTGGCCGCCGGCCTGCCTGCCTTGCTGCTGCAGTGGTTGCTGCCCGCCTTGCTGCTGGCGCCGCTCTGCTTTCTGCTTGGCATCCTCTTCCCTTATTCGTCCGACGACCAGCTCAGCACGCTGGTCATAGGAGGAGTGTTGTTGCTGCTTGAGCTGCCGCTCTTCCTGGGCAGCGCCCTCCTGCAGAATGAGCTGAGCGCCTTGCCCGGTGGCCTTCCGACGCAACTGCTGTTGCAGTTGGGGCTAGGGCTTCTGCTGATCGGCCTACTCTACCGGGTAAGCCTCTGGCTGGCGGCGACCATGCTGGAGCGCGAGCGGGCCTGAGCCTGACGCTGGCTGAATGAGTCAGAGACTGAGAGACTGCTCGTACTGGCCATCCTCAGTAAGGAGTGGAATACTGATGATTGTCTTGAAACTGCTCTCCTCCGTCGTCACCGGCCTCTTCTTCGGGCTGGTCATGGGTTGCTCACTGCTGTTGCTCCTGATAGCGGGTCTCCTGGCCTATGCCATGTTTGCTGCGCCGCAGCTGCTGCACCTGGCCTTCTTCTCTCTGCCGCTGCTCGATCTGCAGACCGGTCCGGCCCTCGCCCTCACTCTGCGGCTGCCAGGTCCCCTCTACATAGCTGGCCTGCTGGGCCTGATCTGCGCCTGCCTGTTCTGGGGTCTGCGCCTGCGGAACTGGTCGCGGGCCTACTCGCCTGGGAGAAGTCAAGACCTGGCCGAGAGACAGTGAAAGCAAGAGAGGGAGGGGCTTTCCCTGGATGAGCCAGAGAGGGGCCTTTCAGGGAGGCCCCCGACCTGGCCGGCCGGACCTGGCCTGATCTCCGGTGTCCTGGTCTTCGAAGTGCTGCGCATCCCTCGCTCTATCGGAGCGAGAGAGCACCACGGGACGCGCTCAGACGGTGCCTGAGCCTGTGGCAGCGGCGCTCATCCGCGCTTGTATCCCGCGGGCGCCCAGCCCAGGCTGACGCGCAGGCTGCCCTGCTCGCGTTGCGAGTTGCGTGGGGGGTGCCTGCCTTACTGCCTGCCTCACCATCCTTCATTCACCTGTCCCCCTTGGAGCTTCTGCGACCAGGCCGCCAGGAGCGGGCCAGAAACGTCCGCCATCGCTTTACTCAGCTGCGGCTGAGTGGGTTGCCGCCAGCCAGCCCCAAAGCTCTGCTGGCGATGAGGGAGGGCGAGCCGCCGTCTGAAGACGGGGATCGTTGATTGCATCAGCATCAGGCGATAGTATACAATCTGTCACAGGCTGATATACCAGCTCCTGTTTGTCTGTTTCTGTATCTAAGGCCGGTAGCGGTGTCGAGACGACACCAATCGTCGAGGACGATCAAAGCAAGAACGCATGGTCAAAGCGGCAAGACATTCTTCAAAGAAGAAAGGGAGTAAGCAGTATGAGTGACAGCCGTCCCCCTATCAAAGAGTTCCGCCTGAACCTGAGCGACCTCAGCTACACTGGCCACGATCTGGTCCGACCCGAGTCGATCATTGCTCAGCCGGACGGCACCCTCTGGACCTCAGACGGCCGCGGCGGTGTGACTCGCATTGCGCCCGATGGCAGCCAGCAGTTTTTTGGCGGGCTGGGGGGTGAGCCAAACGGGATAGCGATGGCCCGCGACGGCTCGCTCTACATTGCCAATATCGGCAGCGGGCGCATCCAACGGCTCTATCCCGATGGTCACAGCGAAGATGTATTGACCGAGGTTGACGGCGTGACCACCACCTGCGCCAACTACGTCTTCATCGATAGCCACGATCGTCTCTGGCTGGCCTTCTCGACGCGGGAACAGCAGTGGTGGCCCGCGGCAGCGCAGCCGCGTCCGGACGGCTATATTGTCCTCCTCGACGAGAAGGGTCCCCGCATTGTCTACGATGGCATCTATTTCACCAACGAGATCCGTCTCGATGCCAGAGAGGAGTTTCTCTACGTTGCTGAGACCATGAAGAACCGCATCCTGCGCTTCCGCGTCAGGCCAGACGGCAGCCTGACCGATAAGGAGGTCTTTGGTCCCGATGGTCTCGGCGTGGGAGCCGTGGTCGATGGCTTTGCCTTTGATGCCGAAGGCAACGTCTGGGTAACAACTCCTCTGCGCAACGGCCTGGGAATCATCACCACCGACGGCGACTATCACGTCGTCTTCGAGGAGGCGAACGAGGAGATCCTGTCTACCTTTGAAGAGAAAATAGCCAACGGCACAGCGACGCCTGCCGATATGGCTGCCTGTGCGGGGCAGACCCTCCAATTGCTGACCAGCATCACTTTTGGCGGACCGGACCTACAAACCGTCTACATCGGCTCGCTGACCATGTCTCGTCTGCCCACTTTCCGCTCGCCTGTGCCTGGACTGCCGATGCGCCACTGGACGCCCTAGGCCCTGGTCGCAAGAGCCACCTGGATGCGCTGAGGCAGATCGCTGGCCGAGGCAGGCTGCCATGATCTGTGCCGGCGGCCAGCGGCCCAAGTGAGCAGCCGGGGAACAAAAGCAAAGAGAAGCTGGACCTCGGAAGGCCGGAAGAGTGCCGTTGAGCTAGACCCTGACCTCCCGGCCTTCGCGAGCGAAGAGCTGCTTCAGGAACTGACCGGTATAGGAACGCTCCTGGAGGGCCACCTCCTCGGGCGTTCCCTCGGCGATCACCTCCCCGCCGGCCTCGCCGCCCTCGGGGCCTAGATCGATAATCCAGTCCGCGCATTTGATCACATCCAGGTTATGCTCGATCACCAGCACCGTATTGCCGGCATCGACCAGGCGCTGAAGCACGTTCAGCAGGCGCTCGATATCGGCGAAGTGCAGGCCCGTTGTTGGCTCATCGAGCAAGTAGAGCGTGCGGCCCGTCGCGCGGCGCGACAGCTCCGTCGCCAGCTTGACGCGCTGAGCCTCGCCGCCCGAGAGCGTTGTCGCCGGCTGGCCCAGACGGATATAGCCCAGCCCCACATCGTAGAGCGTCTTCAGCCTGCTGTAGACCGTCGGCACATGCTCAAAGAAGTGCATAGCGTCCTCGACGGTCATATCCAGCACCTCGGCGATATTCTTCCCCTTATAGCGGATCTCCAGCGCCTCGCGATTGTAGCGCTTTCCCTTGCAGACCTCGCAAGGCACGTAGACATCGGGCAGGAAATTCATCTCGATACGCACGATACCTTCGCCCTTGCAGGCCTCGCAGCGTCCTCCTTTGACGTTGAAGGAGAAGCGCCCGGGCTGGTAACCGCGCAGGCGCGCCTCCGGCACCTGGGCGAACAGATCGCGGATGCCAGTAAAAGCGTTTGTATAAGTCGCGGGGTTCGAGCGTGGCGTTCTGCCGATCGGCGACTGATCGATATCGATCACCTTATCCAGGTACTCGATGCCCTCGATGCGCTCGTGGAGGCCCGGCTTCTCGTGGGCCCGGTTGAGAACCTGCGCCAGCTTACGGTAGAGGATGTCGATCATCAGCGAGCTTTTGCCCGAGCCTGAGACGCCGGTGATGGCCACCAGCTTGCCGAGCGGGATGCGCACCGTAATGTTCTTCAGGTTATTTTCGCGGGCGCCCACAATGGTCAGAAAGTGGCCATTGCCTGGACGGCGCTGGGAGGGGGTTGCGATACGGCGCCGGCCCGAGAGATAGGCGCCCGTCAACGACTGCGGGTGGGCGGCCACCTCCTCGAAGGTGCCCGCGGCCACCACCTGGCCGCCGTGCTCGCCCGCTCCGGGGCCGATATCGATAATGTAGTCGGCGGCGCGCATCGTGTCCTCGTCGTGTTCAATCACCAGCACCGTATTGCCCAGATCGCGCAGGCGCAGCAGCGTCTGAATCAGGCGATGGTTATCGCGCTGATGGAGACCGATGCTTGGCTCATCCAGGATATAGAGCACGCCCATCAGGCCCGAGCCGATCTGGGTCGCCAGCCGGATGCGCTGGGCCTCGCCGCCGGAGAGGCTCATCGCCGTGCGATCCAGCGTCAGGTAGTCAAGGCCGACGTCGACCAGGAACTGCAGGCGGGCGCGGATCTCCTTAAGAATCTGGCGGGCAATCAGCCGCTCGCGCTCGCTCAGGCGCACCTTGACCAGCGGCTCATCGGGAGGGATCGGGGCCAACGGATCGGGGGCCCTTGGCTCTCCGTCCTCGTTCTGGCCGCCCGTCAGCGGCTGCACACCCAGCGAGGGCGCCGGGCCGGCGTCCAGCTCCTGGAAGAAGCGCTGGGCCTGCTTGACCGAGAGGCGCGTCACCTGCACGATGTTGCGTCCACCGACCGTGACCGCCAGCGCTTCCGGCTTCAAGCGGGCCCCGCGGCACTCGGGGCAGAGCCGCGTCGACATGTAAGACTCGATCTCCTCGCGGATCAGCTCGCTCTCGGTCTGGCGATAGCGCCGCTCCAGCATGGGGATTACGCCATCGAAGGTCACCGTGTACGAGCGCGTCTGGCCATGCTGGGGCGTGTAGCGGATCGTCAGCGGCTCCGGAGTCCCGTAGAGAATCAGCTGCTGCTGCTCGGGGGGAAGCTCGCGCCAGGGGCGGTCGAGATCGATCTGAAAACGTTTGGCCAGAGCTTCCAACTTGGCCGACTCCCACTGGCTGCCGTTGACCATCTTGCTCCAGAGAGCGATCGCCCCCTCACGGATCGTCAGATCGGGATTGGTCACGATCAGCTCGGCGTCCAGCTCGCGCTGTGTTCCCAGCCCGGTGCAGGCCGGACAGGCGCCGTGTGGACTGTTGAAGCTGAAGGTGCGGGGCTCGATCTCCGGCAGGCTGATGCCGCAGTAGACGCAGGCGAAGCGCTCCGAGAACAAAACCTCCTCACCGCCGACGATCGAGACCAGAGCCACGCCGTTGCCCAGCTTGAGCGTGGTCTCCAGGGAATCGGTCAGGCGCTGACGAAAGGCAGCATCCACCTCGTCCAGCTCCGCCGGCTGAGACGAGACCTCGTGCTCAGGAGCCGTGGCCCCGGCGCTCTCCAGGGCGCGCCCATCCTGGTTGGCAGACGAGGGCGAAGGCAGGCTATAAGGCTGGCTCTCCTCGGCCACGCGGCGCAGCCCTGACCGCTCGGGTAGACTGTTGACCTGGCTAAGGGAGAGCGCGCCGGGCGCGGCTGACCGTCCCCCCTTGCGGATCACCAGGCGGTCAACCACGACTTCGATCGTGTGCTTCTTCTGCTTATCCAGCTCGATAGTATCGCCCAGATCATAGATCGTGCCATCGACACGCACGCGCACGTAGCCCGAGCGGCGCATCTCCTCGAAGATATGCCTGTACTCGCCTTTGCGCCCCTGCACCAGCGGCGCCAGGAGCATGATGCGCGTCCCCTCGGACAACTGCAAGATTGCGTCGACGATCTGCTGAACCGTCTGGCGGCTCACCTCGCGTCCGCAGCGTGGGCAGTGAGGATGGCCGACGCGAGCGTAGAGCAGGCGCAAGTAGTCATAGATCTCGGTGACGGTGCCGACCGTGGAACGCGGATTATGGGTTGCGCCTTTTTGGTCGATCGAGATCGCCGGCGAAAGCCCATCGATGTGGTCGACATCGGGCTTATCCATCTTATCGAGAAACTGGCGCGCGTAGGCCGAGAGCGACTCAACATAGCGGCGCTGGCCCTCGGCGAAGATTGTATCGAAGGCCAGGCTGCTCTTGCCGGAGCCGGACAGCCCGGTGATCACCACCAGTTTATCGCGAGGAATAGTTAGATCGATATTCTTTAGATTATGTTCTCGTGCGCCACGGATAACGATCTTATCCACTGTTGCGATCCCCAAGCTTTTCTTTATCATCAATTACGTTGTGAAGTCCGTCTCGCTGCGTCTGTAACAAATAGAGTATGGCGCGGCTAACTCATGGAAGTCCTGTCCTGGAGGAGGGGATCCTGGGCAGGGCAGGCAGGCAGACAGACAAGCAGGCGGGGACTGCGAGCCTTCTCTGACTGAGACAAACGTTCCAGATTGCTATCAGGGTACAACACAGGACCTACGGCGTCAAGTGGCAGAGAGATGATGGCAACTCGCTGCCGGCCTGGCACTGCGGTGGGGCCGAAGCTGGGACTCTGTCACTTGTGCGTCTAGCCAGAAAATCTCTTCTGCTGGCTGGCCAGGATATGCTATAATAACGCCCGTTGCGCAACCTGTCGCACAAGCCAGCTTCTTCGAGACGCGCCTTTCAGGGCGTTGAAGGCCCAGAGAAGCGGCCATAATTTCTATTATGAGGAACGGGGGAGTGCCATGTCCCGATCCACCTGCTCCGCCTGTCGACGACGACCGCTGCGCTGCTATGCCTGGCCTTTCCCTCCACATCTGCTCGGGCTTCTCTTCTTGCTTGCGCTCTCGTTGGTGGCCTGTGGCGGAGAGAGCGGCGGCACCGGCGCCTCCAGGCCGACCGCCTCTGTTGGGGCCAGTCCGACGGCCAGCCTGATCACGGCTCCTGGCGGCGTCCAGCTCAAGCTCTATCGGGGCGACGGCTTCAGCATCGGCTATCCGCCAGACTGGCGGGTCAGTCCTGCTGGCAGCAGCGTCGAGTTCAGTCACGAGGCCGACAGCGCCACCGTTTCGGTCCAGGTTGTCCCCAACCCCAACGCCATCACCTCACCTGAAGAGACCGTCACCGTCAGCCTGGACACCATCGGCAAGAGCGGACTCTATAAAAACTTCAAGAAGATCGCCCTCGAGCCTACTGCCAGCGTGGGGGGCGAGACCTGGCAACAGCAGGGGGCCACCGGCGATGTGCAGATCCTGGGGCAGCAAGTCAGCATGGAGATTATTCTCCTGGCGGCCAACCATCCGGCTCACTCGTCGCAGACCAGGCTATTCAGCATCTACATCGCCGTGCCGGTGGCGCGCTATCAGCAGCTCTCTGCGAGTGCCCTCAAGCCGATGCTGCAGTCCTTCCGCTTTCTCAGCTAAGGAGCAAGCCGGGCGGGTCCTGCCGGACTAGCCTGCTCCTCGGCCGGCCCTGGGTGGGCGCGAAGTGGCAGCCACGGGGGGAGGGGAGCGGAGCAGGGCCGTCGATAGCCCAAAAGGAGGAGGGTGAGATGGGCGACGACCGGACGGCCTGGCAGGCCGTCCCCGACCGCTGGTCCTGGCGGAAGCGCTCTCGGACTGTAGAGTTTGCCATCACAGTGCCTTATAATAGTACTGGCTGAAATACCCTGAGCACACTGGCGTGTCTGGCGCCGGGAGTTCGCATGAATCCTGAGCTTGATTTTGAGAAGCGCTGGCGTCTGGTCCGTGAAGTGATCGAGACCCTTGTCCTCACGGCGCTCATGTTCTTCATCATTCGCTTTGCCATCCAGAATTTCTACGTTGAAGGCATGAGCATGGAGCCGAATCTGCACGATAAAGAGCTGATCCTCGTCGATAAATGGTCGTACCTCTTCCATGAGCCAGCGCGTGGCGATGTGATTGTCTTTGTGGCCCCTCCCAATCCCAGTCAGGATTACGTGAAGCGCATCATTGGCCTTCCTGGCGACGTGATCACCATCCAGGGCACTACGGTCATTGTCGATGGCGTGACCTTGCACGAGACCTATGTCGATCCCCATCGACAGGGGAATCCCTACCCTTCCTTTTCCAATCGCGTTGTACCTCCCGACAGCTATTTCGTGCTGGGAGATAACCGGGCAGGCAGTTCGGACTCGCGCGACTGGGGCTTTGTCCCGCGCAAGAATATCATTGGGCGCGCGGCGCTGGTCTACTGGCCCCTGGGACAAGATAACAATGGCTTCCTGCCCGACGTCTCCTCGGTCTTTGCCCAGGTGCATCAGCGCCAGAGCGCGGCCCATCTGCCGTCGGCAGCAGTGAGTCAGGTCAGCACCTCCTCGCCGCCTAAGCCCTGGCAGCTCGATCAGTCGCTAGTCTGGCTGCTGCTTGCTCCCGCGCTGGTCAAAGGGCGCTGGCAAGGCTGGAGGCGGCGGCCTCATTGGCGCTGGGAGGAGGGCCAAGGAGGAGGTCAATGGCGTGGTTCTCCAGCGAGACGGCCAGCACCGGGTGCTGTAGCCGCTGCTGGGCGGCGGCCAGGTGTTGGTTGACGATGGTGGTGAGGTCCTCGTCGGAGAGAATCCAGCCGATGAGACCCTGAGTGTGAAGGCTGCCGACGCGCAGTTGTCCGCCGCTGGCCTGGGGTACGGCGCTGATGCGGTTGGCCTGGCCATAGAGGGTGAAGTCGAGGGTGATGGCCTCGGGCGTGACGTTGAAGCGAGCGTTCTGCATGGGGCTGGCGGGCGAATGCGCCAGAGTGAGCAGGTTGTTGAGCACAGTCTCGCTGATGCGCACCGGGCCGCCGGGAAGCTGGGCGGCGCGCGTAGAATCGATCTGTTGGACGGCGCTGTCAAGGGCCGCGTTGAGCTGCTCTTTGGCCAGCCGGTTGAGCGTGGGACGAACGAGCAAGGCCCACACCGCCAGCAGCAGGATAAGCAGGAGGAGGAGCGCGCCGCAGCAGCCGAAGAGCCAGCGCCTGCCGCGGTGTCGCGCGCGTCTCGGGGAGGTGACTGTCCCATAACTGGCCAGATGCTGTGGGGCCTGAGCTGAGGGCGGACCCCCGCCAGGGCGAGCAGACTCAGGACCGCCTGGCGAGACCAGAACGGCGCCACAGGCGGGGCAGAAGCGTGCCGCCGCTACTAAGGGGGCAGAACAATGTGGACATTGCACGGTGTTCACCTCATCGCCGTTTTCGGCGTGATGGCCCAGCGAGCCGCTTCCTCCGCTTGCCGTCACGCCCCTCGCATAGAGCATATCATATCTGGGCCAGGGCCAGAGCTGCTCGCTTTGGCCGGGTGAAAAAAAGGATGCTCATCCTGACAGAGTCAGGCCGGCTGGTCAGGCTCAGAAGGCGCGCGTCGGCTCCCCAAAAAGTCCAGGCGTAGAATCTCATCCATCGTTGCCAGCGTCCGTGCGCGCAGGGCTGGATCGGCCTCCAGCATGGCCCGCACCTCAGTGATAAGGGCCTGCTCTTGTTCTGCCGGCAGGCGGTGATAGCCGTAGAGCTGGTGCACGGCGGCGGCAGCAGCGCGGCGCAGCTTCTCCGCCTCGTCCATCGCCGGCAGCGGTTGCCGTTCGGTCACAGGGTGGTCCGTCAGGCCCGGCGGCAGTTCGCCCAGGGCCGTCAGCGGCTCCAGACCATCGGCAAAAAACTCGGCCTCCTGCCCGATCAGGTGTGCCGCGTTGGGCGTTGCCCGCTCAATGCGCACCGTCACAGTCTGGCGCTCCTCGTCCAGAGCGGTAATTGTCCCGGCCAGAAAAATCACCTCGACACTGCCCCAATAGACTGCCTCGCCCAGATGAAGAATCATGCCTGCTCTCTCCTCTTTTTTTACAGTGCTGCTGCCAGCGAGCCTCAGCCGATGGCTCTCTTCTCACTCCTACGGTAGCAACAGCAAGATAAACGCAGGGCAGAGCCGTTTTTCCAAAGAGGGAACGGGGAGGCTCTGCCAGATGGACGTCAGCCGGGCATAGTGGTGCCGTTCCCTCGTGTTTGTATTGTATGGTATCCTGAAGACACCTTCATTTTTTTTGACGCTCTGGCCCTGGATTGCGATGCAGAGAGCTGACCCTGATCTGGTGTGGCGGCGAGCGACCAGGAGCGGAGCGTCTACCAGCACTTATCGTGAGTGATCCAACGGAAAGCGTTGACTGGTATCTATGCACGAAAAAAGTATCCAGACCCTGGAATATCCCAAAATTCTGGAGCGGGTTGCCCGTGAAGCGAGCTTCTCCGCCAGCAAAGAGCTGGTGCTGGCCCTCCAGCCAGCGACCAGTCTCGAGGAGGTGCGCGAGCGGCAAGCCTACACCAGTGAGGCGGCGCGTCTGCTTGACATCCAGGCCAATGCCAGCGTGGGGCCGGCGCGAGATATCCGCCCGCTGATCACCCGAGCCGCCCGTGAGGGGGTCCTGACACCCAGCGAGCTGGTGGAGGTGCTCAGCACCCTGCGCAGCGCCAGCCAGGTGGCCCGCCTTCTCGAAAAGCTTGATCCCGACGAATTCCCGCTGCTGCGGAGCCTGGGGGAGAGCATACCCGAGCGGCCTCACCTCATCCGGCGCATCGAAGAGACCGTCAACGAGGACGGCGAGATCCTCGATAGCGCCAGTCCTCTGCTCAGACGGCTGCGCTTCGACATCCGCAGCGCCACCCAGCGCTTGCAAGAGCGGCTGCGCACCATCGTCAACGAGCTGGCGCCCGCTCTCCAGGAACCCATCATCACCATTCGCAACGAGCGCTACGTTGTGCCGGTCAAGGTCGAGAACCGCAACCTCGTGCGGGGCATCGTTCATGACCAGTCGAGCAGCGGCGCCACCCTCTTTGTTGAGCCGCTGGTCATCGTCGAGATGAACAACCATCTGCGCCAGTTGCAGATCGAGGAGCGGCAAGAGATCGAGCGCATCCTGCGTACCCTCTCGCACGAGATTGGGCGTGAAGCTGCGGCCCTGACGGAGATGGTCGAGCGACTGGCCGAATTCGACCTGCACCTGGCCAAGGCTCGCTACAGCCGCCTGTTGCGCTGCAGTGAGCCGCGTCTCAACGGCGAGGGGCGCATTGAACTCCGGGGAGCGCGCCATCCGTTGCTCAGCGGGCGGGTTGTCCCCATCGACTTCCGCATTGGGCGCGACTTCTTTATGGTGGTCATCACCGGACCGAACACCGGCGGCAAGACGGTTGCCCTCAAGACGGTGGGCCTGCTGACTCTGATGGCGCAGGCCGGACTGCACATTCCCGCCGAAGACGGCTCCGAGATTGCCGTCTTTGAAGAAGTCTTTGCCGACATCGGCGACGAGCAGAGCATCGAGCAGAACCTGAGCACCTTCTCCTCCCACCTGAGCCGCATCATCGAGATCGTTCGCCAGATCGAGGCCTGGGAAGAGGGCCGCCGGCCCGCCATTGGCGGGGAGCGTGCCCACGAGCTGGTCGCCAGCCAGACTGGCGGTGAGAGGCCGGTGCCGCCCATTCTGGTGCTGCTCGACGAAGTGGGAGCCGGCACCGATCCCAGCGAAGGCTCCGCGCTGGCGCGGGCCATTCTCAGCTTCCTGCTGGAGCGACGCATTACGACCGTGGCTACCACCCACTACACCGAGCTGAAAGCCTTTGCCCACGAACAACCAGGGGCCGTCAATGCCTCGGTGGAGTTCGATATCGAGACGCTCTCGCCGACCTATCACCTGAGCATCGGCCTGCCGGGCCGCAGCAATGCCCTGGCCATTGCCAGCCGCCTTGGCCTGGATGAGGGTATTATCGAACGAGCACGGGACTTTCTGGGCAGCGCTGGCGTCCGCATGGAGACCCTGCTAGAGGGTCTGCAGAGCGAGCGCAAGGCGATGGCCGACGAGCGCTTCCGCCTGAGCATGGAGCGGGCCGAGGCTGAACACCAGCGTCGCCAGCTTGAGGAGGAGCGGCGACGGCTCGAAAGCGAGCGCGTGCGCATCCTCAACGAGGCCCGGGCCCGCGCGCGGCGCGAGGTTGAAGAGGTTCAGGCTCAACTGGCACGCATCAAGCTGGATGTGCACCGCGTCAATTTGACGCGTGAGCGCCTCGATCAGGCGCGTCGCCAGGTGCGTCAGCTTGACGAGAAACTGGAGCTATTGCCGGAACCGGTCCAGAGCCAGCCGCGGGAGGGGCGCGAAGAGTTGAGCGAGGGACCCTTGCAGGTTGGCGACCTGGTGCGAGTGCTCAATTTTGGCCAGAATGCCGAGCTGGTGGCTTTGGCGCCCGAGCGCGGGGAGGCCGAGGTTCAGATGGGGGCCTTGCGCTTCCGCGTCCCTCTGGAGAACCTGCGGCGCTTGGGCGGACGGCAGGCGGTCGCAGGCCAGAGCCAGCGCCAGGCTCCGGCGGTGGTTCTGCCGCGGGTTGAGGATCGGCCCGAGGTCTCTATGCAGCTCGATATCCGTGGCTGGCGCGTTGAGGAGGCGCTGGAGCAGCTAGAGAACTATCTCAACGATGCCGCCCTGGCCGGTCTGGCGGCGGTGCGCATCGTCCACGGCAAAGGCACCGGCGCGCTCCGCTCGGCGGTTCGTGAGCGCCTGGCCAAGCATCCGCTGGTCAAGTCCTATCAACCGGCGCCGGCGCGCGAGGGCGGCGACGGCGTGACGCTTGTCAGCCTGGACGCTTGAGGGCGCCCTGGATGGGAGGAGCGCCCCAGGCTGGCCAGGGCGGGCTAAGAGGTCCGCGGCCCCCCAGCGTTAGCCGGCGACCTTAAAATGCTGCAGCAGGGCTGTGAGCAGCTTCTCCGGACCAAAGCGCAGCACATCCGTGGTTGGCAGGCCCGTTTCATCCTCTGTACGGCGAATGGCCTCCTCGGCCTGCTGCAGCGAGAGACCGCGCGTGATCAGAGAGATGCCCACCACTTTGCTGTTGCGCTGACGGTGCAGCCAGTTGACTACCTCTTCGTTCATCTGGATCAGGCGCGGCAGGGGAGGGAGCGGGCAGTGCGGGTAGCCCTCGATCGTGGTGGCCCCGGCCTGGTGACAGAAGATCATGGCATCGGGCAGCGAGCCATGCAGCAGGCCCAGGGTCACCGGTGAGTAGCCGGGGTGGTTGATCGACCCCTGGCCCTCCACAAAGACCCAATCGTGTTGAGCTGTCAGCTCCAGCGTCATTTCTTCGACCATGCCGGCGATAAAATCACTAATGATGCGGTCGACGGGGAGGCCGCGCCCGGCGATCATGATCCCGGTTTGCCCGGTCGCGAAGAAGGCGCTGTTCAGCCCGCGGGCGCGCGCGGCGCGGTCAAGCTCGATCGCTACGGTCATCTTGCCGGTGGCGCAGTCGGAGCCAACGGTGAGCACTGTGCGACTGCCGGGTCGATGTGGCTTGTAGGCGGCTACCACCTTCTTGTCGGGCGGACGGCGCACATCCCAGATGGTCACTCCGTGCCGCTCGGCGGCGGCCCGCAGCTCAGGATCATCGGCGATGAAATAATGCAGGCCACTGACGATCTCCAGGCCGGCCTCGATGGCGGTGAGGAGCTGGGCCCGCCAGGCCCGCGGCAGGTCGCCCCCGATGGGGGCCACGCCGATGATGAGCGTCGTGGGCTGGTAGCGCAGGGCTTCCTGAATATCGCGCACCACGGGAATGCCGTGCCCCAGGTCACCGCCCAGGGCCTGGGCGGCATCCTGACCAGCGCGCGTGCTGTCAATGACGGCTACCACCGGGTCCTGGCTGTAGCGGAGGATGCCCGTGGCCGTCTTGCCATAGTGCCACTCGAAGTGACCCTCGGCCATGATCACGATGCGTCGCGTCGGGGACATACGGGGACTCCTTGGCATTAGGATAAGATAGGGTCGCGCGGAGACCGCTTGCTCTTCATTATATCAGAGGGAAGCGCCTCCTCTCCGCTGGCCCTTTGGCCCGTTCCTTCGCACGCCGGCTTGCCTGTCTGACTGCTTGCCCAGTGTCAGGCCGCGCTGCAACCTCTAGACGCCTTAGCCCGAGCATGGTATCATGTCCTCTGATATCTGCTGATATCTGCGCAGCGCAGCGAACTCATTCGCTCGGAGCAGAAGGGAGCACGATGAATTTTAATCTGATTAGCTGGCTCTTCACCGATCCCTGGACGGCAGGGCAGAACGCTGGCCTGGGCGGCCCCGAAGCCTTCCATTTCTATGTGCCCTGGCTCGTTTTCTGCACCGCCGGACTGCTGATCTGCTTCTACTACGCAGTCGAGGGACGCAAGCGCTTCTTCAAGAACCAGGCGGTGATCAAGTACATGCTGGACCGCTATCTGAGCTGGTTCGCGGCGATCTGCCTGGTTGGCTATCCGCTGATTTTCGCCCGCGCTTATCTGGATCAGTACTTCTTTGCCTGGCGCATCTGGCGCTATCTGTGGCTGCTGTGGCTGGTCGGCTGGGCAATCTGGTGGGTGGTCTACCTGGTGCGCAAGTTTCCTGAAGAGCAGGCGAGTTTCCTGGCCTATCGGCAGCGCCAGCAGTACATTCCCAAGAGCAGCCGCCGCAAGGCCAAGGCGCGCGCGGCCTCTCGCTGAGCAAGGCTGGGCTGAGCTAGCCAGAACAGGCACTCTCTTTCCTCGGCTTGCCCGCCCATCAGTGAGCGAGCAGACAGACAGATAGGCAAACACGTAACCTGGCTCGTGAGCCAAAAGTCATCGGGCCTGCCCTCGCCCTCGCGCCGTGGATAGGCGCGGGCCAGGGGGCCTTTTTGGTTGATTGGACGGCTGTCCAGGCTCGAAGCCCTCTGAGGCAGCCTGCTCTCTGGCCATCCGCCGATGAAAAAGATTCTGCGTCCCGCTGAGCGTCAAAAAACCTTTGCGCCCACGCGTTCAGCTACCGCCTGTCTGATTCTGGCCGGCGGGCGCAGTCAGCGCATGGGCTACGATAAGGCCCTCTTGCCGCTGCCGGCTCCCGAGATGCAGGGCCGGACCTTTCTCGAACACCTGGCCTCGCTGGCGCTGGCGCAGACGCCGGAGGTGCTGGTTGTGGCCCGCGATCAGGGCACTGCCGCGGGCTATGCCGACCATCTCCCGCCGGGGGTCCGCCTGGTCATTGACCTCGTCCCCGATCAAGGTCCCCTGATGGGTCTCTATAGCGGCCTGCTTGCCGTGCAGGCCCCCCAGGCCGTGGTTCTGGCCGTCGACCTGCCGCTCGTCGAACCTCGGCTTCTGGCCTGGCTGCTCGGTCTCTCCGAGCACGATGAGCGGCTCTTTGTCCCCCTGGTTGAGGAGCGTCCGCAGGTACTGCTGGCGCGCTACCCGCGCTCCCTGCTGGCTACCATTGCCGCTTTGTTGGATCAGGGCCAGCGCAATCCGCGCAGCCTGCTGACTGTTGTGCCCGTCTGCTTTCTCGACGAAAAGGAGCTGCGGCCTCTTGATCCCGAACTGCGCTCCTTCACCAACGTCAACACCGTCCAGGACTGGCAGGCTCTGGAGGAGAGACTGAGCCAGCGTCCTGGCCGGTGAACCTTGCGCGGGCGCGGCCAGGGCGCTGACCACCTTTGCTCAGCCGTGACCATCGGCCTGCGAGGGCCACTCGTTCTGCTCGGGCAGCCTCTCGCTGACAGGCAGCTTGTAGGCAGCGGCCCTGGCGCGGCGGTTGGCCAGGGTGCGCAGCTCCTCCTCGAAGCCGCGCAGGCTGAGCCAGGCCCGCGTCTCCCCCCCAATTACCACATCCACCTGGCGCAGGGCTGTCAGATTAGCGGCCCCGCTGAGCTGCATGGCGATTTTCAGCTCCGTCAGCGTTTGCTCTAGCAGCTCGCAGACCCGCTCGTAGCTCTCGCTGGCTGCCCGCAGAAACGGAAAGCCCATGCCGACCAGCGTTGCCCCAAGGGCGAGCGCGCGGGCCACATCCAGCCCGCTGCGCACGCCGCCGGTGGCGATCAGGGGGAGGCCCGCCGCTCCGGCCTCCACCAGGGCGATAGGGGTCGGAATGCCCCAATCGCGGTAGAGTTCGCCGATCTCCTGGGCCTGTTTCTCGCCGTGAGCGCGGGCCCGGGCGGCCTCCAGGGCCGACATACTGCTGCCACCGGCCCCACCCACATCGATGGCGGCCACGCCACAGGAGCGCAGGAGCAGAGCCTGCTCGCGACAAACGCCGGCCCCTGTCTCCTTGGCGATGACGGGGACCGGGCTTTCTGCCGTCAGGCGTCGCAGGGCTGCCGCCACCCCGCGCATGCGCCGGTCACCCTCGACCTGGGTGGCCTCCTGGAGGGCATTCATGTGGACGGCCAGGGCGTCGGCCTCAATCATGGCGATGGCCTCCTCAACCTGGGTGCGCGTGAAGGCTGAGTGGCGCACCTGATCGATCAACTGTGGGGCGCCGATATTGGCAATGAGGAAGGCGTGGGGAGCCTCCTCGCGAACAACGGCATAGGTTGAGGCCAGAGCCGGATTGACCAGGGCGGCCCGCTGGCTACCTACTCCAAGCGCCAGCCCATAGCGCTCCGCCGCTCGCGCCAGGTTGCGGTTGATGCTCACCGCCTCTGGATGGCCGCCGGTGAGGGCCGAGATGACCACCGGCGAGGCCAGGCGCCGCCCGAGAAAGAACGTTGTCGTGTCGACCTCCTCCAGATCGACCTCGGGCAGGGCCTGGTGCACAAGGTGGATATCCCTCCAGCCGGCCCGTTGACCGACTCCGATTCCTTCCTCCAGAGCTACAGTAATATGTTCGAGCTTGCGCTGTTTGATCTCGTCTGTCATGCGCTGCTTCGCGCCTCCTTGAAAATGGCTCGTCTTCCTCTCCAGAAAAATACTCCTGTGAGATAGACGAGAGGAGGTGCAAAGATGAGTAATCCCTCCAGGGCTAACCCGAGAAAGCTGCCCACTCCCAGCAGGGCAAAACTCAGCAGGGACGTCAACGAGAAGAGCAGCCCACTCCGGCTCAGGGCATCCGGGCGGCGCAAGGCGGCCAGCCCCAGCCCGGGCAGGGCATACCAGGGCCAGAAGTTGAAGCCGAGCAAGAGAAGCCAGGCCCCGAGCGCCAGCAGACAGGTGGCGATCAGCGAAGAAAAAGCCTGGACGTGGGCGAACGACCCGACGAGGGCCTCCTGGCTGGCTTCCTGGCGGCGCCCGTGGAGCTGGGCACGCAGGCTGACCAGCAGCCAGATGAAAAGCCAGGTGAAGCAGAAGAGGGCCCCACCTTTGACGGTCAGCTCGGCGGGCTGATCGGGCCGCCGATAGCGCGGCGAATCCAGAAGCACGGCTAATGGGGCATAGAGCCGGCGCAAAGGAGGAACCACCAGCGCCAGCGGCGAGCGGGCAAAGGAGGTCCAGCCCGCTGCGGCCATGACCGCGCGGTAGCTCTCGCCACCACGCCAGAGAGGCAGCGCCAGCAGAAGCGGCACCGCCACAGGCAGCAACAGGCGCCAGGTCCAGGCCCACAGCCGGGCCGAGAGCGTGCGGACCTTCCCAGCTCTCCGCCATAAAGAGAAGCCGACCAGCAGCGGCCAGAGAGGCAGGGCCAGGGGACTAAGGGCGACGGCCAGGCCGAGCGCCAGCAGGGCCGCTACCTCGGCAAGCAGAGCGCTCCTCTCCGAGGTCCTCGCCCACTCCTCCCGGCGCAGCAGCCACCAGAGGGCAACCAGCAGCAGGGTCAGCAGCAAGCCCTCGCTATGCCCATCAGCGACCATGGCCAGCAGGGCCAGTGGGTTCCAGGCGTAGAGCAGGCTAGCGGCAAAGCGCGTTCCCGGCGCAGCGGCCAGCCGACCCAGGAGCGACCAGATGAGGAACGTATTGAGCAGATGGACCAGTAAGAGCAGGCTCCTGAGCAGAAGCAGCCCCAGGGCCGGCGAAGCGCTGGCGGGCAGCAAGGCCACGAGCGCACAAAGCCATTCCCAGAGCGGGCCAGCGACCAGCGGACCATGCTGGGTGAGCGGCGTAAGCCAGGGCCAGTATGGATCGGAAACCAGCGCCGGCGAGACTGTGCGCCAGGGGGAGAGGCCGTAGAGAGCGATCAGACGTCCGCTGAAGAGAGAAGCAAAGAGGGTATCGGAGAAGAGAGCCGGCAAGGGCAACAAGGTGAGGCCGAACAGCAAAGGGGGACCCACAAGCAGACCGGACATCCACCCGACCTGGCCGGGATAGTCGCCGGCCCAGGCCCGCCAGATGGCCAGCAAATAACAGGCGGCCAGCGCCAGCAAGAGAGTCAGCAGCAGACTGATGGCGCCGATGCGCGAAAGAGGAAGGGCCAGGCCATTCCAGGAAGGCAGGGCCGACAGGGGAGTTGGAACCAGTCCCAGGCCCGCGATCGGTCTCAGCATCAGCACCAGGAGGACATAGAGTCCCTCAGTCACGAGTGCCAGGCCGAGCAGCCCAGGCCACCGACGTCGCGCGATGGCCCGCGGCTGCTCGACGCTTGAGGCAAGCAGGGTTCTAGTCACACCTCAGATCCTTCACCGGGCAGAAATCGCTGCCCCGCCGCAGTCGGAAGCATAGTGCCCGGTGCCTCCCTGTCTAAGATAATCCCAGACGTTGGAAGGCGGTGTCAATATAGGGAAGGTAGTAATCGATCTGCATCAACTGCTGCAGCTCCTCGGGCGAGAGATAGCGCGTCACCTCGGAATCGCTGCTGAGGGCCTCCAGCAGGGCGGGGCCGCGAATGGGACCATCGCTGGCCAGGCGCCAGACCCGCTGGGCGTTGCGCTGGACCATCTTGTAAGCCTCCTGGCGCCCGACCCCCTTCTCGATCAGCGCCAGCAAGACCCGCTGTGAGAAAATCAAGCCCCCGGTCATCTGCAGATTGGCCTGCATGCGGCGCGTATCCACCTCCAGACCGGCCATCACCTGCCCGAAAATATGGAGCATATAGTGCAGAAGCGTAAAGGCATCGGGCAGAATAATACGCTCAGTTGAAGAATGGCTGATATCGCGCTCGTGCCAGAGGGCGACATTCTCCAGGGCTGTGACCGCGAAGCCGCGCAGGACGCGCGCCAGGCCGCAGAGGCGCTCGCACAGCTCGGGATTGCGCTTGTGCGGCATCGCCGATGACCCCTGCTGACCAGAGGCGAACGGCTCAAAGACCTCGCCGACCTCAGTGCGCTGCAGATGGCGAATCTCCTGCGCCATCTGTTCCAAACAGGCGCCAACCAGCGCCAGCGCCGTCATGAGCTGCGCATGGCGATCGCGGGTCACGATCTGGCTGGAGACAGGGGCCACGCCGATGCCCAGCTCCGAGCAAACGAACTCCTCGATCTGTGGAGGAATCGTCGCGTGCGTGCCCACAGCGCCAGAGATCTTGCCGACAGCCGCTTCCGTCAGAGCCGCCTCCAGCCGCCGGCGCGCCCGTCGCAGCTCATCGACCCAGAGCGCCAGTTTCAGCCCAAAGGTCAGCGGCTCGGCATGGATGCCGTGCGTGCGCCCGACCATCACGGTCTGCTTATGGGCGCGGGCCTGCTGCTCCACCGTTGCCAGGAGGCGGTCGAGACTGGCCAGCAGCAAAGCGCCAGCTTCCTTGATCTGCACCGCCAGGGCCGTATCCAGCACATCCGAAGACGTCAGGCCCAGGTGGATAAAGCGGCCCTCTGGTCCCAGCCGCTCCTGAATCGAGCGCAGAAACGAGATCACATCGTGGTGGGTCTCGCGCTCGATCTCGCGCATGCGCTCGGCATCGTAACTGGCCTGGCGGATCTTCGCCAGCGCCTCGGCAGGGATCA
This sequence comes from Thermogemmatispora sp., assembly GCF_042408735.1. GTDB lineage: Bacteria > Chloroflexota > Ktedonobacteria > Ktedonobacterales > Ktedonobacteraceae > Thermogemmatispora. Next base: position 39,926 of record NZ_JBHOQV010000017.1, read on the forward strand.
CGCCCTGACGGGCCCAGCCCTCGCAGACCAGCAGCTCCACGCGCAGCCACGTATCTGTTTTATGCCGGTCCGACCAGATAGCGGCCATCTCCGGCAGGGTATAGCGTTCAATCATTGGGCAAGTGCCTCCTCTTCTAACCGCTCCGCTCCTATCCTGCGGGCGGGAATAGATCACCTTGTCCAGGTGCAGTGTACCACATGAGCCAGCAGCGACGGGCGAAGGCCGGCGGGAGAATCGGGCATAAACCCCGCCAGATTTGTGTTTCTATGATAGAATAAACCCGTGTGCAGGCATCCGTCCCCGGGTCCAGGGCAGAGTGACCGATTGTGTCCTGCTCGGGGGAAGGAGAGAGAAGGGGAAGAAAGCTCCCCCGCAGGAGGGAGCGAGCTGGCAAGGGCTGGCCGCGGTCGCGCTGGCGTGGACAGGCCCCGCCTTGCGGGGCGCCGCGCCTTGACGTGCTCCATTCCTCTCGCTACAATCGTGTCGCTACCAGCGTAGGCAATACCATTGTGCTTGCCATTAATCCTACGTGTCAATATGACTAGGGAGTCTGTGTCATGAAGAAGGGCATTCATCCGACCTACGTCGAGGCCACCGTCGTCTGTTCCTGTGGCAATACCTTCCAGACCTTGAGCGTCAAGCCGGTGCTCAAGGTCGACATCTGCTCGAAGTGCCACCCGTTCTTCACCGGTCAGCAGCGCATTCTCGATACGGCTGGCCGCGTGGAGCGCTTCCGCCGGCGCTTTAACCTGCAGGAAGAAGAAGCTACGATGAAGTGAGAGCCGTCGGCAGATGGAAGAGGGCCGATCGCCTGTGCTCCTCCGCGCTGTCTCGCGCTCAGTTCAGCCCGGCCCGCCACGAGCGGGCTGAGCTGGCCCGAGCCTACCGACCTGAGCGCGGCCCAGGACAGGAGATCGGCCCTCCTGTCTATTCGCCTCTTCGATTAGTAAGTGATATATCGTGCAGGAGCAGGGAGAGAGAACGCTGCTTGCTTCTCTGCTCTGGGCTATGCTATACTCGTCCTACCGGTTCCTGCCAGGGAGCCGGGCAGTGAACGGAAGGGGGAGCGTGCCCCGGTGAGTCAACGCTGTATTGTCTTTCTGATCTCCGATACGGGAGGAGGCCACCGTAGTGCGGCCCTGGCCCTCAGCAGCGCCATTGAGCAGCTACAGGAGCGCGCGGCGAGTAATGGGGACGGCGGGCGGCTGGGGCGGGGCGAGCCGGAGGCGGCGCCAGAGCCGCAGCCGCGCTCAGAGGCGAGCAATGGAGCGGCTGCCGGACGAGAGGCCAAAGGAGGAGAAGAGGCTAGCCCAAAGCTCCGTCTTGAAATCGTCGAAGCCTTCGAGGAATGTGGAGGCTTTCCCCTGCGTCAATTCGCCAGGCTGTATGGTCCAGCCAGTCGCTACGCGCCTGGACTCTATGGGTTGGTCTTTCACCTCTCCAATCATCCCCAACGCATCAACGAAGTTCAGCGGCTCCTCAGTCCTTTGATGCTCAAAAGGCTGGAGCGACGACTCAGCGAGCTACGGCCTGACGTCATTGTCTCTGTTCATCCGCTGCTCAACTATGTTACCGTGGCCGCGCTGCGGCATCTGGGGCGTCCGGTGCCCTTCCTTGTCGTTGTCACCGATCTCATTTCGGCTCATCATTCCTGGTTTACCGAGGGAGCCACGGCCTACGTGGTGCCCACTGAAGAGACCAGACAGCTCTACCTGGAGCACGGGCTAGACCCGCAGCGTGTCCATTTGCTTGGTATGCCCATTCATCCGCGCTTTAGCCTGCCGGTGGCCAGCCGCGAGGAGCTGCGGGCGCGGCTTGGACTGGAGCCTGAGCCTCCGGTTGTGCTCCTTGTCGGAGGGGGAGAAGGCAGCGGGGGGCTGCGTACGGCGGCTGAAGCCATCTCGCAGGCGCGGCTGCCGGTGCAGCTAGTAGTTGTCACAGGGCGCAACCGCCGTCTCTATGAGCAGCTTTGCAAAGAGCAGAGCAAGTGGCAGGTGTCCGCCAAAATCATGGGGTTTGTTACCAACATGCCCGAGCTGATGCATGCCGCCGATGTCATTGTCACCAAGGCTGGCCCGGGCACCATCTGCGAGGCGCTGGCCTGCAACCTGCCCATCATCCTCAGCGGTTACGTTCCCGGGCAAGAGGAGGGCAACGTCACCTTTGTCGAGCGCAACGGCGTTGGCGTGCTGGCGCGGGAGCCGAAGCAACTGGTGCGGGCCTTGCAAGAGCTGCTCGAACCGGGATCGACCCTGCTGCAGCGGCGGATCGAGAACGCCCGACGTCTGAGCCGTCCCCAGGCCTCCTTTGACATTGCTCAACTCATTCTCAGCTACCTGCCGCCCCCGGGCCAGCCGGGTCCTTGGGAGGAGCGGCCAGTCATGGCCCAGGTGGCCACTGCCAAAGTCAAGGGGAAATGATGGCCAAGCGCTTCAAAGCGGGATCTTCCAGGTTTTACTATGGCGGCCAGGCCGTCATGGAAGGCGTCATGATGCGCGGACGCACCTCGGTAGCGATGGCCGTGCGCCGCCCGGATGGGAGCATCTACCTGTACGAGGAGCCGTTGCAGCCACGGCTCTATCGCAATCCTTTGTTCCGGCTGCCGTTTCTGCGTGGTCTGCTGCTGCTCTGGGAGATGCTGGTGCTGGGGACGCGCCTGATGGCGCTCTCGGCCAACGTGGCCCTGGGGATAGAGGAGCCATCGACAGCCCAGACGCCTGCTGGAGAACAGGCTCCGGCTCGGCCCGCTGGGCTGGCTCTGGCCGGCCCGCTGGTGGTCTCGCTGGCTTTTGCCATTGCGCTCTTCTTCTTGCTGCCTGTTTTTCTCGCCGGCCTGCTGCCGCATCCGCCCGGGGCTGGCTGGCTCAATCTCTTGCTCGAAGGGTTGATCCGTCTGGCGCTCCTCATCGGCTATCTGTTGCTGATTGGGCGCCTGGCCGAGATCCAGCGTGTCTTTGGCTATCACGGGGCCGAGCATAAGGCCATCAATGCGATGGAGCGGGGCGAGCCCCTGGATGTCTCTCATGTGCGCGCCGCCTCGCGCGTCCATACCCGCTGCGGCACCGGTTTCCTGCTGCTGGTGGTCGTCATCTCGATCTTCGTTTTTGCCCTGCTGGGCTTCCCCTCGCTCTGGCTGCGCCTGCTCTCGCGCGTCTTGCTGGTGCCTGTCATTGCCGCCCTGGCCTATGAAGTCCTGCGCCTGGGAGCGGCCTGGTACCACCTGCCGCCGGTGCGCTTCCTGTTGGCTCCAAGCCTGGCGCTCCAGGGTTTGACGACGCGCGAGCCTGATGATAGCATGATAGAGTGCGCCATTGTGGCGCTGGAGCGCGTTATGCAGCGCGACGCCGCTGAGGAGCAGGGGCGGGCCACCGACCTGCCACCGCTGGTGGTCTCGCGCTAGCCCGCGCGCCCCGGCAGGGAGGAGCGAGCGAAGTTTCGTTGCCTCGCGAGGGGGGAGCGCCCTGAAGGGGGGATGGGCTGAATGAAGATGGCTGGCAAAGCAAGGCAAGGTACACGAACATGAAGATGAGGGGGCAGGTTTTCTTATAGAGCATGGAGCACAAGAAGCATCCGAATGAAGAGCTAAACAAAGGCCACACGTCGCAGCAGGCGCCCGTGGCGGGATATTCTGCCTGGGCTGATCCCCCGCTGACGACGGCAGGGACGGCGCCGGTCTCTGGCGAGGCTCCGCATCTCAAGTTCTCGCGCTGGCGCTGGGCCTTGACCGGCGTCGTGCGGGTTCTCTATCGTCGTTGGACGCGCATCGCCGCGCACCTCTTCCCGGAGAACTCGCCGACCGAGCGCCTGGCACGCGCCTTACATATTCCTCTCCCTGACCAGCTCAACCTGAGTTGGATCACCGATCAGCTCGCCGTTGGGGGGCGGATTCATCCCCAGGATATCAAGGCCCTGGCGCGTTTGGGCGTCACCCATGTGGTTGACACGCGCGCCGAATACGTCGATGACCGCCAGGCTCTGGCGAAAGCCGGCATTGAGCTGCTCCATTTGCCCACGCCCGATACGCAGCCGCTCTCGTTGGAGCAGCTGCTGGAGGGAGCACGTTGGGTCAACGAGCGTATCCAGCATGGCGGGCGCGTGCTCGTCCACTGCGAGCACGGGGTTGGTCGCAGCGCTCTATTGGCCTGCGCCGTCCTCGTCTATGGGGGCATGCATGCGCGCGATGCCCTGGCGCTGGTGCAGCAGCGGCGCTGGCAGGCGGCTCCGAATCATAAGCAGGTCGAGCGGCTGCGCGAGTTCGAATCGGCGGTGCGGGCCGGGCGAAGCAGGTAGCGCTCGATGGCGTAGGCCACGCCATCCTCGCTGTTGCTGGTGGTTATGGCCCGTGCCGCTTGCTTGACTGCCGCGTTGGCCTGGCCCATTGCGATGCCCAGGCCAACGAGCGAGAGCATACCGATATCGTTCTCGTTGTCGCCGATGGCCATCACCTGGCTCAGTGGAATGCCCAGCCGCCCGGCCAGGGCGGCCACGGCTGTGGCCTTGGAGCAGCCGGCGCGCAGGAGGGATAGCTCCCCGCTCTCGTAGTTGCCGCGCTCCAGCAGCAGCCAGGAGCAATCGAGAGCTGCCAGGGCTGGCAGCAACAGGCGCAGCCGTTCGGGCGCCTCCAGAGCGACCAGGCGCAGTACCGGCCTGTCCAGGTCAAGCAGGCGCTCCCGTGGCAGGCGACGCAGTTCGGCGGCGTGGACCGTAAAGTAGATCTGTTGCCAGGACGTATCAAGCTCGGTGGGGCCGGTCCAGACCTCCTCGTGCAGGGGGTCGCCCAGCGGCTGAATCACCGGCTGCAGGCCCTCGGCGAGAAAGAGGGCGATGCCCTGTTGAGCGACCTGGGCCGGCAACGGGTTGCTGTAGAGGATGCGCCCGCCGGGATGCTCGACGATCAAGGCTCCATCGTAGAGAATCAGCGGGGCCGTTAAGGCCAGCTCGCGCGCGATGCTGGCCGTGTTTCCATAGCGCCGGGCGGTGGCCAGGGTCACGGTCACACCGGCAGCCCGGGCCTCGGCGATGGCGGCGCGCGTCCCTTCGGTAATCTCGCCCCCGGGCGTCAGCAGCGTGCCGTCGATATCGATCACCAGCAGCTTGCAGGCCGGTTGAGCTGGTGGCGTAGTCATCGGTGCTGGTTCTCCCTCTTTCCACATGTTCCTGTGACAGACAGAAAGATGCTTGTGCATGCAGGAAAGCGCGACTACAAATGAGAAAGCGACGGGAATGAAGCGCCCGTCGCTTGCATAGCACGCTGTCTGGCTTCCCTGAAAGATACGCCTATTATAGGTGTTGCGCCGGGTCAATGCAAGGTCGGAGGGCCATGGCTAGGGCAAGAGTACTGCCCGATCCTGTAGCCCCAGCCAGGTCGCAGAGGAAGATCTCCGTGCAGGCCCAGGTTGAACACGAAGGAGAGAAATCTGATTGGGGAATACCTGCCGCCTCTGTGGGAACCCCCTGGCTTACTCCGATGGCGCCTGGCGCCTGATGAAGCTCGTCCTGTCCAATGGCCGCCGACTGCGCACAGCGGCCAGCAGGAAGAGCGGCAGCGACAGCGCGGACTATTCCCAGGCTGGTAGATGGTTTTCGCCCTGTTGAGGGCGTGTGCCGGCGGGGGACGGTTGGCCTGGGGTGTGAACCCAGCAGAGCAGATCTGTGCCCCCTTGATGGTAGCAGGGTCTATGCCAGTGCCAGCCACAAGCAACGCGAACTTGTCCAGGAAGCGAGGGCTTTCCTGATGGAAAGGAGGAGCGGCATTCCTCCCACGGTGGAACCCGTGGGTAGCCTGCCGACGGAGTTATGAAGGAGCAACCAAGGGACTGGCTCGCCCTGGAATCTCAGGCGGGACTGACCGGCGAAGGCGGGCGGCTGGCGGAGGTAGAGGAGGAGGAGGGGGAGGAGGCAGCGCCAGCGGGGACGGCGGTGATCCAGCCAGGCATGTGGCAGCCCTGGCGCGATCAGCGTGGCTTCCCGCTCCTGCCCGACGACAATCCCATCAGTACGGTGCGAGACAGCCTTTACGATCTGATTCCGCTCGGTCCCCGGGAAATCAAGCTGATTGGCAGCGCCCCTTTTTTGCGCCTGCAAAAGGTCAAGCAGTTGGGCTTTGTCTATCGCATCTGGCCGGGGGCGACGCATACCCGCTATGAACATAGCCTGGGCTGCTACCATCTGGCGGTGCGCGCCGTGCGGGCGCTGCTCCAGCGCGGCAACAACGGGGGTCTCCACGGGGTCTCTCTCAAGAGCGTGCAGACCCTGATTGTGGCGGCCCTGCTCCACGATATCGGACACTATCCGTTCTCGCACGTGATTGAGGAGCTGGGCCATCCTATTATTGCCCATGAGCGCGTTGGACGCTCGATTATCGAGAACAGCGAAATTGCCTCCATCCTGGAAGAGGAGTACCAGCTCTCGCCCGAGCGGGTGGCCGACTTTATTGATCCACCCCCGGGCAAGCGCCTGCCCGAGGATGACGAGCTGCTGCGCAGCCTGTTGAGTGGGGCTTTGGATGTCGACAAGCTGGACTATTTGCCGCGGGATGCGCGAGCCTGCAACGTGCCCTACGGGGGCGTCGATGTGGCGCGTTTGCAGGGAGCCTTACGTATCCATCCCGCTGTCCAGGGGCAGCGACGCATCGTGGTGACGCATAAGGGGATCAGTCCGCTGCATTCGCTGCTGCACGCCCGCCAGGAGATGTTTGACAATATCTACTGGCATCATACGAATCGCGCTTTTCAGGTGATGCTGATGCGCGCCGTGCAGGAGGCGCTCCTGGCGGGAGCCTTGAGCGCTGAACGGCTGACTGGCCTTGACGATGCTTCGCTGCTGACGCTGCTGGCTGAGCCGCAGATGCCGCCGGCCTCGCAGGCTCTGACGGAGGCGCTGGAGTTGCGCCGGCCCTATAAGGATGCTTTAGAGATCAGCCGCCCGGCGGGTCAGCTCTTTCAGCGCCTGGATGCGCTCTACTGGGATGCCCAGCGCCGACGGCGCCTTGAACAGGCCCTGGCGGCGGAGCTGGCGCGGGCCCTGGAGACGGAGATTGCCGACTACGAGGTGCTGATCGACATTCCGCGCCCGGTCAATTGGGAGATGGATGTCTGGGTCTGGTTTGCCAATCCCCCGGTGGGCATGGAGCCCCTGGTGACCTGGGTCCAGGCCACGGGCCTGCAACCGGACGATCTGGCCCGCTATGAGCTGCATCAGCGGCGCATTCGGGTGCTCGTCCCCGAGCGTCTGCGAGCGCCGTTGCGCGCCCACCGTCAGGATCTACTCCTGCCCCTGCTGCAGCGGCTGCTGGAAATGTAGGGTGAGAGGAAAGAGGGCGGCTGGTCCCTCGCCTCTCGACAGCTCTCCTGGCGCCTTGTATCTGGCCCGAGCGGGCTGGCGCGCCGGCTCGACTCAGCGCAGGCGGCGCTCCTTGTGCTGGTACATCAGGCGTACGGCCTTTTCGTGGATGCGCTGGGCTGGGCGATAGTCGGGAGCGAGCTGCAAGGCCTGGCTGGCGACGCGGGCCGCCTCGCGGTAGCGACCCAGGCGATAGAGGTTATCAGCCTTGATGGTCCAGAAGCGCACGTTGTGGGGATCAAGCTCCAGCACGCGCTCAATGGCTTCGACGGCCTCTTCGAAGCGCCCCAGGCTGCGCAAGGCCCGCATGTGCATCTCCCAGGCCAGGAGGCTACCGGGCGTCAGACGGGTCAGCTTGCTGGTAACCTCGAATAGCTCTTCCATCTCGCCCAGGGCGCGCAGGGCCTGGGCCAGCAGGGAGTGGGAGAGAGGATCATGGGGGGCGAGCTGCAGAGCGCGTTGCATCAGCTCGCGCACTTCCTGGGGGCGCCCCAGGCGCCGCAGAATTTCTCCTTTCATCTGAAGGGCGAAAAGATAGTCGGGATCGCGGGCCAGGCTCTGATTGAAGGCTTCCAGGGCCTCGGGCAAACGGCCGAGGTTCAAGAGGGCCGTGCCCTTGTTGGCCCAGGCGCGGGCGTCGCTGGGATCAAGCTGCAGGGCGCGCTCGGCGCTGCGCAGGGCCTCGGGAAAGCGCTGCTGGAGAATTTGCAGGCCGCTGCGGTTGAGCCAGGCGAGAGCCAGGTGGTTGTCGAGCAGCAGAGCCTGGTCGTTGGCGATCGTGGCCTCAGAGAGACGCTCGAGCTTCTGCAAGGCCCGCGCCTTGCAGGCCAGGGCCAGGGCGGAGAGGGGTTGTAGCTCTAGCGCCTGCTCACTGACGGCCAGCATCTCCTCATAGGCCCCGCTGCCATCGAGGGCCAGGGCCAGCCCTGTTAAGGCCGCTTCATCCTCGGGATCGCGCGCCAGAAGCTGCCGGAAGCTGGCGGCGGCGGCCTGCCAGTCGCGGCGCTGAAGCTGCTCTCTGGCCTCACGACAGAGGTCCTCGTCGCTTGACTGCCTTTGTCTCTCTTGGGGAGTTTGCTTCTCTGCCATTCCTTTTCTGCCTTGAGGGCTGCCTCTTCTCTGTCCTGCTAGCAGAGTACGCAGCCTCGCTATCTGTAGATGCCATTATCTCATGAGAAGGACTGTCCGGGCAAGAGGGGTCTGCGCCTCTCTGGTGCTCCATCCCTGATGCGGGCTTACAAATCCTTTACAGATCTCTAAGGAATCTCTGACGATCTCCCGCTATAGTACAGGCAGGAAGACAAATGCACGAACCTGGTTGTGACCGACATTATCCCAATAGTGTCTGGAGAGGCAGCACTGACCCGGAGGGTCGGGCGAGCGCGCCGGCGCGAGCTGGGAAAGCCGGCTCTGCGCTCTGCCTGTCTGGCCGGTCCGCTGTCTCACCCGGGAACCTTCTCTTTAGTAGTATTATAGAAAGCAGTGTCGGGAGAGAGTATAGACGGAGGTTGCAGGCTCATGTATAATCCGCACGCAGAAGACGAAGCGGGGATGGCAGATCCCCACGATCAGCAGACAGTTGCTTATCCGTACCATCCAGGTGGAACTGCGGCGGGAACAGGAGGGCCGGGAGGGCCGAGCGATCCAGGGCTGCTCGCCAGCTCCCCGTATTATGGGGCAGGTGGCCCGGTCATGCCGCCGACGGCGCCGCGACGAGGCTCCTCCTGGCGCGCGGTCGTGATCACTCTGGTCCTGGCCGTGCTCTTTGGCGGGCTGCTCTTCGGCGCTGGCTGGCAGTTTGGCAACGCCCATGGGGTTTCGTCGGCGACCCTGGAGACGGGCAGCAGCACGACCACAACGACCACGAAGGTCGTAACGACTGCCGAGCAGGCGCGCGAGGCGGCCATCGCAAAGGTGCAGCCTGCCGTGGTGCAGATCAATGTCTCGACGGCCTCCGGTGCGTCGGGCATCGGCTCCGGGGTCATTATTGACAAGCGTGGTTACATCGTGACCAACTACCACGTGGTGGAGAATGCTCAGCAGATCGAGGTCGTCCTGGCTGATGGGACGCACCTGGCGGCCCAGGTGGCTGGCACCGACCCCGCCGACGATCTGGCGGTCGTTAAGATCAATCCGCCGAGCAACATCACGGTCGCTACCCTGGGCGACTCTTCGAAGCTGCAGGTGGGGCAGGAGGTGCTGGCCATCGGCAACCCCCTGGGCGAGACGCAGACGGTGACCCATGGCATTATCAGCGCCCTGGGCCGCACGGTCTCTGAGGAGGGTCAGGGGAGCGCTGTGATCGCCAACGCTATTCAGACCGATGCGCCGATTAACCCGGGCAATAGCGGCGGCGCCCTCGTCGATCTCTCGGGCAACGTGATCGGCATTCCGACGGTGGCGGCCATCGATCCGGAGTTCAATACGCCGGCCAACGGCGTGGGCTTCGCCATCCCCTCGAACCGCGTGCGCTTCATCGCTCAGCAGATCATTGCCACTGGCCAGGTGACCCATACGGGCCGGGCCGCCCTGGGCGTGCGCGTGGCCTCGGTGACACCCCAGTTGGCGGCTCAGGATAACCTGCCTGTCGACTATGGTTCCCTGATCGTCTCGGTGACGGCTAATGGACCGGCGGCCCGCGCGGGCCTGCGGGCCGGCGATATCATCGTGGCCATCGACGGCCAGAAGGTCACCGATAACCAGACCCTCAGCGATATTCTGGTCAACAAGAGTCCCGGCCAGACCGCCAAGGTCACGGTCTACCGCGGCAATCAACAAATGACGGTCACGGTGACCCTCGGCGAGCTGCAGGCTGGCAGCTAGCCCAGCGTGCCGGACAGGAGCAGGCTGGTTCCGACCTTCGCTCAGGGCCAGCCCGCCTGCTGAAGATGAGGCGACAGACCAGGAGCGAACCGCGAGAGCCTTGTTCCCTGCCAGTCTCGCGCTCGCTCCTGGTCTTTGTTGGGGAAGACAGGTCCGCTGAGGCCGCGTGGGTTGACGTGGGTTGACGTGGGCTAGGATGAGGCCGGCTGCTGGCTGGAGAGTGGGACGCCGGCGCCGGTCGTCGTCTGGCCGGTGGGCGCCGCCTGGGATGCCCGCCGACCGGTGAGCAGGACGCCACAGAAGAAGACGATCCAGCCCAGTGCCATGAAAAGCCAGAAGGTGCTTTCCAGTCCCATGAAGCGCGCGAAGCTGCCGGCGGCGGCGTTGAGCAGCTCCCCGAGCAGGATCAGAATGTTGCCCCAGAAGATATGGCTGGTCTGCAAGCCGCGAATCGAGGACTGGCGGCGCAACAGCTTCCAGAGGGAGTAGAGCAGCACGCCGACCACCGCCACTACTCCCACCGTGTTGAGAACGATGATGGTGGCTACGCCAGCTCCAAGCTGGAGAACGCCGCGGCCCGAGCTGCCCACGACGTGCCTGAGCGCCTGCTGATCGACGCCCGCCGTGGCGATCGAGAAGATGGCCAGGAGGCTGACCAGGACAAGCCCGCTCAGGCAGGCCAGGGTCATACGCCGGCTGCTGACCAGGGCGATGCTGCCCAGACCGAGCCAGGCCGAGGTGAGGGCGGCGCCGAGGATGTAGTAGAGGCGGAAAAGGGCGATTCCCAGGGTGCTCGTCGGCTGGGCGGGAATCATCAGGACGTAGGCGAGCGTGGCCACAAAGGCCATGCCCAGGGCCAGCGACCAGTAGAGCTGATGGGGACGGCGACGCTGCAAATATTGGGCAAGGACAACGCCGGCAAAGACGGCGGTGACGACAACGTTAACGATGGCAAAGCTCACTAAGAGAATGGTCTCCATAGATGGCCTCCCGCAGGCAGTGCCCCCTTGAGAGCGGTGAACCCTGCAAAAGCTTGATTGGATCGTGTAGATTATACAAAAACCTATGGGAACTTGCACTGCCTGCCCCTCGCCCTCCCTGCCAGCTAGCTGACCTGCGAGCAGCTGTGATCTGGCTGTGATCTCTATCCATCTGCCCGCTCGTTCGTTCGTCCGTCCGCCCATCCGGGAGCGAACCTCCTGGCCCAGGGCGCACAGGCCGTTCCGGATCACGTGGCGCGTCGTGTTGACGGCTGCGGCCTCCTTCAGCGGTCCCTTCGTCCTGGCTTGCCCGTCCAGGTGGCCACTCTCCCTCCGCCGTTCGGTTCTCCCTGGCCCAGTTGCAGGCGCGGCAAGCCACTGTGGGCTTGCTTCCCCGATCAGTGCCGCTTCTCGACCTCGGAAGGCTGTCCCCCAGCTCCAGCCGCTTCGGCTGGTCAGAGACGGGCTTGTAAACTTCCCTGCAAGCCCTCCCGCTCAGGCCGTGGGGTTGAGATGAGAACGGTCTATGACTCCAGTGCGGCTTCGCTCATAGAGCCACGATGGCCTGGCGCAGATAGCCGCGAGAACAGGCCAGCCGCCGAAAGGCCCGTCGCTCTTCTGGGGGAGCGAGCAGTCTAAGACGAATGGCATGCCATCCCCAGCGCAGGGCCTCGTAGAGCTGGAAGCTGGCCACCTCGCCCGCGAAAGCCTGGAATAGCTCTCTGGCCTGCGCCAGGTAGGTCGTGAGGATGAGGGACTCCAGGCTCTTGACGATGAAGCCGCCTCTGGCCCAGTGCCAGCTTCCATCGAGCAGCATGAGTTCGGGCTGCTGCCAGACCTCAAGCGTCAACTGACAGAGTCGGCTGGATGCGCTGGGCGTCGAGAGGAGGGCGAGCTGCAGGCGAATCTGCTGCAGGTCTCCATCGCGCAGCAGACGCCCGCGCAGGCCGCGCGCAAGTTCCTGGGCCTCCTCCAGGGCGCTGCGGTCGTGGCGCAGCAGGGCGTATTCGCCCCACAGCACTGCCAGGTAGGCGCTGGCGATTTCTTCGTAGAGCTGGCCCCGGACCAGCTCGCGGCCTGCATGGGTCAGGCGTAGGGCCTCGTTGAGGCGCCCGGCCCGCTGAGTCAGGGTGGCCGCTCTGATGAGCAGGCGCGCCGAGGTTTCGCTTTCGCTGGCGGAGAGGATCAGTGTGGGATCTTCGCTGATGCCAGGGGCGGCCAGAGCCGAGGCCAGGAAAGGCGAGGCAACAAGCACCGTTCTTCTCAACATAAGCATGCTCCTTTCGGGATCGCTGCCAGACAAGGCAGGCTCCAGGATCTCATGATCAGGATCAGCCGACTGAGGCGGCCTGCACCAGGCCAGGTGGCTCGCCGGCCTGGCCTCCTCGGGGTGGACGAACCTGCTCCGGCGCCGCCGACCCAGGTGCAGCCCTTCCGGAAGGCCGCTCTCCCAAATCTGCACACATCTCGCTGTGCGCAGGATTTGTGTTCAAAACTAACATGTCTCTCATTTGATTTCCTGGCGGGCGGGTGAGCGATCATACCGGCCGCCCGCCGATGATCCCAGCCCTCTCTTTGAGGACTGGACCGTCGAACCGTCAGGCCCGCCCGGTCTTAACGGCCAGCCGGCCTCCCAGACGGCCCGGGCAGGGCATCTCAGGCGTCTTCAGCACTTGCGCCAGGCCGTTCATTGCCGCGCGC
>NZ_JBHOQV010000022.1:0-6061 GCF_042408735.1 Thermogemmatispora sp.
ATCGGGCTTCTCCCAGGAGATCATGCAGCGGCTCCCCAGCCGCGAACGGGGGATGCTTCAGCGCTACCTGCTCGATCTGGCCCGGTTGCTGGCGGAAATCAAACGGGTGCTTCGGCCGGGAGGCAGGGCCATCTTTGTGATGGGAACGTCTTGCCTGCGCGGTGTCCTGCTCCACAACGCCCTCTTTCTTTGCCTCCTGGCTCAATCGCAGGGATTCCGCCTGGAGAGGAGCACCGAGCGCGAACTGCCACCCAATCGCCGCTACCTGCCACCCCCACGCACAGTGAACCAGATATTGCTCAAGAGACGCATGCATACAGAAACAATCGTCACTCTCTCTCTGGCTTGAGGTCGGCCTGAGAGCGGGCCAGCCAGCGAGGGGAGCTATCCCGTCTTCACAGCATCGATCTCCTGGACAGACGCCAGTTGTTCGTCCCGCGAGCGTTGCGGCCAAAGGAGGCCCCTATGGGTCGGCCAGTATCACCACTACCACCACCACTCCGCAAGCTGGAGGCCGTCTATCAGCGTCTGCTGGCTGGCGACCCGACTGCGCCAAACGAGTTTGCCGAGCTGGTCCTCGAGCCATTGCTGGCCCAACTGCAGCAGCGCCATCCCTCCCTGCCAGATCCTCAACTGCTTCAGGAGGCGGTGACCGACTCGCTGTTGGCCTTCCTTCAAAGGCCAGAACGCTATCGGTCCGAGCGCGGGGGACTCTGGCACTACCTGGTGATGAATGCCGAGGGCGACCTCCGTAACGCGCTCAATCGCCAGCGACGCGAGCAGCGGCTCACGCTTCCTCTTTCCTCTGTCGCACCTGTTCCCTCACGAGGGAACAGTTCCATGGAAGAAGAGGCCTGGCGGCAGGCGGAAGCAAGGCTCACACTGAGCACTCGCAAGCGACAGGAACTCCTTAAACGCCTCAGCACAGAGAGGTTTTCCCCCGCCGAGTGGCCTATCCTGCTCCTCATGCTGCAAGGAGAGAGGCGGACCAGGGTCTACGCGGAAAAACTAGGGCTGGCCCACCTCCCACTAGAGGAGCAGCGCAAACAGGTTAAGCGCGTCAAAGACCGTTTGCGGTTACGACTCAAACGTTACGGAGCACGCTTCAACCAATGAAGAGTAAACCTTGGCCAGCGCTGCTGTACGCCGCGCAGCGCGCAGCCCAGAGGCGCTTTTTTCTGGCAAGCGCCTTGCAGGAGTACTGGTCCTTGCATCGGTTGGATGAGCAAGCGCTGGCTTACGAACCTGGCTGTTCGTCCGATGATCTTCCTCGGCTGGCACTGTGCCGCCGCCCGGCCGGGGATGCTGAAATGTTCTTGAAGGACGTTGAATTGCTGGCCCGCCGCTTTCACCTGAAGGGCGAACGTCTGGTGGCTTTGCTTCGCCAGGTCGAAGTCTCGGAGGCTCTGCGAGTCTCTGTGCTACGCTCCTCACAGGACCACGGCCTGCCGCGGGCAGCTCGCCATGGCGAGGAGGGAGAGGAAGAGCTATGAAGGATGCCTTACCGCCGCGCGCGGCAGCGGCCTGCTCTTTCTTTCTTTGCGAAGGGCAACGATCTCCGGAAGAGCGAGACCACAGGCTTGCCGGGATCTCGATCCGCTTGAGGATGCTGAAATGAGAATACTGAAAATTGCTCGCCTGTCCAGCTTCCGCGATTGAAAGGGAAGGCTCACCAGGCTGTCGCACTTTTCCGGGAGGAGTGGAATATAAAGTAGAAAAGCTGCCGGGTTGACTGTTCAATGAAGGGGAGGAAGAGATGGCTCTGTGGGATGAGCCATTCCTGGTGGATGCTCGCGCCTACAAGGAGGCATATGGAGAGTCGCTTGAGGAGACGCTGGACATCGAAAAGTGGCAGAGGGGCGAGGATCTCGGGGCATTCTACGCGAAATTAGAGGACGAAATCAAGGAGGCGGTCGCTTCTGAGGAGGCTCAGCGCGAGCCGATTCGTCGGGAAATCTTTCCGCGCATCGCCAGACGCCCCGGTGCCCCCCGCATCGCTGGCTGTTATCGTGCCACAGTTGACGATCTGCGCTACACTCATCGCTCTCTGCTCTTCAACGGAGCCGTTGAGGCTTGTGACGGCACTAGCCTGAGCTACGACAGCCTGCCGATCACTATCACGCAGCTAGGAGTTTGCCTGATCTCCTACCAGGGCGACCTGGGGTCCTGGTCGCAGCGCCTCTTTCGCCGCGATCTGCGAGCGGCGAGCGGTGAGCCGCTTGAGGATCTGCTGACCCTGCTGGAAAAGCGCAGGCAGCGCGGCAGTATCGATGTTGAGGAGCGGAGCAGGTTGAGCGAGCTGGCGCGACGGGGCATCATGAGCTATGCCGAGCGGGCGGTACTTACCTGGAAGGCTCAGGCTCCCTGGCGCATGGGTCATGGTGCTCCTGTCCCCTATGAGCTGCTGACCGGCTCGGGCAGCATGGAGCTGTTCAGGCATAGCCTGGCCATGCTAGAGAAACTGCTGCTCGGCCATCGTAAGGTGGTCTTTGTGCAGAGCGACATCAGCGCGCGCCACTGGCTGACCATCGGTCAGGCCCTGGAGCCTCTGGAGTTCCTGGTCCTGGAGACCATTGAGGAGAGGTTGCTCAGAATCGCCGACCAGGGACACTACCCTACTCAGTTCCAGCAACAGGCCAGGGACTTCAGCCGAAAGATCGGCTCCCAGCTTGTGATGGGTATCTACCGGGCCTCGCGCTATGCGCCGCCCCATGTGTTCTATAGCCATATCGACCACGTCTTTGAGGCTGCTCTGATCGCTCTGGCGGATAGCGTCCTGCAGGAGCATCGGGGCTTTCCTCTGCTCATCGACCTGGCAGACACCATCTGCCGGGCCACCTTCGGCAACGACATCTTTGAGGATGCCATTCATACGGCCTACGTTCGTGCAGGTGAGCCGTTCCGCTTTGTGAGTGAGCGCCGGACCCGCGCCAGAAAGTAGAGGCACGAGCAATGAAGAGGCGAGGCAACAACTCTAACGATTCTCTCTGGCCTCTGGAGGAGCTTCCTTCCGCCGAACCCCGTGGGCGTCTGCGCGCGGGCATTCCTTCCCAGAAGGCCAGGCGCCTGGTTGAGGAACAGGCAGAGCAGGAGCCTCTCAAGCCCCTCCCTCGCGATGCCTTGGCGCGCCTCGCGGAGGATGCCAGGCGCTCCGGTGGCGCCTGGCAGGAGCCTGATTACGGCCCTGGGTACGTCGGCAAAACGTTATTCGATACGCCAAGCAGCGACGATAATACCGTGACCGTCGTGCTCCCGCAGGCCAACATCGGGAAAGTCCCCGCGCAGTCCCCTGTCCGCATCAAGAGCACTGACGGCCGCTCCTACCTGGGGCTCGTGGTCCGTGGGCCATTCGCAGAGCCTGATGGCATTCGCGGCGATTCGCCGATTGTGGTCACAACCTCCGTTCATGGCTCCGTCTTCATGCCGCACTACCACGGGCGCGTCCAGGTCCAGCTACTGGGCGAGGAGCTAGGCGGCGCAGGGGGCCAACTGGTTCCACAGCGCTTCCGACCTCTACCGAATAGCCCCGTCTACCTTCTCACCAGCGAGGAGACAGCCCGCGTGCTCAAACTGGACGGCGAGATCGAGCTAGGCCTGGCCATCGGTCACGAGAACCTGGTCGTGCGCGTCCCGGCCAGGCGTAAATCGCTCTGGTTCCGTCACGTCGGCATCCTCGGCACAACGGGCGGCGGCAAATCAACGACCGTTTCCGGCCTGGTGAATCAGTTTCAGCGCCAGGGCTTTGCGACGGTGCTCATCGATACCGAAGGGGAGTATACGACCATCGACGAGCCGACGGACGATGAGAGGATGATCGCCGCCCTGCAACGGCGCCAGAAGGTGCCCGCCGGCGTGAGCCAGGTGACCATCTATCATCTCGTCGGTCGCCGAACCGCTAGTCCGAAACAAAAAAAAGGTCAGGTGCGGCCCTTCTGCCTCTCGTTTGATCAGCTCTCGCCATATCTTGTCTGCGAGCTACTGGAGATGACGGAGGCTCAACAAGAGCGTTACCTGAAAGCCTACGATATTACCAAGCGGCTCCTGCAGCAACTGTCAATTTCACCCTCATCCAGGGACAACCAGAGCTGGTTGTTGGAGCTGGATGAGCTGGAAGAGGGATATCGAGATATGCGCCTGGAGCATATCTATGATGTGGTCAGCGCCTGCTCTTTTCTCGTCGAGAAGGATGAGGCCAGTATCCAGTTCCATAGCGAAGCGTTTCGGCAAAAGAACCGTGAAGATGTCCTGAAGGCGATCAAAGAGGCAGCTAAGGGATTGCCCGGGGCTATTTCCAGTTGGCGAGCCTTGCAGGGGAAGCTCAGGCGCCTGCTGAAATTGGGCATCTTCGATAATCCCGAGACCGAACCACTGCAGTATGAGGAGATGCTGGGGAGAGGGAAGGTCGCAATTATCGACCTCAGCGATACCGATTCGCCTCAGATCAACAATCTGGTGATCGCCGAGCTGCTGCGCGGTGTGCATCACCTCCAGGATAAGCGCTATGCCAATTTTGAGAAGCAGCAAGCAGGGAAGGGACAGCCTTCGCCGGCAGCCGCTCAGGTCCCGCCCACCACAGACAGCGAGGGGCTAGTCCCGGTCATGGTCATCATCGAGGAAGCTCACGAGTTTCTCTCGGCAGAACGCGTAGGTCAGATGCCTATTCTCTTCCAGCAGGTGACCCGCATCGCACGGCGCGGGCGCAAGCGCTGGCTAGGATTGATCTTTGTGACTCAGCTCCCGCAACATCTGCCCGACGAGGTACTGGGTCTCATTAACAATGTGATTTTGCATAAGATTACCGATGCAAACGTTATCAGCCGTCTGAAGCGCAGCATCGGTGGTATCGATGAGGGTCTGTGGTCCAGGTTACCTCACCTGGCTCCGGGTCAGGCGATCGTGGCCCTGGAGGGAATGGTGCAGCCTTTCTTGGTGGCCATCGACCCCACCCCTTGCAAGCTACGCATGGTCGACTAGTCGCCTCCACCAGGGCGAGGAGAGGTCGCTCCAGCGAGAAGCAGTCACCAGGCTGCCTGTGCCACGGAAGGAAGAAGGAAAGGTGCTGCGGCCACCGAGGCCAGCGCCAGGCTGGCCTCGGACGGACTTTTGCAGGTGGTGGGGACCTTGATGTGTTTCTTTCTCCCCCGCTGGGGACGCGCCTTGCAGCCTTTCAGTATCCTCCTTTCAGTATCCTCACGCGGATCGACGCCCCTGCAACTCTGGGACGCCGCCGGCGACTCCTCTGGCAATTGGACTTTCAGTATCCTCACGTGGATCGACGCCTCTGCAACGACGTCAAGACGCTCTCGGAGCACATCCAGCACAAAACTTTCAGTATCCTCACGCGGATCGACGCCCCTGCAACTTAGTCACACTCGGGATCATCATTCTCGCTGCCACTCTTTCAGTATCCTCACGCGGATCGACGCCCCTGCAACTGAGACAACAACCAATCCTGCGTGTGTGTGTGTGGCGACTTTCAGTATCCTCACGCGGATCGACGCCCCTGCAACGTGAGTTTGGAAGCTGACGCGTATACTTCAGCTCAGCCTTTCAGTATCCTCACGCGGATCGACGCCCCTGCAACTCTTCATGCGTTAGTCCAGCAGTCGGACCCGAGGTTCCTTTCAGTATCCTCACGCGGATCGATGCCCCTGCAACATGAGCAGCAGACGCTCGCCGCGGTGATCCGGCGACCTTTCAGTATCCTCACGCGGATCGACGCCCCTGCAACCTGGTTCTGATCGAATGTCGTCCTACCGTACTTCCTGACTTTCAGTATCCTCACGCGGATCGACGCCCCTGCAACTTAAATGCTACTCGCGTCTTCGGCTCTAGCCCGAACTTTCAGTATCCTCACGCGGATCGACGCCCCTGCAACTGTACCAGAAGCTTAGAGAATGCTCTCTGAGACTGGGCTTTCAGTATCCTCACGTGATCGACGCCCCTGCAACTGGATTGGATCACCACATACTACGGATCTTGCCAACCTTTCAGTATCCTCACGCGGATCGACGCCCCTGCAACTGTACCAGAAGCTTAGAGAATGCTCTCTGAGACTGGG
>NZ_JBHOQV010000119.1:0-1230 GCF_042408735.1 Thermogemmatispora sp.
CGTCAGCCGTGTGCATGTGAAGGAAGGGAGATGAGAGGCGATGCAGCAGGCAGCAGATGGAGCAGCGCGGGAGGAGCACGCGCGCGCTGCTTCCGGTCCGTGGTGGGTCCAGCAGGGCTATCCTCCTTTTGAGGAAGATGAGGCTGGCTGGCCCCACGCTGGTCAGGTGGTACGATACTTTCGTCAGCGCAAGCGGCGGCCTGACGGCAAGTGTTGGACACAGGCCGATCTGGCGCGGGCGCTGGGCATTTCAGAAAGGGCAGTACGAAACATGGAAGAACGCAAAGAAGGGCTCGACAGTATCAGCCGTCGGCGCTTTTTGGCGGAAACGCTGGCGATCCCGCCGGTGCTGCTTGGGCTGGCAGAGATGCCCGGTTCAGGTGGGGTCAGCGCCGCCTTGCGAGAACAGGTGGGGCCTGCTGTGATCACGCGCAGAGCCGTTGATCCGGAAGCCGCAGCGCAGCGGCTGGAGGCCCTGTATCACACGCACTGGCGGCAAACAGCAGTGGCCCGGTTAGCCGAGGCGAAGCAGATGATGAGCTTGCTCTATGAGGCGCTCCCCTGGGCCCGGTCTGATCAGCCGAAACTGGCCTCACTCCTCGCACAATATCACTTGCTGAGCGGGGAGGTCCTGCGAGATCAGCAGTGCTTCCAGGAGGCAGAAGAGCACTTTGCGAAAGCTGTGAGATGGGCTCAGCATCTGGATGATGTGGCCCTGCTCGGAGTAGCGCTGGAACGGCGCATCACGAATTGGTATGATGCACATGATCTCCGCGGAAGCCGTGATGCAGAGGAAGCTCGGTCCTTGCTGAGACGGCTTCCTCCTCTGGTACAAGCCGGCCTCCTGATCCGTCTCGGCGTGTTTGAGGCATGGGTTGCAGCCCAGCAAGGGAAAGTAGCCTGGTCTTCGGTGGCGCGTTGCTTTGACCAGGCCATAACGCTCTTATCTCACGGTTCCTTAGAACCTGTGTACCATTTGCGTGTTGACCTGACACGGTGTCTGGTGGACCGCGGGGCTGCACTGATCGGTATGGGATGGAATAAAGAGGCGCTAGCGGTGCTGCCTGCGGAAAGCCCAACAGAGGAAACCGGGCCTCGTCGCCAGCACGCTTATGCGGCCATCCTGATGGCCCAGGCCTATGCCAACCTGGGCCAGTATGAAATGAGCGTGATGCTGGCTCAGGAGGCGATCCCTGCTGTCCAGCAGCTCCAGAGTGCCGTCAATTTGGC